>JBBQFC010000039.1:0-29376 GCA_038321615.1 Flavobacteriales bacterium | reverse complement strand
AATCACAGAAACGACCATCTGAACGGCCTCTAATTTCTATCGAGATGACCGAACAGTACAAAACGGCTCTCGATACAATTTCACTCCTCCAGTCGTGAAATCACTCGAGCTGACCGGCTCGTGACTCTTCGGAACGTCAGTCGATACAATTTCACTCCTATCGTCGTGAAATCACTCGAGCTGACCGGATCGTGACTGTTCGGAACACCCGTCGATACAATTTCGCTCATCTCGTCGAGAAATCAATCGAGCTGACAATCGCTTTGAACGATTCCTTACTGAACCACTATTTTCAAGCTCTCGGTTCCTTTAACTGAGCGGAGTCTGATTATATAAACCCCAAGTCCTAATCCTTCCAAAGATGCTTCAATAACGGAAGGGCATTCGGCGAAATATTCTTGATTTAAGAGTTTACCAGCAAGATCATAAACTTCCAATATCACGTCCGTTTCTGCCAGGGCTTTAGAAACATGAACAAAAACTTTTCCGATGTTAGTAGGATTCGGGTATAAGAATGATTCATCCTTATTCCCATTTTGATTAATGATAGAAACCACATCGGAGTATGCAAAAGCTCCATCGTAATCAATTTGCTTCAACCGGTAGTAAGAGATACCCGTCAACGGCTGGCGGTCGGCATCGTTGTAATCTAAGCGCGTTGTACTGTGTCCTGCTCCGGCTTGTTCCAGGATTGGTTTCCAAAGCAGATCGCCACCTGCGCGCTCCACGATAAATCGCTCATTGTTTATTTCTGTCGAAGTAGCCCAGTTGAGTTGAACAGATGCATCGGCGAGTTGAGCGCGGAAGAAGAGTAGCTCGATGGGCAGAACCGTATTTTGGTTGGTTATAGGGTTTGTATTTCCGAGGGCGACGTACATGCCGTTGGTGACGGGGATATTATTGAATTGCGCCACAGCGCCTGATCCGTAAGCGCTTAGATTATAAACAGTGGCATTCGAAAAGTTATCGGGGTCTGTATTTGTATGTGTAAGCAGCTTTAATAAGTTGGTATTATTGTCAATATTGCTGGCATTCGCAGAAGTATTGAACCGGATATAGAAATCTGCGCTCGTGACGCCGTTTATCGGGCTTTCAAAAACCTTCCAAAGCTGGCCGGAGCGCTCTTCGATACCAGGTGGTAGCTGCCCATTGTGATAGCTCCAGGGATACGTATTAGTTAGCGCTCGCCCGTCCGTACCCCAAACCATGTAGGCTTCAGGTGCGGTAGCGATTAAATTCTTCACGCGGAGTATGGATGTAGGCCCTTGAGCGTCACCGTGGGCATCAGCTGGCGATAGCCTTCCGAGTCCGGCCACTTCTATGTTGAAATCGGGATTCAAAGTCGTGTTGTTATCCGCAAAAGCCAGATCAAAAACCTGTGGGGTATCGGCATTGTCGAGCGGGATATTATACTTAGCAGAAAGGTAATTTTCGACAATTACTCTGCGCGATTCATTCAATTCATGTTCGTGGAAGATGATGAAATCTCCCAATTTGCCGTCAAAAGCAGCAATTCGGGTGCTTCCGCCGTTTGTGGTGAAGTGAAAGCGCGTATTGTCGGCAACTGCACCGAGCCCAATATTGCCTGTGTGACCATACAATCTGCCAACGCTGTTGGGCCCCGTGATGTTGCTGCTCATAATGCCTTTTCTACCGTTTACATAAACCATCAAAGGCTCATTTGAACCATTGGCATAATGGCATGATACCACATATTCTCCGTTTGCAACAATTGCCTGTGCAGAGCGAGCCCAAGTGGATGATGCGACTCTATCGGCATTATTGGCTAGGCCTTGGTCATAACCCCAAGGAGATTCAGCACCATCGGCGTTGTCGTTCCAAGCATGGAAATAAAGAAATCCGTTATAAAGATATACGGAAGTGCCTCTCGTTGTTCCCCCTTGCTCGTAAATCAAGCGCGTAAAAGCTGTGGTCGGACTTTGCGTGTTTGTAGCAAGTGCCGTGGGTACCACATCTGGCCTGAATACAAAAAAATACGCAAGGGTATCGGTAAAGCCCGCGGCATTAATTCTGGAGCTGTTAGCAATTTGATAGCAGTGCGCTGAGCCTACGGTTGAACTGCCATTAAAATCGATTGATTGCTTAGAGTTTAGCTGTGTTGAAGATACCAAACTAGCTCGATTTGCATCGGCTGTGTATCTATTGATGGAGATTGGCTGCGGGGAAAAATTCGTTAAACTGGTTTTAACTCCTAATCCGGTCATCCTATTTGGATCTATCCAAACAATATTGTCCACGTTTTTTCCAACTCCAGCAGCACCCCTGTTTTCAAAGGGAGAGTAATCAACAATGGTGTACGTCGTAATCGGAATAGGAGCAGAACCGATAGTGGCATTTGTAGCGCCCGTAAGTTGAAATTCGATTTGCTCATTGGCTTCAGCGTTCCCGTCGCTGTAAACGGTAAACGGACCCAGAAAACCTTCCACATCAAAAGGTTGGAATTGTACCACCCCAGAAGTAGCTCCATCATAGTCGGCTCCGAGCGTTGCCGGAGGGGTTCCATTGCCGACGTTGATATCAAAAGTTACTTCTACATCTTTCGAAGAATAACGATCTAAGGTCAACACAACTAAGGGTGAACCCTGTGTTTCCAGGCCATCCTGATTTGCTAGAAAGAAGGACGCTACTGGCTCTGGATCTTCATCAGTAATAGTGATCTTATGTTCTAGTATTGAATTGTCGAAACTAGCTCCAACGGCATTCGTAATTTTGAGAACAATAAATTCATCATCCTCATCAATAAGATCACTTCGTATTTGAATTGGGAAAGTTTTGAATGATTCTGTCGCTCCAAAATTAATTGTAATAGGTCCGATAAAACTGTAATCGACTTCATTCGGCAGGACTGCAATATCAACGGCTGTGGTACCTACTAATTCCAACGAAATTTGCATACTTACCACTGAATCTGGACCAAATTTTCGCACAGCCACTGGAAAGTTCACGAAACCGACTGCAGGCTCATTTACTACACTCTCGAACTGGTCAAATGATACTTGAGGAGATGCATCATTATCAAAAATGAAGAAGTTAAGAGTATCGCGCTCACCGATTATGAGGTTTGTTGTTGTATTCAAGCCGCTGAGCAGAACAATTTGAAAGAATTCAACTGCCGGTATTTCTTCGAGAGTATCGTTAATTCTGGTACAGGGAATATTTGCAAATTGTGAAGCTGCGGGAAAAGTTAATCCACTAGCTTGAGTGGCGTCAGTATAGTTGAAGTCGTCATACCTTAGAGCGGTTGCGGGTTGAAAGGAATAGTCCACTTTAGTTATCGGAGAAGTAGGATGAGGTCGATAATTAAGTCGAACGGCTGTATTAGGTCCAGAAAGGTTTGTAGGGATAGCGCTATTGTTTTCAATAGTAGTTGAATTGAATCTTACAAAGTTCACTTCTGGGCGAGCCCAACCAAAAGTATAAAATCGATTGTCCGCAATGCCGTAATTTGAGATTTCATAAAATCCTCCCCCAATATTCTGCAGTTCTCTGACTTCTGTATTTGCTAAAGAAAAATTTGGAAAGTTGGGATTTGTGATATCCACCAGAAGTACTAATTTGCTGAAGCCGGCTGGTGCTGGAGGCAAGTCGGCTGTGTTGACCCTAAATTTAACTATTGGAATATTGGCTGCAGGAGTATTCAAATTTCGTCTGTCAACTCTCCATATTCGCTCCAATCTTTGAATATTAGGTGATCCGAATGGAACACTGGCGTCAGAATATGTTAGATTTCCTCCGTTATGACCTGTTAAAAAGTATTGATCGTTGGCTGTGAATAAATTGACATTTGCAAGCTCAATCGCAAACGGATTTCTCCCCTTGCTTAAATTATGGCGATTCAAGGGGTCGTTTGTCTCTTGTCCGATACCTATTACATCGCTGCCATAGTTCACTTCATGCTGATACTTATCGTTTACTGTGAAATTGGCAAAATATTTCGCTCCCAGATAATTCTCAACAATGATGCGCTCGGTTTCCGTAAGGAAATCATTCCAATAACAGATTTCGGCGAGTCTTCCTTTGAACGGAAAATTACCGCTCCCGGTACTTATTGCATCCTTATCCACTATACCATTATTGATGGCTCCTATTCCGATTGGGTCAGGGTGAGGTGCCAAGGTGCCTATACCTAAATTCACATCTGGGGTTGTGCTCGTGTAAGCGTTAAAAGTGGAACCCAAAGTAAGTATATCGAAGATGGAGCCATTTAGGGTGCCTCGAAGAAAGTAATTGGAATTATTCTGGGGGGGTCCCCAACTCTGAGCAAAAAATTGCGTGGAGAGGATGTACGTTGTATTTGCAGCGATGGGCTCAAATACGTATGAGTAGCCCCAAGCTGGAGTGTCGTTGGTGCTCGGCGGACTACCGTCGTTATCATTGTGGTCGAAATCGTAAGCGCCTAAGTAAATATTACCATTATGAATGCTGATGTTATATCCTCTGACCGTTCCTCCCTCTTCATAGATAATCTGTTTGGTCGTTACGTCATCCGAAGTTCGAAAGGCAAATATTACAGTTTTGGTACTCGCAATACCCCCAATATTTAGATCTGTACTGGTAGCAAGCTGCAGGAAACGACCATCTTCGAAAGTAACTACGGGATATCCGTTTATCGAAAAAGCAGGATCATCGCGGAAGAATGGCGCTAAGGCACCAGGGAAAGCATTTTCGGTCAATGCGGATGCACTCATATCCGTCCAAGAAGTCAAATCGTCGCCATCGGCCAAGCTGGTTAGAGAGCTCGCATCCAACCATAAGCGACAGGTGCTTTGGGTCGGAGCAAGAGGAAAAGCTGGTGTTTCGGTACTCACCCCTCCCGGCCCACGCTGCGCCAGAACATGTGCGCCGTTGCAAAGTGCAACCACCATAATGGGCGTAAGAATTAGTGCAAACTTGTGGTTTGATAGAAAAGTCAAAGTAGGACGATGCAATGTGTTAAAAACAGACATAAACTAAAGGTGTGAAACTCAACTCAGCACGTAGAAAAGCCGATTTCGTTTTCTTCGCCACAAATGTACAAAATTCTACGCTGAAAGAAAGTATTTAACCGATGAACGATCAAAAATCGGGAAGTTGCCTGGACGAGAGTAATTTTATCAACTTCGCTGTGTTAGCGGCTTCGCTGGCTCGTAAAGCCTGTTTTTACGCCATATTATGAAACACATGCTGCACATCATCGTCTTCTTCCAGGCGCTCCAGGAGTTTATCCACATCGGCTTCCTGCTCGGCGGAGAGTTTCTTGGTATCCATGGGTATGCGCTCGAAGCCGGAGTTAATTACTTCCGTGCCCAGGCTTTCAATGGCTTTCTGAAGATTTCCATAATCGCCAAATTGGGCGTAAACCATGATGCCGTCTTCGTCTTCAAAAATTTCGTCGGCTCCGAAATCAATCAATTCCAATTCGAGTTCTTCTAAATCCCTGCCCGGAGCGGAGAGTTTAAAGAAACATTTGCGCTCGAACATAAATTCTACCGAACCCGAAGTGCCCATGCTTCCGTTGCATTTATTGAAATGACTGCGCACATTGGCCACCGTTCGGGTATTGTTGTCGGTGGCGGTTTCCACCAGAATAGCTATTCCATGCGGCGCATAGCCTTCGAATACCACTTCTTTATAATCTTCCTGATCCTTGCCGCTGGCTTTTTTGATAGCGCGTTCCACGGTGTCTTTTGGCATATTTTCGGCCTTGCAGTTTTGAATTACCGCGCGCAGTTTTGAGTTGGAATCGGGGTCGGGTCCACCTTCTTTCACGGCCATCACAATGTCCTTGCCCAAGCGCGTAAAGGTCTTACTCATCTTGGACCAGCGCTTCATTTTGCGCTCTTTTCGAAATTCAAATGCTCTACCCATTCCGGTACTATTTAGACTGCAATATTACTTTGTTTCCTTCTTTATCCTAAGCAACTCGGCATCGGCCATGAATTTAAGTTCGCCAATTCGCGCGTTGGCGTAGGTGGCCAATTCTGCTATGCTGCGGCTCTCCACTTCGGCTCGGGTTATGCGCCGACCCACTTGTACCACCACCACTCCCCGATTGAGTTTCCCGCCAGGTGCAAGCACATCGCGGGTGCCACTTACAGCAATGGGAACCATTTCGAGCAAGCCGGACTTGGCCAAATGAAAACTCCCTTTTTTGAAGGCTTTCACTTCTCCATCTTTCGAGCGCGTTCCTTCCGGAAAACTGAGTATCGACTTGCCTTTCTTGATCGCTCTGATAGCTTTTTGCATCGAAGCTAAAGCCTTCTCGCGGTTGTTGCGATCGACGAAAACCATACCGATAGCCCACATGCCCCAGCCAAAAATCGGAATGTGCTGTAGCTCTTTTTTTGCAATAAAATACAGTGGAATTGGTAAGGCTGAAGTAATGGACGGAATATCGAAATGCGATTGATGATTGGAGATGAAAACGGCATCTGCCGATTGATCGAGGTTTTCAACGCCTCTCACATGCAGCTTTGCGCCGGCAAGCCACAGCATCCCTGGCCCCCAAAACTTATGCGCCACCCAAGGATAAACGCCCCCTTTGGGCATCCACGAGAAGAGCAGCACCAAAAAAGCAGAGATGAAGCACATTATCACAATGCCTGCGGAGCGAATAAATCTTCCTATCATGGGGCTGTAAAATAAACGAATACCCCGCTAATCAAGAAATCCGAAGCAGCTTATACATATCGGCGGAGCTGTAGCGCTTCACTTCGCCGGGCTCCATGCCCTCAAGTTTTAAGTCTTCTATTCCAACACGAATGAGGCGAAGCGTCGGCAAACCTACGCTGGCGGTCATCTTGCGCACCTGGCGGTTTTTTCCTTCCGAAAGTTTGAGTTCCAACCAATGGGTCGGGATTGTTTTCCGCTCCCTAATCGGTGGGTCCCTATCGGGGTGGCCCGGCGTCGGATCGAGTATTTTGGCTTCAGCCTGCCTGGTGCGAAAAGGCTTTCCGTTGATGGTAATGCTCACGCCCTTCTTCAATTCGTCCACAGCTTTTTGGCTCGACTCCCCTTCCACCTGCAGGTGATAGCAGCGCAGGTGCCCATATCGTGGCTCGAGCAACCGGGCATTTAATCGGGTATCATTGGTGAGTACCAACAGCCCTTCGCTGTCGGTGTCGAGTCGCCCCACTGGATAAATGTCTTTCTTGAACCTGCCCAATTCGGCCAAGATGCGATGCTCGCCTTCCGGACTAAATTGGCTGATCATTCCGTAAGGCTTATAAATAGCAAAGTAATCCATGCTTATTTGCTATCGCCAAGGATAAGTGGCAGACCATCATCGCCTTGACCAATTATAACCACTTTTGAATTGGTCGATTTTGACAATTCGAGTGTGGCTTCAATACCTTTCCAACGCAGCAATTTATCGGAAATTCCATCCGATACAATATCTTGAAAATCCTTGATACCTGTGGCTTCAATACGTTTGCGCTGGGCTTCTTTTTCTTCTTTTTGGATTCGGAATTCGTATTCCTTGCTCTCCTGTTCTTGTCGCAATTTTTTCTCAATGGCTTCCTTAATATTCACCGGTAGCTCAATGCCACGAATCAGAATGGCATCTAAAAATATATTCTTAGTGGCTAATCGGGTTTGCACATCGGTGAAGATTTCTTCCTGTATTGCATCGCGCTTTGTGGAATACAATTCTTCTGGATCGTAGCGGCCAATAACATTTCGCGCCGACGAACGAACTTCCGGCATCACCACTATATTGCGGTAATCAAGTCCGATAGTTTGATGCAACTTTCCCAAGGCCTGCTGCTCGGGTCGATAGCGCACTGACATTTCCATTTGAATAGTCAAACCATTTTTCGAAAGGGCTTCCATGGTCTCCTTTTCTTCCTGGGTGCGCACATTGTACACATACATGCGGTTCCATGGCGCGAGCAGATGAAACCCTTCGTTGTAATATTGATCGGTAACCGTACCGTCATCGAACTGGCGATATAACACTCCGCCTTCTCCCGATTGTATAGTGACGGTAGCGGTTTGCCAGAGGATTACGAGAAAAACAAAACTAAAAATGACCGTTAAAATAAGATTGCGTTGACGAGGTTCCATAAGAAAGGATTTAAGTGAAACATCCAAAAAGGATGCTGAAAATCGAAGTATTTATACTTTTGCCCCAAATTTACAAGCATTATGGAGATAGTTAAGGAAAATGATCAAGTAAGTGTGCATTACACTGGCACGCTCGACAATGGGGAGGTTTTTGATTCTTCGAAAGGCCGCGAACCGCTTGCCTTCGTGGTGGGCGCCGGGCAAATGATAGCCGGTTTTGATGAGGCCGTAGAAGGAATGAAATTAAACGAAGTCAAAAAAGTGCGGATGGAAGCATCGCAAGCTTACGGCGAAGTAAATGAAGATATGATTCAAAAGATCGACCGCAAGCAGCTACCCGAAGAATTGAAACCCGCAGTGGGACAACAGTTGGTTTCTCAGTCGCCCGATGGGCATGAAATGGTGGTAACCGTTACTGCAAGCGACGAAGATTCCATTACGATCGATGCCAATCACCCTTTAGCCGGCAAGGCGCTCACGTTTGAAATAGAGCTGGTTTCTATTAATTAAGAAGGTAGCTCGTTTTGGGTTAACAAGGCGAATTGGGATCAATTAGCAGTTTTCTAAAACTTCTCAAACGCTCCCAATCCGAATAAAGCGAAGTCGAGTTTTACAGGATCTGTTGGCTCGATTTCGCGCAGGCGGTCGGTCAACTCAATTACGGCCTTCCAGTCGTCTTGCTTGCGCTGCAAAATGCCGAGTTTCCTTGCTACCCGGGCGGTGTGCACGTCGAGTGGAATGTAGAGCTCGGCGGGCGAAAAGGATTTCCAGATTCCAAAATCCACGCCTCGGCTGTCGCTCCGCACCATCCAGCGCAGGTACATATTCATGCGCTTAGCGGCCGACCCTGTAGCGGGGTTGGGTAGGTGTTTCTGACTTCGCGGGAGGTGGGGGCCATCGAAAAAGGCTTCTTTAAAAACCGTCCATCCACGGCCGGGATATTGCGGCTCTTCGGCAAATGATTTTCGCAGTAAAGTTTCAAGCCCACCGTGGGTTTGGTAAACCCGCCGCAGCCCGTGAATGAAGCTGAGACAATCGTCGCCGTTGAAGGTGCGATGCACAAACCGGCTGAGGGGTTTGAGATCGGCATCGGAGAAATTGGTAATGAAATCGTGAGGTGCTTCGTCCATGCAGGCGAGCATTTTATTGGCATTGTTGATAATGGTGATGCGCTGCCCCCAGGCAATTACAGCGGCTAAAAATCCAGCGATTTCAATGTCTTCGCGCCGTGAAAACCGATGGGGTATTTGAATGGGATCGGTTCCAATAAAACTCAGATCATTGTACTGGTCGGCTTTTTTGCGCAGCAGTTCGCCAACGTCGATCGATTTAGGCAATGCTTCGGGCTATGGGTGCAGCAAATTTACCATCGACCATCGTAAGGGTGCGATCGGCCATGCGTGCTAACTCTGGATTGTGGGTTACTATTACGAAGGTCTGCCGAAAGGCATCGCGCAATTCGAAGAGCAAATCATGAAGGAAGCCGGCGTTTTTGGAGTCCAAGTTGCCGGAAGGCTCATCGGCAAAAATTACGGATGGCTTATTGATCAAGGCTCGTGCAATGGCCACACGCTGTTGCTCACCGCCCGACAGTGCGCCGGGTTTGTGGTTAATGCGGTCGCCAAGACCCAGGCGCTCCAATAATTCGGTGGCTTTTAGACCCGCTTCCCGTTTGCCGATACCGGCAATAAATGCTGGAATACACACATTTTCGAGCGCCGTAAACTCGCTGAGTAGGTGGTGAAATTGAAATACGAACCCGATATGTTTATTGCGAAAAGCCGAGAGGCTACTCCCGCTGAGTTGGCTAATGTTTTGATTGCCAATTTCCAGCCTTCCGGCATCGGCCTTGTCGAGGGTTCCCAGTATTTGTAGCAGGGTTGTTTTTCCCGCACCCGAATCGCCCACGATAGAGATAATCTCCCCTTCGGCTACTTCGAGATTCACTCCTTTGAGCACCTGCAGCGGTCCGTACGATTTTGTGAGGCCTTGGGCTTTAATCATTGCGGAGGCAAAGATAAGAGGAGCTTCTCAATGAGGCTTTTTAAAATTTTGAGAGAACTCACTTAGCCTTTATCTGCGCTTGCGCTTCGATTTGTTTCCCATAAACTTTGCGAAAAGGCCAATTGCAAGGATAAAACCTACTACCATGGCTAATGCTCCTACTAGTCCCATTGTAAACAAATTTTGATTAATGGGAAGCAATGTAACAATTTCGAATTAATCTGAGTTCAGAAACCTAAAGTACAATCAAGCCCAAGCCTTTAATCAAAGCTCACGATATCGGAAGTGATTCCAAGCTGAATGCGGAAATCGCTGTACTTGCCGTCTTCAAAGGCCACGGTGGCATCTATCCGAAAAAATCGAAATAGATTATCGAGGCTATAGCCCACTTCGGTGTAGTGATTGGCTTCTGGAGTCCAAAGGTAATTCACATTGATGTTCTCCTTAGTACCGGTTAGCCGCAAAGCGCGGATATTGGTAAAAAGAAACTGCCTTAATTCATAGTTGAAATACCCCGAAAGGTAGCTATCGCGGGTGGAATAAAGGTAATAAGGCGCAATGGAATAGCCGCTCATTTGAGCAAATCGGGTGAAGGCGGTTTCGTTGCCCATGAAATGCCGGAAATCGGGAAACTCCATGTTTTCGCCATTAATAAAGGTCCCTATTTCGGCGCGATACTCAATTCTCCCAAAAAGGTTTAAATCGACGAAGTGCTTAAACTCGAAATTGATCAATTGGTACTCAATATCGCTATCCAGCACATTGGGAATAGCACTTTCGAACCGGAAACTTAGGCTTGGCGGACGATTGGTGCGGTAATAGGATTCCCCCCGGCGGCCGTAGCGCGCTCCTGGCCTATAGTTTACTTCTAAAAACGTTTTGAAGGCCGCGGATTGGTCAAAAGCCGTATTTGAAAGTTCGGCACTGACGGGAGTATTCGGCGTGTAATCTCGTTTTTCGTTTTCCAACCATACGAAATCGGTATTGTTAAATGTCTGAACCCGCTGACTGTAATCTACCTTGGTGGTAATATAAACATTGTGATATGGCTTAAATCGCCAATAAGCTTCCACAAAATTACGGTCGTACACTTTCATGAAATTACGCTCCACAAAGAGGCTCGAAATGTTGTTGGTAAACTGGCTAATGGGCTCTTCGGGATTGAATTGGCTATAATAATAACCCCCATTGAGTTTGATTACGTTTTTCTGGAGACCAGATCCGTAGATGTACTCGGTCGATAAAGTGCCCATCAATTTATTTCGAGCAAACGCATAGCGCCCTTTTGGCGAAATTTCCAGCCGTCGATTGGCATCGAAACGCTTGAAGTAGCGCATTTTGTATTCCAAATTCCAGCCATCTACCGTATTGAAATATATCGATGTTAGAGGGCTCACCAGTTCGAGGTAATTATCATTCCCCAAATTGTAGGTGTTGCCCATCACGATGTCGTAAATTTTAAACTTTCCCTTCCCTGTATTCAAAGTATCGCCTTCCCGTTTTTTGCGCTCTTCGATCGAGATGCTGTCCAAAACAGCATAGCCTTTTATTTCGCGGTCGGTGAGCGGCACAGGCCGCAACAAGGCCCAGTAGGCCGAATCGACTTTACTGGCCATCGAGTCTATCTTCATATCTCGGGTTTCTTCCAACTGCGGGGCATTGACGTCTTTGCGCTCTTCTTTTTCGTATTCCTTCATCAGCTTTCGGAGGTCTTTTGCTGTAAGGTCTTCGCCGCGCATTAATTTTCCGGCTCTAACTGTGTCTGCGGAATTCTTTGAGATATCGGCGGCAAGGTCTGGTTCCGCTTTTTCGTCGATTACGGTAAATTCCAGCGCGAGATCGGGATTGATTACGATGGCGTAATCGCGAATGACAGCCAGGTATTGAAACTCGAATTCGAAGCCCAAGATTTTTCCGTGGCCTTCGTAATTATGCGAAACCGGCATCCATACCTTTTCCGAAACGGGGGCAAATACTTGGTGAACGTCTATAACGATGCTCTGCACATTAATAATCAACGCCGCACTGTGAATGCACCATAAATCTTCTACTACGAATATGGTCCCTTCGAAAACGTCTTCGCCCCGGCTGCGTGGTATTACTTTTATCTCATTGATTTGATAACCCCGATCGGCAAAGGTGCGCTGGTAGCGAAACCTATAATAGGCAAATGCTTTGGGCGAAAAAGGAGAGATAATACCTGCTACTTTTGGCTCGTAGAGCGAAGAGTTGATGTAGTTCGTAGGGTTACTATTTTGATCGTCGCCTGTGGAGCGGATGCTGATCACCTCTTCCTCATAATGCCCTGGCCTGGTGTACTTGATTTTAGATACCGACTCCGTTACAAATGTGGCGGAAGTATCAATTCCTTCCTTTTCGAGCATCTTGCGGGCAAACCAGGGAGCTTTCACCAGTCGGCCACCTCCTTTGAGATATACTTCGCAAGTATAGCTGTCTATTTGTTGGCGGTGGTAGCTGCTTTTCGCAATAGCCTTGCGCATTATTTTATAGGCTGGATCTTCATTACCTCCTTCAATTTCCGCAGCATTGAGCAAGTAGGCTTGCTGCTGAAGGATGATGTCGCGCGTGAGAAACTCGTCGCCAATGGTAACCGAAATCTGCTCGGTTTTATAGCCTAAAAATTGGAAAGCGATATTGTATTTGCCGGGTAGGAGCCGAAGTTCATACTGCCCTTTTTCATTACTGATTCCGCCCGAACCGGTCTCACTTACGTAAATAGTCGAAAAGGGGAGGGGCTTTCCTTCTTGATCTATAACTACCCCGCGGAGACCTTGGGCGCTTAAATTTGTTGCGAAAATCGCTGCCATTAAGGCGAGTAAAAAGTATAGTCTCAGGGTCATAAATAGCGGGACGAAAATACACCTAAAAAAGCTACAAGGTGTTTTGTAAAATTTCGATTGGACTGGGCAATTGCCAATTCTATGCCGAATTTCAGTAAAGTGTCTGGCTTGGTTTCAGATATTGGCTTGGGTGCTTACCTTTGGCGGCGAATAAAAAAGTTACCCCTATGAACCTCCACGAATATCAAGGTAAATCAATTCTCGAATCTTTTGGTGTTGCTATCCAGCGCGGCTTAGTTGCCGATACGGCTGCCGGAGCATTGGCTGCAGCCAAGAAAGTGAATGAATCGACAGGTTCGGAGTGGTTTGTAGTGAAGGCTCAAATTCACGCAGGTGGCCGTGGCAAAGGCGGTGGAGTTAAGCTGGCTAAAGGCATGGATAAGGTGGAAGAAGTGGCTGGTGGTATCATCGGCATGCAGCTTATTACCCCACAGACCCCGCCCCAAGGCAAGAAGGTTAGTAAGGTGCTCATCACCGAAGATGTTTACTACCCGGGCGCGTCTGAACCAAAAGAATTTTACATGTCGGTACTGCTTGATCGAGCCATAGGCCGCGTTGCTATTATGTATTCTACCGAAGGTGGTATGGATATTGAGTCGGTTGCTGAAAAAACGCCCCACTTAATTTTCAAGGAAGAGATTGATCCGGCTATTGGTATCCGCGATTTCCAATGCCGTAAGATTGCCTTTAATCTCGGCCTGTCGGGAAAAGCAAACAAAGAAATGGTGGCATTTGTGAAAGCGCTTTATGCCGCGTACATAGGTTGCGACGCCAGTTTATTTGAGATTAACCCTGTACTCAAAACTTCTGACGACCGCATTATAGCTGTAGATGCGAAGGTGAGCTTGGATGGAAACGCTCTTTTCCGTCACCCCGATTACGCCGCTCTGCGCGATCTTTCGGAAGAAGATCCAACGGAAGTGGAAGCCGGGGAAGCAGGACTGAACTACGTGCAGCTCGATGGCAACGTGGGCTGCATGGTCAACGGTGCAGGTCTGGCCATGGCCACGATGGATATTATCAAGCTTTCGGGTGGAGAACCAGCCAATTTCCTTGATGTAGGTGGTACAGCCGATGCCAAGCGGGTAGAAACCGCATTCCGAATCATCTTGAAAGACCCGAAAGTGAAAGCTATTTTGGTCAATATTTTCGGAGGTATTGTGCGTTGCGATCGAGTAGCGCAAGGCATTGTAGATGCTTACAAGAATATTGGAGACATTAAAGTGCCGATTATTGTGCGTCTGCAAGGCACCAATGCCGAAGAAGCCAAAAAACTTATCGACGATTCGGGATTAAAGGTTCACTCGGCCGTATTGCTCCAGGAAGCTGCTGATAAGGTAAAGCAGGTTTTGGCCTAAGCCGCAGCCTTCGCTTTTACAGTATTGGTATAACAATTGCTTCGCTAGCTGCGTTTCTATCGATATGCGTTTCCTTTTACTTTTCTGCACATTTTTTCCGATGCTTGCTTTGGCGCAAACGCCTATGCAAACCCCGGGCTACACGGGTAGTTATGTGGTAGAAAGTATCGTAGTAGATGGCGATACCATTCCTGTAGTTACCCTCGCTCCAGCCGACGTCTCGAGTATTCGCCGATCGCGCAGCAAGCGCTACCAACGCGAGTATTCCAAGCTCTACAGGCGGGTGATCAAGACCTATCCTTACGCCCGGGTGGCGGGAGATTTGCTCAAGGCATACGAAGAAGAAATGGCGCTGCTCGAAACAACCGTCGAAAAAGAAGTATACCTCGATCAAGCCGAAGCCGATCTAAAAGCTGAATTTGAAGGCGAGCTCAAAAAATTATCGATGAGCCAAGGCCGGATTCTAATCAAACTCATCGATCGAGAGACCGGAAAAACCAGCTACGAACTCATCCGTGAGCTGCGGAGTGGTTTCACTGCATTTATGTGGCAAGGGATGGCCAAACTCTTCGGCTCTGATCTTAAATCGCAGTACGATCCTACCGCCGACGATCAAGATGCGATGATTGAAGAAATCGTTCAGCTCATCGAATCGGGCGAAATAGCCGTGGAGCGAAGAGAAGCGAAAACCACCGCAGCCAAAGATGCACTCGCGGCGAGTAATAAGCGCCTGCAAAAAAAGATTGAGAAGGAGAAGAAGAAAAAGAAATGAAAATTCTCAAAGCAGGATTGAGAATTGGTTCGTCAGCACATCTGATGATTTGGCCTACTTTGCAACTAAATTTCCGCGCTGTTCGTTTTTTAATTTAATTTGCCCCGTCCATGAACAGTTCAGCAGCCATTGATTTTATTCTGAGCCAACTCGACCTGGTGTCAAATCCCTTGCTCACCTATCATACATTAGATCATACGCGGCATGTTTTGGCGGAAGCAAAGCTTATTGCATTTGATAGTGGCGTGGAAGGCAGGGAGCTTGAATTGCTTATTACCGCAGCAGCCTACCATGATTGTGGTTTTCTGTTTTCTACCGTACACCATGAAAAAGCTGGTATCGAAAAGGTTGAAAAAGACCTTCCTTTTTTTGGATTTTCGCCAGCTGATATTGCAGTCATAGCCCGTATGATAGCGCGTACCGAGTTGCCACAATCAGCGGAGAGTAAGCTGGAGCGCATACTTTGCGACGCCGATCTCTCCTACCTCGGCGGACCGGAATACACCCAAATAGCCCAGACGTTTCGTCAGGAATTGATCAATTTGGGCAGAGACCTCGGCGATAAGGCATGGCTCGAACTCCAGATTAATTTTTTAACCAGGCACCACTATTGGACAGCTTATGGAAAGGCTAATTATGAGCCAGGTAAAGCGCGGGTTTTGGCTGCCTTGGTGAGGGAGCGCGAAACAATGGATCGGGTAAATCGTGAACTTGGCTTTTAGTCGAAGTATTACGCAGCATTTACAAATGCTGCGGAGCGTGTAAAGGAATAATGGCCGCAGCATTGCAAATGCTGCGGAACGCGGATAAACCAAAAGTGATTTTCAAAAATTTGATAATGTTCCGCAGCATTTGCAATGCTGCAGAACTTCATCCATCGCGATTTTCAAAAATTTGATAACGCTCCGCAGCATTTGCAATGCTGCGGAACAATCACATCACTCGTATTTACAACAACGCTCCGCAGCATTTGCAATGTTGCGGAACAATCACATCACTCGTATTTACAACAACGCTCCGCCGCATTTGCAATGCGGCGGAACTTCATTCATCGCGATTTTCAAAAAATTGATCTGTACGACTGAGGAATAAAAGCCGCAGCATTGCAAATGCTGCGGAGCGTGTACGACTGAAGAATAAAGGCCGCAGCATGACAAATGCAGCGGAACGCGCGTGAATATAAAAAGCAGCTAACGCTTCACTGCATTACAAATGCTGCGAAGCGTGTTCCAAGACCTTGATTTGAAGCTAAATCTTTCTTTTGCACCACATCAAAGCATATCTTCGCGGCCTAAAACGAAAACTCGATAAAAAGGTGGATTTACCTTTACTTGCGGTAAACTTTTTCGGAAATTTTGAGTACGAACAAAGAACTCCAAAACGGTTAAGTTAACCCATTTACTCTCTTTAAGCTTCCCCCTTTATGTATGTATTAAAATTTGGTGGCACTTCGGTAGGGAGTGTCCAAGCGATCAAAACTCTTGTCGATATTGTAAAAACAGCGCAGTCGGATGGTCAGCAGCCGCTGGTCGTTTGTTCGGCAATGGGTGGGGTGACCAATCAACTTTTGGCACTTGGAGAAGTTGCTCTTCGGGGCGAACCCTTCATCGACGAAGTACGAAACATCGAAGGCCGGCATCAGGAAGTAGTGCGAGCATTGCTTCATACTGCTCAACAGAATGCTGCGCTGATTGCTATCAAAGTGCATGTAAACGAGCTGGAAGAAATGCTTTACGGTGTAAAAGCCTTAGGCGAATTATCGGCGAGTGTAAGCGATAAGCTCGTGGCTTTTGGCGAATTACTCTCCAACCAACTCGTGGCTTTTTTATTGCACCAGGAAGTTGGAAAGGCAACTTTTGGCGATGCCCGAAAACTAGTACTTACGGATAGTCAGTTTGGGAAGGCAAACCTGGTAGAAGCAGAAACCTACGAAAGAATTAGGCATTGGCATGCCAATCTGGGAGATTCTATTGGGGTGGTTACAGGCTTCATTGGTGCCGATCAACAGGGTCGCACCACTACACTCGGCCGCGGTGGCAGCGACTATACGGCAGCAATACTGGGTGCAGCACTTCAAGCGGAAGAGGTGCAAATTTGGACGGATGTGGATGGCTTTATGACTGCCGACCCGCGCGTAGTAAAAAATGCTTATTCGCTCGATCAGCTTACGTATGAAGAAGCCATGGAATTGAGCTATTTCGGAGCGAAAGTGATTTACCCGCCAACCATGTTGCCCGCTATCGGCCGTCAGATACCCATTCGGATAAAAAATACCTTCAACCCCAATCATAATGGCACCCTCATTGGCAATCGCCCAAGCGAAACAGCATCCCTGATTAAGGGCATCGCTTCGGTGAGCGACATCCATTTAATCAATGTGCAGGGTTCGGGTATCATCGGCGTGAAAGGATTTAGCGGTCGGCTTTTTACCGCTTTGGCCAATGCCGGGGTGAATATTATGCTTATAACCCAGGCGAGCAGCGAGCATAGTATCAGTTTTGCGGTATCTCCGCAGGAAGCCGCCAAAGCGAAAGAAGCTATTGAAGCTGCATTCGAATATCAAATTTCGCAAGGTAGATTGCACGAACCACAGATAATGACGGATCTGGGTATTTTGGCGGTAGTAGGAGAAAACATGCGCCACACCCGCGGCCTGAGCGGCAAACTTTTCAGTACGCTTGGCCGAAGCGGTATCAATGTGGTGGCCATCGCACAAGGCTCATCGGAGCTCAATATTTCGGTGGTAATGAGCAAGGCCGATTTGCCCAAAGCCTTAGTTGCGGTGCACGACTCGTTATTTCTTTCACCTGTTAACACCATCAACGTTTTCTGCGTTGGTACGGGAAAAATTGGCGCCGAATTACTCGATCAAATACATCGCGCTTCCGCTAAATTGGCTGCCGATCACCACTTATCCATAAAAGTTCGCGGTATTTCCAATAGCCGCAAAATGCTCCTCTCGAAAGATGGACTCGATCTGTCGAACTGGAGAGCGCAACTTGAAAACGATGGCCAAAAGGCGGATACCCAAACCTATCTCGATGCTGCCATCGCACTTAATCTTCCCAATACGGCTTTGGTAGACAATACCAGCACGAGGGCATTTATTCCGCATTATGAATCGCTTTTCAAAGAGAATGTATCAGTGATAACTTGCAATAAAATTGGAAATAGTGAGCGCTACGAGCAATACCAGCTTTTTCGCGATTTGGCGCTGCGCAACCCCGTGGTATATCATTACGAAACCACCGTGGGAGCGGCGCTACCCATTATCCGAACGCTGAACGATCTCTTGGTGAGCGGTGATAGAATCCTCCAAATCGAAGCCATACTTTCTGGAACGATCTCGTTTATATTCAATAATTTCAAAGGCGAGCGAAAGTTTGTGGACGTAGTGCGCCAAGCGCAAGCAGAAGGTTATACCGAACCCGACCCCCGCGACGATTTAAATGGCCTCGATTTCTCGCGAAAGATGCTCATTCTGGCGCGCGAAATGGGTCTAAAATTGGAAATAAGCGATGTGCAAATTGAACCGATCCTTCCTCAAACCTGTCTTGCCGCTCCTACCATCGAAGCATTTTACGCCGAGCTCGAAGCCAGTGATGCCCACTTTGAAGGTCTCAAGCATTCGGCTACGGCTCAGAATAAAGCACTGCGCTACATCGGGATTTTAGAGCAAGGTAAAATGCGGATATCGCTGCAGTATGTCGATAGTAACCATGCCTTCTATTCCCTCACGGGAAGCGATAACATCATCGCTTTCACCACCGAACGATACCACACCGACCCATTGGTGGTAAAAGGGCCCGGAGCGGGAATACAAGTTACAGCGGCTGGAGTTTTTGCCGATATTGTGCGCATCGCGAAAGCTTGATATTCTAGAAAATGAGCGCCCCAAAATCTGTCACCGCTTTTGCCCCGGCTACCGTAGCCAATGTGGTCTGCGGATATGATGTGCTTGGCTTTGCGCTCAACGCCCCGGGCGATCGCGTGAAGGTTGTTCGCAATGATTCGGGTGAAGTTACGCTCAAAGCCATTTACGGCGATGGGGGCTTGCTGCCACTCGACGCCGATAAAAATGTAGCATCGGCGGTGGTAAAATATTTCCTCGATCAAATAGGGGTGAAGCAAGGCGTGGAAGTTGAGCTTTTTAAAAATATGCCGCTCAACAGCGGTATGGGTAGCAGCTCAGCGAGTTCTGTGGCTGCTCTTGTGGCTATAAACGCGCTAATGGGCGAGCCATTGACCCGCATGCAACTTTTGCCATTGGCTATGGAAGGCGAACGATTGGCTTGCGGGAATGCCCATGCTGATAATGTGGCGCCGGCTTTGCTCGGCGGCCTTACCTTGGTGCGGTCGAATAGCCCGATTGATGCCGTAAAGCTTCCCGTTCCCGACGGATTATTTGTATCGTTGGTGCACCCCGAAGTAGATGTCCCCACGCGCGAATCGCGGCGGATACTTAAGGATCGCGTACCCGTGCAGGATGCTGTGCGGCAATGGGGCAACGTGGCCGGCCTGGTGGCGGGTTTTTGCACTGGCGATCTCGCTTTGATAGGCAGGAGCATGGAAGATGTGATCTTCGAGCCCGTAAGAGCTATGCTGATTCCCGCTTTTTACGAAATGAAAAACAAGGCACTTGAACTGGGAGCTTTGGGTATGGGAATTTCCGGCTCTGGCCCTTCGGTTTTTGCACTCTCCGCTTCGCGCCACACCGCTGAAAAAGTGGTTCAGAATCTTCAATCTATTCTTAATACATACCACATCGCATCACAAGGCTTTACGGCTACCATTAACGCCAAAGGCGCTCAATTAATACCTGAATAATGCAGTACTATTCCACCCGCGATACCAAAAAATTAAAATCTACATCCCTGCGCGATGCGGTGCTCCAAGGATTGGCTCCCGATGGAGGACTTTACCTACCCGAACGAATCGAACCCTTGCCGCAGGGCTTCTTCGAAGCGATAGAGTCGTTGACCTTCGATGAGATTAACACAACTGTGGTTAAACAACTTGTGGGCGATGATTTAGTGGCCGCTCAGCGGGATTCATTGGTGGTTGAAGCGTTGAATTTTGCGCTTCCCATCGTTCATCTTCACGATGATCTTTATGTTCAAGAGCTTTTCCACGGACCCACGATGGCCTTTAAAGACGTTGGAGCTCGATTTATGGCGCGTCTAATGGCAAAGTTTGCCGAAGGCAGCGGAAAGGAGTTGAATGTGATTGTGGCTACGTCGGGCGATACCGGAAGTGCCGTAGCCGCCGGTTTTTTTAATGTGCCAGGCATCCGTGTGTATATTCTCTACCCAAAAGGAAAGGTGAGTCCTTTGCAGGAGAAACAGCTCACCACCTGGGGCGGCAATATTACTGCCATAGAAGTAGATGGTACCTTCGACGATTGCCAGCGAATGGCGAAGCAGGCTTTGAGTGATACGACTCTTCAGGGGCAAAGAACTTTCACATCGGCCAATAGCATCAATATTGCCCGACTGATTCCTCAATCGCTGTATTATTTCCATGCGTATCGAATGCTTAAACATACCGGAAAGCCATTAGCAGTGAGTATTCCAAGCGGAAATTTTGGCAATCTCACAGGTGGCCTTATCGCCCAGCGTTTGGGTCTCCCAATTTCTCATTTTGTAGCAGCGACGAATGCAAATGATATTGTGCCTGAATACCTGGCAACAGCTCATTTCAACCCGCGACCATCGGTGGCAACCATCTCCAATGCCATGGATGTGGGTAATCCCAGCAATTTTGAGCGCCTTTTGAATTTCTTTGAGAATGATCACAACTTGATGTCGAAAGCCATTAAAGGCTACGCTTTTAGCGATAGCGAAACTAAAACGGCTATGCGCGAAGTATTCAATCGAACCGGCTACACCCTGGATCCGCACGGAGCTGTTGGTTATCTGGGTTTGCGCGAAGAATTGAAAACCGGGAAGTTTACGGGTGTCCTCTTGGAAACAGCACATCCGGTAAAATTCATCGAAGTAGTAGAAGAAACGTTGACAACAAAAATTGAAATCCCTGAGAAAATGCAAGTCTTCGCACGAAAGGAAAAAATGGCGATTAGTTGCGAAAACGCGTATGAGAAGTTGCGAGATTTGCTTTTTTGAAGCTTACGTTCTTCTAACTCATCTGCGAGATCAGACTTTTTATTATCGTCGTTCAAATGATAAATGGTATTCTTATATGATTCTTACGAAAGAGAAATCAACGGCTCATTACAAGAAGTTGGTTCAGATTCTGGGGAAGGGTTATATTAAAGCGGAGATTAAAAGTCCTTTTGATTTCATCCAGATTGCTGCTAAAGGCCTGAATCCACAAATTATTGTGAATTTTAGAAATCACTTTAACATACCTGTGGAAAGCGCTGCAACCATGCTGAACACTTCTGAACCAACGGTCTATCGCTGAGTACGATCAGGCAAGCGTCTGGATATAATTTTTTCAGTTAAACTGTTTGAAATCGCCGACCTTTTTCTGTACGGTTCTGATGTATTCGGTAGTAAAGAAAATTTCTTTAAGTGGATGAACCTTCCTAATACGGCAAGCGGAGGAATGAAACCTCAGGATTTGGTAGTTTATTCGGATGGCGTAACTAAGGTGAGAGATGTAATTGGACGTATCGAACATGGAGTGTATAGTTAGCAATGCTGGTTTATACAATAACTGGAAAGAAATATGCTGCTGATATTAGCGACATTGGAGCAGCGTTAACGGGGGGTAGATGGAACCAAAAAGGAACTGTTGTAGTCTATACAGGCGAGTCCAGAGAAATAGCGCTTCTCGAAAATATTGTGCATACTCCAACTCTGCTTCTACCCGATTTAGTCTTGTTGACAATTCAAATTCCTGATGATTCGATAACTGAAATTTTAGCTGAAGATTTACCGCCCAATTGGTTAAAATATCCAGCGCCATCGATTCTCGCTGAGATATCGGAAGGTTGGATTAAATCAGGTAATAGCATCGCACTCAGAGTGCCAGGTTGTATAATACGCTCTGCAAGCAATTACATATTGAATTGCGCACACCCAAACTACAGGGATAAAGTGAAAGTCATAGAACACGCGGACTTTCATTTTGATTCAAGGTTAAAAAGGTGAAATTAGTTGACTAAGACCTTTATTCCTGCCCCAAGGGGGGATATTCTGTGGAATGCATTTTTTACGACAGGAGTGTATTGGAGCCTCTTCGTTGAGGTGATATTTCGGTATAGAAAAGTAAATAAAACGGCATTTGAAGATTTAAACTGATATGATTCGAGAACGTACTGAATCCGTTGTGGCTAAATAGGAAACATGGCTATCACGGAGCCACGCGCATCTCTATGCCAGTACCACCCGCTTATTGGTCACTGTATCCCTCAATTGCTGGTCGTAGGTGGTGAGGATTATTGCTCCCGGATAATCGATTAAGCCGTTGTTGAGCGCCGTGATGCTTTCCAGGTCCAGGTGATTGGTAGGCTCGTCCATCAAAACCATATTTGGGGAAGCAAGCATAGCCCGGCTCATCATGCAGCGCACTTTTTCACCTCCGCTTAGCACACTGCATTTCTTCAACGTTTCTTGTCCCGAAAAGAGCATTTTACCCAGAAACCCGCGAATATAGAGCTCGTCTTTATCTTCGGAATACTCCCGAAGCCAATCGATCAGGGAATCATCGCTTTTGAAAAATGCTTCGTTGTGAGCCGGCAGATACGCGGGCGTAATGGTAAGCCCCCATTCGTAGGTGCCGGCGTCGGCTTTCATATCGCCGCTTATGATTTCGTAAAACGCCGTGGTCGCAAGGCTACTTTCGCTATCGAGCCAGATTTTTTCGCCCTTCTGAATGTTCAAGTCGAAATTTTCGAATAGCGGTTTTCCTTCGTGGTATTTGGTGAGGCCGCGCACGTGCAGTATCTGATCGCCCACTTCGCGAGCGGGCTGGAATATGATAGCTGGGTATTTTCGATTGCTCGGCTGAATGCTCTCTACGTCAATCTTTTCAAGCAATTTTTTTCTGCTTGTGGCTTGCTTCGATTTCGATGCATTCGCACTAAAGCGCTGTATAAAAGCCTGGAGCTCTTTTTTCTTGTCTTCTGCTTTCTTATTGGCCGTGCTTCGCTGGCGCAGGGCTAGCTGGCTGCTCTCATACCAAAAGCTGTAATTCCCCGAGTAAAGGCTGATCTTCCCAAAGTCGATATCCGCTATATGCGTACAAACGGTATCGAGGAAATGGCGGTCGTGGGATACTACAATCACCGTATTTTTAAAGTCAAGGAGAAAATCTTCGAGCCAAACAATGGTCTTGCTGTCCAGGTCGTTGGTGGGCTCATCGAGAATCAACACATCCGGATTTCCGAAAAGTGCCTGAGCCAAAAGCACACGTACCTTTTGCGGACCGCTCAAATTTTGCAGCGCCATGTAGTGGTAGCTCTCTTCGATTCCAAGGCCGGAGAGCAGGGTAGCGGCATCGGCTTCGGCGTTCCAACCATCCATTTCGCCAAATTCGGCTTCAAGCTCAGAAGCTTTAATTCCGTCGGCGTCGCTGAAGTCTTCCTTAGCATAGATAAGCTCCTTCTCGCGGATGATATTCCAAAGTTTTTTGTGGCCCATTAGCACGGTATGGAGCACCGTTTCCTTGTCGAACTCAGAGTGGCTCTGGCGCAATACCGCCATCCGTTTGCCATTTTCCAAGTGGATTTGACCCTTGTTGGGATCGATTTCCCCTGAAAGAATTTTCAAGAAAGTTGACTTACCTGCACCATTTGCACCGATTACCCCATAGCAGTTATCGCCGCTAAATTTGATGTTCACTTCGTCAAAGAGAACGCGTTTTCCGTATTGCAGGCTGATATTTTGGGCTTCGAGCATGGGTAATCAATTTTCGGGGCTGCAAAGGTAGGGTTTCCGCTGTAAAATTGATTGTTCGCGAAGAAGGATTGCTTATCAATCACAGTAAGTGCCTTACATAGCCAACCAACATTCCAACTGACCAACTTTGATGAAATATTTGTACTGTGGTGGTGCTTTTCCTCAGTTTGCGGTGAACCCTTAAAATGATCTACTAACAAGCTCATTATGAGCCAATCAGGAACTTGTCGAAAAAAGGTTTCCATTCGCACCTTGAAATGGCCTAAATTTGTGCCGTTTTTATGGAAGTTAAAGCCAAGGTAATTGTAAGCGATCATTTTAAGGAACTCTATCCCTATCAAGAGGAAGCCATAGGCCAAATTTTTGAAGTGCTCGACCAAGCCAAAGGCAAAGTAAACCTGCTATTTCAGTTACCTACCGGTGGAGGCAAAACCATCATATTTTCGGAGATTACGCGGCAGTTTATCGAGCGGCGCAAACAGAAAGTTCTTATCCTTACGCACCGCGTAGAGCTCTGCGCTCAAACGTCGAAGGCACTTTCAAGCATCGACGTGCGCAATAAGATTATAAACCGCGATGTAAAGGAATTGCACGACCGCGAAGATTACCAATGCTACGTGGCAATGGTGGAAACGCTTAACAATCGACTCACCGAAAATGAAAATTACCTGCTCGATATTGGCTTGGTCATAGTCGATGAAGCCCATTACAATTCCTTTCGGAAGCTCTTTAAATTCTTTGAACATGCCAATATGCTGGGCGTAACTGCTACGCCGCTCAGCTCCAACCGCAATTTGCCGCTCAATGAGAATTATGCGAAACTTATTGTGGGGCATAGCATCGCCGATTTGATCGAAGATGGGTACTTGAGTCAAGCAACTACTTACACCTTCAATATCAATCTCCGATCGCTGAAAGTGGGTCCCGATGGCGATTATACCGTAAGCTCGCTCGACCGGCTTTACACGCTTTACGCGATGCAAGATCGACTCATCGCCGCGTATGATGAGCATGCAAAGAATAAGAAAACGCTCATTTTCAATAGCGGAATTGCAACGTCGATTAAAGTGCTGGAGACCTTTAAAACGGCCGGTCTTAATGTCCGCCACCTCGACAGTACCTTCGGCGCACGCGAGCGGCAGGAAACGCTCGATTGGTTTCGTGAGACACCAGGCGCCATACTTACTTCGGTCGGTATTCTGACCACCGGTTTCGATGAGCCTTCAGTCGAAGCAATTATTCTGAACAGAGCCACGCGTTCGCTCACTCTTTACCATCAAATGATCGGTCGTGGGTCGCGGATCACCAGTCATAAAAACCTTTTCGCCATTATCGATTTGGGCAACAACGTGCAGCGACTAGGCCTTTGGCAGAATTACATAAACTGGATGGATATTTTCCGATTCCCAGAAAAGTATTTCGATAGCATCGAGCAACGTGATGAAAATCTGCTATTCGACTATCATTACGAAAGACCGCCTAGCTTGGTACGCCGGTTTGGTAAGCGGATTCCTACCGACGATTTCGATATGCGAAAAACCTACCGCGAGATGGTGGCTGCCGGAAGGCGGCCCAATGCTGCGATCGACGAAAGTATTCACAATCACACCGATCAAATACTCCGAAACGTAACCGACTATTACGATGCCTTGGAATTGGCCGATCTGCTGGGCGACGAAATAGAGTACCGCTGCCGCGTGTATTGCAATTGCCTGCACAACGCCACCGAAAGCTACTGCGAATGGCTGATGGACACCTATTTGCGGAAACTTAAAAATGCCCTGCGAACCGCCTTATCTTAACAGCTCACTTGTAGCCTACGGCCTGCCCGAAGAGTGGGAACAGGCAATACATCGCACAATGTCGGACAGCGATTACGCACGTACGGCGCATTTCGTGAAAAACTGTTCCACGCGCAACGATTTCTACCCACCCTTTCATTTACTGTTTAAAGCATTCCAAGCAGTGTTGCCAACGGCGATAAAAGTGGTAATCCTGGGCCAAGATCCCTACCACGATGCGGGCCAAGCCGATGGATTGGCTTTTTCTGTCCCCCAAGGCACTAAGCCTTTACCGCCTTCCCTACGCAATATTCTCAAAGAATTGGAAGCCGATTTGGGTCAGCCACCTATCGCTTCGGGCGATCTATCAAATTGGGCTAGCCAAGGCGTATTGCTGCTCAATACGGTACTAAGCGTCCAACATAATCAGCCCGGTTCGCATCGGCAATTGGGATGGGAAGCTTTTACCGACGCAGCTATTACTGCGGCAAGTCAGGAAAGCGAGTCGGCTGTATTTATACTTTGGGGCAATTGGGCTCGGCGCAAGGCGGCTTTAATCGATCTGGATAAACACCTTGTTTTGCAGTCAGCCCATCCTTCACCATTGGCGGCTTATCGCGGATTTTTTGGCAGCAAGCCTTTTAGCCAGGCCAATGCCTGGCTCGCAAAATATGGGAAAGGGGAAATCGAATGGTAAATTTAGGAAGCCATCCAGATGGTTGTAATAATCAAGGCTGCGATCAATAATGCGAATACCACGGGGCCACCCAGACTGGGTTCAAGGTTTTTATTTTTCTTTTCGAGCATAATCTTTTCGGCTTATCGCGGCAAATATATATAATTCGCGGAGGCGGATTGCCGAAAATATTCACCAAAAATTCTACCTTCATCATCCATCTAAGACTCATGAAAAAGACGTGTCAGGAATGCGCAGTGTCCTTCTCGGGTCGATCAGACGCTAAATATTGTTCTGATCAATGTCGAGCCACGAATTACAATAGATCGAATGTAGGCGATGTGTATATGCGGCAGGTGAATAGCATCCTGCGTCGAAATCGCAGAATATTACTCGATTTTAATCCCCAGGGCAAGTCGAGGGTGCGGGAGTCTGATTTGCTCGCCAAAGGATTCAATTTCAATTATTCTACAAACGTGTACACTACGAAAGCCGGTAAAATCTACCATTTCTGTTACGATCAGGGTTATATTAATACCACCGATGGCTGGGTAACCCTGGTAGCCCGACACGACTACGTGCATTAGGCCACTTTCGCTTCCGAATCCCTTAGGCCCGCCTTAAATTGAAGGGCCGGGTGAACAGATAAGCCATGGCTAAACCCGATACAATATGCCAGATACCCCACCAGGCAGCTATTAGCGCCATGCCTCCGTTGCCACCAAAGAAGGTGAAGATGATAATAAGACCGAGCCCCGAATTCTGAATACCCGTTTCGATACAAACTGTTTGCCGATCTTTTCGATCGAGTTTCAAGGCCGATCCAAGTCCATAACCCGCCAAGAGCGCCACCGCATTGTGCAGCAGAACCAGACCGAATACTACGCCAAAATACGCCTTAAACACTTCAAAATTATTGGCCAAACCAACTGCGATAAAACCGACTAAAATCAATAAACTCAGCACCCGAACGGGTTTTGAAATGCGCTGCGTGAGCGGTCGAAAATACCGACGGCAGAGCATACCGAGTATAAGTGGGAGAACGAGCAGGAGCAGTACAGTGGTGAGAATATCTGAGAAGCTCAATTGAAAAGTTTGCAAATAAGCGTGCGTTTCAGGAGCAGCCGATGCCCAGAGTTCGAAGTTGAGCGGCGTAAAAATGGGAGTGAGTAAAGTGGAAATGGCGGTGAGGGTTATGCTCAAGGCAATATTTGATTGCGAGAGCGCCGACATGAAATTGGAGATATTCCCCCCCGGACAAGCTGCGACCAGGATCATACCGAGCGCCAGGGCCGGATGCGGATTGAGTAGGATAACTATTAGAAAGGTAAGGAAGGGTAGGAGTAAGAATTGCGCTGCTACGCCGGCAATAATGCTTCCAGGCTTCGTTCGAACTTGGGTAAAATCTGCCGGATCGATTTCAAGGGCAATGCCAAACATGATGATGCCCAGGCAGATATTGAGCAATCTTAAACTTTCGGGTGAAAATTGGATTGCAACAAACTCAATAGAAGAAGATGCGAGTGGGAGGGAGACCAAAGTAGGCCAAAGAACGAGAAAAAAAAGAACCGCAAGCAAGCCCAAGAAAACGATTCAGAGAATCGATAACCAATCAATCTAAAACAACCATTAAAGATAGGGCTGTGCTTGCGGCGTCAGCACCTTACGGTAACTGACAGGCTAACCAAAACCTCGCTGTACCCCTTGCGGGAATACGCGCCAAAGGTAAGACATGATTTCGTAAAGTGCATGCGAAAATACGTTAATGTGTTTTCAAGATTGGTTTTGGATTGTAATCGTAAAAAGCTCCCTGTTAAACAAATCTTCGACAAAAGATTAAATTCGGGCGGCAAAAAGCCAATAAGAGCGGTGGACGTACCTTTCGAGCCTGTTGAAAATTGGATTCGATACGCTATTGCTCTATATCCGAAGCTGTAAAACCGACAATTTCACCTTCATCAATGGTGATATCGAACGAAATAGGATTACAACATACCTGACAATCTTCAATGTACGATTGTTGCGGTATGGAAGGATCTACCAGTGTAGTGATATATTCCATACAGTAGGGGCAGTTGTATTCGTATTCGAGCATAAGATGAGCGCTATGTAACAGTGCGGAAATGGTATTTGTTTGCGGAGATTTGGATGGCCAGATTCTAAAAAGTGTCCAAGATTAGATAAACTGATTTGGAAATCGCTCGATTCTACTTCATATTCTTGACAGAATGTATTTGGAAGAGGACTTTGAGCGAAACCTATGATAGGACTGAGGGCGGTTTCAATCCTTATTCTTACTGGACTATATTTCGAAGCTTTCGCCCCGCTGCATAGATGGGAACGAAGATTTTAGTTTCAATCCTTATTCTTACTGGACTGTATTTCGAAGTGCGAGCCTTTGTGGGCGGAGCTATGCTGGCGTGGCGTTTCAATCCTTATTCTTACTGGACTGTATTTCGAAGTTTGGTCCACGGGTGTCGTTTCGGGTGCCGGTTCATTGTTTCAATCCTTATTCTTACTGGACTGTATTTCGAAGTTGACGTTGTAGACGCTGGCTTCCTACCTGCCGGTAGTTTCAATCCTTATTCTTACTGGACTGTATTTCGAAGATCCGCAATGATAAGAACGAGATTTTGTTGTTTATGTTTCAATCCTTATTCTTACTGGACTGTATTTCGAAGATTGCAGCTCACTTAATCTAAATTGTTGAAAAATGGGTTTCAATCCTTATTCTTACTGGACTGTATTTCGAAGTTCCAGCAACTTGTATAGAAGTTACACCGTCGATGTTGTTTCAATCCTTATTCTTACTGGACTGTATTTCGAAGAATGTGGACGTTGATGGATTTGGCTCGGCCCAAATATGTTTCAATCCTTATTCTTACTGGACTGTATTTCGAAGGAAAACCGAAACTGAAAGGCACCGCTTGCAATGGTCGGTTTCAATCCTTATTCTTACTGGACTGTATTTCGAAGATTGGCTTTTTCATAAC
>JBBQFC010000038.1:0-31762 GCA_038321615.1 Flavobacteriales bacterium | reverse complement strand
GGTTACTACCTGGCCGACATCCTCGCCGGTGGTACTACTAACATCTACGACCTCGATATTACAGGTGCAGGCGCAGCAATGAGCCTTATTGCCACCAGCGAAATCGAAGTACACATTGCTTTCAACGAAACAGATAAATTGATCTATGCTGTAAGCAAAGCCGATGGTTCGTACCGCACGCTTGATCCTTTTACCGCTGTGTGGGGTGCCAACACCTTAATTGGTGCCAGTGTCCAACAAATTGTAGGTGCTGCGATCAATGCTGATGGCAAACTCTTGATCTCCAGCCAATCGGCTAACACGATCTACGAAGTAAACCTTGGCGATCAGACCGTAGGCGTATTCGATAGCTACTCACCAACACTTGGTGGCGACATTGCCTTCGGAGACGATGGTGCATTGTACCATGCTACCCGCGAAGCAGGTGGAGCCTTGTTGCTCTCTATTCCACAAGAAGTGGCCAGCGATATCCTTTTGGGAAGCGTTCCAGCCCTTGTAACTGGTCTAGCCAACACCGAAGGTGGTCAGCTCATCATCTCCAGCGTAAATGCCAGCAGCCTGGCTGTGCGCAACTACGACGGCTCGATGGATGCTTCCATTGCACTTACACTCGATGGAGAACCGTTCACCACATTTAATGGTGACCTTGCTTCTGGTTGTGCAAGCAATACGCCGGACATCAACGACTGCAACTATAAATTGTACTACACCAACAACCCAGCCGCTAGCAATGCCTTCTCGCTCGAGGAAGTAACGCTCAACGGCGATGGTACTGCTACACTTACCACTTTGCTTACCGATATCGGCGAGTCGCACATTGCGATTTCTCCAAACGGTGCTACACTTCACATTGTAGGCAATGGCAATGCCCTTCGCACCTACGACGTAGCCAGCAATAGCATCGTAAATACTATTGGTATTACCGCCGGTGGATCGCCCGTAAACAACTCGACTGCTGCTGTAGCCGGAGCCGATGGCACCGTGTACGTAGCTGGTGGAAGCAAAGTATGGGCAGTTAACCCGGGTACGGGTGCTGCAGTGCAGTTTGGTCCAAACATCCCGGTTTTTGGTGGCGACTTAGTATTTGCTCCAACCGGCGAAGATGATGCGCTAGAGCTATGGTTAATCAACCGTGCGACCAATCGCTTAACCAATGTCCTTACCGGTGCCTTTATTGTATTGCCGGCCGATGAGATCAACGGAGCCGCTATTCTTGAGAACGGTAACTTACTCGTAGCAAACGGCGATGGGAACGCCCTCTTCTTCGAGATCAGCCTGAGCGATGCTTCCGTAGTAGGTATTTTCGACACAGGCGTGGCGCTTAACAATGGCGACTTGGCCGGTGGATGCACCGGTGGAGCTGATGCACTAGGCGCGGCTATCGCAGCTCAACCTGGCTACAATGCTATCAGCACTTTGACGAGCTACCCGAACCCCACAAGCGGTCCATCGCAAGTGGTGTTTGAACCAGCTAACACAGGTCGCACCATGCTTGAAGTGTACGATATGAATGGCCGCAATGTAGCTAACCTGTTCAATCAGGAAGCGCAAGCCGGACAGGAATACCGTGTAGACTTCGAAGGTGCTTATCTACCAAATGGTGTATACATCTACCGATTAACAACTGTGAACGAAATCATTATCGACAAGTTCATGATTGCTAAGTAATCCATAGGGCTTGGCCCTTGAAAATAAAAACCCCCGTCACATGGCGGGGGTTTTTTGTTTTTTGGACTGACTAGGCTAAACCTGTTATTCTACCATTTTCGTCAATATCCATTCCTTCTGCAGCAGGGGTGGCAGGCAAGCCAGGCATGCGCATCATTTCGCCAGTAAGGGGAATGAGAAAGCCAGCGCCGGCGGCAATTTCGATAGCTCGAATGTGGATCGTAAAATCGAATGGTCTGCCCAATACTTTAGGGTCATCGCTGAAAGAATACTGTGTCTTTGCCATGCAAATAGGCAGCTCATCGAGACCAAGTTCCGTTATCGTTCTCAAGTTTTTTAGTGCTTCGCTGCTAAATTCTATATCATCGGCTCCGTAAATTTCGGTGGCTATCTTCCTGATTTTATCTCTCACGGGTTCGTTCCACTTGTAGAGCGGCTTAAAGGCGGGTTGGGAATTTGCAACCAATTCGCCAACTTTTTGAGCAAGTTCTATGGCCCCTTGGCCACCTTCGGCCCAGACATTGCAGATTGCCGATTCGACATTGATTTTAGCGCAATGTATGGCAATGGCAGAAAGTTCGTCTGATGTATCAGTTGGGAAGCGATTAATAGCAACAACTACCGGTAATCCAAATTTTTGGATATTTGATATATGCTTCTCCAAATTAGAAAAACCATTTTCTAGGCTGCGCTTATTCTCTTCTTTCAAAGTTGCAAGCGGCGCCCCGCCATGATATTTAAGTGCTTTAACGGTGGCAACCAGCACCACCGCCGATGGAGCGATCTCAGCACTTTGGCATTTGATATTTAAAAACTTTTCGGCCCCCAGATCAGCTCCAAAACCAGCTTCGGTGACCACGAAAGGAGCAAGGCTTAAGCCCATTTTAGTCGCTATCACACTATTGGTGCCTTGCGCCAAATTTGCGAAAGGCCCACCGTGAAGAATGGCTGGAGTGCCTTCGGTGGTTTGAACGAGATTTGGTTTAATAGCATCTTTTAGCAATATGGCCATTGCGCCAGCGGCATTTAGATCGCGCGCATGGACTGGCTTTTTATCCATAGTAAAACCGATGAAAATATTTCCCAGCCGGCGCTTAAGATCACTCATGCTTTCGGCCAGACAAATAATAGCCATTACTTCGGAAGCTGCAGTAATATCGAAACTCGCTTCACGGGGAATCCCATTTCCAGTGCCGCCCAGTCCGATTATGATTTGCCGCAAGGATCGATCGTTCATATCCATCACTCTTTTCCAAGCTATGGTGCGATGGTCAAGACCGAGATTGCGGCTCTTACTTTGAATGTTGTTGTCGATCAAGGCCGAAAGTAGATTGTGCGCCTTTTCGATTGCAGCAAAATCGCCAGTGAAATGCAGGTTAATATCCTCCATAGGTAATACTTGGCTATAACCTCCACCAGCTGCTCCGCCCTTCATGCCGAACACTGGGCCGAGCGACGGCTCTCGAAGAACTGCAATAGCCTGCTTGCCAATTTTGTTCAATCCAAGGGCTAACCCGATCGAGATCGTCGTTTTTCCTTCACCGGCTGGGGTGGGAGAGATGGCGGTGACAAGGATTAATTTATTCTTCTTCAGTTCCTTTTGATCAATCAGGTTCAGGGGAAGCTTGGCTTTGAATTTCCCGTACTGCTCAATAACGTCAGGGTTAATTTTTAGACTTTCAGCAATCTTTGTAATAGGCAGAAGAGTAGCCGACTGGGCAATTTCTATATCGGTCATGGAGTAGTTTAAGTTTTGGGTTAAAGATGCGGATTTCGATCCATAATCTATTTCCCTCCCTGGAGCCAAGACATAAAATTATGGGCATTACGGCTAGATACCCGAAAACGTAGGGAAGAAACTGCAAGCCATAAAAAAAGCCCTCCGAAGAGCGCTTTTCAATTTATTAACCAATGAGTGCATTACATTGTAGCGCCCTTGTCGGCTACCAATATAAATTGAAGATCCAGATCGTCAGAGACAACTTTATCCTCGTAAGGAGCTTTAAAGGCAACGCCGTATTTTTGACGGTCAAGCGTTAATGTACCTTTGGCAGATATTTTGCCTTCCATTTGATCCATCGTCACGTTTTCGATAACTTCTGGATGGGTAATGCCACGAATGGTCATTTCACCCATAATCTTTCCTTCTTCCATACCTGTTACCTTAAAGCTTGCAGTAGGAAATTCTTCAACTGAAAAGAAGTCAGGTGAAGCCAGGTGACCTACCAAATCCGCTTTACCTTGCCCTTCTTCCGGCTTGTAATTCTCATCTGTTGGCGTAAGCGTTTTCATATCGACGATTAGCATTCCTTCGGTAATTTTACCATCTGCTGTCTTTACCATTCCTTTTTGGAATTCGAGCGTACCCGTGTGACCGTAAAGAGAAACTCCGCCAATTTTCAACATGTTGCCTTCCCACATGAGTTTGCTCTCATTTGTATTGATTGCGTATTCGCCATCGAGTGCTGCTTTCGCTTCCGTTTCTGCTTTGGCAGCAGTTTCTTCGGGTGTTGGACCGCTGGCGCAAGACACCAGAATAGCAGCTGAAGCTGCGATACTCATGATTTTAGTTAAGGTTTTCATTCTTTCGATTTTAGTTTTCGCGAAATTAAAGACAATGGGCGAGCCAAATGGTCGCCTGCGCGATTTTAATCATCTAAAACTTGTTTAAAAGAAGAAACCGAATTCTTAAATAGTGTATCCTATTGGTTGATAAGTATTTAACAAACGTTAAATAAACTCTATAAACGTATCAAAAAGAAAAAGTCCCAGCTCGGTTAGGGCCAGGACTAAACTCTGATTAATAGTGTAAGCATCTTAATCCGCTCGTATCAAACGAGAACACCACCTAGACGAGCCCAACTTATCGGGTTGCCTCTGTTTCAAAAAAAAATATTTGATTTGGGAAACATGACATACTTTTGACCCGTTACACGCTCAATGTCCAATATTAATCTTTAGTTCTGCATGCACTCATACATTGTATTTTGCGCTTTTTGGATTTTGTTTGGGGTGTCTAAGGTTTGTGGACAGTCGCCTCACAGCATCAAGGTGCGAGTTACCAATCTCGTTAATAGCCCGAGCAAGGTTTTGCTCGCGGTTTACGATTCGCCCGAGCATTTTTTATCTGAAGAAAGATACCAACGGCACATCATCGACCTAAGCAATGAAGGTGAAGGCACAATTGAAATAGAGCTTCCTTCCGGATATTTTGCGATTGCCGCTTTTCAGGACATGAATCTCAACAACAGTTTTGATAAAAATTTTTTTGGCTATCCGTTAGAGCGCTATGGTTTCTCGAATAATCCAGAAGTAATTTACCGTGCACCGAGGTGGAGCGAAGCCGCGCTAATGGTGAATGAATCGGGCGTAATGGAGATTCAACTCCGGTAGTTTCGTCCATACTATTCAGTTCCCGTTTTATACCTTCGTCGCCTGATGATGGTAGGAGCAATAATAGATTTCACAGGAACCAAATGGATAGACTACACCCTCTATTCCCTTATGGTATTGATTATTGCGTTTTTGGTGCATCGGTTTCTGCGCATGCTTTTAACGCGGTTTTTGAAAAAGTCGTCAGCCGATTTAAATGTCGATCCCACTAATTATACGTTTCTTAATAATGCGCTCGGTCTTGTTGTATTTTTCATCGGGTTATTGGTTGTTCTAAATTCCTTTCCGGAAGTCCGTGAAATTGGCGTTACCCTTTTTGCAGGAGCAGGAATATTTGCGGCCATTATCGGTTTTGCCAGTCAAGCGGCCTTTTCAAATATTATCAGTGGTATCTTCATCGTAATTTTTAAACCCTTCCGCGTAGGCGATGTGGTTACCCAAACCAATTACAAGGGAATAATCGAAGATATAACCTTGCGCCATGTGGTAATTTGCGATTTCGAAAACCGTCGCTACGTTGTTCCGAACAGTATCATAAGCAACGACGTTATTCACAACTCTTCGCTTTATGAGCTTAAAACGGGCAATTTTGTCTTCATATCCATCAGTTACGATTCAGATATCGATCTGGCGATAAGTATTATCCAGGACGAAGCCATGGCGCACCCGCTATTGATCGACAACCGTGGTGCGGAAGAAGTGGAAGCTGGAGCGCCATTGGTTACGGTGCGTGTGGTGAGCCTCGGTGACTCATCTGTCGATCTCCGGGCGACGTGCTGGACAGAAGATTTTATAAAAGGCTTCGAGCTGAAAACAGATTTATACCGCAGTATCAAACTTCGGTTTGACCGCGAAGGCATTGAGATACCTTTCCCACATCGTACCATCGTTACCAAGACCAATGGCAAAGTTAATTAACACTGAAAACAAGACCTTCGGAACGGCACCGGGAGCGCTCATTTTTACGGGGGAAAAAAGAGCAGAAACGGTTCGTATCGACGCACTCCGATACAATACAGATAGTTGGGAGTACTTTGACCAAATCAAACCAGAGCTTGCGCAAGCCTATATAAGCACGGGCAATATTACCTGGTTCAATGTCATCGGCCTTCACGATACGCAGGTCATTTCCACATTAGGTGAGATTTTCGGCATTCACCCGCTTATCCAAGAAGATGTGCTCAACACTGGTCAGCGCGCGAAGTATGAAGAGATAGAAGGCCAGATGAGTTTCTTTGTGAAAATGCTGATGGCCGATAGGAAAAAAAACACCATTGAATCGGAGCAAGTGAGTATCGTGGTTGGGACAAATTTCCTAATCTGTTTCCAGGAAATGGAAGGCGATGTGTTCAGTAATATCCGCGAGCGAATCGAAAAGGCATCGACTAAGATTCGAACGCGCAGTACCGACTATTTGGCTTTTGCATTGCTCGATGCCATTCTCGATCATCAAATCGTGGCCATTGAATTTGTCGGCGATAGGGTAGAAGATTTGGTCAATGAAATGACTTTGCGTCAAAACAATTCACAACTTATAAGGCTCAATAAGCTGAAGCGGGATCTCAATATGCTCCGAAGAGCAGTGAGACCCATGATAGAAGTCGCCACGCAATTTGAGAAAAGCGAGTCCAGCTTGTTATCGAAAAAAACGATACCCTTCATCCGCGACCTGGAAGACCATAGCCTGCACGCTTCCGAGGCGATCGAAAATTACAAGGAGTTGTTGAACGATGAACTTTCTAATTTTCATACCAATAGCGGCTCTCGACTGAATGAAATCATACGCGTGCTTACTATTTTCTCGGTTGTATTTATTCCGCTTACTTTTCTAGCTGGGATATACGGTACTAACTTTAAATACCTGCCCGAGCTCGATTATCAATATTCCTATTACATTTTTTGGTGCGTTTTAATATTTGTCGCCGCTGGAATGCTCTACTTTTTCAAGCGCAAAGGCTGGTTGTAAGAATCGCCCTTGCTCACAACAGAATTTTTTTGACCTTGTACCCCTGTTCTAAATCTCCATTCTATGTCGATTTCATATCGCCTGCTAATTACCGCAATGCTCATTTGTTATACCTTGATTCTGCCCGCGCAATCTCTTACCCCAGAAAAATTATGGAGTTTAAAAAGACTCTCGTCGGTGGGAGTTTCCAATGATGGTAAATCTTTCATATACAAATCAACTACCCCCAATATTGCTTCCAATAGCTTCGACTCGGAATATTTCCAAGTAGAACTTGCCACCAGAAAGGAGAAAAAAGTAGAGGCTACCAAAGATCTCGTTTCTGAAAAGGACAGAAGCCCTTCTGATGAACAGTCTCTGATCTCTGAGCAAGTAAAGATTAAGCCAATTGCCGGAGGAGACTATTATCCAAAACTCACCCAAAGCGACGTATATATTTATGACCAATTACATTACCGCCACTGGGACGAATGGGAAGACGGTCAGTATGGCCACTTATTGATAATATCGGGCAAGGGCGATACCTTAGATATAATGAAGGATGAGCCCTTCGATTGCCCAATTAAGCCTTTCGGCGGAGATGAAGACTACACTTGGAGCCCCGATGGAAAGTCCATAGTCTATGTCTGCAAAAAGCTATTCGGCACAGCCTACGTAAACTCTACCAATACGGATATTTATCAATATGATTTGGCAAGCGCGAAAACCACCAACCTCACTGATGGTAATGAAGGTTACGACACGCACCCCGTGTTCTCAGCAAGTGGGGTCTTGGCTTGGCTATCTATGGCAACCGATGGAAACGAAGCCGACAAAAATGACCTAAAAGTGATGCGCGACGGTAAGGCTATGAATCTTACACAAAATTGGGATGGCACGGTCGATGGCTTCATATGGGGCAAAGACGGAAACACTATTTACTTCCATGCGGCCATAGGAGGTACTGTTCAGCTATTCAGCGTGAATGTCCCAATTAAAAGTAAGGATATGCCGATGGTTAAGCAAATTACTAATGGTACATGGGATGTAACCGACATCGTTGCTCAAACGGCTCAAGGGCTCCTTGTAGGGCGCACCGATATGAATCATGCCAAAGAGTTTTACACAGTCGATTTAAAATCGGGAGCGATGAAGCAGCTCACTTTTGCAAATAAAATAGCTTACGAAGGGCTGGGAATGAGCAAGGTCGAAAAACGAATGGTTGCTACTACGGATGGAAAACAAATGGTGACTTGGGTAATTTACCCACCCGATTTCGACCCGAATAAGAAATACCCCACCTTGCTCTATTGCCAAGGAGGACCGCAATCTGCTCTTTCTCAATTTTACTCTTTCCGTTGGAATTTCCAATTGATGGCCGCTCAAGGGTACATAGTGGTGGCACCCAACCGCAGGGGTATGCCTGGCCACGGGGTAGAGTGGAATGCTGCCATTTCGCGCGATTGGGGTGGGCAAGCCATGGATGATTATTTATCAGCTATCGATGATGTTGCAAAAGAACCTTATGTCGATAAAAATCGACTGGGGTGCGTGGGCGCTAGCTTTGGAGGTTATTCGGCTTTCTATCTTGCCGGCATTCACGAAGGTCGGTTTAAAACATTCATCTCGCACGATGGCGTCTTCGATCTAAAGAGCATGTATGGCACCACCGAAGAACTCTTCTTTGTAAATAATGATGCCGGCGGCCCATATTGGGAAGCAAACAATGCCGCTGCGCAAAAGACTTATCGCGAATTCGACCCGAGCAATATGATCGATAAGTGGGATACACCAATTTTAATTATTCAAGGCGGGCGCGATTACCGCGTGCCAGTTGGGCAAGGTCTCGAAGCATTTACTGCAGCCCAACAGAAGGGTTTGAAAAGCCGGCTGCTTTACTTCCCCGAAGAAAACCATTGGATACTCAAGCCACAGAACGCCTTAGTTTGGCAAAATGAATTTTACAGATGGCTCGATGAGACCCTTAAATAAATCGGGATGCAAAAGAAATGGGCCCTTGTAACAGGAGCCAATAAGGGTATAGGTTTTGAAACGGTGCGTCAATTAGCCTTCAAAGGATATTCGGTGGTGATGACGGGACGCCAAAAAGGGAAGCTCAACCAGGCAGCCGGGCTTCTCCGTGGCGAAGGGCACGATATCATCACTATGGTGCTCGATGTTAAGGATGAGAAAAGTATTGCCGAAGCAGCGGTTGAGCTGAAAAAATTGAAAATTACCCTTCACGCTTTGATAAATAACGCTGCGATCTTAGTCGATCGCGATGTCCCGATTCAAAAGGTAACACGTGCCATGGTGAAGGACAGTTTTGAGACCAATACATTTGCCCCGCTATTTGTAACGCTCGCTTTCGAGCCGCTTTTGGCCGACGGCGCCCGTGTAGTTATGGTATCGAGCGGTGCCGGTGCTTTGAGCAAACCCCCATACACCTGGGCTCCGATATATGCTACCACCAAAACGGCGCTGAATGCAATAACCAGACAATTGGCTCCTTTTTTGGCTTTACGCAAAATTGCGGTGAACACTGTTTCTCCTGGATGGGTAAAGACTGATATGGGCGGATCAGAAGCCGAGCGTGAAGTGAAAGAAGGCGCCGAAACCCCGGTGTGGTTGGCTACAGAAGTTGCCTTAAATAAGACAGGCCTGTTCTGGCGCGATAAAGCGGAAATAGCCTGGTAAATGACAAAGATTTCGGCGGTAATCATCACTTACAACGAAGAAGGCAATATAGCGCGTTGCCTCCAATCGCTGCAGGCTGTGGTCGATGAAGTGGTGGTGCTCGACTCGGGTAGCACCGACGATACCATTGCCATTTGTGAAAGCTTTGGTGCGCATGTTTACCACCACCCGTTCGATGGCTATGCCGAGCAAAAGAATCGAGCGAATAGCTTCGCCAGTCACTCGTTTATACTTTCGGTCGATGCCGACGAAGTGCTTTCATCTGAGCTGACAGAATCCATAGTGAAAGCAAAGAATCACTGGAAAGGAGATGGGTATCGAATGAATCGCCTGACCATGTTTTGCGGCAAATTCATGCACCATGGCGGCTGGTATCCCGACGATAATATTCGCCTGTTCGACAAAAGCAAAGGCGAATGGCGAGGTGCAAAAGTGCATGAGAGTTTTCAATTGCATTCAGGTTCACAGGGCGATTTATTAGCCGGAGATCTTTTACACTATTCCTACCATGCCATTGATCAATACGTTGCTACCATTACTAAGTACAGCCGCCTAAAGGCCGAAGTGCTCTATGAAGCGGGAAAAAAAAGTTCATTGCTCGCTCTGGTGTTTTCTCCCATCTGGAAATTCTTTATGACCTATGTCCTGAAAATGGGTTTTCGCGATGGCCTGCGCGGGTTCATTGTTTCGGTAGGCGCTGCGCACGGAGTTTTTGTGAAATATGCGGTTTTGTTTCAATTAACACGATTCTCAAAACGCACCACTTAGAATTCCTTTCGTTTTCAATTTTTTTAGTGCTTACCTTCGATTTATGCACAGTTCCCAAGTGATTGTACATCCGGCTTCACAACCTGCCATCGTCGATGAAATTCTCACCAAAGCGCTCCAATACGCCCTGCTCTCCTTGCCCTTTACCATCAATCGGATGGCGCTTAGTAACAGCTACTCCCGCATTCAAAACATTGTAAAAGGAAAATTGGCCGAAGGGCTTCTTCAAGATTTTGGCCATCAAACAGGCCGATCATTTGACTTCCGATCCGGTGAAACCCCTTTTTGGCAGCGCGATCTTTACGACTTTCGATGGGATGGAAAAGCTTACGATATCAAGAACAATTTTATTCATGCTGGCGGCGAACTTCCGATGGAGACCTACCTGGATTTGCCGGCTCTGGTTCCAAATCGTCATGAAAACGATCAATGGGCGCAGCGATTGGATCACAGTCACGGCTCAAAGGCTTTCCTTTTCACGTTTATCAGTCAGGGAAAAGACGCCAAGTCGGGTCGTCTCTTTAATCTGTCTATTGCTTCAAACACAATTGGTTTTTTGGAAAGATGGTGTAAACAATTTTCCGATGTCAATCCATTGCGGGAGCCTTACACATCAGAGCTGTTTTGGACAGAGCTAGATAGGGTGGGGCCACGTCCGCGAATAGTTGCACAAACGCATCCTGTGTTGGTGATAACCGGAGAAGCGCGAATGTCCGAATTCGATCGTTTCGAAGATACCGACAGCAGAGGCTCTTGGGGTTATGCGATGTATAAAGAGCATTGGTACAGCGTGCGCGATCAAGGCGGACTGAGTTTTTCGGGTGGCCTTATTCAAACCCGTATTCGCAACGCCACTTGTCCGGTAAGGGCGCTCCCCGCATTTCGTATTTGAGCTATAAGCGCTTTTGGAATACAAGGCAGTATTGGTGAAAGGTGTTGCTCACAAAAGTATTACCGTAGCCGTAAGGAGCTATGCTGATATCATCCTGACACCAAAATACTTCAGGCAATAACTTAAAGTATGGCTGCAAAGCTGCGGCCAAATCCCAGGCAAAGGGGTAATTGCTCCCTTTTTTCTTGATGTTCTTGACCACTACTACTAATAAAGCCTCCGGAGCCATTAGCTCTGCTGTATTCCGATAAATTCCACACAATTCATCGATAAAGCTGTGATAATCCGATTGATTTCCGAGATCTTCTGTATCTTCTGAATAATTGGTTTTTAGCCCTTTCTCTAGCCTTTTCGCTTGATTTTCGGCTCCCTTCATATTTAACATATCCCAGTAAGGGGGCGAAGTGAAAACCAAATGCTGCTTTGGGAAACCGTATTGCGCTACTTTTCTGGCGTCACCTTCAATGATGTCCACTTCCGGAACTTTCGAAAGCTCAGCCTGATTTTTGACAAGTTCAAATAAGTATGTGAGCGACCGTTCGCGGGCGATCTCCGCAAAAAACGAACTGAGTTCTGTGCCGTATCCATTTCTGCCCCGAGCTACAGCCGCGAGTTGGGTGCTACCCGTTCCGCTCATGGGATCGAACACGTTATTATTTGGAGCGGTATACCGGGAAATAAAAAGGTCGGGGAGGTCTTCAGGAAATTTGGCGGGATGTAAAATCTCTTTCTTCTTTCTTCGCTGTGGTCTTAAGATAAACCATTTGGGTACTACACTTTCTGCGGCAGATAGTGGGAAGGAAGAAACGCCCGGCTCAAACTGGTGAAAAGTACTTTGGTGCTTGCCGCTTAATTCGTCCTTTCGGAAATAGAGACAGTAAAATATATCGGAACCTAAGGATGGCTTCCCTTCGATGGTAGGATCTGGTATACAAGCGATCTTCTCGTCTTTCAACGATAAAATTTGACCGAGAGCACCGCCCATTTCCCAGGCGTAGGGATAAAAGGAATCGCCCTTTTCAGCGTTGGGCATGGCACAAAGCAGAAAGCGGCGATGAACCAATCGATCGGCAATCGACCTGATTCGATTGATCCATATTGCCCGAAAAGCCGGCCATTCGTCAGGTACTAATTCTTCAATTTCAGCCCGAAGGTCGATCATCGCAAACTGGATGGGATCTACACCATCCAATTCCTTTACGATCTTAAAACCGAGTTCATCGCCTTGCGTTTCTGCATCACCGAAGTTCTTGCCATAATAAAAAATGGGCAGCTCGGACGGCTCTTTTGTCGAAAAAAACCGAAAGTTTGAACGGATCCATTCTTTAGAATCGAATACAAACCAGGATTTTTGAAAGGGTAGCCACTCTTTAGAAGATATGCGGTTGAATCGATTGTCGCCAGCTGCCATAGCCGCCAAATGTACAATGTCCGGTATTAACTAGCTCTGCAAGCACGTAATTTTATGCAGAGCAAAGTTGGTTTCGCCCGATGTGCAGTTCGAAATCAAATTTACCTTTGCGCCGTTTATGTCGGGAAAATTGAAGGCCTCGCTTGGGTTCATATTCGTAACCATTTTGGTGGACGTAATCGGCATTGGTATTATCATTCCTGTACTACCTGCCCTGATTGAAAAACTCACAGGCGAAGGCTTGAGCGAAGCATCGCGAATTGGTGGCTGGCTCATGTTTGCATACGCTATTATGCAATTTTCATTTGCACCATTTTTGGGTGCCCTGAGCGATAAGTATGGCAGAAGGCCCATCTTATTGCTTGCCTTGCTCGGTCTGGGTCTCGATTATATCTTTCATGCCTTTGCGCCAACTTTAGCCTGGTTATTTGTGGGCCGGGTTTTAGCTGGGATTACTGGGGCTAGCATTACAGTGGCTACTGCATATATTGCCGATATAAGCACCCCTGAAAAGAAAGCGCAGAATTTTGGTTTGGTAGGAGCCGCCTTCGGCCTCGGATTTATTATTGGCCCGGTAATAGGGGGTTTAGCCGCAAAATGGGCCGGGTTGCAAGCGCCATTTTTAGTGGCGGCGGGGTTGAGTTTTCTCAATCTTATCTACGGTTTTTTCGTCTTGCCGGAATCGCTAGCTCCCGAAAAACGCCAATCCACGCTCCGCTGGCAAAAAGCCAATCCAATTGGTAGCCTGATTGAATTGCGCCATTTCCCCGTTGTAATTGGGTTCTTGGTGCCTTTTTTTCTCATCTATATCGCCGGTTACGCCGTGCAATCAACGTGGACATTCTACACCATGTATCGCTTTAGTTGGGATGAAGCCATGGTGGGCTATAGCTTAGCGATTGTTGGTATAGTTGTGGCTGTGGTGCAGGGCGGTTTGGTAGGCGTAGTAGTCAAAAAACTGGGGCAACGCACCACCATTATGGTGGGAATGTCATTTTGGACTTTGGGCCTGTTTCTCTTCGCTTTCGCTTCAAAATCATGGATGATGTTCGTTTTCATCATCCCTTACTGTTTGGGTGGTGTTGCCGGGCCAACACTGCAAGGCATTATCTCAAATGTGGTTCCCGATACCATGCAAGGCAGGTTGCAAGGTACGTTAACCAGTGTTATGAGCCTGACCGCTATTGTTGGGCCACCGCTTATGACCTATGTGTTCTATCGCTTTAGCGGGGCAAATGCTATTTTGGACTTCCCCGGTGCGCCATTTTTTTTAGGAGCCATCGTGATGCTCACCGCGGCTCTGCTTACTGCTTATCAATTGCGCAAAAACTCAAAATCGGAAAAAACCCCAATTCAGCCTTAGCATTCCAAGTATATGAGCTAAGGGTAAGGCATTTTTCGGCTGTATTTCGTTTCTTTGAATTTCTAAGTCTCGAAACCACCTATGAAAACATTTTATCATCTCTGCGCGCTCTGCGTATTTGCTTTATTAGCAATTAACTCTCAAGCCCAATTAGCATTAAAAGTCGGCGAATACCTGATAGCTGAAAAAGGAATGAAGCGCGCCGATGTGGCGGAAATACGCATCGATCAAAGCCTAAACAATAAGAAACTAGGGGTTGAGCATTTGTATTTCAGCCAAATGCATCAAGGTCTGCGTATGCTCAATGCGCAAGGTACGGCAGTGATGAAATCTGCTTCGGGTGAAGTTGTTTCGGCGAATGCAAACTTTCGAGAAAAATCTAAAACGTCGTTTCCCGGATCAAACCCGGCTATCGGTCTAACGGATGCGGTGTCGGCTGCATTGCAAAGAGCAGGAATGCAAGGAGTAATCAAGGTATCTCAGATCAGCGAGCAACGCTATTTGGTTGAAATTTCAGATGGCTCATACCATCACACATCCAAAGCAGAACTGGGCTACTATTTCGATCGGGAAGAAGCCCCATTTTTAGTGTGGAATTTTGACATTGAATGGAAGGATGGTTCCCATTGGTACAGCTATTTTATCGATGCCAATGGAGGTATAGAAGTGGTTAAAAAGGATTGGCAAGTGAGTTGCAGCCACGCTACTGCGACACATTCTCATGGACTCGCTACCTGCGCCATTCCCGATGCATTAGTCACCCCCTTAGATGGTTCTGGCTACCGAATATTTCCTTTTCCAATAGAAAGCCCTAATCACGGCGGAAGTTCCCTCATCAGCGAGCCTGGCTTAGCTTCAGCTTCGCCCTTCGGCTGGCATGACACCAACGGAGTTTCCGGTTCGGAATTTACCATCACGCGTGGCAACAATGTGTATGCCTATGAAGATAGCGGTGACAATAATGGACCTGGCTTTTCGCCGAATGGGGGTTTAAACCTTCTGTTCGATTATCCTTACAACCAACCGGCAGGACCTGATTCATACCAATCGGCTTCGATTACCAACTTGTTTTACGCCAACAATCGGATTCACGATTTGCTGGCGGTTTACGGCTTCGATGAACCTTCGGGAAATTTCCAATCCACAAACTACACCGGCGAAGGAGAAGGCAATGATTTTGTGCGCGCCGAAGCTCAAGACGGTGGCGGATCTAATAACGCCAACATGGCTACTCCGCCGGAGGGATCGAACCCGCGTATGCAAATGTACCTGTGGTCGGGTGCTCAAGTTACCGAGCTATTTACCATAAATGCACCATCTGCGCTCGCTGGTACATACACGAGTAGCGCAGTAGCTGGTTTTGGGCCGCAATTGCCTCTGGGTGGAATTACTGCCGCCGCAATATTTATGAACGATAATAGCGGGACTGATCCCTTAGATGGTTGCGAATTCCCAGAAAATAGTGGTGCCCTGAGCGGTAAAATTGCCTTGGTAAATCGCGGGAACTGCAACTTCACTGACAAGGTGCTCAATGCGCAAAGCGCTGGAGCGGTGGCTTGTGTGGTAATAAACAATGCATCAGGGCTAATCGCCATGGGTGGAACTGCCTCGGATATTAACATCCCTTCCCTAATGATTACCCAAACTTTGGGGGCTCAAATTCAAGCATCTCTAGGCGCAGGCAATACGGTAAACGTAACGCTCAACAATGTAGGCCCGTCAAATTTTTTGGATGGTAGTTTCGACAATGGAATCGTCATTCACGAGTATGTTCACGGCTTAACTAATCGACTCACAGGTGGTTCGCAGCAAGCTGGTTGCCTTCAAAATGAAGAGCAGATGGGAGAGGGCTGGAGCGATTGGTATGCCGCTATGTTTACCATGGACTTGGATGTTCCAAATCCAACATACCGACCGATCGGAACTTTTGCCTCCGGACAAGGCACCCAAGGAAATGGAATACGACCCGTGCCTTACGATACTAGTTTCGCCGTAAATAATTTTACCTACGCCAATCTACCAAATTCGAATATAAGCATTCCACACGGAGTCGGTTTTGTTTGGGCCACCATGCTTTGGGATTTAACCTGGGCTTTAATCAATGAGTACGGTTTTGATCCAAATCTAGACACTGGTACCACAGGAAATAACATTGCTCTTCAACTCGTGACCGAAGGACTGAAGCTTCAAGTCTGCGAACCTGGATTTATCGATGGTCGGGACGCCATTCTGTTAGCCGATGAATTGCTTTATGAAGGAGCAAATAATTGTTTGATTTGGAAGGTATTTGCAAAACGCGGATTGGGTTTCAGCGCCAGCCAAGGTTCTTCGCAGAACAGAGGCGATGGCACCGCAGCCTTTGACCGACCTAACATTTGTCAAGAAGTATTTGTAGTACCTACGGCTGCCTTCAGCGTAAGCGACACAGAAACCTGTTTAGGTACCGTTTTATTTACAGATTTGAGCGAGGATATTCCACAATTTTGGCTCTGGGATTTTGGCGATGGTGCTATTTCTGAATTGCAAAACCCTGTGCATACCTACACCGTTGCAGGCAGCTATACTGTGAGCCTAACTGTCGGCAACCTGCTGGGAGAAGATATTTTGGTGTCTCAAACTCCTGTTGTTTATCAGCCATTGCAAGCACCAGAATTGAGCGCTTCTTCCATTAGCGGATGCGTCGGCGAATCGGCTTTTATTAGCGCCACCACAAACGGAGGTATTGTAAATTGGTTTAACCAAACGGGGCAAACGGTAGGTCTGGGCAATGAGCTAAATGTGTTTATAGGGTCGAGCGATTCAAATTATACCGCCTATGCCGAAATCAATGATTTTCCAAATGCGAACATCGGTCCGGTCAATAATTCTTTCGGTTCTGGCAATAACCACGCAACAAGTTTTACAGGAACGGTCGATTTTGTTGCCATCCAACCGCTGCGCATCGGTCGCGCTTGGGTGATAAGCGGGGCTATCGGTACCCGGGTAATTAATTTATGGGATGGTCCTTCGGCAACAGGTAGCATCATTGACCAACGAGCCATCAATATCGATTTTATCGGAGGTGGTTGGATTAATCTCGATTTTGAGATTCAACTCGCCGGCGACTACAGTATGGGTCTTAACCAAGCAAATCTTTTCCGAAACAACGGTGGGGTAAGCTATCCTTACACGGAAGCCAATTTAATGACCATAACCGGGAGTTCGGGCGGGCCACAGGTATATTACTATTTCTACAACATCGAAGTAGATCGTTTGGAATGCCGCAGCGAAGTGGTAACCTGGAATGCAATTTCTCTGGGCAATGGACTCTTTAACGCCGAGATTCAAGATTTGACTGTTTCTTTTACGCCTGAGAATTTAATGGCAGATTCCTATTTATGGAATTTCGGCGAAGGAAGTACGTCACAAGAGCAATCTCCGGTATTCACCTTTCCAAGTGCTGCGATCTATAATGTAACTCTGGCAACAAGCTCGGAGTGCCAAAGTGAGCAGATGATAAGCCTATTCCCGCTCTCTGTGGACGAAAATGAAAACGAGTGGCTGGTATTCCCAAATCCGGCCAACGAACGAATTGTGATTGCTAATACGGGAGGCCAATTGCTCGGATCGTTCGTGCGGGTTTTTGACGCGCGCGGCGCAATCGTTAAGTCGTTCAAGCCAGGGCAGGGGCAACAATTCGAAATTGCTACCAACGATCTGGCCAATGGATTGTACACACTTGATATTCAAAATACTAAGAATGGAGTCTCCATCCAACGTAAAGTGGTCATTTCTCATTAAATCCAGGTAGGCTTTGATCCGAAGAAAATAAATTATATTCACGGCTTTAAATCCGCTATATGAAGCAGTTTTTACTCGTTGCGATTCTCTTCTGTTCTTTTTCTATTAGCAAAGCTGCCCACATTACTGGAGGCGATTTTACCATTCAACACGTAAGTGGTAATACCTACAGCGCCATCCTCACACTTTACCGTGATTGCGCAAGCGGTGGTGCGGAATTTGACCAAAATATTGTGGTTACGGTGCGAGATCTGGTTACAAATGCAAACTATTTCGACTTGGATTTTAGCTACATCGGTTTTCCGGATGTTGTACTGGCGGAACTGGGAAATTCCTGTTTTACTCCAGATATTTGCTTGGAAATAGGCACCTATCAAACCGAATTCGATTTGCCCAATAATCCAAATGGTTATTATCTAACATGGGAACGATGTTGCCGAAACGCTCTATCTATAAATCTAGCTGGAGCCAATTTGGGGTTCGTTTTTAATGTGGATTTCCCCGACCCGGTTTTACAAAATTCCAGCCCCCAGTTTGGCCCTTTCCCTACAGAAGCCTTCCTTTGCGTGAACGGTACGAATGTCATCGATTTTGGTGCAACCGATGCAGATGGCGACGAACTGGTTTACAGTTTTACAACCCCTGTCAATGGTTTCACCTCAGCTTTTGATCCCAATCCGAACGCTGCAACTTCGAAGCCCTGGCCACTCGTGCCTTATGCGCCTACTTACAACGACGATAATCAGATCGGTGGTGTTGACCCAATGACGATCGATCCTCAGACGGGAGTCATCACCGGCCAACCACAGGCAGTTGGTGTTTTTACAATTGCTGTGAAGGTTGAAGAATTCAGAAATGGCGTCAAGATTGGAGAAATCAGAAGAGAGATTCAGCTTCAAAGTTCCGTATGCGCTATCGATCTACCTTCCGTAATTGCTACGCCAAACGATGATACCATTTTTGATGTTTTGGCAAATACCGCTTGGTGTATTCCTATCACGGCCACTGATCCAAATCTAGGAGACACGCTTTTTATGCAAGGAATATCCGGGATTTTGGATGGTACAATTCTGCCGCAGGCGAGCTTTCCGGATGTCACCGGATTTTCAAGCGTAGAGCAGGAGCTCTGCTGGTCGCCGCTTTGTCAAAATGTGCGAGACGAACCGTACATAGTTACCATACGCGCTTTCAGTCGGGGTTGTGCAAATGAAGTTTTGGTCACTACCCAGGATATCTACATTAACGTCATTTTGGAAGCAGATGAGCCGACAGCTATAACTGGTCCGGTGCCCGAAGCCGTGATCGATCTCTATAATCCGGGCACTTATTGTTTCCAGTTTGAATTTGAAGATCCGAATGAAGCGGATTCACTTTTCGTATTTTCAAATTCTCCAATATACGACTTACCCAACGTTCAAGCCTTGGAGTTTTCTGTTGATCAAGGCGCAATTAGTATCCCGTTCTGTTGGAATGTAATTTGTGCCGACGTTCAAGACGAGCCTTATTTAGTCGATTTTCAAATTGTCACCACCAATTGCTTGGTTAATGATACCACCAATTTCATCGTTCCGATTCGGGTTATCGTTCCTGAAAATGAACCAACTATTTTTGTGCAGCCTGCTCAGCTTATCCAATGGCGGTATTACGATACCGATACTTTTTGCTTTCCGGTAACGGTGGTGGATGGCAACTTCTTTGATACCTTGGTAGTTTCTGGTGAGTCGGAGCTATTTAATCTAATAGATAATCCAGCTTTCTTTAATCCAGATATCCTCACCGGGACGAGTGTAGTTCAAAGCAATGTTTGTTGGGTGCCAACATGTTCGGACGTGAGACCAGGAGTTTATAATATTTTGCTTAGAGCGACTTCAAATAGCTGTAAAACTTCGGATGTGGTGGAATATCCAATCGAGTTGTTTCTCAATTTGCCACCGGAAAATTCTGCAACTATTGAATTTCCCACCGATAGTACCTTCATTGTTCATTCCATAGGCGATGATTTAATCGACATTCCGGTATTCGGAACCGATCCTGATCCATATGACACGCTATCGATGGTAGCCCTAAATCCTGACATATTTCAGCCAGAAGGAAGCGCGATATTTTTATCAAACGGTATCGTCCAAAATATTCTTGGAAACTTTAGTTGGCAGCCCGACTGTATTGATGTCCGTCCAGAAATTTATCCTGTGCAGTTTCAACTGCGTTCGAATAGCTGCCAAAAGAATGAAATGGTGGATATCGAAATATTCATCGAAGTAGTAACTCCAACGCGCGGAAATATTGAACCAATACAAAACGTATTTACTCCAAACGGCGACAGCCGAAATGATTTTTGGACGATCGAGAATAAAGATGACCCATGCCTGCTTGGTTTCAAAACCCAGGTTTACGATCGCTGGGGTAAGGAAGTTTATATCTCGCGGGACCCCGCCTTTCAGTGGGATGGAATCTACGCGAATGGCAATACTGCTGAATCTGGAACCTATTTTCAAACTATTGAGTTCACTTACGGCGAACTTTCGAAAAGCCACACCGGAACGATCGAGATTCTCGACGCTCGGTAATCTTTTGAGATTTTTTGCCTAAATTCCATAATGGAAATCGGAACGAACCGGTTTCGAAATCCCCCAGATCATGGTAAAAAGCTATACCGGTGAGCGCGAAATTCTCAAAAAACAAGCCCCAAAGCTTGTACGAGCGTGCGATTATATGACGCGTAAGCTCATAACTTTTCGACCCGATCAACCCATCGGTGAAGTTGCCGAAATACTTATGAAGAAAAATATTTCCGGAGGTCCGGTGATCGACGAAAAGGGCAACTTAGTAGGTATCATCTCCGAAGGCGATTGCTTGAAAGAAGTGGTACGCGGGAAGTATTTGAATTCTCCAAACCACAGCGGCTTAGTGTCTGACCACATGGTCGCAAAGGTCATAACAATTCAGCCCGATATGGGCGTGCTTGAGGTTGCTGCATTATTCCTAAGCGAAAAAGTCCGGCGGTTTCCTGTAATGGAAGGAGAGAAGCTCGTGGGGCAAATAAGCCAACGTGATGTGCTCAGGGCAATAAGTGAACTAAAAAACGAAACCTGGTAAAAAAAAACCACCTTTCGGTGGCTTTTTGATTAGTCGTTTCGACCTTTTGAATTTTTCTTGTCCTGTTTTGCGGCTCGTTTTTCTTTTAAAGTTTTGGTCGCAACTTTCTTTTCAGGTCCTTTCTGAATGTTTTTTTCTTTTGCCATTATGTGCTTTGTTAAGTGAGTTCGCGATATTCTGACCCTTCTAAAGGGGCAACGCAACTGTAAAGGAAATACTCAGCGGTCAATATATTGCAACTGTTTGAAAATTCTTTTTCGCACCGTGTAAAAAGCTGTGCCGCACAGGTATTCGGGTTGATATAATCTTGCTTATCTTTGCGGCGGTTTAGAGGCTGATACATGGCTCTCCGAAATAACCTGCATGCTGATAGTCGGCTGTATATAAATCAAATAGAGAAAATGGGCAGATCGCAAGAAACCTGGAATAAGCAAGAAAAAGAAAAGAAGAAAAAGCGCAAAAAAGAAGAAAAGCTTAAGCGCAAAGAAATCCGTCAGGACGGCAGCCAAAAAGGCTCGAGTCTCGATGATATGATTGCGTGGGTCGACGCAGATGGGAACCCAACCACCGAACGTCCAGATCCAACGGTGAAGCGTGTAGAAATTAAGGCTGAAGATATTATTATCGGCACACGCCCCAAGGAAGAATCAGAGGAAGAAACGATCAACGAAGGAACGCTCACATTTTTTGACGAATCCAAAGGCTACGGATTTATCAAAGTCAAAAATTCAAACGATAGTTATTTCACTCACGTCAAGTCTCACTTGGAGCCCTTGAAAGAAGGCAACCATGTTACATTCGATGTAGCCAGTGGCGATAAAGGTCCGGTGGCAATAAATGTGAAGGTGATACGATAATTACGAATCATTCTAAATTCAATGCGGAAATGGCCTAAGGGCCATTTCCTTTTGTCCGATAATTTATATTATGTTAAGTTGAATATGGGAGATTCTAGACCTTACATACAAGAACCGGCAGGCTCAATCTTAAATCTGAAGCAGGCTATCCCTTTTAAGGTAAAGCCCTTCCAGAATTTTCTCTTGATTTTCTTTGTTATGCCTCGCTCTTTCCAACACGGTTTCTTTCATGGTAATGTCCCGTTCAATCTTGTCGCGCATTCCTTGGCTTCGAGCGTTATGCTTATTGGCTTCAAGCTGGTTAATCTGCGTCAATTCTTGGTCTATAGCTCGGATTTCAGCATCCCGGCGCTCTTCTAAAACTTTAATTGCGCGCTCCAAATCTTTTATAGTTTTCTCGCTTTTCGGTTCACGCACACCGCAGGCTACGGTGCAAATCACTACTAAAAAGATAGACAGGGCATTTTTAAAAACGCACAAACCCGAAGCATATACTTCGGGTTTGTGCCAAATTGATATAATTCTCCAACTCATTTTGCAGCTTCGAGCTTGGCCTTCATGACGGTATACTTTTCAGTTTCGCCTACCAACGCGTAAAGCTGTGTTAAGGAAGCCATTGCACCCTTGTCAGTAGCATCTAATTCATGCGCTTTCTCCAAGTAAGGCTGAGCCTTTGTGAATATTGCTTTCGCGTCGCTTCGCGCTTTATCGTAGGCCTTATTGTCCTTAATGTCGTTGGCTTTGTTGTTCATCTCTACTCCTTGATTGAAATATAAAGCGCCAAGATTGTAAGTTGCGTCGAAGTAAACCGGGTCGATTTCTAACGCCTTTATATAAGATTCAACCGCTTTATCGGCGTTGCCCAAATTATCGTAAACTACCCCGAGCGAAAAGTGTAGTTGTTTATTGTTGGGTTCTTTTTCCAGAGCGAGCTTCAAATTGTTCTCAGCCTCTTCAAATTTACCATTTCGCAAGTAGTAATTAAGCTCATACACGATCAAGTCTGCATCATCGGGATAATTTGCCCTTCCTTTTTTCACAGTGGCCAGGTATTCATCGGTCATTTCCGACCTTTCATACATATTGGCGAGGTACAAATAAGGCTTTCCGTTCAGGTATCCACTTTCCGCCGCTTGCATGTAATATTTGGCAGCGTTCTCCATATCCTTAGCTTGTTCTGCAGCCAGCGCAGCATTGTAAACGGCGAGCGTATCGAAATTTCCGATATTTTTCGCTGCATCAGCCCCCAAGATGAAAAAATCGCGGGCTTCCGGATAGTTTTGCTCATTGTAGGCAGCAATACCAAAATTAACAGCTAATGCTTGATTTTGGGCGTAGCCTTGGTCGATTTCCGTGGCCCATTTATTCTTATCGTCCAACTCTTTGGCCTTCGCGAAACTCTTAATTGATTCTTCCAGCGCTGTCTTTCGATCTACTCCAAAGTCTTCTTCACTCACCGCAATCTGCTGGTAAATCAAACCGCGGTATCTCCAGGTCTTTTCATCAACCATGGTTTTTTCGTTAGTAATGGCTTCGTCGATATACCCACGTGCCTTATCGAATTCACCGCTTTCCTTCGTGTTCCATGCCGAAACCACCTTGGCCGATTGTGCAGACGCAACTACGGTGGCGGTTGCGAAAATAATTGCTAGTACGTTTTTCATTTTTTTGATTTGTGATTCATGAATGACAAATAAAGTGCCATCTTAATTTGAAGCCCACAAAATTAAGTGTTTCAACCGCTTTTCCAAGAAATGTTGATTTGTAGAATTAACAGGTCAAAATTTTCGTGTTTTCAGGTTTAGGTCGTACCTTTCACCGGAGCTTCAATTCTATAAAATCATGAGTTTATCAGTTGAGCACCAAATTGATATCGCCGAAACGGCAGCGGCATTTATCAATGCCACCTCCCGTCACGTCTTCCTGACGGGCAAGGCCGGTACGGGTAAAACAACTTTTCTCCACGCCACCGCAAAAGCCACCCACAAGCGTTTTATAATCGTAGCGCCTACGGGTATCGCTGCGCTGAATGCTGGGGGCGTTACGATCCACTCCCAGTTTTTATTACCGACTTCGAGCTTCTTACCCGAACAGGGAGCCACAACTACGGGCGAATTAGGAAATTTCTACGATGCCAGAACCTTGATGGTCAAGAACCCACTTAATGCCGTTCGAGCTCAAGTGCTTCGCGAAATCGAACTTCTCATAATCGACGAAGTGAGCATGCTCCGATGCGATGTACTCGATGCAATAGATACGCGTTTGCGCGCTGCGCGTCGCCGACCCAGGCAAGCTTTTGGAGGGGTGCAGTTGCTGCTTATTGGAGATCTGCTCCAGCTGCCGCCTATTATGCGCGACCAGGAGTGGTCAGTGCTTAAGAAATTCTATAATTCGCCGCACTTTTTTGAAGCACGAGGCCTGAAAGAAGTCGGGTACGTATATCTCGAACTCGATAAGGTCTATCGCCAAACCGATGATCGCTTCGTGGCTTTGCTCAATAATCTCCGCCACAACCAATGCACCCAAGGCGATATCGACTTGCTGAATTCCCACTTTGAGCCAAATGCAGCAGCGGAAAAAGGTGTCATTACGCTTACCACCCACAATGCGCAAGCCGACCGAATCAATCAGCAGCAACTCCGCGATCTGCCTGGAAAGAGTTACACCTACGAGGCGGAAATTGATGGTGAATTCCCAGAAAGTATGTATCCCCTACCTACCGCAATGGAATTAAAAGTGGGCGCTCAAGTAATGTTTATTAAAAATGACACTACCCAAAAGCGCTACTACAACGGAAAATTGGCTGAAGTCACAAAGCTTTCATCATCGAGCATCGATGTGCGACTTATTGACGACAATAAAATCCTAAGACTGGAAGAAGCAGAATGGCGAAATGTGAAATATCACATGGACAAGGACAAGCACCTTTCCGAAGAAATAGCCGGAGTTTTTCGCACTTTCCCGATTAAACTGGCGTGGGCTATCACCGTCCACAAAAGTCAGGGGCTTACGTTCGACAAGGCGCTTATTGATGTGGGTCAAGCTTTTGCACCCGGGCAGGTTTACGTGGCGCTCTCCCGGCTGCGGAGCCTCGACGGCCTCCGCTTGCGAACAAAAATTCACAATCAAGCCATCTTGACCGATCAGCAAGTAATAGCCTTTCAGTCGAGAAAAACGGAGCAGGCCCCCCTACCCGATTTGCTGCGGACTGCTCAGGGCGCATACCTCGGGGAAGTGTTGGAAGCCACTTTTAATCTTCGAGAGATTGAATACACCATTCAGAATATTCGCGAAAAGGCGGGCGCTAAGATGATTTTTGAAGAAGATACCATGAACCAAGTACTGCCTGGGCTGGCGACTCTTCTTATTCAAGAAGCCGACAATACCCGGAAATTTCGAGCGCAATTGCAGCACTTGCATTACCAGTCTGATTATGAAAATCTATTGGCTCGGGTGGAGAAGGGTGCTGCTTATTACGAAAAGTTCTGCAATGGGCTCCTCTTTCAGGTGATGCTTCACAAGGCAGAAGTCGCCCAGTTCGCTAAAACCAAAACCTACCTTACCGCCCTCGAAGATCTCGATCAATCTATCTCGCGCAGAGTTGCCGATCTCCAGCGAGCCAAGCTGCTGACCAAGGCTATTTTGGAAGGAAGAAAACCCGATGGCCTCGAAGATGCAGAGAACGTTCGAAAAGCAACGCGGGAGAGCTTCCGTTTAAAAATTTCGAGTATTGTCGCCACCCATCCCGACCGAAAAGTATCGAAGACTGGAAGAGCTTCTAAGGCAAAAAAAGAGAAAGTTAAAGGGCAAACATACGAAGAGACTTTCCAGTTGTTTGATTCTGGATTGGATTTGGAAGGAATTGCAAAAAAGCGGGGTCTCACCGCATCGACTATTGAAGGACATCTAGCCCGTGGCGTGGCAGAAGGGAGAATCGATGTACATAAAATATTACCGAGCCACGAATACGAAGATATTTTAGCCTATTTCGAAAAATCGGAAGATACCGGATTAAATCCCGCTTATGCCCACTTCAAGGGCAAATACAGTTACGGGAAATTGCGGATGGCGCAGGCATCGTTACCGCCCGTCGCGTAATTGCGTATCCCGCGCATCAGCGATTCCCATACCGGTTCAACCATTTCGCCGGATTATTATCAAAATATTTCGAGATTTTTTGATAGGCCTGCGGCGATCGAATTACGTGATCCTAAGATGAAGATTGCCATTGAAATTCGATATTATTCACCCGAGCATAGGTGGTGACCGCCGATTTATACCCGCGCAATATAGAACCCAGAGTTTTGCGTTGCGGACCAAAATCGTTTTTCAATCTCCGATATCCACAAACCTTATTGAAATCATTTTGTCCTATAGTAATGATACCGTGCATATGATCGGGCATTATGACGAGAGCTCGCAATTTCAAAATCATATCAGGTCGCAATGCCACGCATTCAACCATTCCAGTCTGGCAATTTCCCCGATTTCGGTTAGCCGTGAATAGCAGTCGCCGTTGATGCGTGATGAATCTTGCATCAATGGCGAATCAATAATTTCCCCATACTACCGAACCTTATTTTTTGTTGAAATCGCGATGAAATAAGAAGGCGCGTTACCGTAATTCCAATTTCTTAAACGTGTAGATTCGCATCGATATTTATTTCTGAAAAGAGCTGTCCTGCTAACTTAATTTTGGCTGTTGAAATGGATGCTCAGTTTAGCTGGTAGCATTCCATAGCTGGCCGAATTCAGCAACTGAAATCGGGATACTAAATCTATAAACATCTGAGCCGTTTTCAACCTTAACATTACTTAACGGCTCTCTTTAAGCTGCCGCAAGGGAATACCATTAGTTTCACACCCCATGATCGACCGACTGAACCAATTTTTTAAATCTCCGCGCAATCGTATTCTTACAGCTATTGCTGCTTTGGTGCTCATTGCGGTTTGGATATTTTACCCGAGCAAACAAGAATCTCAAGCCCTTTTGGTCAACGTTTCTAAAGGTGAGTTTATGGTAGACATTACCACAACCGGCGAGCTTGAAGCCAAAAATTCAGTAGAAATACTGGGTCCTTCTAACACCCGAAACTATCGGATTTGGAATATGGCCATCCAAGACATTATCGATGAAGGCACCCGCGTCAAAAAAGGCGATTACGTTGCAAGTCTCGATCCGTCGGAACTCACCAATAAAATCAAAGATTCCCAATTAGAACTCGAAAAGATTGAGTCGCAGTTTATCCAAACCAAGTTGGACACCACTCTGGAAATGCGGAAATCGCGCGATGAGTTAATCAATCTGAGCTACGGGGTAGATGAAAGGGAACTGATTGTGTCTCAAAGCAAATATGAGCCACCAGCCACCATTCGCCAGGCGGAAATAGAACTCGACAAGGCCAAACGAGCCTTACAGCAGGCTACCGAAAATTACCGGATAAAGCGTGAGCAGAATGCCGCGAAAATGCAGGAAGTGGCGCTCAATCGTCAAAAGGAATTGAACAATTTGAATGGTATGCAGGACCTTTTACAGGAGTTTACCATCATTGCTCCCGAAGATGGGATGCTTATCTATAAAAAAGACTATGACGGTAAAGCGATCAAGAAAGGCTCGCAAATAGGAGCTTGGAACCCCGTGGTGGCTACCCTACCCGATCTTTCTACGATGATTTCTGTGACGTATATCAATGAAGTGGACATTAGGAAAGTAGAACGCGGACAGGATGTAAAAGTGGGCTTGGATGCCTTTCCGGAAAAACAATTTACCGGTAAGGTGCTAAGCGTAGCAAACGTAGGCGAGCAGCGACCCAATAGCGATGCGAAGGTGTTTCGTGTGACGATAGAAGTAAATGAACAGGACAATCTGTTGCGCCCAAGCATGACCACAGGCAACCGCATTGTAACAGATCAGCAAGCTGAAGCGCTTTTCATACCGCTCGAAAGCCTTTTTAATGCGCACGATTCCATTACCTACGTGTATAAAAAATCGGGTTTAGGCACGATAAAGCAAGAAGTGAAAATCGGGATATCCAATCGCAATGAAGTAATCATAGAAGCAGGTTTAACCGAAGGCGATAAGGTGTTTCTCTCTCGCCAATCGGCCCTCGACGATGATAGTTTTACATTGATTCCCGAGATGAACGGCCTTCGAACGAAAGGAAAAACGGAGAAAGTCGAAGATGTGCCCGCCAAGGAAGAAAGCACGGCGCTGGAAGCCGCTGAAAATAGAAGTGGATCGTAATGAACGAACGATTATTAGCCAATTTTAATATCGCTCTCGAATCGCTGCAAAGCAACAGGCTTCGCTCTCTGCTTACTGCACTCGGGATCATATTTGGCGTAGCAGCCGTTATTGCCATGCTCGCCATCGGCAAAGGCACCCAAGATGAAATTAACGCGCAGATGAAATTAGTCGGGGTCAACAATATTGTGATAACCCCAGTGCTCGAACAAACCGAAAAACAATTGCGCGAAGAAAACCCGACTGCCAAAAAATACTCACCAGGACTCCGAATGCAAGATGTAATCGCCATTCAGGCCGTGGTACCGACGGTTGAGAGGGCGAGTCCAGAGATTTTATTGGAAACGTTTATCATTCACAATGGCTTGCGCCGCTCCGCAAAACTCATTGGTGTGGAGCCGGTTTATTTTGAAATTTTCAATTTTACACTTGGCCAAGGGAAGATGTTCAACGATCATCACCTACGCGATGGTAGCCCGGTTTGTATCATTGGGAAGTCCATTCAGTCGCGTTTCTTTCCCACGCAAAATCCCTTAGGCCAGCAACTCAAAGTGGGCAACGTATTTCTCGAAGTTATTGGTGTGCTCGACGAGCGTATAATCAGCACCCAAAGCCTCAGTAATTTGGGCATTCGCGATTACAATATGGATGTGTACACACCGCTGCAAACGGTGCTGGTGCGCTACGAAAACCGGGAAGTGGTAACCGACGCCATGATTGAAGCTGCAGCCAGCCAGGAGAATAATTTCGACGGGTCGAGCCAAACGGAACAGGACGCGCCGCCGCCAACAAATTACCACCAGCTCGACCGCTTAGTAGTGCAGGTAGCCAATACCGAATTGCTTGCCAGCACTGCCGAAGTACTTTCGCGTTTGCTGGAGCGAAAGCACCTGCAGGTAGTAGATTTTCAAGTTGAAATACCTGAGTTATTATTAAAACAGCAGAAGCGAAATAACGAGCTATTTACTTATGTGCTAGGCGCTATAGCAGGTATATCGCTCTTGGTGGGTGGTATTGGTATTATGAATATTATGCTGGCTTCGGTACTTGAACGGATCAAGGAGATCGGACTTCGAATGTCACTGGGGGCCCGCAAAACGGACATCGTGCAGCAATTTATGTTCGAGGCCGTTTTGATCAGTATATCAGGTGGAGTCATAGGCGTATTGCTCGGCTTGAGTTTGGCGTTCGCCGTAAGCCGCCTTGCAGGTATCAATACCGTGGTAAGTGCTTTCTCCATTTTGAGTTCTTTTGCAGTTGCGGCTTCCGTGGGTCTCATTTTCGGTATAGCTCCTGCAAGAAAAGCAGCACAGCAAAGCCCTATCAATTCGCTACGGTATGAGTAAAAAACATGTGTTTGGGCTAATCTTGCTGGCTTGTGGCACTTTATCGATGGCACAAACGCCTGTGCGGCTACTGTCGCTTCAAGAAGCTATAAGTCTCGCCCGCAGCCAGTCGCCCGTGGCCAAACAGGCCGAAACACGACTCGAAAACCGCTATTGGCAATACCGCCTGTTTCGAGCCGACTTCAAGCCGCAACTTGAACTTTCGGGGAATGTACCCGGCTATAACCGCGACTTTTTTAGCAACCGGCTCGACGATGGTACCATCGCCTTCCAAAGCCGGGAGCAATTTAATAGCATCCTAAATCTTGGAATAGATCAACCCCTCGCCTTTTCGGGTGGAAATGTTTCGATCAATACCAACCTGAATTACTTCCGCGACCTTCAGCAAGATTTAACGCGATTCAACACCACCATCGTGAATATTCGCCTCGATCAGCCGCTCTTTGGTTTCAATCAGTTTAAATGGGATAAACGCACGGAGCCCATTCGCTACGAAGAAAGCAAGCGCAGCTATGTGGAAGAAATTGAGTTCCTGTCGCGCGAGGCGGTGAGTTTTTTCTTCGATTACCTCGATGCACAGATCAACCGGCAAATTGCCCTGTTCAATCTTCAAAGTAACGATACCATCTATAAAATCGAGCAAGGCCGTTACAATATCGGCACCACCTCGCGCGATAAATTGCTCCAAGTCGAGCTTCAACTTCTACGCTCCGAACAAGATGTAATTCAGGCGCAACTCGATTTGGAAAATTCCGGTCAGCAACTGCGCGCTTATTTGGGCATTCCAACAGGCGATAGCCTCTTGCTCGAACGCCCGCTGGGCATCCCCTTTTTTGAAATCGCCATGGCCGATGCAGTGAATTACGCGCGGATGAATCGAGCCGATTATATTGCTTTTGAGCGCACTCGGCTTGAAGCGGAGCGCGATGTGGCCCAAGCACGCGCAGCGCGGCTGCAAACCAATTTTGTGGCGTCTTACGGTTTGAATAGTGCATCCACCGAGCTGGGTGCTTCTTATCAAGATGGCAATGAGCAGCAGCGACTCGACATCGGCCTAAGGGTGCCGATATTGGACTGGGGCCGCAACAAGGCCCGGATTCAAACGGCCTTGGCCAATCAGCAGCTCAATGCTTATGTAATTGAGCAAGACTTGCAAAATTTTGAGCAGGAGATCATGACGCTCGTTCGCCAATTTGCCGTGCTTCGCAATCAATTGCGCATTGCCGAAAGGTCCGATCAGGTGGCTACCGAGCGATATGAAGTGGCTCAAAACCGGTATTTGACCGGAAAGGTGGACATCACCGATTTGAATATTGCCCTCTCCGAAAAAGATCAAGCAAAGCGCTCCTACGTCAAGGCTCTCCGCGACTTTTGGATAGCCTATTATGACCTGCGCCGATTGACGCTTTACGATTTTGAAAACGGAAAACTCCTTTATAATCCGGAAGTTACCTATGGCCGGCATTCGGAGTAACCGGTAAGAATGCTAAATTTGACAACCTAACCCCCTCTGCAATGAAAAAATTTCTCAAATGGTTCGGAATTGTAATTGTTGCGCTCGTTATCCTGGGTGCAGCCGCATTTCAAGTAATGAAGCATAATACCAAGAAAAACAGCCCTGAAAGAGTAACCCGATATCAGGAAAATGGCTATGATATTGAAATAGTTTACTCCGCCCCTTTCAAAAAGAATCGCACCGTTTTCGGTGAGCTCGTGCCTTACGGTGAAGTGTGGCGCACCGGGGCAAACGAAGCCACCACATTCACCACAGGTACCGACCTTATCATCGACGGGCAGACTTTGCCGAAAGGCAAATATACCTTGTGGACGATTCCCAATGAACGCACCTGGGATGTGATTTTCAATAGCGGAAGCTATGGATGGGGAATTGGAATGGGTGGCCAATCGCCCCGAAAGCCTGAGCTTGATGTGGTCAAGCTTACCGCACCCGTTCAACGTAATTTTAAAGTCATGGAGCAATTTTTCATCGACGTCGACGGCGATCCTTTATTGATGAAAATCGGTTGGGATTTCACCCGGGTAGATGTACCATTGAGCAAGAATTCATAATTCTGAATTCTGAATCGTAACCAGCTATGTCCAAACTCGAACTGAAATCTTTTCTTAAAGCACTGAAGAAGAATCAGCTCGAAGCGCAGATCATCGATCTCTACGACCGGTTTAAAGAAGTGAAAGTTTTTTACGATTTCAGCTTTCGTCCCGACGAAGAAAAGCTACTCGAAGAAGCAAAATTCAAAATCAAGAAGGAGTATTTTCCCGATACTTATCGCCGGCCAAAGGC
>JBBQFC010000037.1:0-32122 GCA_038321615.1 Flavobacteriales bacterium | reverse complement strand
CCACCTACGATGATTAAATGATCGGGAAGCTTGCTGAGTCTAAGTATCGACTCATTGGTCATTGCCTTCACCGCTTCAAATCCTTTTGGGATGCGGGGTCGGGCTCCTACATTTATATAAATTCTATCAGCGGTATAGTGAGCCCCATTCACGGTAATTATCTTATCGCCTTTGAACATGGCTTTTCCCCGAATTAAGGTGATTTTCTGATTTGTGGTCAGCGCTTTTTCGAGTCCTGATCGCGACTCGTTCACAATTTTATCCTTTCGTTTTCGAATGGCTTTAAGATCAACCTTGTCAATCGATGCACGAATTCCGAGCTTTGCGGCATGCGAAACAGCCCAGGCTGCTCTGGCGCTTGCCACGTAGGTTTTGGTAGGTGTGCAGCCCGTGTTTAAGCAAGTGCCACCCAATTTGCTCGATTCTATAATGGCAACACGTTCTCCGGCAGCGGCAAGTGCAAACGCCAGGGGATTGCCCGCTTGCCCCGAGCCAATGATTATGGCATCAAACTTTTCCGTCTTCATGTGTTAAAGGTAACGAAGTGAAAACAGAGTCAAGCCAATGTTGACGCGATCTCGCTCTTTAGGCTAGGGGGGAGGCTTGGCCAAAAAGCTTTTCTAGAGGAGCTTAAACCTTGCGCCAGTCAAACCGACCGGAAGCCCCTACCCGAAGTAGATAGCTTGTATAATTATCGAAATTCACGTTGGCTCGGTATTCGTCTGGTGTCAAAAATCAAGATCCGGAAAGATCAAACATCCAGTTTTGTGTGGCGAGAAAAGTGATGCCCGATGTAAAATTGGAAGCATCAAAATAGTCAGGAGTATCGCCCAACTGAAAGAAATCCGCATTCTTAAAAAAGCCTGCATACTCCGCAAATACTCCTAATTTATTCGTGGTTTGATAGTCTAAGCGCAGACCCCCATGGAGTTCAGTATCCATTGCAAACGATAAATTGCCTCGCAGGGAAAACTTTTCAGTAAGATGATTTTGTGCAGAAACATCAGCACCTAAATATTCAATATCGAACGGCCCGCGTTGCCAAAACACTGCAACTCCCACCGCAGGGGAAATTCCATTCTGCCTTAGCATTAAACCTTTGAGACCAACTCGGGAAAGCGGGGTTTGATCATTAGACGATCTTGGCGTTGAATTTTCCGGGCTGACATCCCGTCGTTCTTCGATGAAACAATATTATAAGGAGGCGTCGAGCTGATCACAAATTCCAACCCGAGCCTTGGCCGCATATTGGTAGTTTTTACGCGTTACGTCGAGGATGCCAGGATCAGTGTTTTGATTTGTTTCCGTAAATTGGTATTTACTATATAGAAAGTCGTATCCCGCCTCTATTTGAAAGGTTTTGCCACCAACCGTAAATGGACTCCTAGTAAGTCCGGGTCTATCGGAGTTTAGATTTTCGAGTGTTGGGCGCTCAATTATCCAATATCGCAAACCAAGGCAGTTAAAACAGCAGTTCGCAACATAGTTCAGTGTTTGGTTTATTGGTGTGGTCTGCCTTATAGACTCCACATTTCCGAAAGATTGCTGCTGCGCTATCTGTATTTACCAACTTTGGGTGAGGTCGAATCCGATTAGCTTTTGGCCGAATGGTATAGTTTTGCGTAGTACTCTTCCAGCATGCGCTTTACTGCGAATTCGTCCTTACAGTCCAGAATGCTTTGCTTCATCATCGCCAACCATTTTTTGTGATTTTCATAATAGGTGGGAATCACTTCCCCGAGCATTACTTTATAAAGCGCATCGCCGTCGTGCTTATCATGTTTAGCTTCACTTTGGCTTTCAAATCCGTCGCCAAATTGCCAACCATTCACGCCGTGGTTGCACGCTTCGGGCCACCAACCATCGAGTATGCTGCAATTGAGCACCCCGTTTATAGCGGCCTTCATTCCTGATGTTCCGCTTGCTTCCATTGGTCGGCGTGGGTTATTAAGCCATACATCGGCACCGCGGGTTAGGGCTGCGCCGGTCGCCATGTCGTAATTTGGAATATACACTACCGCATTGGGGTATTTCTTGCTGAATCCTACAATTTCCATGATCAGCTGCTTGCCCATATCATCGAGTGGGTGCGCCTTACCGGAATAGACAATTTGAAGTTTACCTTCCTTCAGCAATGGGTCAATTACCGAAGGATCGCGGAAAAGCAGATTGGCCCGTTTGTAAGGCACTGCCCTGCGCGAAAAGCCAATGGTCAGCACATCTTCTTTGAGCTGCGCTCCCGTTCGCTCTTTCACAAACTCGATCAGCTTGCGTTTATTCGCCTGGTGTGCTTTCCAAATGTCGCCTTTGCCTTCGGCGGCAGCAGTCATGGCCGGATCAACCCAAGTGGGCTTGTGAATAGCATTTGTGATGGGGACTATTTCCGACCGACCGGTGACATGCTCCCACATCTTGTTGGCAGTTTCGCCGTGTAGTGCTGCTACAGCGTTAGCTTTTCGCGATAAGCGCAAGGCAGCCACCGTCATATTAAATGGCGAGCCCCCCATTACTTCAAGCTCTTTTGCGCCCATTCCCAAGTCGGCTCCCATATAGAGCAATCGGTCGATAGGGTGCGACTCATTGCCTTGGACTACGGGCGTATGGGTTGTAAACACTATTTCCTGTCGGCTGTCGGCTTTCGCTTTTTCAAAGGGCATACCAGCCGACGTTTTCTCGCGGATGAGTTCAAAACCAGCAAATAATGCGTGGCCTTCGTTGAAGTGGTACACGTCGACGGGAATATTTAGTGCGCGAAGGGCACGCACGCCACCGATTCCAAGAACCATTTCTTGGGCTATACGCTCTTCGCCAAACCAACCGTAAAGTTGACCGGTAATCCATCCGTCTTCGTTGCCCGGCACGTCTGTGTCAAGCAGGTAAAGTGGCGCAGAGCCAAATGCGGTGCATTTCCACACTTTAATTTTCACATCGCGACGACGAATGCTTACTGTTACGACCACACCCGTATCTTCCAGGAATGGATGCTGTTGATTTTTATAGCTATCGTAAGGCACACCGTCCGCTCCGATATATTGATCTGTGTAGCCCTGTTTCCATTTAATGCCGATACCTACAATCGGGAAGTTGTGGTCTTTTGCGCCCTTCATGTAATCGCCGGCTAGAATACCGAGACCGCCTGCGTAGGCTTTGAAAGCATCATCGAGTCCATATTCCATGCAGAAATAGGCTACTTTTGGTTGAGAGTTTGGCATGAGTGTTTGCTTTAAGCTGTTTTTTCCGCGGGCAAAGATAAGCGTTCGATTGACACTTTCTCTGCCGTCACAAACGGAGCATAATTTCAGTTTCAAATCCACAGCATTTTGGCAAATAATCTTCATTATCCAAAGCATTAGGAACTCATGGACATAAAAGCTGCAAGTCTGCACTTAGAGCGAGCCGATCCACTGTTCATTCCTGTAATGAGATTGGAGAATTTACCAAAACTGCCTGCTCCAACTGCTTACTTGGAAGCATTGGTGGATGCACTCGTATCGCAGCAGCTTTCCGTTAAGGCTGCGGCTACGATATTTAGCAGGGTTAAGCAGGCTCTGAACTTTGACATCACCACGTCAAACATTCTTTCCACTCCAGCTTCGGAATTTCGGAGGGCTGGGCTCTCTGGGCAAAAAACGTCCTATTTATTTGCCGTAGCGGAAGCTTTCGCCCAAAACCCTGAGCTATTCGCGAACCTGCACGAGCTAGCCGATGAAGAAGTAATACGCGCGCTTACCGCCATAAAAGGCGTGGGAGTCTGGACGGCTCAAATGTTTTTAATGTTTACCCTCCTGCGCGAAGATGTCTTTCCCATCGGCGATTTGGGTATTCGAAAAGCCATGTACCAAAATTTTTTTGATGGAGAAAAAGCGCTGGACGTTGAGCTTGTGGCTCGCGCTGAAATTTGGCGACCCCATCGAAGCGTGGCTTGCTTGTGGTTGTGGAAATCGATTTAGTTGGAAGACTCCTTATACACTTCGATCAAGTTGAACGCTGTTTTTTTTTCGTTCTCTCCACTGTTTTAACATCCAAAAGAAGTACAGGCATATAACGGGGTAAAGCAATACGTGAAATCGGTCGCCCTGTAAGCTTGAAATTTCTGATGTTAGAATAACGTACCAAATAAGAAGTCCGATTAAAATCGAACCTGGGGCATGCGTCTTTCGAAAGAATGCTATTTGCAAAACTGCTCCAGCAAGAGCCAACAGGACGAATAAGATATTCTGAAGGCGGGAAATCAAACTAAAGGAAGTAACGATGGCTCGGCTGGGGCCGCCATTCATCGTGAGCCCAACTTCTTCTGGCGTAGGACTAGCAGATGTGGAATTCTGTACGAGGTTCGAGATATAGTTTTTGAATACGCAGCTGGTATGGTTGAATAGTTGATTTCGAACGTCTGCGGAAGCTGCATCGGACTTTTCTTTCCAATTTAGTTTAGCAAAGTATTCTTTTCGCTCATTGCGTTCCATTTGCGCTATGCTGTTTTTAGAACAGGCTTCCGCTTGTGCCCCGAGGTAATATTCCCAAGTAATGGGGCCAATAAAAGAAGGGGTGAAACGCCCGTAATTATTGTGCATGCTTACCATTTCGATCACCAAGAGCATTACAGATGTAATAAAAATCGGATGGAATAAATATCTAATTTTCTTGCGGTCAATGAGATATACGGTGATGACGAGCCCCGTGAGAATTCCAAAGTAGAAAAAACCAGGACGTATAAGGGGCGCACAATTTAGAATAGCCACCGCCTGAACGAGCTGTCGAAGATCCCCCGTGCGATCGTAATTTAATAAGCTTCTGGTGCCGAGCATTAAGAGCAAGGCCGTTACTGTTTCGGTGAGCAAGTTGAACACCATACTCATACTGCCTATGGAGATCATGAATAAGCTGGTAATGAGCAATGAACATTTCCTACTATAAAAGTGGGAAACACTTTTGTGCAACACCATTATCGCGCCCAGCCATGCTATTACATTAACGATGAGCATTATCGCTACGATATTTGGTGTTTGGATAAGCGGAAATAGCAAATAAGGAAACTTCAAAATTGATGCGAAACCAAGAGGCCTTGTAGGATGCGGTGTGCCGGCGTTATAAAGCATCTTTGCAGCGTCTTAATACTCGTGTGAATCTGGAGACAAGAAGTAAAGCTGAAGAATACAAGAGTGCAGATCCAAGGAGAAGAAAAGAATCCCCAAAAGAATTAACCCCATTAGCGCGGTGAAAATAGTTTCACTCCATTTGCCCATCGCAACATAGGTTTCTATTTTGCTAAGCTCTTACGATACGTAAATAAACCAGGAGCAAATACCGCGGAATTCGGCTTTTTTTTTAAAAAAAAAGCCATTTACTCGTCTATGAAGAGATACAACTTACAGCAACTTCACCAATCACAAAACCATAGAAAGTACGATCGGGGTGATCAAGCTGACCACTATCAAAACCTTATTTTTAATGCGATGGTAGAAATCCATGACGACAGGTGAGAGAAGAATAAGAGGGCAAAACACAGAATGACCAACTTTTAAAGCAGTCCTTGAACTCAACTTTACCATTTCGTCTAATCGTTTCATTTTTGCGTGAAGTACAACGGTTAGGTATTGTGCCTGCCCCGTAGGCCATGCAGAATAGATTTTGTTGTGGTACGTCTATTTACATTCTATATTCCAATAGACATCTTCAATTTCTTCGAAGAAGTCTATTTTATTCAATTCATTCTCGAATTGGGTTAAATCACGTAGAAAGTAAAGATTAATAAAAGCAATAACTTTTTTCGGATTATCAGAACCAGTTCCATACAATTTAACCATGCGGGTAACAATTGAGTCATTTGGCTCTGAATGGTTTCCGAAGCATAGAAAATATTGAAAGGTCTCTGTGGTGTTTGGACAGACAGAGATTCCAAAATATGTCATATTCTCCTTATTAAATACTTCAATTGAATGGAAATTGAACGTTTCTTTGTTTGTTTCTGTCCAATAATCTTTGAACCAATTAATTTTTTGAAATTCCTTGGTAAAATTGGCCTGTGTCACATCTCCTTTCAATTCATACCAGTCTTTTTCCATCCTTGATGTATGAATTCTTAGAATCATTTCATTATTGACCATCTCTTTCTTTTTTGACGCGGCACAGCTACCGAGGAATATCAGCATGCTAATCATAATTAATCTGTTCATCTGTATGATTTTCTTCAACGGTTAGTATATGAAAAGTAGGCGATCTCGAGGCACTAAACTTTCGGTTAAGCACAAAGTTCGATATGAGCCAAAAGCCTTGAATTTACTACTATTTCGCCTATTTTTTATATACATTTTTGTGCACAGGTATTTCTGTTATTTCTTAAAATTGAGAATTTGTGTTTTTATACTTGGGTCATCAGGAAAGCACCATTGTTCAGCTATTTTACCATTACTTATACGATAAATAGAAACTTCGTATATTTCAATTTTAGCTCCTGTCGAGTCAATTCCTTCGTAAGTTCTCGTATGAGTTGCTGTCGCTTTATAACGAGTTACGACTTTATCTTTTTCTTGAATTATATCAACTATCTCTTCGTTCCAATCTGGAAAAAGTGTTCTCCAGTCCGAAATTGCTTTTTTAGCATCTTCAATACCTGTCCATTCTTCACTTGTTAAATAATGACAAACAAAGTCTGAAGTTAGTATTTCATTTAAATTTTCAAATTTACCTTCATTCCATACTTTGTGATACTCTAAAACCACTTCTTTGTTTTTCTCTAAAATCGAATTCTTATCTGTTGATTGGCAACTACAGAATAGTAAAATTGTAGTTAGTATTGTTAAAAATGCTTTATTTATAATTCTCGGATTTGATTTTTTTTTACTTGTGCACAACATCCACATATACGCCACTCCCACTCCTCTTATAGCGTATATATCCCTTATGTGCGAAGTGGGTTGTTGTCATTCCCAAAAGTAGCAGAATCGTATAAAATATCGAATGGGATGCAGCGGGTTTTGTCACTGGTCTGCGTTACTCTTGTTTAAATTTCGGAAGTCCTGGCAATGGTGTCAAACATCGTATTAACGTTGCGAACCGATCGTGCCCAACTCCGGACAAATGAGCGAAACGCTTCTTCGGCAGGGAGCTGCATCTATGTCCAACGCGGGTGCGAAGACTGCGATCTATTCAATATTCTTCATCCAACCCGTGCTCCCTTTGGCGAAATGTACAACCAGATTTTAGCGGAGCAATCGATCGAAGGGTTCTGCTTTAAACAAGCATTTGCCTACTCAGATAACATATGTTGTGATTGCCATCGGTTGCAGTGAGTTGATGGGAGTTGCCGGCATAAAACCATCGAATGTGGCACCACTTCTTGGTGAACGCGGATATGAGCGTAAGACGGAATTTTTCCGTTCAAACAGCTATTTGATCGATAATACGCTTTTTTTACCCGACTAAGAAATCCGAATTGGTATTTGATACGTAGGCATTATAGTGACCTAGCGTAGGTCGCGTCTTAATCACCAAATAACCAAATATATGAAAAGAGTTACCCTCTTAGCGAAGGCGGTGCTTTTCTCAACCTGTACTTGTATAGGTTTGAGTAGCATCGCATCAAGCCACAGAGAGGCTCCGCTGATTGCCTACGATCCGCTCGCAGACAACACTGACCTCTATGCGTTCCGAAGTCCGGACGACCCCAACACCATTACCATCATTGCCAATTACATTCCTGCCGAACTGCCGTATGGCGGCCCAAACTATTATTCGTTTGGTCAAAATGTGCGGTACGAAATTCACATTGACAATGATGTGACTATACCCGGCGATGAAATCGTTTACCGGTTTGAATTTTTTAAGGAAAACCAAGCCCCTAATACGTTTTTCAATATTCGCCTGGGTCAGGAAAACCTTAAAACTACCTACACGATGTCGAAAAGCACCGATGGTGGGTCGACTTTTACGGTAGTGAAAGAAGGCGGAATTGTTCCCCCGCCAAACATTGGCCCCCGAAGTATTGAGGGAGCGGCCGGTTTGGGAGCCGCCGATTACAATGCCTTGATCGCTTCGGCGATTACCACAGCTACATCGGGCGAAACCGTTTACTGCGGCCCTTCTGATGATCCTTTCTTCGTGGATTTGGGTGGTATCTTCGACTTAGGAGATTCTCCCCGTCAAAACAATGGCAACATTGTGCGCGATGGATTGGCTCGCTACAACACCCACTCAATTGTTTTAAAGATCGACATTTCGTCGCTTCAGAAAGATGGACAAGGTGTAGAAATGGCTGAAAACATTCTCGATGGCAATTACGTGATCGGTGTGTGGGCTTCTGCAAGTCGACAAGCTACTAAGACACTCAATACCGACGGTCCAGGCTCCACGGAATCTGGCGAATGGGTACAAGTATCGCGCTTGGGTATGCCACTTACCAACGAAGTATTGGTGCCGATTGGCGACAAAGATTACTGGAATGCTTTAACGCCTTACCAAGATTTAGGCGTGATTGCTCAATTTGGTAATTACTTCTACAACCCGGAATTGGCTTTGTATATGGACGAAGACAACTTTGCAAGCGCTGTGCCTGCATTTGCTGCACTTCGTGTACAAACCAACTCGCTCGGAGCATTTGACTTTAGCAATGGCGCCGATGGTCTTTTCATCCTTAAAAACTCTCCTGCCCTTGCGGGAACTGTTTTTGAAGATGGTGGTCCATTCGAAGACCTGTTGCTTCCAGCAGCAGCTTCTCCGCGATCGGTCGATCTTTGGCCTATTTTCAATACAGGTGTGCCAAATGCGCGTCCCTACCAATTGGCCACAGGCAAAGACGGTGATCCGCTTGCTGCAGGTAAGCCATTCATCAACAACTTCCTTCCAAATGGTGGAGATATGCTTCGCCTCAATATGGCGGTGCCTCCAACGGACCGAAGTTCTGCTGATTTCAGCTCACTTGGCTTGATTCAGGCCGCTGTGCTTGGACTTACAGACCCGCTCTATGCCGGAAATTCTGATCTACAGTTTATCCCAAATATGGATGGATTCCCGAATGGTCGCCGACTGGAAGATGACGTAACCCGTATCGAATTACAAGCTGTAAGCGGAGTAGTACTTGCCGCTATCGGATTGTGGTACGACGATTACAACGCTGCTGACCCTAATGCCAGCCCCGTGACCAATCAATTGATCAACGTATTGCAATACTCCACGGGTGTAGAGCAGAATGATACCACGTTCAAGAGCGCCTTCCCATACTTGCAAACGCCATGGAGAGGTACCGAAATTTGATATTTCCCACTTTAAAATCTTATCATATGAAATCTTATTTAGATAGAATAACCAAGAGGTTGTTGCTGGGAATCTGTTTCAGTTTCCTTGCCGCGACGCTCGTCGACGCTTCCAGTCACAGGGAGGCGCCGCTTATCTCCAACGATCCGTTGGCAGATAACACAGACGTCTATGCTTTCCGAAGCCCGGACGATCCGAACACCATAACCATCATTGCCAACTACATACCCATGCAGTTGCCACATGGCGGCCCGAATTATTACACCTTCGGAGAGAACATCCGCTACGAGATCCACATCGACAACGATGCATCGACTCCAGGCGACGATATCACCTACCGGTTTACCTTCACGAAAGTGAATGAAGACCCCACCACGTTTTTCAATATTCGGTTGGGAGCTCAAAACCAAAAGGTAACTTACACCATGGAGAAAAGTACCGACGGTGGTCAAACGTTTGTAACCGTAGTAAGCGGTGGTATTGTGCCGCCCTACAATGTGGGCGACCGCAGCATCTCTGGTGCGGCAGGTCTGAACACTACCTACGCCACCTTGTTTAATGGTGCCATTACCACTGCCCAATCGGGAGAGTCTGTATTCTGCGGCCACATCGAAGATCCTTTCTTCGTGGACCTGGGAGGTATCTTCGATTTGGGCGATGCACCCCGTCAAAACGGTATGCCGCGCGATGGTTTGGCTTGCTACAACGTAAGTACTATTGCGATCAAAATTCCGATCAGCGATCTTCAAAAAGATGGTCTGAGCGTTTCGCAAGCTGCCAATATTTTGGACAGTGACTTCGTAATTGGGGTATGGGCTTCGGCCAGCCGCCGACAAATTCGCACACTCAACACTTCTGGTACGCCATCTTTTTCTGGCGACTGGGTGCAGGTTTCGCGACTTGGAATGCCGCTTACCAATGAAGTTGTGATTGCCGTTGGCGATAAAGATTATTGGAATTCCATCACACCTTATCAGGAATTAGCTGATCTCACACTCGATGAGTACTTCTACAATCCCGAATTGGCTCTGTACATGGATGAAGATAATTTCGCTTCAGCGGTACCTGCGTTTGCACCCTTGCGTATTCAGACGAATTCGCTCGGAACTTTCGATTTCTCGAATGGCGCCGATGGATTATTCATATTGAAGAACACTCCAGTTTTGGACGGTACGGTGTTCGAAGATGGTTCGGCATTTGAAGACTTGTTGTTGCCTGCCGCTGGTAAGCCACGATCGGTAGACCTTTGGCCTATTTTTCATACAGGTGTGCCCAATGCACGTCCGTATCAATTGGCAACAGGTAAAAATGGCGATCCGCTTGCCGCTGGTAAGCCTTTCATCAACAACTTCCTGCCAAATGGTGGCGATATGCTTCGTTTAAATATGGCGGTACCGGTTACCGATCGTAATTCGGAAGCTTTCAGTTCACTTGGCTTGATTCAAGCTGCTGTGCTCGGTCTTACCGATCCCACTTATGCAGGCAATTCCGATTTGCAGTTCATCCCAAATATGGATGGTTTCCCGAATGGACGCCGTCTCGAAGATGACGTAACGCGTATCGAATTACAAGCAGTTGCCGGATTGGTGCTTGCTGCTATAGGTCTATGGGAAGACGATTACGACCCAATGACTTCTGACAGCCCTGTAACGCCGATGTTGCTTGCCGAGCTGACCTATTCTACTGGTGTTGAAGCCAACGATGTGCCATTTAGCTCGACTTTCCCTTACGTGCAGTTGCCCTTCTCGGGAACTTCTGCTTGCAGCGGACTAGCGATTACTTATGTGCAGCCCGAAGTTTTAGAACCCACAGAGTTTGAAGATGGACCTTGCGACAATTTCGCATTCTACTTGGTAGATCATACGTTTCCAGAAGATATGTCGAACCTTTATCAGGTAACTATCGAGGATGGATCAGCCAACCTAACGTTTATTGCTACATGTCCCGATGAAGTGCACATTGCCTTCAACGAAGCAAACGGCTTGATTTACGCGGTTCGCAAGGACGATGGAGCAATTAAGACCATCAATCCTGCTGACGAAAATCCAGTTTATAGCGAAGCGATAACCGTAGATTTCCCTTTCACACAAATCACGCAGGCTGTTTTCTCTGAAGATGGTAAGCTCCTTGTGGGTAGTGCCAATCAGAATCGTATTTACAGCATCGATGTGATGAATGGAAATACAGTGGCAACTTTCGATGGCTATTCGCCGATCGAAGGTGGCGACTTGGCTTATGCGCTCGACGGAAGTGCTTTATATATGACCAGCCGCGATGGCAACGGAAGTTTATTCAGCATTGGAATTCAGGGCATTTCTCAAGACATATTGCTTGGAAGCGTTCCACCATTAGTTACAGGTACAGCAGTGATGCCTTCGGGCAATCTTCTGGTTTCTGCCAATGGTATGACCAACTTTGTGGTAAAAGGAATCGATGGTTCTGATGTTTCTACTATTCCGGTAATGCTTGATGGGGCTGCATTCACATTGAATGATGGTGACTTGACTTCTGGATGTATCGACGGCATTACACCTACACCTAGCTTTGAGCCCGGTGGACAGTGTTACGCTACCGAAGTGGTGTCGTACACACAAGGCTCCGCGCTTAATGGAGGCGATGTTGCTTTCGAGCGTACCAATCCAGAGCAAGCATTGGGTGAGCCCGAGCGTACCGACGCGATCGTATTTGTTTCGCTTGGATACGGTGGTTCTTTAACCCTTGGATTCGATGGCTCTGTGGCCAATATAGTAGGCAATGACCTCGAAGTGGTAGAAACTACTTTTGGAAACAACTCTTGTGCTACCTATCCGGAATTTGCGGATGTGTATGTGTCTCAAAATGGTGTGAATTTCTTCTTTGTGAAAACCGTTTGCCGAGCCGATGGATTTGTCGATATCAGTGATGCTGAAGGAACTCCAGAATTGGAATTCATCAATTATGTGCGCATTGACAACAATGATGATCAATCGAACACTCCTGACGCGTTTGACGTGGATGGTGTAGTGGCGCTTCCAAATTGTGCGGTTGAGCCGGGTGGATTCGACGATGCTGTTACCACATTTACATCCTATCCAAACCCGACTACTGGCATATCGCAAGTAGTGTTTGTACCGGCCGTAACTAACAGAACAGTGGTTGAGGTGTACGACATGAGTGGTCGGATGGTAGAAACCTTGTTTAATGCAGAAGCTCAAGGCGGCCAAGAATACCGCTTACAATTCGACGGTTCCGCTTTACCCAACGGGGTATATGTGTACCGTTTAACAACTGGCGAAACTTCGGAAATGACGAAGTTCATGATAGCCAAGTAATTAAAACGTTCGTTTGTTAAATTGAAATAAGGGGAGCAATTGGGCTCCCCTTATATTTAATACCTTCAAAGCCATGAAAACAATTTTCAATTCCATCATAGTATTCGGAGCCATCGTCTCCTTTTGCATAGCTATAACCGCTTGCAACAACCACGGCCACGATCACGGCGACCACGACCACGATCATGGACAAGCAAATAAAAAAAGCCTTACGGCCGATGTTCCTGCCCTCAAAGAGCGAAAAGTTGAGCTGGGATCCCAAGCCGAAACCGATAATATCTTTAATACCTACGCAAAAGCTATCCAAGCCTTGCAAAAGGATCCAAACGATATGGAAGCGCGGCTTACCATAAGCGAAGTCTTTATTACAGAAGCTCGCATCACCGGGCTACATGCTTACAACTACGAATCGGCAATAACGGTGCTCGAAGAAATAGTGAGTAGCGATATTCCAAATAACGATCAGCGCTTTCGCGCCCTGATGAACCTTGCCACCGTACAGCTCAGCCTTCACCAATTTGGAGAAGCCCTGCAAACCGGCGAAAAAGCCTTGGCATTGAATAATCGAAATGCTGGAATTTACGGCGTATTGGTCGATGCCAATGTAGAGCTTGGCAATTACGCCAAAGCTGTAGAGATGAGCGATAAAATGGGGCAAATTCGTCCCGACCTTCGTTCTTATTCCCGCGTATCATATCTCCGCGAAATCCACGGCGATGTAGAAGGAGCCAAGGAAGCAATGACCATGGCGGTAGAAGCCGGTTATCCCGGAATGGAGCAAACCGAATGGGCAAGAATTACCCTTGGCAAACTCTACGAACACTACGGCGACCTACAAACCGCTGAAGCCCATTATCAAAATGCACTTGCGCAGCGACCAAATTATCCATACGCACTTGCTGCATTGGGCAATGTAGAGCGCAAAAAAGGAAATTTCGCGAAAGCCAAAGAACTGCTCACCAATGCTACTCAGCAGATCAGCGACCCTGGTTTTTATGGTTTAATGGGCGATTTATTCATGGCTCAAAATTTAAAGAAAGAGGCTTTCGCCGATTATTCCCGGGCATTGCAAATGATGGAAAACGCGGAAGATCCAAATCATGCGCACAGCCATATAGATGGCCAAGGAAGCGAACATATTCACAACACCGATGATGAGTACCACGGACATGAGCATGGTCTCGAAATAGCCAATCTCTATCTCAAAATGGGCAATCAAGTAGAAGCTGCTTTAGAAAACGCGCAGGTGGAATATGCAAAGCGCCCGGAGAATATAGACATCAATAAGTCGCTTGCTATGATTTATTACGAAATGGGTGAATTGACGAAAGCATCCGACCATTTGAAGAAAGCGCGAGCCACCCAATCGAAAGATCCGGAATTAATGACTTTGGAAGGCTTGATCGTACTGAAACAAGGAGATACCAAAGCTGGCAAGGCGATGATTAAATCGGCTTTTGCTATAAACGCCCACCAAGATGCACCCATCGCCATGGAAGCTAAGAAGGTGGTAGGGTAGGAGCACTTGCAAGTAAATAGCAGGTCAGCTGTTGAATCCATATTGTCCAGCACGCGGTGTTTTTATCGAGGTGATAGCTTGAAAGAATAACTTGATGGCGTTTTTTGATTCACCGCTTCTTATCGCGTCTTGCGCGCCTGACGGGCTCGCAACTCAACCGCTTAACCGCTTCAGAATATTGGGACATTTCGACCGTGGCTCGCTTTTATTTCAAGCCATTAATTAGGTCGGTTTCGTTTAAGGGCTTGGCACTTTGTTAGGGTAATCCTGGGTTTTGGAAATGTTCAAAACCTTACATTTGGATGGAAATGTATCTGGCAGACAGGACGGTCATATAAGAAATGGACGCAAAAGGTACTTCGTAAATGCGGATATTAATCTTCGTTAGAAATGAATCAGATTCTATTAATCGTATTTAGTTTTTTCCTCGGAAAATTTTCTTTTGCCCAGACAGATTCTGTATTTGTTTCAATCAATTCAAAACTGATTTCAAAAATTCAGATAATTACTCCTCATGGTGAAAACGGGACTCGAGAAAATTACACTTTCTTTAAATATCGCTATTGGTTAGGCGAGGTTGATACCGTCTCAATGTCAATAGTAGATGGAACTGAACTTGTTAAGTCAAAGAAGGCAAAAATCGAATATCGTTAATATGGTAATTGTGATTCGATAGTAAACAAAATCACAAATAGTTCCCTATACTGGAAACTGCGCAGTGACGTTGACAAAGTTGCAAGGCAAGAAATAGGGTACGGAAATGATGAGTTCAATAATATCCGGAACTCAGAAAGCAATCGAATAGCAGAATTTTCAAATAAATGTCAAGATGAATTTGAGACTGAAATTTCTGAATTGAACGAGCAGTTATTAAAGGAAATTCAACGAATTAAAGAAGGGAAAATTGACAGATATACTAAACTAAAGACAAGTCCTGAATCGATTGATTCTACTGCAATAGTTTCATTTCTCAAAACATTCGATTTATGTGAAGCAGACTTAAAAAGCATAGAGCTGATTATGTTTCATAACCCAGCTGACCTTGTCAATTCGATTGACAAATTGAGCGATTCTGATTTCTTCACTTTTACATTAAAGCTCGACAGTTTTCCAGAGAGCTCAAAAATTTTAAAAATGAAAGAAAGTTTGAAGAATGTTGAAAAGAAGAGTAAACGAAACAGAAAGACAATTCGAAAAATAAAACAACGAAAGGCTATCACAACCTAAACGCAATGCCCTGCGGGATACATGCATTTAGCCAAGCGTTACGCTTTTATGGTAAACCTACACCGCAGATCCATGAAAACAGCATTAGAGAAATTAGTAGATGCCGAAGAAAAAGCCCTTCAACTATTTCAATCAATCGAAGCCCGTAAACTGATTGTCGCAGGTAAATCGGAGAAACAACTTAGTGAAGAAGTATTTGCTTTGGCTTTTGAACTTTTCGGTATTGAGAAATATTGGCATAAAAGAATTGTAAGAGCGTGTTCAAATACATTGAGACCTTATGATGATAATCCGCCCAATTTAATTGTTAAACAAGACGATATTCTATTTTTTGATTTCGGGCCTGTGTTCGAAGATTGGGAAGCCGACATAGGCAGAACGTACGTTATTGGAAACGACCCCTACAAACTGAAGTTGAAAAGTGATGTTGAAGCCGCTTGGTATGAAATAAAAGCATGGTTTGGCGAGCAGACAAAATTACCAGCTGCAGAATTTTACCAGCATATCATGGAGGTTACTCGCAAATATGGTTGGGAGTATGGAGGGCAGTTGGCAGGACATCTCATCGGAAATTTCCCTCACGAAAAATTGGAACCCGGAAATCACAGTCTATATGTACTTCCTGACAATCAAAACGATATGTTTCTTCCTGACGCTCAAGGAAACAAGCGACACTGGATTTTAGAAATTCATTTTGTAGACCGTGAAAAGCAAATTGGAGGTTTCTTTGAACAACTGCTAACCGGAAATAACACGACATCCTGAGAAAGGAAAAAATGCCTAACCAACTAAAGTTTCGGCCTACCCGTACAGCCGGGAATTTGGCAAAAGAAGAAATTAAATTTTACCGCTGTACTGTCCAATTCTTCTTCAAACCGAAGAGATTCTTGCACCAATTTACCGCAGGTTAGAAAGGAGAAAGCCAAAAAGCAAAGCGGCTAGGGCGCAATGTAATAGGCCACCAGTCTTCCTTCATAATAGCTTTGATTTCCCAAAAAAGCACCCTGGTAGAAATTCGTTTTTGTGAGCTGACCAATGCCCTCGCCGAAATAGTTGTTCGTGATACCAACAACTGAGCTATCTGATACCCGATATGTTGTAAGTTCCGCATCAAGTACGTTCGAAAAAGTACCTGAAGGGAGTTCTAAAACGTCAGATACTCTTTTCATTTTGAGCGAGTGAAAAAGAGAACTATTTTCATGTCTAAAAGTTGAAAGCACTGCATCTAAGTTGGAATAAGACATAACGTACCTACCTGTTTTTCCCAGTTGCAGAATGTACCCTAAAGAGTCCCTGAGCAGGGTGTTGTGTTTGATGGAAGTCAAGGCGTGTTGTTTGCCATAAAACTTGTAATAGGTTTCTCCGTCTATAAGAGTGTCTCCTGTGGCAAAAACGGTATCGCCCTGAGCAAATAGGATCTCAGTGCCAGCGGCATCGATGGAGTAAGTATCATACACCCAGTAGGAGCCTACAGACGTTTGGAAGTAGCTCGGCTGCGGTGTTTCCTCAATTGGAGCATCATCGTCGTCGTTGCAGGCAGAAAGAGCGAAAAGAGAGCAGAACATTAAGAGCGACGGCCATTTTATAATTATTGCGTTCACAGTTTTTTGCATGATTAGTTGTTTGATGGAAATATTAACGCTCGGAGTTATTGTATATTGTAAATGCCTTTGAGCTTTCGTGATTTTGAACTAACACAATAAAAATTGTTCAATTTTATTTGTCTCGGAAGTATTTCTTTAAGTGTTGGTTGGACAAATTGATTCGTATATTTCTTGAGTCTACGTCATACTCCAAGCGATCTTGGGATTTCTGCGAGCACAGTGGCACTGACCCTTCTCCCTACCGTCCAAAATCCCTTCTATTTCTCCCAAACTCGTCCCTTTTTCTGCGAGCAGAACCAATAAGTAGTAAAGCAAGTCAGCGCCTTCGCCTTCAAATTTCTCCCGGTTTTGATCCTTCGCATCAATGATTAATTCTACCGCTTCTTATCGCCCGTTGCGCGCATGACAAGATCGCTGCATACTTTCCTATCTGTAGAGATTTTACCCCAAGTTGCGAGAATAATGAAGGTTATTCCCCAAATTAATTAGCGATTTCCCCTGTTATTAGGAACATCGAAATGGCATGATTTTTTAAGCTTTAAACAGCAAATACAAATGTAAAATCCGTTATGACTGAAATTAAAATAGAGAAGAAAAAACTGATTTGGCCCTGGATATTATTAGTGCTCGGTATAGTCGCTGCTGGCTGGTTTTTCTTTGTGCACCTTGATACAGCGGAGCCTGCAAAAACAGCAGATAACACCTCGTTGATTGATGTTAACGAGAATAACAACACAGTTGCCGCTTACGTTACCTTTATTAATTCCGACACCGCTACAATGGGCATTGACCATGTATTTACCAATGAGGCTCATACAAAGTTAATAGCTGCCGTAGAAGCTATGGCGGGTGAAGTAGGTTACGACGTAAAGGCGGACATAACGAAGGCTCAACAGCTTGCGGACCAAATAACAATAGATCCGATGGTAACTACCCATGGCGATAAAATAAGAAGCGCTGCTGATGTGTTAGCCAATTCGCTGCAAAATTTGCAGCAGGCTAAATACCCAAGCTTGAGCGCTGAAGCCGCTGATATAAAAAGCGCTGCTTCGGCAATTAACCCTGAAACACTAACGCTTGACCAACGGGATGCTATTAAATCTTTTTTCGAAAAGGCCGCAGACCTGTTGAATAGCATGAATTAAATAGCTCCATTTAAACGCTCGATTATGAAAGACAAAGATAAAAACCTGTATTATCTACATGAATTATCAGGTTACAAAGTGGCCGATGAATATCCCGATGTAAGTAAGTGGGACGTGATTGATACAAACAACAGAAATATAGGCAAGGTGGACGGTTTACTTGTTAGCAAAGAAGCCAAACGTGTTGTTTATCTCGATGTAGAAGTTGATGCTTCCTTGATTGAATCCGGTCATCAAACTTACGCAGCTCCAGCTAACAAAGGAGTTCACGAATTTTTAAATGGGGATGGAGAAAACCACCTTATTATTCCAATCGGTATGGCAACCCTCGAGGAAGACAATAGGAAGGTGCACATAGGCCAAATAGATTACAAAACTTTTGCAAAAACGAAAAGATTTAGAAAAGGGGTTGATTTAGAAAGATCCTATGAGTTAACGGTTTTGCCGCATTATTTCCCAGATAATAAATTTGATGACGGGATAGCATCCGGCAGTCAGTTTTATAACCGCAAAGAATTTCGAAACGACTAACTGACAGCGTAGGAAGCGCTGCAATGACAATAAAAAATAAAATCACATGATTATTCAAATAAATTCAGATAATAACGTAGCAGGGTCCGAAGAATTAAGCAATTATTTAGAAAGCACTGTTGCCGAAACTCTACAAAGATTTCAAGAACAAATAACGCGGGTAGAAGTTCACATAACTGACGAGAACAGCCACAAAAGCGGTTTGAGCGACAAGCGTTGTATGCTCGAGGCTCGACTCGAAGGAATGCAGCCAATTGCAGTTACAGCTCATGGCGATACAGTACATGAAGCATTAAAAAGTGCGCTGGATAAATTGAAAAGCTCACTCGATACCGCACTGGGAAAGTTGAAAACCTATTAGTCGAAACTTTATTTTTTTGAACTCCTTCCCGCGGGACGTTTACCCTTTTGAATTGATGAATTGATTCGAACTAATGCCAAATGCTTTCGAAGCACCAAAAGATTTCAATTCGTTTGTATCGGTCGGAGCCTTAAGTCCATTTCCTTGCGGGTTTAATTTTTTGTTGTCAACTCTGGTATCAGAATCTCACATCGGTTCAGCCGATTGCATGTTTCATCCATCCATGTGGCTGATGAGCACTCCTGAAAGACACGAATACCACCTTGCGAAAAACGTTTTCAATTTGAACCGCGAAAATCTTATACGGCTAACCTTTCTGTCGTTTCATTTTTTTCTTGGTAATTTATTACGCTGTTATGGGTAAATTTAGAAAGATAGTATACATAACCGTTCTCGCAATAGGGATAGTACTGAGCTTTCTAACTGCAGCGAGCCTTTTTTATGATTCCGGACTCTGGTTTCTGCAGGTGTTAAATTTTCCGCGGCCAGGCTTTTTTATTGCTCTTACTTTTTGCTTCGTTATCGTCCTTGTTCTAAAAAAATGGCAAACTATATGGAATAAGATATTTATTGCCATGCTTTCGGCGGCAATTTCTGTTCAAGCGTTCATAATATTCCCTTATACTTTTCTTGCGCCGAATGCTGTTCCTGAAGCGGATACGTCTTTGGGAGATCAGTCTGCGGACGTTAGCATTATGGTAGCAAATGTCTTGATGAACAACCGGGAAACGGCAGAATTTTTGGAAATAGTGCGCGAAGCTTCACCAGACATCCTCTTAATACTCGAACCTGATAAATGGTGGATGGAAAAATTAGCCACGCTTCACGCCGACTATCCTTACCGGGTTGCTTACCCTGTTTCAAACACATACGGAATGGCACTGTACTCAAAATTGCTATTGCTTCAACACGAAATACATTTCCTCAATAGGGATAGCGTACCAAGTATATTTGCCACTATTCGATTAAACAGTGGCAACACGTTCAAGATGATGTCACTTCACCCCGTTGCTCCTGTGCCCAGCGGTCATCCCACCAATATTGGGAGGGGAGAAGAAGAAGCCTTGAATTTGGCTGGTAATATGCTCGCCAAAGAAATCATGCCTACCGTCCTGGCCGGCGATTTTAATGATGTAGGGTGGAGCCACAATCTAAAAGAGTTTGAAAAAAAGAGTAAAATGAAGGATACCAGAAGAGGCCGTGGGATGTATAATACCTACCATGCTGATTCGTGGTTTTTTCGTTGGCCGCTCGATTATGTGTTTGTCTCCCACCAATGGAAAGTAACGGAAGTGGAACGGTTGGACGATTTTGGTAGCGACCATTTTCCTTTTATGGTAAAGTTGGTTTTGGAATAACCAGCGGGGCATCAAAGTAGGAGTTAAAGGTAATAGGGTTTAGGCCGTAGTGTGTTAACAGAGCAAGGCTTAGTTAATTATTCAAGTCTTTGCGCATTACTATTTTTCTGTAATCGATTAATTCTCCCGTTACTCCTTCTCCCTTTCCGCCAATACCCCTTCTATCTCTCCCAGGCTCGTCCCTTTTTCTGCGAACAAAACCAATAAGTGGTAAAGTAAGTCAGCGGCTTCGCCTTCGAATTTCTCCCGGTTTTGATCCTTCGCTTCAATGATTAATTCCACCGCTTCTTCTCCCACTTTTTGAGCAATACGGTTTAGACCACTGGCGAACAAACTCGATGTGTAGCTCGCTTCAATCGGTTGCAATTTTCGCATTTGAATGGTAGCTTCCAATAAATAGAGAAAACCTTGTTTGTCGCGTTTTCCAAAGCATGAATATTCACCAGTATGGCAAGTTGGGCCTTCTGGAATGGCGCGAATGAGTAGCGTGTCCTGGTCGCAATCGGGAGCCATGGAAATCACACGCAGCTTGTTTCCGGAAGTTCCTCCCTTCATCCAAATCTCCTTTCTGCTGCGGCTGTAAAAGGTCACCCAACCGCTGTCCTTTGTCAAGGTCAATGCTTCTTCATTCATATACCCGAGCATAAGCACTTGCTGGTTGCGATCGTCCTGGATTATCGCCGGAATTAAGCCGGTATTCGAATCATAGTTTAACTTCATCTCACAGGGATTTTATAGGATTTTAAATAGGTTTTAAGTTCGGGAATAGCGATGTCGCCAAAATGAAATACACTAGCCGCCAGCGCTCCGGTGGCTTCGGTTTTTTCAAATATTTCTCGGAAATGATCTTCGGTTCCACCGCCGCCTGAAGCTATTACCGGCAACTTTACAGCTTGCGACACAGCGCTTGTCAGCTCAACATCAAAACCCGAACGGCTGCCGTCTTTCCGCATGGAAGTCAGAAGGATTTCTCCGGCTCCAAGACGCTCACATTCCCTGGCCCACTGCGATACTTCCCAATTGGTAGGAGTGCGTCCGCCATTTACCATCACGCGAAACGTATCTCCGTCGGCCTGCGCATCGACAGCTACTACCAGGCATTGGTTTCCGAAGGTTTCGGATATTTCAGACAATAATGCAGGGCGCGCTACCGCCGCGGAGTTCACGCTTACTTTATCTGCTCCGGCTTGCAGGAGGGCTTTTACATCGGCAACCGATCGGATTCCGCCTCCTACTGTAAATGGAATATCGATCACATTGGCAATTTCTCTTACCAATTCGATTAAGGTTTTCCTTCCGTCTATCGTCGCCGTAATATCCAGAAACACCAGTTCGTCAGCGCCCTGTTTGGCATAAGCCGCGGCGAGAACTACGGGGTCGCCGGCATCGCGAAGGTTGAGAAAATTCACGCCTTTTACCGTTCGGCCATTGGCGATGTCGAGACAAGGAATAATGCGCCTTTTCAGCATATTTGAGCGAGTTCGTTCATGGAGATTTTGCCTTCGTAAATGGCCTTGCCCAATATGGCTCCATCCAGACCCATCTCCCTGAGTTTTGTTAAATCGCCGATGTTTCGAATTCCACCACTTGCAAGCAGTTTAATCTTCGGGCTTTGGCGAATTATTTCTTCATAAAGCTCAAAAGCGGGACCGTTGAGCATTCCGTCGCGCGCAATGTCCGTGCATAGAAAATATCGAAATCCAAGGCTGGAAAAATTTGAAATATAAGTCGCCAATTCCAGGTCACTCGTTTCCATCCATCCATGGGTGGCCACCTTTTTACCGTGTACATCTGCCGCCAGGATTATTCGTTCGAAGCCGAATTCCTTTCCCCAATTTTCTACCCGTTCGGGGTTTTGCACCGAAACGGAACCAATAACCACTTGTCGTGCTCCCGATTCAAACGCTTGGCGCAGGTCTTCCGACGTTTTTAAACCGCCTCCGAAATCCACTTGGAGATTCGTGTTGTTCGCTATGTTTTCCAGGATATTCCAATGAACGGTTTTCCCCAATCGCGCCCCATCCAAATCGACCAAATGCAAATATTGGATACCTGCATCTTCCATTGTTTTAGCCATATCAAGCGGACTCTCGGAATAGGTGCGCTGCCGATTGTAGTCGCCCTGGCTGAGCCGAACACATTTTCCATCAATCAGATCAATAGCGGGTATAATTCTCATACTTTCAAAAAGTTTTTTAGCAGTTGCTGGCCGGCACTTCCCGATTTTTCGGGGTGAAATTGAACGCCATAGAAGTTGCCTTTCTCCGCGGCGGCGGCGAAGGGATAACCCATTTCCGAAGTCGCTATAGTGTGCGCATCGATCTCGACCGCGTAGCTGTGTACAAAATAAAAGTCGGCAGATGGTTCGATGTTTTCGAATAGTTTGCCTTTGGCGTCAATGACATTATTCCAGCCCATGTGCGGTATGCGCAGATCGGAACCAAACTTCCGCACCCTTGTTGAGAAGATTCCAAGACCGGCTGTATCGCCTTCTTCCGTCCATTCGCAGAGCAACTGCATCCCCAGGCAAATGCCGAGAACCGGTTGACGAAGGTTGGGAATTGTGGCGTCCAGATTTTGCTCGCGGATAAGCTGCATAGCGGCTTTCGCATGTCCGACACCGGGAAAAATAACCCGATCGGCTGCCCTGATTGTTTCAGCATCGCCGGTGATAACTGTTTCCACATTTAATCGGGCGAATGCATTCTGAACCGAGCGAATATTCCCCGCTCCGTAATCGATTATGGCGATCATAGGCTTCCTTTTGTGCTGGGAATTGCTCCACTGTCATCGCGACGAAGTGCAGATTTGATGCTTCGCGCCCAAGCCTTGAAAATACTCTCGATGAGGTGATGATCGTTTTTCGCTTTGGCCTTCACATGCATATTGCATTTGGCGGTTTGACAAAAACTTTGGAAAAAGTGTTCGAACATCTCCGTTGGAATTTTCCCAACTTCCGCTCCTTTGAATTTTACTTTCCATTGCAGATAAGGTCTTCCGCCAAAATCAAGGGCTACTTGAGCGATCGCTTCGTCCATGGGAAGCAAAAACCCATACCGCTCCAAGCCTTTTTTGGTACCAAGCGCCTCTGCAAAAGCCTGACCTAAGGCCAGTGCCGTATCTTCGATGGTGTGGTGGTAATCTACTTCCAAATCGCCTTTTGCTTGTATAGCCAAATCAATTCCGCCATGTCGCGCCAATTGATCCAACATGTGGTCGAAAAATGGAATGCCGGTGTCAATGTCCGACACACAATTACCATCTAAATTCAACGTAATATTTATTTCTGTTTCCCGCGTTTTTCGGGAAATAGCCGCCTTTCGATCCTTGCCTTTCAGGAAGCGATAAATTTCTTCCCAGCTCTCTGTGGTGAGTTCGGCTTCGGGATTTGCTTCGGGAGCGATAAAAATCGCTTTCGACCCCAGGTTTTTCGCGAGCTCAATATCGGTAACCCGATCTCCAATCACAAAGGAGTCGGCGAGATCAAAATCGCCTTTTATATAATGGGTCAGCATTCCTGTTCCCGGTTTGCGCGTGGGTGCATTCTCGGCAGCTCGTGTGCGATCAATCAGAATTTCGTCAAATTCGATGCCTTCGTCGCTGAGCGTTTGAATTAAGAATGATTGAATTTTCTGGAACATCGATTCGGGGTATGCTGCGCTTCCCAATCCATCTTGATTGGTTACCATCACCAATTGGAATTCCAATTCTCTGGAAATGCGCGCAAGATAGTTGATAACTCCCGGCAGGAAACGGAACTTTTCAAAGCTATCGATTTGCTCATCGGCTGGTTCAAAAATCAGGGTTCCATCTCGATCGATAAAAAGTACTTTTTTCATGTTTTCTTTATTTGGCTCTCCAATTTCTGAAGCACTTTGATTAAGGTTGTTTGTTCGGCGGGTGTTCCTATTGTAATGCGAAGGCAATTGGAAATTTCTCCACTTCTGTTGCGAGCTACAATTCCGTGTTCCAATAAATACCGGTAAACTAAATCGGCATTTTGAAAAGCGATGAGCAAAAAATTGGCATCACTTGGAAATACCCGCTTCACAGCGTTTAGAACAGAAAGTTCTGCCATCAAATCTTCGCGCAATTGCTTTACTTGCTCGATTTGATCTTTTATTTGGGCGAGATTGCTTAATAAATCAAGTGCTTTTTGTTGGCTCAGGATATTGATATTGTATGGAGGTTTCACCCGATTGAGCAAGGCGGTGATCTGGCTGTTTGCAAAAGCAAATCCAATTCGCAATCCTGCCATGCCGTAGGCCTTACTGAGCGTTTGGAGCACAACCAGATTGGGTAATTGCGACAAAAGGTGCGTTGCACTTTCGCGATTGGAGTAATCAATATATGCTTCATCCATCACGACTAATCCCGAGAAATTTTCACATATTTTTATGATGTCATTGGTATCAATACTGCTCCCGGTCGGATTATTGGGCGAGCACAGAAAAATGATTTTTGGGGAGTTTCTATTTACTGCGTTCAGAATAGAGTCAACATCGATTTTAAAATCAGCCCGGAGCGGTACTTTTATTATTAGAATATTATTGATGTTCGCGCTTACGCTGTACATTCCATAGGTCGGCGGGCAGATAAGGATGGAGTCCTTGCCCGGTCGGCAGAAGCATCGAATCAATAGGTCGATCGCTTCATCGCTTCCATTGCCGATGAAGATTTGCTTCGGATCCACATTTCTTTGGCTTGCGACTAAATCGCGTAGCTCCATCTGCAAAGGATCCGGATATCTATTCACGCCATTTGCAAAAGGACTTTCATTGGCATCAAGCCAAATTTTGGCATCCCCCGAAAATTCATTCCGCGCGCTGCTATAGGACTTTAAATCGGTCAAATGGGGTTGTATGATTTTGTTTAGATCAAACATCGCTCAAAGTTTTGATTCGGATTTTCATTGCCGTGGCGTGCGCCTGAAGTCCTTCAAATGTCGCCATTGTTTCTACCGCCGTGCCGATGCTTTTAATTCCTTCGGCGTTTAAGGTTTGAAAACTAATTTTTTTCATAAAGCTCTCTACGGAAACGCCGCTATAACTTCGGGCAAACCCTGCTGTCGGTAACGTGTGATTGGTTCCACTCGCATAATCGCCGGCGCTTTCGCAGCTCCATGGGCCGAGAAAAACACTGCCCGCATTTCGAACTTTTGCGGCCAGAACTTCAAATTTTGTAGAAGCTATAATTAGATGTTCGGGCGCGTAAACATTGGTGAATTCCATGGCTTCGGCACTTGATCTAAACAGCAGAATTTTACTCTGTTCAAGGGCCTTGGCTGCCACATCTTGCCTAGCGAGCAGGGATAGTTGCAAGGTCAATTCCGATCGGAACGAGTTGAGAAAAGATTCCAGTCCGCCCGATTCTTCATGGAGCACCAATATTACCTGGCTATCTGGCCCGTGTTCGGCTTGGCTCAAAAGGTCGGAAGCGACAAAATCTGCGCGGCATTGGGCATCGGCAACAACGAGTAATTCGCTCGGTCCGGCGGGCATATCGATGGCTGTCCCGCTGAGTTGAACCAATTGCTTTGCTTTGGTGACGTAGGTATTTCCAGGGCCGAATATTTTATCGACTTTGGGAATAGTTTCGGTGCCGTAAGCCATACCAGCTATGGCTTGAGCACCGCCAACGAGATACACTTTTTTGATTCCTAATTCTCCACAGACGTAGGCAATTACATCGTTGAGTTTTCCCGATTTATCGGGTGGAGTGCAGACTACAATCTCTTCGCAGCCGGCAATTTGAGCAGGAATAGCCAGCATCAAAAGGGTGGAGAATAAGGGTGCAGTTCCCCCCGGGATGTAGAGCCCAACGCGTTGAATTGGAATGGATCGCGATTCGCAAAACACACCCTTCGATGTTTCGATTCCCACGTTTTTAGGAGCAGACGCCAGGTGAAAGGTTTCGATGTTTTTACTTGCCAATTTAATGGCTTCTTTTAGCTCAATGGGAACATTTGATAATTGATCTTCAGGGGGTATTTCTACGGAAAATTCGCTGTTGAAATTATTGTCGAATTGTCGGTTAAATTCCCGAATGGCTTCATCGCCATTGGCTTTCACTTCGCGGAGAATTTTACTTACAACCGCTTCCAGCCGGTCTTCATCTGCTTCGGGTCGTTGCGCAATGCGCGGCCAAAGTTGAAGTTCGGGATATTCAAATACTTGCATAACGGCTTGCTTCATCGGATCATTTTTTCAATAGGACAGACTAGAATTCCTTCGGCTCCAGCCGATTTCAACGCTTCGATCACTTCCCAGAAATCGTCTTCCATGACTACGGAGTGTAGGCTGCACCAGCCATTTTCCGCTAAGGGAAGGATCGTGGGGCTTTTCATCGAAGGCAATATTGCGGAAATAGCATCGACACAATCGAGCGGAGCATTTAAGAGAATGTATTTAAACCGGGAAGCATTGCGCACCGCTTCTATTCGAAATTGCAGCTTTTCGAGAATCGCTTTTTTTTCCGTTGGTAATTCCCGATTGGCAACTAGCACAGCTTCGCTTTTTAAGAGCGTATGTACTTCCTTTAAGCCGTTTGTGAGCAAGGTGCTCCCGGTGCTTACCAAGTCGCATATCGCTTCGGCTAAGCCGATTCCCGGCGCTATTTCCACACTTCCGCTGATGGCTTCGATCTTTGAGTCGAGCGATTGCTCGTCGAGGAAATTTTTAAGAATCAGGGGGTAAGAAGTGGCTATGCGCTTTCCGCGAAACCACTCGAGTCCGGTGTAGGTGGTCTCTCTTGGTACGGCTAGAGAAAGACGACATTTCCCGAAACCCAGTTTTTCTTTAATTGCCACATCAAAACCACTTTCGAGTTGAACATTCTCGCCGACTATTCCAATATCGGCGACTCCATCGGCTACATATTGGGGAATGTCATCATCGCGCAAATACAGCACTTCCATGGCAAAGTTGCTTGCTTCTGCGCGCAGCGAGCCTCCATTACTCACTTTAATACCACATTGGTCAAGCAGCTTAATGCTATCTTGGTTTAGGCGTCCGCTTTTTTGGATGGCGAGCCTTAAATTCGATGTTTTCATTGGGACTGTTTAAAATTTTGGACATTAAAAAACCCTGTCGAGCCGGGGCTGACAGGGTTAAAACTGTATTTAATCACAGGTTATACCATCATCCTTTCCCGGAGCTTTCCGCGATTACATGATGATGATGGTGCTGTGTAAATTTCATTGCGCTGCAAAGCTATGTATTATTTAACCGGAAAGGCAAGCGAATGTTTCTCCAAAAATTCTTTTGAGCTGAATTTTCTGTGTAAAATACTGAAATACAGATATTATCAGAGCAAAAATGGTTGATGAATATGAATGTTAACATTGCGGTAATACAACCCTTTGCCTAAACTGACAGTCATGATAGCGTTACCAATCCAAATAACCTTCATCGTATGAAAGCTTATTTCGCAGCCTTAATCCTTAGCATCTCATCCTTTGCAGCCGTCGCTCAATCGGGAGTATACATCTATGGTCAACTTGTGAATTCACCTGGTTATCCGGTCGAAATCACATTAGATTTTGAGTCGACCCCTCCGGTTTCTAGCACTGTCTTTGCGGATGCTACGGGAAATATTTCCTATCAGTTTGTGGAAGCGCCCAGCCAGGTTTGGGATCTTTTCACCTTGAGTTTCCTGGACTGCGATAGCTCTTATTATTCCCAATACTATTTGCTCGACAGTTTGGATGTAATTATCGAAGTAGCGATTTACCCTTGGTATTGCCTTGACGTTATTTTATCAGGCTGCACCGATCCGAACGCAATAAACTATAATCCGCAAGCTACTATGGAAGATGGTTCTTGCATTTACCCTCCTCAGTGTTCAGAAAATTTGGTAACGGTATCAGCTAATTGGAACGAGCCATCCGAGTTTTTAGCTGAATTTTTCGATTATTCTGGCAATTATCTCGGAAACCTAAGTTTCTACACGTATGATACGCTCAGTCAGAGTATATGCCTACCCAATGGTTGCTACGTTATGGAAGTTTTTTTTTCCAACGGTGCCGGAAATTTGCAAGTAGGTGTAAACGGAGCAATCGTGCATGCTGAGTTCTTGCAATCTAGCCCAGATGTAGGCGGAAGTACAGACATAAACTTGCCCATTAATAGTAATTGCAACCTGCTTTGCAATTATCAGATCACCAATCAAACATCGTTTAATATTTGTACCCGATTGTTTTCTATTCCAGGCCTGGTCTCGGGCACGGAGGTATATTGGGATTTTGGCGATGGCAGCATTACTTATGCTACGGACACCGTAAGCCATTATTATGCAAGTTCGAGCACATTTCAGGTTTGCGCTTCATTTTATACCGAATTTTGCGACAGCGTGAGTATTTGCGAGCAATTTTCCGTCCTTTCCTGCTATGATTCCAATCCCATTTTCGGATGCACAGATTCGTCGGCGGTGAATTACAACCCATCTGCTAATTTTGACAATGGTTCTTGCATTTATCAAGAGCCGTGCGATTTTAATTTCATGGAAATTACAATTGCCACGGAATATTGGGCTGAAGAAATATCCTGGACTTTGTCTGCGACTTCGGGCGATATTATTGCGGGCTCGTCGGTTAATGCTTATGAAAACTACAGCACTTACACTGTTCAGGTTTGTGTGCCCGACGGTTGCTATCAATTTTTATTGGAAGATTCTTTAGGCGATGGTTGGAATTATGCCGTTTTTCAGATTTCAGTCAATGGTATTTTAGATCTTACCGGAACGTTGAACAATGGATATGCTCAGATTTACAACATAGACTTGAACGGGGGTAATTGCTACCAAAACAGCCAAACAAACGATCTCTGTGTCGATGCAATACCGCTGGTCCCTGGCACGGTTTTAATTGATAATACAGGCGCTACATTGAATGAAAATATCTACGGTGCTTGCTGGGACTTTGGTCAAGGCGAAGGCGAGCAAAGTAGTGTATGGTACAGTTTTACCACGCCTTCTGTGCCGGCATTCATTCACATTGAAACATATGGCGATGGCACAAATACGTTTACCGACACCCAATTTGGGCTATTCCAGGAGTGTTTTGGCCCTATGATTTATTGCGGTGGAAATTCTGGTCAGGGTTTGTTCTCTGCCTTAACCTTTGAATGTGGCCAACTCGATACCAACACGACCTATATTTTAATGATCGACGGTTGGAATGGCGATTCTGGAACATGCTTTTTGAACTTTGAAATGAGTACGGGCTGCGAAAATGCTATTTATGGATGTACGGATTCCATTGCGGGCAATTATAATCCCCTCGCAACTATCGACGATGGCTCTTGCAATTTTTCGAATTGCGTGGAAAATGAAGTGTTTTTAAATCTGCAAGCTACACTTCCATCTTATTTTGGCTATGAATTGTATCAAGATGGAGTGCTGATACAAAGTGCTATTGTAAACACTGCTGATACCTTGAATATTGCTTTCTGTTTACCCGATGGTTGTTATTCTATTGTTCTTGAATCGTATCAGAATTGGGTGCAATATGAATTATCTACTATCGGAGACGATATTCTTTTTGGGCAGATTTTTCCGAATACGCCAGAAGCCGAATTTGATTTTAGTTTAGGCGCTGCTCTATGCGGGGAAAATAACCCATGTAATCTTTCATTAGAGCTTTCTGCTCATGACACTTCCTGCGCAGTGTACGGCAATCTCTACCCATGGCAAGACGCGGTAAATTTGGACGTACAGTGGTATTTTGAAAACGGCTCTTCGGGACTCGCAAATGGATGGTTCTGGCAGGTGTATGAGCAACCGGGTACTTATGAAGTTTGTGCTACTTTTTCTGGCGAAGGCTGCGAGAATATAACGCTTTGCGATACCGTTACTCTGAGCTGCGATATTTCTCCACTTGTTTGGGGCTGCACGGATCCCAACGCATTAAATTATAATCCGCTGGCCGGGTATAACGATGGATCATGCAATTATGATAGTCCGGGTTGCACGATTAGTTTTGAAGTAATCCCCGACTCCCTTGGGCTCGATATATTCTACATCATTCCTTCGGGCAATATTTTTGCAGCCGATTCTGTGCTTTGGAATTTTGGTGATGGCAATTACAGCACCGATTTGTTCCCAACGCACCAATACACAGCCGATGGTCCATACAACATCTGTCTCACGGTTTTTTTCATCAGCGATTCTTCTTCGTGTATTATAACCTATTGCGCCCTGCTCGATGGCAGCGATGTGGGTGGCCCCGGCCTATTGGAAGGGAATTTTAGCATTTCCATCCTCGAACCTGCCGTTTTAGCCACAGCAGAAAATACAGGTTTTGAAAACTTCCACGTCTGGCCAAACCCCACCCATGGAGATCTTAATTTCCGATTTGAAAGCCGCGTAATCGACCGGGCCATCATTAGGCTGGTAGATTTAACTGGAAAGACCGTTTTGGAGCGAAATCAGCCCGTTTCAGGGCAAATGCGCGAAACACTCGATGTGCGTGCATTACCTTCGGGCGTGTATGTGCTGGTTTTGCAAAGCGATTTAGGAACAGCTACCCAGCGGGTGGTAATCAGCAAATAAACGAGCAGCCGAAACCCATCGGCCAGGGCCTCGTTCTGAAACGTTCTACAGCCTTCCTTCGCTAATCATACGTAAAATCTCAAGCCAACGGAGCAATTCGGTGGCTTTTTTGCGAACGAATAGCTCGATTTTAGAGCCATAGTTTCCTGTTGGATCGTTTGGATTTGGAAGAAGCTTTTCGTTTTTTTCCGCCCTTGGTCATTTGCGAATAGAATGATGGCTTGACTTTGAGCTTATCCGTTCTTAACGGTTAAGAACGGATAAAACTTTTTTTTGGCTATCAGCCTTTCTTAGGATGCATCGAGCCGCCGCGTATATTTACAATGTTGGGAAGTCGCTTCGCGTGTTGAAAAATTCAGCGGGTTTTAAAAAGCGGAACGGCTTATATTTGAAGAGCCTTCCGTTGCGTGTATAAAGGATATATGCGCAATAGGTGGGGTAGGAGTGCGTATATACTGATGTTGGCTGTAATCTAAAAAAGATAGACTTGGGTAGCTTTAAATTTTTACTTCCATTCTTATTTCTAGAGACAGCTTCAAGCTGCACAGAGAAGCAGTACACGATGACTGAATTGATCGGCACATACCACGAAATTGCTCAAGATGATGCATGGTTTAGTTCAAGTTGTCACGTCACAATTTCTGATAGTTCTGTAAATTGGAATGGGTGTAAATTACACAAAGATGCCACATTCATAAAACCCAGAATTCATAGAAGTACTCTACATTATGAATCGGAAAGTCATGGATATAGAACCAACATTGAAATATTCATTAAAAACGGAACTATACATTTAAAGGAAATTATGGAAGAGAACCAAAGCATAATCTTGAAAAAGAAGAAATAAAGACTACAGCCAACATCACCTAAGAAAACATGCCCTGGGGGATACGTTTCTTAGCCAGACCGTTGTGGCTAATGTAAAAAAGAAAAAATAGAATTTATAATGAATAACTACGAATGGATTTTTAGCGGAATTGGAGTTACAGTTATTATGTGGATAATATTGGCAATTAAGAAGAATAAAAAGACAGAAGTTTCTAAAACATCACAATCAAACAAAAATGTGATTACGATTAATAACAATGGTTCACCCTCAACTAATAATTCAACACAACCAAAACAAAATGAGCTGGTCTAGTTTTTTTGGACAGGAAATTAATAACCCTTAATTTTCTGAACAATGAGAAAAGAACGACGAACCTTCCAAGCAAGTTTCAAAGCAAAGATAGCCATCGAGGCTATAAAAGAGCAGTCAACCATAAGTGA
>JBBQFC010000036.1:0-34211 GCA_038321615.1 Flavobacteriales bacterium | reverse complement strand
AATGCTGAAGATATGGGATTGGCCTGTGCGATTCAAAACGGTAGAACAGGCGAATATGTAAACACAGAAGCTTGTATATCGGAACTGAAGAAATGATTGTCTACGTAGACAGATCGTTTTCTAAAGACCTTAAGAAATAAGGGATTCAAAGATTAAAATTGCAGTCGCTCAGACAATTGAAAGCGTTCAAAATTGTAGAAGCATTGGGATTTAAAAAACATAGAGAATTAAAAGGATTTCGAAACTATTACAGAATTAAGTTTAAGGATTACCGATACGGACTAGAAATTGATGACGAAAAAGTAAGCTTTGCCCGATCTCTGCGCAGAAAGGATATTTACAATGAATTCCCGTAATGTATGAAGATTATAAAATAAAATCTGGATATGTTCCATCAAAGCCAAGCTACCGGAATGAGATCACGTGGCAAATAGGCGTAGAATATTTGCTTTCGCGAAATTTTTCGCTCATGGCGAGTTATGACAACCGCTTCGGCGGGGGAGGAGGCCTATCTGGGCGATTTTAACCCAACCCTTGCAAAAACGCCATGGTATCCACTCCATCGGCATAATCCCAAAGATCGGGGGCCTGTGCCTTTCCGAAAGGGATATCAGTCTGCGAAACGATGCATTGTATCTCTTCGGTCCGACCCTTCAAGGTGTCGCGAAGTACGGTTTCGTCGGTGTATCGCTCGTAAAAAAGGGATGCAATGGGGCTGGCAATGGCTTCTGACGGACGAAGAATTAAGAACCCATTGTCAAGTAAATCTTCCCTGTTGAGCATCCACAAAGCGCGGTAGTAATCGTAATTGTTTGCGTACTTGTGGTGGTTTATTATTGGGTGGTAAGGGTAGATAGGTTTGAAAAATCGGTCAATTTCAAAATCGCTATGGATGTATAGTTTCGAGACGTTTCGACAACCCATTCCGAAATAGCTAAATATGTCGGCGCCGAGCGCAATTAATTCAGCTTCACTTTCATTTCCCGAAAGGATGGCCACCGCATTTCGATTTTTGCGAATGATATGAGGCACTTTTGAAAAGTAATATTCAAAATAGCGCGATGTATTGTTGCTGCCAGTGGCTATCATGGCATCTATTTGAGGCATACGGCCGTCGATCCACTCAATATTAAACCCTTCGAAATGGGTTTCTTCCAGCAGAATTTTGAAAAGCGCCGGAAGCAGAACGCGGTCTTGACTGGCACATTTTACAACGGCATGGTGTCCGGAAAGGGCAACTGAAAAAATATCGTGAAAACCGACCAAAGGAATATTTCCGGCCAGCACCATTCCTACGCGCTTAGGTTCTGACTTACCCCCGGTATTGTACATTTTAAGCCAGGATTGCAATGCTTCTCTTCGTATCATATGCGCTATCCCTTCAAGCGACTGAACAACATTAGTCCTTGTGAACCAAGGATTTAATATAGTACTTTGATTTATTTGGTCGTTCCAATCGGATAAATAACCTTCCGATTGATCATTGGCCAAAGCTAAATCACCGATCAATTTCGATAGCTTTCCTGAAGCTTGCTCGGGTAAATTATAGACCAAATTTGACGTTTTCATAACTAAATTGAATAATTTTGAACTCTTGCTGCATTATCTTTGCCGCAAAGATTACAAAAGAATAAGAAGCCATGGCTATAATTATAACCGACGAATGCATCAATTGCGGGGCATGCGAGCCGGAATGTCCCAACAACGCAATATATGAAGGTGGCGTGGAATGGCGACTTACCGACGGCACCGATTTGAATGGGCAAGTTACCACTCCGATGGGAAATACCTACGATGCCGGCGAAGAGCAAGTACCGGTAAATATGGATGTGTATTATATCGTAACCGATAAGTGTACAGAGTGCGTAGGATTTCACGATGAGCCGCAATGCGCCGCCGTTTGCCCGGTAGATTGCTGCGTAGATGATCCCGACTATCGCGAAAGCGAAGAAAAACTGCTCGAGAAGAAAGAGTTCATGCACCTTTGATGGCCGAAAAGAGCAATCTCGAACCGATTTTGGCGTTCATGCCAGGCATGATAAAAGTTGGTTCAAATTGTTTCTTAGTGGCCATTTTCATTGCGGCTTTCTCACTATGCGCCCAGGCACAAACCTTGGAGTCGATTGAGACTGACCTCTTGGCTTTGGAAACGCAACTGGGAGAGGCTCCATCTGATGTGAAGCGCAGTGCAGCATCCGATCAAATCAAAGCTAAACTCCTGAAGGCATTCAAAAAGGAAGACTGTTTCGATTATCCATTCGATCAGCTGCTCCGCATTGCGACTTTGAAAAGCTCCGATAATTTCTTCCGGTTTTTCAACTGGCAAATTCCGCAAATGGATGGTTCGAGCCGGTACGAATGTCTCATTCTACTCTCAGGCGGTAAATCACATACCGAACTTATAGACAGCCAAACACCCAGTGATAAGTTGATCGGCAAGACGTTGATGCCCGATAGCTGGTACGGCTGTTTGTATTACGATATTCAGGTCACCGAATCGAAACAAGGCAAGACTTACACCTTGTTGGGCTGGGATGCCGCCGATGAGCTCATTACCCGAAAGGTGATCGACGCTTTGGTATTCGGAAAGGGTAACCAAGTGGAACTCGGGGCACCTATTTTTGAATTAAACGACAAGAAGGTTTTTCGCCGCGTATTCACTTACAGTGAAGAAGTGGTGATGACGCTGCGCTATATTGCGCCCAAGAAAGCGATCGTGTTCGACCATCTTACGCCCGTGCAGTCGAGACTTGATGGCAATTATGCATTTTATGGTCCGAGCGATAGTTTCGATGCATATCAATGGAACGCATCAACGGGCGCATGGGTATTGTTCGAAAACTTTGACATGGCTCGTCCCAAAAGCTACGACGAGAAGCCGCAGTTTAACTTTCCATCTCGCCCCGATTTAAGCCGAAGCCGCGACACCATCAATCCGCTGATCGGGAAGTAATTTTTTGAGCATAAGGTTCATCTTCCTTTCCTTGTCCATTGAAAAATATGCCTTAGTTTTGCATCCGAAAAAACGGTCTCACAGACCTTAGATTTTGCCAAAGATGATCCATAATTTTAGTGCCGGACCTTGCATTCTTCCGCAAGAAGTCCTTAAAAAAGCTTCCGAGAGTGTAATTGAACTCGATGGCCACGGCCTATCGCTTATAGAAATGTCGCACCGCAGTAAGCCATTTGTGGCTATTATGGAAAAAGCCCGGGCCCTTGTGCATGAGCTACTCGGTGTGCCGGAAGGTTACACCGTGCTGTTTCTGCAAGGCGGAGCTACCCTTGGCTTTTACACAGCTGCTCTCAATTTTATGAAATCGGAAAGCGGTCGCGCTGCTTACCTTGATACAGGTACTTGGTCTAGTGGAGCCATCAAAGAAGCAAAATTGCTCGGCGATGTGGAAGTAATTGCTTCCAGCAAGGACGCCAACTACAACTTTATTCCGAAGGATTATATTGTTCCTTCCAATGCTGATTATCTGCATTTTACTTCAAATAATACCATTTTCGGCACGCAGTTTAGGCAATTCCCGAAATCGCCGGTATCGATGCTTTGCGATATGTCGAGCGATATTTTTAGCAAGGAAATTAATGTGGCCGATTTCGATCTGATTTATGCCGGAGCGCAAAAGAATATGGGGCCAGCTGGCACCACGCTCTACATAGCCAACTTAGAGAAACTCGGCAAAACTGGTCGAAAGCTCCCGGCAATGCATAATCTGGCGGCTCAGCACGAAAAAGAGTCGATGTACAATACGCCTCCTGTATTTGCGGTTTACGTGTCGATGCTCACGCTGCAATGGTTAAAGGATTTTGGTGGTGTGAAAGCTATCCAAAAGAGAAACGAAGCAAAGGCGGCCTTGATCTATGGAGAGATAGATCGAAATCCACTCTTTAAAGGAACAACTGCTGTGGAAGACCGCAGTAATATGAACGCGACCTTCGTGCTTCATAATGAAGTGCATAAAGATGCCTTCGACGCCCTTTGGAAAGGTGCGGGCGTAAGTGGTATAGAAGGTCACCGTTCGGTTGGCGGTTACCGAGCGTCCATGTACAATGCTTTACCAATCGAAAGTGTGCAAGTGCTGGTGGATGCCATGAAAGAACTCGAACGAAAAGCATAATTTTTTCTCCTATGAATGTATTAGCAAATGACGGTTTATCCCCATCGGCTGTAGCCAAACTGGTAGCAGCGGGATTTAAAGTGAGCACCACCATGGTGCCCCAGTCTGACTTGATTGACCATATCAATTCCCACAATATCGTAGCCCTCTGTGTGCGCAGCGCCACAGTGGTGCGCAAAGACCTTATCGACGCTTGTCCCGGTTTGAAAATCGTCGTTCGCGGCGGTGTGGGCATGGACAATATCGATGTGGCCTATGCACGCGAGAAAGGGATAATCGTTGCGAATACACCGGCTAGCAGCAGCCAATCTGTCGCGGAGTTGGTTTTGGGCCAGCTTTTTAGCTTAGCCCGAATGACTTACGATGCAGACCGACAAATGCCATCGAAAGGGCTTGCTGAATTTGGTGCGCTTAAAAAGAAATACGGCAAAGGCTTTGAACTTCGGGGCAAAACCCTTGGGATAATCGGTTTTGGTCGTATTGGCCAGGCGGTGGCAAAATACGCCTTGGGCAGCGGAATGAAGGTGATCTGTACCGATGTGTTCGATGTTAATACCCTCGTTTCTTTCCAAGTAGAAGGTTTTGGTCAGGTCAGTGTTCAGGTGGAGAAAGTAGATTTCAACACCCTGTTGCGCCAGAGCGATGCCATTTCTATCCATGTCCCTAAGCAGAAGGATGGTTCCGCAGTAATCGGATCGGCTGAGCTTGCTATGATGAAGAAAGGCTCGGTGATCGTGAATGCTGCGCGTGGCGGGGTAGTGGAGGAGAAGGCCCTGACCGAAGCACTCAACAGCGGACATATTTACGCAGCCGCATTGGATGTGTTCGACAACGAGCCCACCCCATGGGAAGCTCTCTTGAAACATCCGAAAATCGCTTTGACTCCGCATATCGGAGCGGCGACCGATGAAGCTCAGGAGCGGATTGGCGATGAATTGGCCGATATTATTATTGCTCAATTTACAAGTGTATAAAAGCCTTTCAACCCGTTTCTTCTGCTTGCTTTAGTTCTTGTTGCATTGACCTTGCAGGTATATAGGCGTCGAACACGTTTCAATCATGACGCGTAAACATCAGGTAAAAATTGATTTAGATTTGGCGCAAACCATCGCTTTGAATTCAGTGACAGATCACTTCTGTTCATAGAACATCTGACTGAGCAAACGCGATAATTTTCACATTTTAGTGATCTACTATTGGGCTTGTCGCAATGGATATTAGAAGGTGAATAGAAATTCCAAGATCTTGGAAATTGCCATAAAATAGAGATTGCCTTCCAACGGTTAGCCTAAGATTACGTCAGATAATTTTAGATTCGCCTTTTATTTGATTATTCGCTCGCTTCAACTTTCTCACTAAATGTAACAAGATTGTGATCACTTTCTTCCGCTATACCATCATTCTCCAAAAGCGCCTTCGCGTTTGTTTCCGACCAAATTTGGTATGGATTCTGTTTCCTATCCTTCTTTTAACAAGCTGTGAGAAACCAGACGAACGGTTCGTTCGTCTTTCAGACGATGGCTTCAGCCAAGGCGGTAAACGCTTCTTCCCCGTGATGCTCAATTATGTGGGTCATTACTACAACCACGGCGAAGCTATCTCGGTCGGACCGGTGCCCTATTATCTCCTTCCCGAGCACAGAAACTCACCTTCGAAAGCAATCATTGAAACCGAAACTAAAAATCAGCTTCAATATATCCGGAGCCTTGGCTTCAATACAATAAGGCTATGTATTGACAGAATTGCTGTCAATGACACCACCTATGGCTATTATGCTGGTAGTCGGTTTCTGAGCATGGAGAGAGATTACGAGTCATTATTGGATGCGCTCAGAGGCTTTATAAGTCTATGTGCGGAGAGTGATATGAAAGTAATGGTATTGATTTACCGCCCGCTTGACGAGCATCAAGTCTGGGCTTATACAGAGCGAATGCTTCGGCTGTTCAGCCAAGAGCCGGCTATTTTCTCTTACGACTTTTTTAATGAACCGCTTTACAGCTTAGAAGGAAGAGATTATTCTAAAGAGCAAGCCATTGATATTTCGAAGAGATGGAGATCGCTGATGGACGAGCATGCGCCCGATCAACTACTCACAGTGGGAAGCTCAGAACCTATAGAAGTTTTCAGATGGGACCCATCGATGCTAGATGTCGATTTTTTGAGCTTTCACAGTTATAATCCTATGCGTATTCCCAATGAAATTTATTGGTATTCGAAGTTTTCTAAAAAGCCTTGGATGATAGGTGAAACTTCCCTGGGGGCTGGCGAAGACTCAATCAGCAATGAAATGCAAAGTCGCTTTGTCGATGAAGTTGCACAACGGGTAGTGAATTGCGGCGGAATAGGTCTCGGTTGGTGGGAATACATGGATCTCTCCGAATCTCCTTTTTATGAAGCTCGACGGAGCGGTATTTTGACCGATACCGGTAGGACGCAGACGCCTGCGGGAGCCACAGTATTTGGTGTTCCAAAACCGGCAGCAGGTAAATTTTCGAAAATCGATAAACTCAATTCTTCGGGATCGTGCTCTTGCCAGGATAACTATTTCAATATGGTGGGATACCGAAACTACCGAACCGATTTTCTAATTCTTGACTCCATTTCGGGTAAACCAATTGAAGGGGCGGTAGTGAGAAGTTGGAATATAGATTATAGCATTGGTCAGAATACTTATTCCAACTCGGAAGGAAGAGTTACACTCTATTCAAACGATAAATCGGCTCAATTCGAAATCGCAGCTCCCGGGAAAAATCTAAAAAAATTCTACGCCCAACTAAGCTGCGAGCCTACCAAAGAAGATGTCGCGCCTGAGGACAGCCTGTTAGATAGGAAGTTAGAATACCAAAAAATCTCCTTTCTAGATTTCCTTGTTACACCTGCAGATGAAATAAGGGACGATTTTGACGGGAAATACCAAATCTTCGAATTTAAGGAAGACCAAGTACAACGATCGTCCTACAGTTGCGATGGAGGAACCATCTACCTCGGTAATGTTTCGTCTGGAAATACATGGTGGAATTTTTAAGCAGTCGATTGGGATCCTTTTTTCTTTTCGAATCTATTAGCCAAAGTAACGTCCGGATCTAAATCCGGGATAAAGGTTTCTATCGTTCTGCTATATTTGCGCTCGCAGTATGAAGCCCATCGAGCTCTTAAATAGCCAACAACTTTCTGTAACCATCACAAGGCTATGCCATGAATTGATGGAAAATCACGGCGATTTCAGTCGCACCGCGATTATTGGCTTGCAGCCTCGTGGTATATATTTGGCCGACCGAATAGTGAAAGAGCTGAAGGAACGCAAAGGCATTAACCATATTCGATCGGGAAAATTAGACATTACTTTCTACCGCGACGATTTTCGCCGCAAGGCCGAACCGCCTATTCCCAGTGAAACAGAGCTCGATTTTGAGCTGGAAGATCTGAACGTGGTACTCATCGACGATGTGCTGTTTACCGGGCGTACCATCCGCGCCGGGCTCGATGCAATGCTGGCCTTCGGGCGACCTCGAAAAGTCGAGCTATTGGTGCTGATAGATCGGCGATTCAGCAGGCAACTGCCCGTGCAGCCAGACTATACTGGTAAAATGGTCGATACCATTGCCAGCGAGCGCGTAGCAGTAGATTGGCTTGAAACGGAAGGAAAAGATAGAGTCACCTTATTTTCAATCGAAGACAAAGCATGAGCAGTTTAAGCGTTGAACACCTTCTTGGCATAAAATACCTTCAACGCGAAGACATTGAACTCATCCTTACCACTGCCGATAACTTCAAAGAGGTGATCAATCGTCCTATAAAAAAGGTGCCGAGCCTTCGCGACATTACCATCGCAAACCTATTTTTTGAGAATTCTACAAGAACCAAACTAAGTTTTGAGTTGGCCGAAAAGCGACTTTCGGCTGATGTGATCAATTTTGCATCATCAAACTCATCTGTCAAGAAAGGCGAAACCCTCATAGATACGGTCAATAATATTTTGGCTATGAAGGTAGATATGGTGGTGATACGCCACCCCAACCCCGGCGCTGCTCACTTCTTGTCGCAACATGTAGATGCGCAGATTGTAAATGCGGGCGACGGCACACATGAACACCCCACACAAGCCTTGCTCGATGCCTTTACCATCCGCGAAAAGTTGGGGACTTTGAAGGGAAAGCGTGTGGTGATCGTAGGCGATATATTGCACTCACGCGTTGCACTGAGCAACATATTCTGTCTGCAAAAATTAGGAGCAGAAGTAATGGTCTGCGGACCTACCACACTCATCCCGAAGCATATTCATTCGCTTGGAGTAAAAGTGGAGCATAACTTGCGCAGAGCGCTGCAATGGTGCGATGTGGCCAATATGCTTCGCATCCAGCTCGAACGGCAAGAGTTGGCTTATTTTCCAACGCTCCGCGAGTATAGCATGCTCTTTGGCCTGACCAAAGACATACTCGACTCGCTCGATAAAGAGATACTGATTATGCATCCAGGCCCGATCAACCGAGGTGTGGAGATAAGCAGCGAAGTAGCCGACGGCGCGCATAGCCTTATTCTGCAGCAAGTTGAAAACGGGGTGGCCGTAAGAATGGCCGTACTTTACCTTTTGGCTGGAAAAATTGAACGGCAATCATAAAATGGTATATTTGGAGCAAACTCCTTTTAAAGCATGACAAAATTTAAAGTTGAAAACGACGAAAAGTATACCACGGTGGTTTCTGAAGTAGAGAAGCTTGATACTTTGAGTGCGCCCGATCTAAAAACAGAATTGGTATTTCAGCTGAAAAGCGGCAATCGCAACATCATAGTCGATCTACAAAATACGCGCTATTGCGATTCGAGTGGACTAAGCGCCTTGCTCACCGGAAATCGACTGTGCAAGGAAAACAATGGAACTTTTGCTATCTGTGGGCTTCATCCAGCGATAGAAAAATTAGTAAATATCTCACAATTACAAACCGTATTTAACATTACACCAACCCGCAACGAAGCGATCGATCTAGTCCTAATGGAAGAAATTGAACGCGACCTAAATGCGGATGAATAAATTTTTCAATATGAAACACTTTTTACTTGGATTTGCCCTTTTAGGATCTACCCTTTTCGCGTCAGGTCAATGCACCCCGGAGGGAGATTTTACCGGAATTGAATTTGGTGCTATTCCAGATACCATTGCAAACTTTGCTCAGGCTACCGTCAATGCGCTATACGTGCAGCAGATTGACGTAAAGATTCCAGCAAATGGCGGATTTTTAGATCTGCCTTTTATTACAGTCGATTCCGCCCAGTTGGTACAAGTGTTTAACTTGCCTGAAGGCTTGAGCTTCGTATGTAATTCTCCGCTTGTATCGCCTTGTACTTTTCTTGGTGGCAGCGTCGGATGCGGAGTAATTAGCGGAATCCCCAATATCGGCGGTTTGTACGATTTAGAAATATTACTTGCAGTTTACACCAATCTAGGTACGTTTCCGCTCAATTTCACAGGGTACAAAATTCAGGTCAATTGGCCACTTTCGGTGAATGATGCATCCAGACGTGATTTCGGTTATTTAAACTTGATGCCAAATCCGGCTAATGATCAAACGGTACTGAGCACCCAGGTTACTCAAGCAGGTAAAGGTACACTCAGAGTGTTCGACCTGGTAGGCAAGGAGGTTCTGAAGCGTAACATAAGTTTAATCCCGGGACAAAACAATATCACCATTTCTACTACGGCCCTCCCTGAAGGAATTTACCTCTGCGTGGTAGAAGCATTAGGTCAGAAGCACACCCGGCGATTGATGATAGTCCATTAAACCACAGCGGTGCATCCCACCAAGCGTATCAAGTTTGAACTTACTATCTTAGGTTGTGGAAGTGCAACGCCTACATTAAGGCATCTGCCTACCGCGCAATTAGTAAATTACAACGAGCAATACTTTCTTTTCGATTGTGGCGAAGGTACCCAGCTGCAGCTCCGGCGTTTTCAATTAAAGTTTCAGCGGATTAGTCACATTTTTATTACGCATTTGCACGGCGATCATTGTCTGGGTTTGCCAGGTCTGCTCTCTACACTGCATCTTTTAGGACGCACCCGCGAGATGAACATCTACGCTCACCCCGATTTACAATCGGCGGTAGAGTTGCAGCTCAAGGTCTCTCAATCCAGGCTCCGTTACCCTTTAGTTTGGCATGAATTGGGGTATGCAGCCGAGTCGGTGATACTCGAGACTAAGGCCTTGAAAGTGTCGAGTTTTCCACTTAAACACGGGGTGCCGACCTGCGGGTTTAAAATCGAAGAACTTCCCAGACCACTCAACATTCGCCCCGAAGCCATAGCCAAATACGGCATAGCTCCTGCTCGCATTCGGCAGATTAAAGCAGGGGGAAACCTCACGCTTTCTGACGGGCAGATAGTCGACAACAGCGAACTCACATTTCAAGCAGCTCCTCCAAGAGCCTATGCGTTTTGTACCGATACGGCCTATGTGCCCGCTACTTCTGGATTTGTAAAGGGGGTCGATTTGCTCTACCACGAGGCTACTTTCCTCGAAGATGATTCCAAACGGGCTCTTGCCACGATGCATAGTACAGCGCGCCAAGCAGCTCAGGTAGCTTTAGACGCCGGCGCGAAAACCCTAATCCTGGGTCATTATTCGGCGCGCTACCGGAGCGACGAAGCTTTTAAGAAGGAAGCTTCTGAAATTTTTCCACATGTCGTTACCGCCAACGAGGGACTAATAATTCCAATTGGTCAGTGAAATATTTCAAACGATCGCCGCACTTTTTGAGCTAAGCGTGCATGTAGTAATGTTCCCATTTGGAAGGGCATTTATTCAAATTACCATGAATTGGGGATAAGATTATTTTGAGTGTAGAACCATTGCAACCTATCTTTGTTATTTAAATACAATCTAAATAGATGATTCAATCCGAGCCGATATCTCTTTGTATTGCTGATAGTAATCGGCTCACCCGGCTTGGAATGAGTGCTTTATTTGGCTCCGAAACGGATATTCGTATCGATGGAGAAGCCAGTCATTCCGCCGGGCTGCTCGAACTGCTTAAAACCATCAAGCCCGATGTGTTGCTTATCGACTTTACAGCTTCGGGCTTCGCATTAGAAACAATACCATTGGCCATTAATCTTCAACCGTCGATGGGCGTGGTGGCCATCACTCCCGATCGGGAAGGCAGCACCTTGATAAATGCTTTACGGGCAGGCGTGATGAGCTACGTGAAGAAGGATTGCGACCTCGATGAAATTGTTGGAGCTGTCCGCGAAACGGCAAAAGGCGATAAATTTTTCTGCGGATCGATCCTGGAAACCATCCAACAGGTAGAAATTGATCCCAATAGTGTGGAGTTTGAAAATTTCAGTTGCCAGCCAGTCCAAATATCCCTTCGCGAGCAGGAGATTATTGCGCTTATTGCCGAAGGATTGACCAATACGCAGATCGCCGACCGCCTCTTTTTGAGCCCGCATACCGTAAATACCCACCGCAAAAATATTATGCAAAAATTGGGTGTAAACAATACAGCGGCGGTAGTGATGTATGCGGTAAAATACAATTTGGTGAACGTCAATAAATTTCTCTTCGCATCGCGCTGAGCCGATGAAGGCGAAAAGTCTTAGATTTATGCCCTATGAAGCTCATTGCAGATAGCGGCTCTACCAAGACGGATTGGAGACTCCTAAACGACACCGGGAAACAATTTGATTACAACAGCGAAGGGATAAATCCCTATTTCCACACCGCGGCTACCATTGCCAAAACCCTCGACGAAATCGATTTTTCCCCTTTCACGCACCTCGATCTCACAGAGGTGTTTTTCTACAGCGCGGGCAGCAGCAATACGCAGAATGTCAAGATCATGAATGAAGGCTTTGCGAAGGTTTTCACCAACGCAAAAATTTATATTTACCATGATCTTTTGGGTGCAGCCAGAGCTTTGTTTCATGACGAATCTGGAATAGCCTGTATTTTAGGGACTGGCTCGAATTCTTGCCTTTTTATAGATGGCGAGATCAAACTCAACCTCGGAGGTCAAGGTTACATACTTGGCGACGAAGGCAGTGGCATGCACATAGGCCGCAAGGTGGTGCGCGATTTTATGAACGATCTCATGCCCGAAGAGATCCGGAAATTATTCATTGACCAATACAGCTTGAGCAAGGATCAAATTTCCTTCACCGTTTATAAAAAGCGCTTCCCAAATAGATTTTTGGCTTCTTTCAGCCGCTTCGTCCTCAATAATTTGGGCAATCCGTACTTCGATGCTTTGGCCGACGATGCTTTCATGAAATTCTTTGAGCGCTACATCATCCACTATGACAATTACCAGTCCTATCCGATGCGCTTGGTTGGTTCGATTGGCTATCATTTTCGGCCCATGATTGAGAAGAAAGCTGCTCATTACGGCATCACCGTCGATAGAGTAATCAAGACACCGATCGACGGCTTGGTTGATTTTCACCGGTGAGATTTATAATTAGTAGGTGTAAGTAAATCTTCGCTCCTTTCGGTTCCCACAATAATCGTCCACGGCTATGATTAGCTCGTTTTTTCCTTTTTTGAACCCACTTTCCGATACGTCTATAGTTAATGCTGCATTTTTGGCGTCGTAAGTCGCAAGAATCCATTCCCCATTGAGCGTAGCAGTATAAGTGGCCACGCCGGCTCTGCTGTCGCGGATGGTGTAGCGCAGCCCGGAACGGCTGTTGAGTATCGCGCCCGATGCGCTGTATTTGCCTGGTATAATTTCGGGAGCCACGGTGTCGAGAACCAAGGCAAATTTTCCAAAATCCTTTGTGCGAATTTCAAACCCTTCGGCGCTCGCCTTTCCGGCAACGTAGCCTATCTTTCCGGCGGGATCTTCGCGACGAGCGACTACCTTCTCGCGCAAATTTGGAGCTATTGCGAACCAATCGAAACGCAGCATTACAGCCGATTGGAGCGGTGTGTAATAATTGTGAACCAAAAATTGAGGCGATAATTCCCCAGTTCCGGCTAATTGCCTGGACGCCTGAAATTTCAAATTATCGTAGAGCGCGCCTTTCGGAATCTCCACTTCCAATTCGCCAGGATATGAAAAGGTATTGGTTTGATCGAATGGAAAATAAGCCGTGAACTTTGGAGAGCCATCGACTAAAACAGGGGTTTTTTCGATGGATTGGAAAGAGAGCGAAAGCTTGGATACGTTGCCATGAGCATCGCTTAGATTATAATTTAGTTTATGGGCACCTGCGGTTGCGATGCTGATTACTCCACGGTCGGGCGGGGTAGGCGTATAAATTTCCAACTTGTTGCCAGGCTCGAGATAGGACTTGTGGTAATGCCATCCGCGGGTTTTAAAAGCTTCGTAGTCGGTATAGCAGTTTATATGACGCGTGGTTTCAAAATCGAGTTCATCAAATTGTTGAGCGCAGATCAAATCATCATCAACACGGAGTTCAATGCCGTAAAGACCACAGCTATTTGGCTGACCATTCAGCTGATCGATACCGTGCACTGAAATACCAAATGCTCCATAAATTTCGATTTTCTGACCCGCTTTGAGTTGGTAATTCCCATTATCGCCAGTTATTAAAAAGCTTTTGGCTTCGTTCTTTCCATTTATAAAAGTGGTATCGCTCAAGGCGTGAAATCTGATGCCACGGATGCGCGGAGGAATATTATCCTTAACGTTGAATTTGAAAAGGAGGGGATTAAGCGGGTGTTCCGATTTCGTGTCCCGGATTTCGAAGTGGAGATGGGCCCCGCCACTACTTCCCGAGTTTCCACTCAGCGCTATTTGCTCACCTTTCGATACCTGCAATGGTTCATCAGGCGTGAAATCTACCTTGAAAGATTTCTCCTGGTATTGCCTCGTCCTTACCAATTTAGTAATAGCCGGTGAAAAGGACTGAAGATGGCCGTACACAGATGTGTAGCCATTTGCATGCTCTATGTAAAGCACATTTCCATAGCCTGCCGGCGATACCCCAATCCGCTTCACAACACCATCGGCAATAGCCTGTACCACTTGACCTTCGACCCCTGCTGTTTTTATATCGATTCCCGTATGAAAATGGTTAGAGCGGAGCTCGGCAAAATTTCCCGAAAGGAAGAGGGGAATGCGCAACGGAGGAGCAAAATCAGCATTTTCGGCGGTTTGAGCGTAACTGGCAAATGACGTAAAGCAAAAGAGTAAAGCTATTAAATAGGGCATCGATACGATCGGATTTAAGCAGCGAAGCTATGGATGCAACATGGCTCGAAAACCGCTCCAAAGCGAAGATGTAAACAAAATGGGGTGAACAGAAGGCGTTTTAAACAAGCATACACTTTGTAGATGCTCTTGCCTAACTTACTTTTGCGTAACATTGTGCCATCTGCAAGGTAGAAAAATGACCGAAGTATCAACCCGAATAGCCGCCTTATCCGCCAACCTGGACAAGGCTCATCTGCGATTCGAAAAGTTGCGAACCGATAATGACACCCTGAAAAAAAGGGTAGATGAGCTCGAATCTCGATTGCGAAGAGATACCGAGCGCTTAGACAGTTTGCAGGTAGCATACGATAAAATGAAAATGGCCAAATCGATTGCCGGTAAGGTGAGCGAAAAAGCCGAAATGAAGCACCGAGTAAATGAATTGGTGCGGGAAATTGACAAGTGTATAGCATTATTAAATAGATAGATTTTACGCATGAGCCAACTATCGATAAAAGTGACCATTGCAGGGCGTATTTATCCCATCACGGTGCAAGCCGATGAAGAAGATAGAGTGCGCAAAGCTGCCATGGACGTAGATAATAATTTGAAGCAACTCCAGGATAATTACGTGGTGAAGGACAAGCAAGATTTGCTGGCCATGACCGCGCTTCAAAATGCTACGAAACTGCTCGAATTGGAAGAAAAATCGAAGCTCTCCATAGAACCTGGCTTGCTCGATCAGCTCGAATTGAAGGTTAAATTGCTGCTATAGCACCCGATACCCGCATCTAAACAAATCAGCACGAGAGTGCACTATTTTTTTAGATATGGATATATTATCAATTGTAATTGGTGCCCTTGCCGGTATAATCGCTGGCGGAGCCGTGGCATGGATGGCGCTGAACGCCGTTTTCACCAAGAAAAGAAACTCAATTCTCGAAGAGGCCGAAAAAGAAGGCGAAGCCATCAAGAAGGAGCGAATGCTGCAGGCCAAGGAGAAGTTTCTGCAACTTAAAGATGAGCACGAACAAGCCATTAAGGAGCGAAATCGAAAAATTCAAAGTACGGAAGATCGGTTAAAGCAACGGGAGTCTCAGCTGAGCCAGCAAGTGGAAGAGAATAAGAAGCAAAGTCGGGATGTAGAAGGTCAAAAAGCCAATTATACCCGGCTTCAGGAGGTCGTGCAAAAGAAGCAGCGCGATCTCGAAAAGTCGCATGCACAAGCTGTAGAGCAACTTGAACGCGTAGCCAATATTTCGGCTGAAGATGCCAAGACGGAACTCACCAAGGCGCTGAAGGATGAAGCTCGCACGGAGGCTATGAGTCACATTAAAAACATTATTGATGAAGCGAAGCTTACCGCCGCTTCGGAAGCGAAGAAAGTTGTCATCCAGAGCATTCAGCGCTTAGCTACGGAGCATGCGGTCGAAAATTCGGTATCGGTATTCAATATAGAGAGCGATGAACTGAAAGGTCGGATTATTGGTAGAGAAGGGCGCAACATTCGCGCGCTCGAAGCCGAAACGGGTGTAGAGATCATTGTTGACGACACGCCAGAAGCGATTATTCTTTCCTGTTTCGATCCGGTGCGCAGAGAAATAGCGCGATTGTCGCTCCATCAGCTTGTTTCCGATGGACGAATCCATCCCGCACGCATCGAAGAAGTAGTGAAAAAAGTGACGAAGCAACTTGAAGAAGAAATTGTGGAAACGGGTAAACGCACCTGTATCGATTTGGGTATTCACGGGCTTAACGCCAATTTGGTGCGCATGGTAGGCCGAATGAAGTACCGATCGAGTTACGGCCAAAACTTGCTGCAGCACAGCCGTGAAGTGGCCAATCTCAGCGCGATAATGGCTGCGGAGTTGGGCTTGAACGTAAAACTTGCTAAGCGTGCCGGACTCCTCCACGATATTGGAAAAGTACCCGAAGATGAGCCGGAATTACCACACGCCATTCTGGGTATGCAGCTCGCCGAGAAATACGGTGAAAAACCGGAAGTATGCAATGCTATTGGTGCCCACCATGATGAGATCGAGATGGACAATTTACTTTCGCCAATCATTCAGGTATGCGATGCCATCAGTGGTGCCCGTCCCGGTGCTCGCCGCGAAGTGGTAGCCTCGTACATCAAGCGTCTCCACGACCTTGAAAATCTGGCTATGAGCTATCCAGGGGTTACCAAGTCTTACGCCATTCAAGCAGGCCGCGAATTAAGGGTTTTGGTTGAAAGCGAGAAGGTAAGCGACGATCAGGCCGATACCCTGAGTTTTGATATATCGCAAAAGATTCAAAACGAGATGACCTATCCCGGTCAGGTGAAGATTACAGTTATTCGCGAAAAGCGGGCAATCAACTACGCAAAATAAGTAGCCATGGATCAACTTTGCCGCGACAAAGTGGTCTTGATTACCGGAGGTGCCGGCTTTATCGGCTCTCATCTTTGCGACTCCTTTTTGCAGGCTGGCAATGTAGTGCGCTGTTTCGATAATCTGGCCACAGGCTTTCGTTCGAATATTTCTCACCTTATTTCGAGGGAAGGCTTCGCTTTTTATGAAGGAGATATTCGAGATATAGATGCACTGATGGAAGCCATGCAAGGCGTCGATTTAGTGCTTCATCAGGCCGCTCTCGGCAGCGTGCCAAGGAGTATTAATGATCCGTTGAGTACCAATGCAGTTAATATTACAGGCTTCTTAAACGTGCTCGAAGCAGCACGGATGCAACAAGTAAAGCGGGTGGTTTATGCCGCCAGCTCCAGCACCTACGGCGATAGCCTGGCTCTTCCAAAAGTGGAGGAACATATCGGTATGCCGCTTTCACCGTACGCGGTTACGAAATATGCCAATGAACTTTACGCCCATGTGTATGCCAATATCTACGGGCTCGAATTGATTGGTCTGCGCTACTTCAATGTGTTTGGAAAGCGTCAGACACCCAATGGGGCTTATGCAGCGGCCATTCCTAGATTTATTGAAGCATTCATTTCGCATCGCAGCCCCGAAGTGCATGGCGACGGCTTACAAACCCGCGATTTTACCTACATTGCCAATGTATTGCAAATGAATCACTTGGCCGCATCTACAGACCGTCAACAGGCCTTAAACCAGGTTTACAATGTAGCCTTTGGCGATCGCACGTCTTTAATAGATCTCTTAACGCTGATACGCAGCGAGCTCCTCCATTTCGATCCATCCATTGCGGATGTGCCCTTGCATTTTGCCGCTGCCCGCAGCGGCGATGTGCGCGATTCCCTTGCCGATATTTCAAAGGCCAAAACCCTCTTGGGCTACAAGCCAGCGCACGATCTCCAAGCGGGTATAGCCGAAGCCATGCCGTGGTATTGGTCGAATTTGCAAGCCAATAGTTCCGGCGAATGAAGTCCCCCTTCAAAGGATCGGATTTTGGAGTAAATGTTCTTCGCCTTATTTCGGGCACCACACTCGCACAGGTTCTACCATTACTGGTATTGCCCTTAATTACCCGTTTCTATACACCCGCCGACTTTGCAAGTCTTGAGCAGTATATGATGCTCGTGGAAATCTTCGCGGTATTTGCCACTTTGAAGTACGAGTTTGCCATAATGCAACCCACCAAACGCAGCGATGCCATCCAGCTGGTGTACCTTGTACTTCTGCTCTCCCTTATTTCTGCCGCTGCACTCACGCTGTTCGGCTTCCTCTTCGACGATTACCTGGCCGATCTGTTTAATAATCCGGCAATGAAGACCCTGGCGCCTTTAATTGGTGTAGGTGTTTTGCTTTACGCTGTGCACCTGGCATTTAACTATTGGTTTAGCCGTAATAAGCGTTATACCCTTTTGGCAACTACCAAAGTAATCGAAACCAGTACGGCCGAAGCCACGAAATTGGGTTTTGGGTTTATGCGGCCTACGGGGCTTGGATTGGTATTTGGCTTTGTAACAGGTAGGCTTGCCATGGCTGGCTTTTATCTGGCTCGATTTACCGCCGATCCGGAAGTGAAGGGCACGAATTGGGATCAGCAGGCCATGAAACGTCTGGCGAAAGAATATTACCGTTATCCCCGCTATAACCTTTGGGGCAGCTTATTCGGACGCGCAAGCGCTTGGGCGCATGTGTATTTGTTTAGCATTTATTTCAGCCCGGCTGTAGGTTTTATAGGTTTAGCACGCCGACTGGTTTTCGCCCCGCTCAATATCATTGCTTCCTCATTCGCACAAGTTTTTTATCAGCGGGTGAGCGAAGTAAAAGACCCTCGATTGTTGCTGAAAATTTACGTGCTCAGCCTGCGTATTTTAGCGAGTATTGCCCTAAGCACGTTATTGATAATCTTGCTGCTGCCCGAAGGCTCAATCGATTATTTGTTAGGGCCGCGATGGTCTGGAACGCAACCTTTCGTTGAAGTACTCGTGTGGTGGTTTGTAATCAATTTTGTGAGCACAGCGCTTTCGTTTGTCAACCTGCACTTACAACGCCAAAAGGAAACCATGTGGCTCGACCTGGTGCATTTGATCTTGGTAGTAGCCGGTATTTTTACCGGTATTTGGCTCGGTTTTGATGCGCTCGACACCCTCCGAATATTCGTGGCCGTGCAGAGCATATTTTATCTGAGCATGATCGGCTTAAGCAGATGGTTTATTCATGTCGCCGTTAGAAACTTTAAAGCAGAGCAGGCGGATGAAGCAATTTAAAAATCGATTTCTGCGCTCGGAGTTTGCACGCAATGTAGCGGTGGTTTACTCGGCTAATACGATCGCCATGGTCTTGCAAATTCTTTTTGCACCGCTGATCACAAGGCTTTATGGCCCGGCCGACTTCGCAGGATTTGAGCTTTATGCCAAAATATTGGCGCTAATTGTCGTAGTTGGTTCGCTTCGCTTCGAACTCGCTATTATTATTCCAAAAGCCGCCGATGAAGCCCAGGGTTTATTGCGGCTTTCTTTTCAGATTTTGATTGTGTTTACCTGCATTTCGGTGCTTGTTATTCCTTTCCGACACGAAATAGGTAGTGCCTTGCGAAACTCCGACTTACCGTTCTTGCTCTTATTCTTGCCCCTGGGAGTCTTGCTTCAAGGCACCCACAATATTTTAAGTCAGGTACTGATACGGCTTCGCGCGTTTAAACAGATTAGCTCGAATAAGATACTCGGAGCCATGGGGAATAATGGATTCAAATATTTGTTTGGTTTGCGCAATGCATCGGCCATCGGGCTGACGGGTGGCTTAATTTTAGGCACCTTTATTCCCATCTTAGCCTTTCTCAGGCCAGTAGCTGTGAGAGAGCAACTTCAGGCCGGTTGGAAATCCCGTATCTCACGTAGGTTTCTATTCAAGAAGTATCGGGATTTCCCCTTTGTAAGCAGCTTCCACGCATTTTTTGACGAAGGTCAAAAGACCTTGTTGCTTTTTATGATTTCTTTTTTCTACTCGGACCTTACCCTCGGCTTATTTGCTTTTACGTTGCGCTATTTGCGCGTCCCGGTGCAAGTATTTGGTTCATCGCTATCGCAGGTTCTTAACGAGCGTATGGCCAGCACCATCCAAAATGGCCAGTCGCTTAGGCCCATTATGTCGAAAACAGCTTGGTCCCTGGCAGCGGCCGGAGTCATTCCTTTCACCGTTTTATTCTTTTTTGGAGAGCCCATCTTTGGGTTCGTATTTGGCGCAGATTGGTCCGTCGCAGGGCGCTACAGCGAAATAATTGCCCCTTGGTTGTTTATGCATTTTCTGGTTGCTCCGCTTTCTATGCTTCCGATGCTTTTGGATCGGCAGCGCCCATTTTTCGTGGTTACCGCTGCTGCCAATGGGCTCGCACTATTAGCGTTATTTTTTATTGCTACGATGGGTTATGACATCGAAATTGCCCTTTTAGCAATTACCTGGATCAATGTGGTATTGTATATTTTCATGCTCGTTTGGTTTTTTACTTTCTGCGATCGACACGTGCAACCAAGTAATTAAGCGCAGATGGGTATAACTCGAACAGCGCGTGTGAATATCAAATGAAAAAACTACTGAACTTCGATGTTAAACCAACGGCGATAAAATTCACCTTTTGAGAATAAAAGAGCTCACAGGCAATGCGATCAGCGCACTTTATGAAAGCTGCGGAAGGCAGGTGTTTTTCCATCCCGATTGGATTAAATCGGTTGGTGGCAAGACAGTGTTGGCGGCCTATGAGAACGATGAGCTCCTTGGTGGCGCATGGTTTTACCACTTTGGGCGCTTCGGATTCCAAGTGGCGTGCAATGCACCCTTTACGCCATACAATCCATTATTTATTGTTGAAAATTCAGCTATTGACAAGGGTACCATTATTGAAAGCTTGATTCGCACAGGCTCAAAAAAGTTACTTGACATTGGGTTGACCTCAGAAAATTCTGATTGGCAACCAGACTCGAATTATTTCTCGGTCGATCACAGGCCTACCTACCTTTTACATCTCGCTTTTTCTGAAAGCGAATTGTTTGCAGCGCTTTCTTCGAGCACCCGAAATAAACTGAATAAGACGGCGCGTACAGCATACTCCATAGCGATAAATGGAAATCGCGCAGACGCGCTTATGTGCTATCGCGACACGATGGAAAGGGTCGGCCGCGGTTTTCCTAAAACAATAGCCGAGAATCTGCTCGCGCCGAATCTTTCCCAGCTAGTTTATTCGGTAAATGTGTATTTCGAAAATACTATTGCCGCCTCGTGCATGGTGGCTTACGATCAAAAAACCGCTTATTACCTTTCCGCCGGCAGAGCGCCGCAGTCTAACGATTCGTTGGCGGGCACGCTGGTTCTGTGGAAAGCAATATGCCACGCCAAAGAATTGGGTATCGAATCTTTTGATTTTTGCGGATCGACGATACCCGGAGTAGCTCGTTTTTTCGAATCTTTCGGAGCAAGTAAAGCGACCTGTCTGCGTTTGCAACGCGGACACAAGACTCAAGAAACGTTGAAATTCTTTCGCCAAAAACTTACTTAACTATGACGAATCTACTTCCGGATAGAGATTTTTGGTTGTCCAAAAGCAATGACAGTTGGAGCTTTTTCACGCTTGCTGCATCGTTGGTTGCGTTTGCCGTTCCAATAATCCGTCATGGTTTGCCCCTGACCATAATGGTCTTGGCCCTGGCTTGGATTCTTTCCCCAAAAAAATATTTCCGCGAAAATTGGAAACCGATATTGATTTTTTCAGCCATCTATTTATTCCATATCGTGGCGATTTTCTACACCGAAAATATGGATAAGGGCAAGGCAGATTTGATGCAGAAACTAAGTCTATTGCTATTTCCATTACTATTTGGTTCCGTCGAAGGGTTTGGGAAAGGTGCACGCAATAAAGTGCTCACGGCCTTCCTTTCAGGAACTTTGATAGCCGTATTAATGGCATTCTATACGGCATGGAGGGCCTACAGCCTTTCCGGAGATAGTATGGAGTTTTATATGTCAAATTTTTCTCCTGTTCACCATCCTACCTATTTGGCAATGTATATGAATTTTGCCGCTTTCGTACTGTTGTGGAGGCTCCATTCCGATTATTACCATGGCGTGCGTCAAGCCTTAGCCTGGATGCTTTTTGCCTTGTTTAGCATTTGCCTCGTTTTTCCCGCAAGTAAAGCTGGCTTCGTAAATTTTATATTTTTAGTGCTGTTCTATCTCTTTCTCTCAATTAGAGCTGGCTCCTTAAATAAGCAGTCATTTGTAGGATTCGTCGCGATTACCACTGCTTTTTTCGTTCTGCTGGCTTTCGACCCCGTTGCACAGCGCCGAGTGGGTAAATCGCTTGAAATTACGGGACAAGAAGATTTACAAGCACCGGCCAATGAGTTAGAGAGCAACACGGCTCGGCTCATAGCCTGGCAAATGGCGATTCGGGAAATTCCCAACCACCCTTTCGGTGTAGGCACGGGAGATATTGGCGACTTTCTGGCTGCCACTTTCAGGGCTGATGGCCACGAAGCGCTCGCCGAGCGAAATTTGAATGTGCACAATAGTTTTTTGCAGATTGCGCTGGCGCAGGGAATTATGGCTATGCTTTTTTTCATCTTTTCCCTGCTTTATCCATTACCACTCATTTGGAGCAAGCGCGACTGGATCTACGCGTTTTTTATTGGCAGTATTGGTCTCCAATTCTTGGTGGAATGCATGACAGAGACCCAAAGCGGCGTGGTTTATTTTGCATTCTTCAATGCCATGCTATTCTTCAGTTTGAAAAGCCACCCACCGCATGATCAATAAGGTTGCCATTGTAGTGCCCTGTTTGAACGAGGTAGCTTACCTCGACCGGCTTATAGAAAGTGTGCTGAGTCAAGACTTGGAAGGCATAAGTCTTCGGCTGCTAATTGTAGACGGAATGAGTACCGATGGAAGCCGCGCGTTGATCAAGAAATGGGAAATACGCGACACACGCGTAACGCTTTGCGACAATAAGGCGCGAGTTACGCCGGTTGCCCTGAATATCGGTATAGCGCAAAGCAAAAGTGAAACTGTCATTATTCTGGGCGCTCATGCCGAAGTAGCGCGCGACTTTACGCGAAAGAATCTTGAAACCTTAGCCCTTCATCCAGATGCAGGTTGTGTAGGTGGGAGTATCGAAAATATTTATGAATCAAATACGGCGCGTATCATCGGTTTAGCTATGTCTTCTCCTTTCGGGGTGGGCAATGCCCGTTTTCGAACAGGTGGATCCGAAGGCGAAGTAGATACGGTTGCCTTTGGCGCTTATCGCAAAAAGGTATTTGAGAAAATTGGATTATTCGATCAGCGATTAGTGCGCAATCAAGATGATGAATTTAATTACCGACTCCTAAAATCGGGCTATAAAATTTGGTTCAATCCCGAGATCCGATCGCGCTATTATGTTCGCGGAACGTTTGATAAATTAGCCCGCCAATACCGGCAGTATGGGTATTGGAAGGTCTATGTAAATCGTTTGCACGGCACCATCACCACGGTTCGTCAGCTAGTCCCCTTCTTCTTCGTGTCATCGATGCTCGCTCTCCTGCTATTGTCATTAGTATTCCCTTTTTCGCTGCTTTTTTTCGCGGTAGGCGCATCACTGTGGTCAGTTGCGGCTGCCTACTTTGCTCATCGAAAAAAAGAAAAAAAGGGCGATTTTCTAGCCATCATGCGCTGTTTTTTCATTCTTCATTTTTATTACGGATGGGGCTTTGGTCAAGGCATTGTAGCATTTATAGTATTGAGAAAAACCCCCGACGTTCAAAACCCCAATCTTACGCGATAGGCCCGTTCGTAAGCCCAGGCTATTTCGATGTTCTGCCCGGCTTAGCTTTGCACCCGATATTCGCTTTCCGCTTGAGCTCTGTCACCGTTTTGTACCTTCGCACTTATATTCTGCACTTATGATTCCCTTCTCACCGCCCCGTATGGATCAAAAAATCGTTGACGAAGTCGCCGATACCCTTCTTTCGGGTTGGATTACTACCGGGCCAAAAACCAAGCGTTTCGAAAAGGAGATTACGGCCTATATGGGTGCCAAAACCACTATTTGCTTTAATTCGGCAACTGCGGGCCTGGAGCTGGTATTGCGCTGGTATGGCATCGGTCCGGGCGACGAAGTAATTATACCCGCGTACACTTATTGCGCCACAGCCAATGTGGTGATGCATTGCGGTGCAAAACCCGTGATGGTCGATTGCCTGCCGAACGGATTTAATCTGGATCCGGTGAAAGTTGCCGAAGCTATTACGGCGCAAACAAAAGTGATCATCCCTGTAGATGTGGCCGGACTCCCATGCAAGTACGATGATCTTTGGGAGGTAATAAGAGATCCAAAAAACGTTGCCATGTTTACGCCAAATGGCCAATTTCAAGAGCAGCTCGGACGCATTATGTTATTTGCCGATGCGGCGCATAGCTTCGGTGCAAAATACCGCGGCCGTCAAATGGGTATCGTGGCCGACGGAGCTGCTTTTTCTTTCCACGCGGTCAAAAATCTTACAACTGCAGAAGGGGGAGCGGTTTGTCTCAATCTACCAGAAGGTTTCGATCACGATGAGGCCTACCGAATGTTGAACATCATGAGCCTGCACGGGCAAAGCAAGGACGCCCTCGCCAAGACTCAAAAAGGCGCTTGGAAGTACGACGTGTTGATGCCCGGGTATAAGTGCAATATGACTGATATACAGGCGGCTATTGGTTTGGTAGAATTAGCGCGGTATGATTCTGAAACGCTCCCACGGCGGCGTGAAATATGCGAGCGGTACGACGATCTTTTAGAACCCTTCGAATGGGCCGATCGGCCGGCTTTCTTGCGTCCCTGGGGCACCGAGAGTTCCTATCACCTCTACCAACTCCGGATCGATGGTGCCAGCGAAGATCAACGCGATGCAATAATCCAGGCTGTGGCCGAAATGGATGTGGCCCTAAACGTGCATTTTATTCCATTGCCCTTGCTCACCGCATACCGCGGCTTGGGGTACGACATGGCACAATTTCCAGAAGCCCAGGCTCGTTTTGCGAATGAAATAAGCTTACCGCTCTTCTACAATCTAAGCAATGATCAAGTAGCCGAAGTGGTGCGCGTGTTGGCGGCCGCGGTAAGCCAGGTTATGAGCCATGCTTAAAGCCCTTTTCGATAGAGTCGCAGCCTTTACCGGGTTGCTTATTCTATCTCCCTTTTTGCTCATCATTGCCGTTTGGATTTTGGTCGATAGCCGTGGATCGGTTTTCTATTTCCAAGAGCGGGTGGGCCAGCATCAAAAGCCTTTCCGACTTATTAAGTTTCGCACTATGGTGCCCCACGCCGATAGCCACGGCAAGCTTACTGTTGGCGCTCGCGATCCACGCGTGACACGAGCTGGGTATTATGTACGGAAGTATAAACTCGATGAGCTTCCGCAGCTGATTAATGTGCTCATTGGTAATATGAGTTTGGTTGGGCCACGACCCGAAGTGCCTGAATTTGTGGCCTATTACTCTGCCGGGGAGCGCGCTGTATTTTGTGTTAAGCCTGGCATTACCGATTATGCTTCCCTCCAATATTTCGAAGAGAGCAAGATATTAGCTGAGAGTATCGATCCCAACCGAACCTATATTTATGAGATTATGCCGGCCAAATTGGCGATCAACCTGGCGTATCTGGAGCGGCGAAGTTTTGCGGAAGACCTTCGTATTATCGGCCTCACCATCCTGCGGATCATCCGTTGATCTGACGCGGATTTAATGTGGCCAGCAGCTTATTGAGCTCTTTGGATTTGTCGGGATAGCCGAGCCGGTTATAGGAAAAAATCAAATTTTGGATCAGGCGAACGACGATAGCCACGTTGCTGCACGGCTTGAAAAAGGACGGCTGAGACTCTATATTTAGCTCTTTAATGTAAGCGTCGATTTCTGATTTATGTACCAAGGCACCTTTACTGAAAGCGTTGATGTAGAAAAGCACTTCATCGCCAGTCGGTTCCTTACCCGGGTTTTCCATCATGCGGAGCAAGGGGAACTCATCTATGTAGGCGAGTAGGAAGTGGTTTGGCAGATTGACACCGAAAATAGGCACTCCCAATCGCTCGGCGAGCACGATGTAAAGAATACTTAAGCTCAGCGGATTTCCCTTTCGCGTTTCCAATACCGCGTTTATAAAACTGTTTTGAGCCGCGTAGTAGTTTTTCTTATTTCCGCGAAAGCCCATCGTGTCAAACAGAATATGGTTGAAGAGCTTCACTTTTTCGAGCGCCGTGAGGTCTTCATTCAGCTCAAGCCAAAGGTCTAACCTTATTTTATTGAGATTGTCATGAGCGGCTTGCTCATCCAGATCGGGGTATTGATACCGGGCAATGATTAAGGCACCTTCAAACAAATTTTCAGCCCCATCCTTCGCCCATTTTTCCAAGGAGCCCTGCACCGATTCAAATTGGATGTGGTGGATGAGGTCTTCGACGCGGTGTTGAAACTCCGAGCCAAAGGCATTGAGCTCCCATCGGTTTTCGAGATGGGGAATAATCTCCTGCCCAAAAGCTACAATCCGCTCCTTGACGTGGGCAAATATCTGCTCGTCAGGATCGTCAATCAAGCTGATTAAGGCATCAATCTCCTTCTCGTTCATGGTGTTGTTAAGACGCAATAGCTCGACTTTTGTTGAGCCTAAAGTAGTTTCCACACCAAAGCAATGCACGCACATCCTTGGTATTTATGAAAACGAAAGTGTTAATGCACCCTTCTTCTGATCCCTTGTTTCGTGCAATGGGGCGGGTGGCGTAGTGACCTGTAATTTGATTAGGCCCGTTCATATCCTTCTGAAATCTTCATTTGGCCTGATCGGATCCGAAGACCTTCTTAAGCAAATCGGTAACGCGTGCGGCTGGATTTTGACGAATCTTTTGCTCTTCATCGGCTATGAGTGTGAAAAGCCCGTCGATGGCTCCCTGCGTAACGTAGGCTGTGAGGTCGGGATTTACCGCTTCGCCACCTGTAAATGTGGTGGCCGTGTTGTACGCCGAAGCCAATGGTGAGTAGTATTTAGTCAGCTCTACTTTTTCCACGGCATCGCTCACTTTGGGTTTGAATTTCGCGAAAAGCTGATCGCCCGTTTTGCGTCGAAGGTATTCCGTGGCGGCATTGTTTCCGCCTTTCAGCAAGCCGAAAGCATCTTCGACGGTCATCGAGGTGATAGCATTGATGAAAATAGGTTTTGCTTCTTTCACAGCTTCTTCAGCCGCCCGATTGAGCGTAGTTTCAAATCGCTCTACCTGACTGTTTAGTCCAAGTTTTAACGCGGTATCTTTCACTTTTTGCGCTTCCGCCGGAAAGGGGATTCGCAAGCGGGTATTCTTATTAAAGCCATCTGTAACCGATGAAAGATCGACCGCATATCCGGTACCTTTCACCAAGGCTTCTTTCAACCCGGCGCTTACTTCCGAAGTGGTGAGGCCACTACCCCCCGTATTGAGACCCACTTGGTCGAGGGTGCGCTGTATATCTTTTTGGCTGCATCCCGCAAATAGAAGGATGGAAGAAGCCAAAATTAGCGCAATACGTGTATTATTATTCATTCTGCAAAGCTAGGCTAATCGCCACACTTCGGGTTGTACGAATGAAAGGATACACAATTGCAAATTGGGCTATTAGTTTGTTGGCGTTTTAGACCAAAGCAACTTCTTACTTCAGGATCGTAAATTTTGCGGAAGCCATGCCTTGATCTGATACTAACCGCGCTACGTAAACCCCCTGCCCAAGTTCGCTAACATTCAAATCTGCCATTGAAACTCCGAAGCCGATATTTTGACTTTGAACGAGCCTTCCCCGCATATCAAAAACATCGATTCTTTCTACTCCTGCAGTTGATTTCCAAGTTACTCGGAGTTGATCCTTTGCCGGATTAGGGAAAACGTTGGCACTCAGATCAAAGTCGCTGGTGCTGAGCGCTTCACCAAAACCAGTCACCACCGTATTCGTAATAATCGGGACATTGAAATCAAAGAATATGTAAGCCGTATTTTCGATCTCCATATTCACGCCAAAATTGGCTTGCGGCTCAATGGAGTAGCGCACATAACCCTGACTACCTTCCAGGTCGGCGGCGCTATCGGGAAGGAAGATTTGGTCGAATTCGAAATAGGCTATGTTTCCGTTAAATGTGAGCTCCATATTGTGCGAAGCAGATATAAATAGGAATGTGCTCATATCCAGATCAGCGTCGAGCGTATCAGCAATCAACACACGTTCTGCAGCATAATTGCCGGTGTTTTGGAAGCGCACCGTATATTTCAAAGGCTCATTGTTTTCTACGAACCACGTGTTTATGAGCTCATTGCTCACTTGCTTGTCATTTGGATCGTAAGCGCCGACTACCACGTCATTGAGCGTCGATTGGTTGTTTTCGGGGTGGCTGTCTGTTTCACCAATTTGTACATTCGCTGTAGAGCTAAATAGTTCCCCAATCGCCACCGTATCATCTACTTCGAATGTGATGGTGAAGCTGAGTTGTTCGAGCGGACAAATGGTCGGCACGGAGAGTTGCCCTGAAGAAGAACCAATAGTCGCACCCACCGGGTTGGAGAATACTACTTGAACAAATTCGGGCAGTTCAAAAAAGAAGGTTGCTCCATCCACACATTCCGTACCTGCATTTGTGATGTGCGCAATAAAAGTGGTTTCAAATCCCGGGCGTATTACATCAGCTGTAAACCAGTCGAGACAGATATCATAAATGTCAGGAATAGGGCTAAGCGGAAGATCGACACCCGGGGCAGTTCCGCCCGATTCGGCATTGAATGGAGCCGCTTGTGAGGTATAATTATTGGGTGTATTTTGCAATGCGATTGTGCTCGCCCCGGGCTGCGTGCAATCGATGTAATTCCCGCCCGAATTTCCATTGAACAGATCATTATCGGCCGTGTTCAGCAGCCAAGGGTAGGGCAAAGGCTGATCGCTGCCATCGAAACTGCCGTTATCGTTCAGATCGTAATACACGGAGCCCAGCACGGTAGCATCGCAGGGAGATCCATTGATCGACATGCAAATGCCGTAAACGAAGCCGAAGTCACTGGCCAAATGATCCCTAATGCGCAAAATCCAAACCCCTTCGGAGGGTTGGCCTGCGAAGGTAGATAGCGGTTGCGATGGAGCGGCAATTCCGCTGATCCCAATGGCCCCGCCACCAGGCAGAGAATTGAATGAACTGCCTCCATCGCGGAAAAGAACACTCATATTGTTGGTTGATCCTTCCATATTGGGCCAACTGAGCAAGTCGATCTCTGCACCCCATGGACTTTCCAACGCAATTGATAAATCTCCTAAAAAGGTATGCCCCAAATCAATAAAGACTTCTAAGCTATCGATACTTTCGGTTGGAACCGATGCAGGAATACTCAAATACACGTCAAATGCAAAGCCTGCGCCATCAGCCAAATAGGTGCGAGGATTGAAAAAATTTCCATTGCAATTAAAGCCGGGGTCGTTCAGCAAGGAAAGCGCTGAAATATAAAACGGAGTTATGGCCGATTGCTCTCCATTTGCACAGATGCTCGATAAATCGACGGCGTAATACCAATATGGATCGGGATTAAACGGATTTCCAGAGAAGAGTAGGGATGCATCGATCTCGATGACTTGAGAAGCACCTGCGACGGTTATACTATCTGTAATTTGGTCGAAATCTCCGGTATATGTGAAATTGTCATATTGCCGGAATACTCGTAGAATGTAAATTTCAGCTTCTGGTGAACTGCTCACGCTGACAAAAAATTTATTCTCTACTTCATTATAATACCAATCTTCCACCACGGGCGATGGGCATTGAGCAAACGAAGAGAAAAAAAGGATGGAAAGTGCAATGGTGGAGAGCAGCGATTTCACCGGGATTTGGTTTAAGGTTGAAAATGAGACGCTTGGTTCGCTTGTAAGTTGTATAAAATTCTGGTCTAGGTTGCTATTTTCTTATCAAATCATGGAACGCACGATTATCGAATTTCTGTTTTCAACACGTTCCGAGCCCTCCCGAATTCCCTTACCTTTGCCGGATGCTTGCAGAAATCATTACCATTGGCGACGAAATTCTTATCGGCCAAACCGTGGATACCAACTCGGCCTGGCTCGCCGAAAATCTTCATTTACAGGGAGTGCGCATCGGTCGCATTACCTCCATCAGCGATACGCCCGAAGCCATTCGAACTTCAATCGACGAAGCGTTCTCGCGGGTCGATTTGGTGCTTATGACCGGCGGTCTCGGCCCCACCAACGATGACGTGACTAAGCCAACCTTAGCTGCTTACTTTCAGACCGATCTGGTACTCAATGAAGAAGTTTTGGCAGGCATTGAAGCCTTTTTTACAAAGCGGGGCAAGGCCATGCTCGAAGTAAATCGCAAGCAGGCCGAATTGCCCCGATCGGCTAAAGTACTGAGCAACAGCCGGGGCACAGCGCAGGGTATGTGGCTCCAGAAAGAAGGAAAAGTTCTGATTTCTATGCCGGGCGTTCCTTACGAGATGAAAGGTATTATGGAGGATGGCGGCCTCGTGGCCATTGCCAGCCAATTTGAAACCACGCCCATTATTCACCGCACCATCCTTACCCAAGGTATCGGCGAGAGCTTCCTCGCAGAGCAGATCGCCGATTGGGAAAAATCGCTTCGCGACGAAGGTCTGTCGTTGGCTTATCTGCCATCGCCCGGATTGGTGAAGCTTCGCATCAGCGCATACGCCGGCGAGAAGTCGGAAGCCGAACTGCTTGCGCGCATGAACCATTACACGTCCGAACTCGAGCGGCGTGTTCCGGAGTATATTTTCGGCCGCGAGAAGCAAACCATGGCCGAAGTAGTAGGCCATTTGCTAAAAGCGGAAGGCGCTACCCTCAGCACGGCCGAGAGCTGCACAGGGGGCTATATCGCGCATCTCATTACCAGCAATTCCGGTTCGTCGGCATACTTTAAGGGTGGGGTAGTGGCTTATGCCAATCAAGTCAAAGCCGGGTTTTTATCGGTGAATGCTTCCGACATTGAAACCTACGGTGCGGTAAGCGAAAAGGTGGTGGTAGCAATGGCCGAAGGCGCCCGCCACCGGTTTGATTCCACCTACGCTTTGGCCACTTCCGGCATTGCCGGCCCCGATGGTGGGAGCGACACTAAGCCCGTGGGCACGGTTTGGATTGCGATGGCCGGCCCAGAAAAAACGATTGCTAAACAGTTCAATTTTGGCAATAGCCGTAGCCGAAACATCCATATATCAGGGCTTACGGCGCTCAATATGCTACGTGCCGAGATTATTCAGAAAAGGTTTGAATTATCGAAATAGAATACCGTAATTTGCACCCACTTTTTTGTGACCCTAAAGGAAAAATAATGTCTCAAGTTTGCCAACTTACCGGAAAGAAAGCCATGGTAGGGCATAAAGTATCGTTTTCTAACAAGAAATACAAGCGACTCTTTAACCCAAACCTCGTAAATAAGCGCTTTTACCTCGCCAACGAAGATCGTTGGATCGATCTTAAAATATCAACTTCTGCCCTTCGCACCGTAAACAAAATCGGTATCGAAAAGGCGCTGCAAGTAGCCCGTGAAAAAGGTTTCTACGCAAAATAATCACCACTAAGCTATGGCCAAAAAAGGAAATCGCAACCAGGTAATAATGGAGTGTACCGAGCACAAAGAGTCGGGCATGCCTGGTACATCGCGTTATATTACCACCAAGAATCGGAAGAATTCTCCCGATCGTCTCGAATTGAAGAAATTCAATCCCGTATTGAAAAAAATGACCGTTCACCGCGAGATTAAATAACATAAGAAATGGCAAAGAAAACAGTTGCAACCCTACAGACGGGTTCCGGAAAAAATCACACCAAAGTGATTAGAATGATAAAGTCGCCCAAGTCGGGCTCTTATTCCTTCAAAGAAGAAATCGTTACCAACGACAAGGTATCCGACTTTTTCAAGAAAGGGAACTAATCTCACTTGATCAATACATGGAGGCTTTTTCCGATTTTTGGAAAAGGCCTTTTTTTGTTTAATTAGCCAATTCGCAATGGGAATCTTCAATATCTTTTCGAGAGAGAAGAAGGAAACGCTTAATCAGGGTCTGGAAAAAACCAAAACAAGCGTTTTTTCAAAGCTAACCAAGGCTATCGCCGGCAAATCGACCATCGACGAAGAAGTGCTCGACAACCTGGAAGAAGTGCTTATCTCGTCGGATGTGGGGGTTAAAACGACCCTTAAAATAATCGAGCGCATCGAAGCACGTGTAGCCCGCGACAAGTACCTGGGTACAGCGGAGCTTCACAGCATGCTGAAGGCAGAAATCGCCCATCTCTTGTCGGAAAATCGCCACGGCGATGCAAGCGAATTCGTATTGCCGGAAGGCCAAAAGCCCCATGTCATAATGGTGGTAGGAGTAAACGGGGTGGGCAAAACCACCACCATCGGCAAGTTGGCGCATCAGTTTAAGAAAGCGGGAAAAAAGGTGGTGCTTGGTGCCGCCGATACCTTTCGCGCAGCCGCCGTAGATCAACTCAAAATCTGGGCATCGCGCGCAGATGTGGCCATAGTGGAGCAGGGCATGAATGCTGACCCCGCCGCCGTAGCTTTCGATACCCTTCAAAGCGCCGTAAAGCAAGGAGCCGACGTGGTAATAATCGACACCGCCGGCCGCCTTCACAATAAGGTGAACCTGATGAATGAGCTCACCAAAATAAAGCGGGTAATGGATAAGATAGTGCCCGGTGCGCCCCACGAAGTATTGCTCGTGCTCGATGGTTCCACCGGCCAAAATGCCGTAGAACAAGCCCGCCAATTTACCCTGGCCACCGATGTTACAGCGCTCGCATTGACCAAGATCGATGGCACGGCCAAGGGTGGGGTGGTGATCGGTATCAGCGATGAGTTTAAAATTCCGGTGAAATACATCGGCGTAGGCGAAGGAATCGATCACCTTCAAGTATTCAACCGCCACGAATTTGTCGATTCTCTTTTTGGAAACTAAATGAAAACGAAAACACTCAAGAAGAATAAAGTGAATGTCGTAACGCTCGGCTGCTCGAAGAATATTTTCGACAGCGAAGTATTAATGGCTCAGCTCAAAGCCAATAAGTACGACGTGGTGCACGAGAGCGATTCGGGCGATTCTTCCATAGTGATCATCAATACCTGTGGATTTATTGACAATGCCAAGCAGGAGAGTATCGATACCATATTGCAATGGTCTGCGGCGAAAGATGCCGGACAGGTGGATAAAGTGTACGTTACGGGCTGCCTGTCAGAGCGGTATAAACCCGATTTGGAGAAGGAAATCCCCAATGTAGATGGGTATTTCGGAACCCGGGACTTGCCCAGGCTGCTCAAAACGCTCAAGGCCGATTACAAGAAGGAGCTGGTAGGCGAGCGTCTTTTGACTACGCCCAATCATTACGCCTATTTTAAGATATCCGAAGGCTGCGACCGCCCCTGTTCCTTTTGCGCCATACCCCTTATGCGGGGTGGGCATATTTCCACGCCGATTGAAGAATTAGTCGCACGTGCCCAAGGCCTTGCCGCCAAGGGAGTAAAAGAGTTGATATTGATTGCACAGGACTTGACCTATTACGGCCTCGATTTGTATAAGAAGCGCGAATTGGCGCACCTCGTCGATGCCCTTTGCGCTGTGGAAGGCATCGAGTGGATCCGCCTTCATTATGCCTTTCCCAGCGGTTTCCCGATGGAAGTGCTCGATGTGATGCGCGCGCAACCCAAAGTGTGTAACTACCTCGATATACCGCTTCAGCACGCCAGCACGCGTATGCTCACCGCTATGAAGCGCGGCATAACCCGCGAAAAGACTACGGAGCTCATCCGTGCCGTTCGGGCGCGCGTTCCGGGCATAGCGGTGCGCACCACACTTATTGCCGGCTTCCCAGGCGAGAGCGGGCAAGACCATGCCGAGATGCTGGAATGGGTAGGTGAGATGCGCTTCGACCGATTGGGGATTTTCACCTACTCGCACGAGGAAGACACCACCGCCTATCTGCTCGACGACGATGTGCCTGCCGAAGTGAAGCTAGCGCGCGCCGAAGCAGTTATGGAGCTTCAGAGCGGCATCAGCGATGAGATCAACGCCCTGAAAATCGGTCAGACCTTCCGCGTAATGATCGATCGGGTAGAAGGTACCGATTACATTGGCCGAACCGAAGCCGATAGCCCCGAAGTAGACAATGAAGTGATTGTACCCATGAGCACCGGCTACGCGCGGATTGGCGATTTCGCAGAAGTGCGCGTTGTCGATGCCGATCCGTTCGATCTGCACGGTGAATTGGTGGGTTAAGCGCTTACCGTCTTACGATAAGAATCTCATCGTCCGAAAATTCCATCCAGACAAGGGTGTACACAAAGTGAAATATTTTACCCCTGGAGTTTACGTGGGTATGCGTGTGGTATTTGTGTCGAAATTTTTTCTGCTCCAGCATATTTCGGTGGATTTTAACCTGCGTGCGGTTGGAGCCCAATAGCTCCGATAGAATGCTGTAATTCCGCTTCAGGTAG
>JBBQFC010000035.1:0-36607 GCA_038321615.1 Flavobacteriales bacterium | reverse complement strand
TCAAATACAATGATTACGTAAAGCTTGGCTCTGAAGCAGCTGTGAAAGATGCCGGTAAATTAGGCGTAGAAGGCAAGGAATACGTTGTGGAAGATGGCGATATAATGCACTTCCGCTTCAACGTATAACGAGCCACTCGCTCTACGTTCACTTATCTTATCCGTTTGTGGCCAAGTCGCCGAGGTTGAGAACCTTGGTCTGTCCGCCAGGAAATTGTATCAAATAGGCTGGATTTTCTTCTGATGCCTCTATTTTTTGAATCTGAGCGTCTTCATCCAACTCCATGTTTTGAATGAAACGGTCGAGCACAACCCCAATTAGGTGTGAGTTCCCTTTTTCTTTGACCCGGTCTTGAATTTTGATTTCCATAGCTTAAACGTTTTTTGGCGTTTTGATTATCAAACCACAGTCCTATTGCGTTTATTCGTAATACACTTAGCAATCAGATGATTAGAAGATTCCCCGTGTTGGAATGACCGGTATACTGTGGAAAAAAATCCACAGGTCTTGTGGCGGAAATTGCTCGGGTGTCGTCTGCTGACTTAGTTGAAAAATCCCCGCTATTGTTGAAAAAACCCATTTTACAACTCCCGTTTATACTGTACTTTTAGCAATTGGCGCAATCGCGTAAAGTGCAAAGCACACGAATGGAAGAAGCAGTAAACTACACGGAAGACAACATCCGATCGCTCGATTGGAAAGAACATATAAGGCTCCGGCCTGGAATGTACATCGGAAAGCTCGGTAACGGGACTTCCGCCGATGATGGCATCTACATTCTCATCAAGGAGGTAGTCGATAATTGTATCGATGAGTACGTGATGGGTAATGGGAAAAAGGTCGAAATAAAGCTCAAAGATGGATTTGTTGCCATACGCGACTATGGACGGGGAGTGCCGCTCGGTAAACTCGTAGATGTAGTAAGCAAGATCAATACCGGTGCGAAGTACGACAGTAAGGCGTTTAAAAAATCCGTCGGGCTTAACGGGGTTGGTACCAAGGCAGTAAATGCCCTGGCCGATCATTTCACCATCAGCTCTTACCGCGATGGAAAAGGTAAAACAGCCGTTTTTGAGCGGGGTGTTCTCCTTAGCGAAACCGAAATTCCACATACCGAAGAGCGCGATGGCACCTATGTTTATTTTCGTCCCGACGAGCAGGTTTTTAAAAACTTCAAGTATAAGGCCGAGTTTATCGAACGGATGATTTGGAACTACTGCTACCTCAATACCGGCCTGAGTATCTGGTTCAACGGGGAGCGGTTCTTTTCCAAAAATGGCTTAAAAGATCTCCTGGAACAAAAAATTTCCGACGAGCCGTTATACCCCATCGTTCACATCATCGGCGACGATATAGAAGTGGCTTTTACCCATACCGCATCTTACGGCGAAGAGTACTATTCCTTTGTAAACGGGCAGCATACCACCCAGGGCGGTACCCACCAAAGCGCTTTTCGCGAAGCGTATGCCCGTGTGGTAAAAGACTTCTATGGCAAAAATTACGATCCGACTGATGTGCGGAGTAGCCTGCTCGCAGCTGTAAGCGTGAAGGTGGTAGAGCCTGTTTTTGAATCGCAAACCAAAACCAAACTCGGCAGTACCGAGATTGAGCCGGAAGGGAAGAGTATACGCGCTTTTATCAACGACTTTCTAAAAGAGCAACTTGACAATTATCTGCACAAGCACCCCGAAGTGGCTGATGCCATTGAACGGAAAATAAAAGAGAACGAACGCGAACGAAAAGACCTGGCGGGTATCCGCAAACTTGCCCGCGACAGAGCAAAAAAGGCCAATCTCCACAATAAGAAGCTCCGCGATTGCCGCGTGCATTACAACGACGCTAAAGATCCGGCAAAAGGAGCAGAGTCGGTTATCTTTATCACCGAAGGAGACTCCGCTTCGGGATCCATCACCAAGTCGAGGGATGTTAATACCCAGGCGGTATTTTCCTTGAAAGGTAAGCCGCTCAACAGTTTTGGCCTAACTAAGAAAATCGTTTACGAAAACGAAGAGTTCAACCTTATTCAAGCCGCCCTCAACATCGAAGATGGATTGGAAGGTCTCCGCTACAACAAAGTTATTGTAGCCACCGATGCCGATGTCGATGGTATGCACATTCGCTTACTCCTGCTCACATTCTTTCTGCAATTCTTCCCTGAATTGGTGCGCAATAATCATCTTTACATTCTCCAAACACCCTTGTTTCGCGTTCGCAATAAGCGCGACACCTACTATTGCTATTCCGAAAGGGAGCGGCAAGAAGCTATTATCAAAGTGGGTAAAAATCCCGAAATCACTCGCTTCAAGGGTCTTGGCGAAATCTCCCCCGATGAGTTTAAGAATTTCATTGGCGACGATATCCGCCTCGAACCGGTGGTTATTTCTAAAGACTCGACTATTGTGGACTTACTCACTTTTTACATGGGGAAAAATACGCCCGAGCGGCAAGATTTTATCATCGACAATTTGAAGATTGAGAAAGACCCAATCGTACCGGAATTGGCGCCAGGTCAGGAAGAAACGGCGGATGTTAATTTCCAGGACGAAGTAATATCATGAGCGAAGAAGATGTGAACTTGCCTGGAGAGCCAGAAAACCTTCCGGAAGCGCATACGGGCGAAAAAGTAATCCCGGTTTCTGGTCTGTACGAAAATTGGTTTCTCGAATACGCTTCGTACGTAATTCTCGAACGGGCCGTGCCGGCGCTAAACGATGGCTTAAAGCCCGTGCAACGCCGCATTCTCCATAGTATGAAGGACCTCGACGATGGCCGGTATAACAAAGTGGCCAACGTGATAGGCCATACCATGAAGTACCACCCCCACGGCGACGCATCCATTGGCGATGCCCTGGTGCAGATTGGTCAAAAAGACATTCTCATCGACTGCCAAGGAAACTGGGGAAACACCCTTACCGGCGATGGTGCTGCTGCAGCCCGCTACATCGAAGCACGTCTTTCAAAGTTTGCGCTCGAAGTAGTATTCAATCCTAAAACCACGAAATGGGGGCTCAGCTATGATGGTCGAAATAAAGAGCCGCTCTTCCTTCCGGTAAAATTTCCCTTATTGCTCGCTCAAGGCGCAGAAGGTATTGCTGTGGGTTTGGCTTGCAAGATACTGCCGCATAATTTTAACGAACTTATCGAAGCATCGATCGGGGTGCTTAAAGGCAAGCGCCCCAACATTCTTCCCGACTTCTTGAACGGGGGAATGGCAGACTTTAGCCTGTACAACGAAGGCCTCCGTGGCGGACGAATTCGCGTGCGGGCCAAAATAAGGCAGCTTGACACTAAAACGTTGGTAATAGATGAGATACCGCACGGTACTACAACCACCAGTTTAATAGAAAGTATAGTAAAAGCAAACGAGAAGGGCAAGGTCAAGATTCGTAAAATCGAAGACAATACGGCCGAGCGCGCCGAGATCCTGGTGCATCTTCCGGCGGGTATCTCTCCCGATAAAACCATTGATGCGCTTTATGCTGTAAGCGATTGTGAAGTGAGCATATCGCCTAATGCTTGCGTAATTGAAAAGGATAAACCCCGATTTGTAGGCGTCAACGAAATGCTCAAACTTTCTACGGAGCAGACTGTGGAGTTATTGAAATTGGAGCTAAACATCCGTAAATCGGAACTCAACGAGCAATGGCATTTTGCTTCACTCGAGAAAATCTTTATCGAGAACCGCATCTACCGCGATATTGAAGAAGCCGAGACCTGGGAAGAAGTGATGGCGAATATCCATTTGGGTTTGAAACCCCATATCAGGCATTTGCGCCGAGCGGTGACGGACGACGATGTGCTACGTCTTACGGAAATACGCATAAAACGAATCTCCAAGTTCGACAGCTTCAAGGCCGATGACCTCATAGCCCGGATCGAAGCCGAATTGCTTGAAGTACAGCACTATTTAGATAATATCATTGACTTTGCGATTGCCTATTTTAGGAATCTGCGAAAGAAATATGGCGATGGCCGCGAACGACGCACGGAGATCAAGACCTTCGACAACATCGTGGCTACAGCAGTAGTGGTGGCCAATAAGAAACTCTACGTAGATAGGGAAGAAGGTTTCATTGGTTACGGCTTGAAAAAGGATGAATACGTTATCGAATGTTCGGATATCGACGACGTTATTGCTTTCCGCGAAGACGGGGTAATGCTCGTCACCAAAATCGACACTAAAAAATTTGTCGGGAAAAACATTCTCTACGCCAATGTGTGGAACAAGGATGACAAACGCACTATTTACAATATGGTGTACCAGGACGGTGCTACGGGCGCTGCCATGGTCAAGCGTTTTGCGGTAAGCGGTATAACCCGCGACAAAGAGTACGACCTAACTATGGGTACGAAGGGCAGCAAAGTGTTGTATTTCAGCGCAAATCCTAATGGAGAAGCCGAAGTGATACACGTAAAACTCCGTCCACGCAACGCCTTAAAAAAATTGCGATTTGACTTCGATTTCAGCAGCCTTGCCATAAAAGGCAGGGCCGTGAAGGGTAATACCCTGAGCAAATACGTGGTGAACAAAATTGAACTCAAAGAAAAAGGTACAAGCACCTTGGCTCCCCGAAAGATTTGGTTCGACGACGTGGTGCAAAGGCTCAACGCCGACGGCCGCGGTACTTACATCGGAAGTTTTAAAGGCGAGGACAAGATTCTCACCATTTACCAAAAAGGCTATTACCGCACCACGGGTTTCGATTTAGGTTTACACTTCGACGAAGAGATGGTGAGCATAGAAAAACACGATCCCAATATGGTGATTACCGCCGTGTATTGGGAAGGGGAGAAGGGTCAGTACAATGTGAAGCGTTTCCAACCGGAAGTCGCTCAGAAGCTCGTGACCTTTATAACGGAGCATCCCGAATCGCTGCTCGATTATGCCACTACGCATCCACAGCCCGTATTGAATATTGTTTTCGATAAACGGAGCAACGAACGGCTCGATGAGCAAATTGATCTCAATTCTTTTATTTCGGTAAAAGGAGTATCCGCTATGGGCAATAGGCTTACAACATTGAAGGTGAAGGCTTTTGATCGCATTGAGCCTGAAATTGAGACTCCTGAGCCAGAACCCGAAGCAGAAACAGACGAAACGATCTCAGCCGATGAGGAAAACGAAACATCGGACGAGAACGCCCCCGAAATTAAGACCGAGCCGCCCAAAGAAGGCGGACAAGCAGGGCAACAGGTTACACTGTTTTGATGCCCGCGCTCGTTATTCGCCCACGCTCGCGTCTCGCGAGTGTGTTTTAACCATGGCGTCCCGCCCCTATGTCTTTCTTATCAAGGAATCATTGGGTGGCTTCGCCATTCGCCCACGCTCGCGTCTCGCGACTGTGTTTTAACCAGGGCGTCCCGCCCACAAATCTTTCTTATCAAAGGAATTGTTGGGTGCGCATCCGCCTTCCCGCCCACGCTCGCGTCTCGCGACTGTGTTTTAACCAGGGCGTCCCGCCCTTTTCAGATTATGACTATTTGTGAAAACCGGCCCAGGGCGCAACAGCCTTCGCCAGAGCGAGCGCGTTCTAAACTCACGTATTGCCTGCTAACCACGGCTAAGCATCCGTGTACCCTTCCTAACCGACTATTTCGATTTCCCAGCCAACCGGGCTTCCAGATCCACCACCCTATTTAATTCCGTCTGCAGCTCGCGCTTCAATTTGGTCTCAATTTCCCGCGTTTTGGCGCGTTGAGCTTCGAGTTGCTCTTGCAGGTCGGTTGCATCCTTCCGCGATTGTATGGTAACCTTGTTCGCATTGCGGAAACGCACCAAGGCGATTAACCCAAATACAATCAATCCTAAAATGGCAATGCCACTGAAGATGACAAAGCTCGATTTGCCGACGCTGATACCAAATACCTCCATGTTCTCAATTCCTTCCGTTTGCTCTTCCAATCGAGCATCGCGCTGGGCGATCGTTCCTCCCAGGCTGGTAACGTTTTTTTCCAAACTGCGCACTTCCGACCGAAGATCTTGAATAATATTGACCTGCGCCTTAATAGTATCGTTTGCGTTTTTCCAAAATAAATCCAGAGTCGAAACTTTCACCACCTCATAAATTTGGTAGTTATTCGACTGGTCTTTAATAGCTTTGAACTGCTGTTCCAGGCTGACTTTGCCCGATTCGGTCTGGGCATAAGCAAGGTTCGATATAGCGATAATGGCCATCGTAATAGCCGGGCGAGTTATAAAGGAGACCATAATTTCAATCTTTCAGATGCTCCAAATTTAGCGATGTACTACCCAGCGTATGTGATAGGTCAGGAAGGAGTTGTCCACAATGGGTAATCGTTTGTTTAACTTTTCAACTTTCCTTCCCACTCCACTGTATCGGCGATTCGTCGACTACATCGGTAAAATTAAGGCGGGTAATTAACAATTGCGCGGCTTATAAATTTGAGTGAAGTGACCATTAACAAATCCATATCGAATAATCTATGTAGGTACATTAATTTTGCGCTCCTTCAGCGAACTTAAACGCCAACTTATCATGAAAACCGTATATCACTCCGCAGATTCCCGAGGCAAAGCCAACCACGGTTGGCTCAATAGCCACCACAGCTTTAGTTTTGCAAATTATCAGGACCCGGAACGTATGAAATTTGGCTTGCTCCGCGTGTTAAATGACGATACCGTGGCCGGAGGCCAAGGTTTTGGTCGACATCCACACGAGAACATGGAGATCATTAGCATTCCACTCTCAGGAAAACTGAGACATGAAGATTCCTTGGGAACCTCGCGGGAGATCACCACGGGCGAAATTCAAGTAATGTCGGCTGGTACAGGCGTATTCCACAGTGAATTCAATGCCTCCGAAACCGAAGAAGTGAAATTCCTGCAGCTTTGGATTTTCCCGAAGGTGAAAAATATAGCCCCCCGTTACGACCAGCGCAATATTCAGACCGGCGAAATTAACAACGGTATCGAGCGCATCGTTTCGCCTATCGACGACCCCGCAGATTCCATAAAGATCAATCAAGATGCCTATTTGTCCATTGCCACCCTCTCCGATGGAAAGCAACTGGAGTACCAATGGAATAACCCGGCCAATGGGGTCTATGCATTTGTACTTTCGGGAAATGCGGCCATCGCTGGCCAAGATCTCCAAAGCCGGGATGCATTGGGTATTTGGGACGCGCAAAGCATCTCAATTCAATCTATTGGCAAGAGTAAAGTACTACTAATCGAAGTCCCAATGAACGCAAACCGATGAAATCGAGAAATGTAATCAACAGCCTTTATGGGCATATGGTAGATATGGGTGGCATACCTGTTCGTCAACCTTTACCAACTCAGGCTTTGAGCCAGATCGATCCTTTTCTGCTATTTCACCACGGTAGTTTTCATATTGCCGAAGGAGTTCACCCTTTACAAGCAGGGGTTGGGCCGCATCCGCACCGGGGCTTTTCGCCTGTTACCATTGTACTCGACGGCGAGGTGCATCACCGCGATTCGCTGGGCAATTCAAATGTGGTGGGTGCCGGTGGTGTACAATGGATCAATGCCGGTAAAGGTATTGTGCACAGCGAGCGACCTTCTGTAGAATTGGCCAAGACTGGCGGTACGATGGAAGTTATCCAACTCTGGGTTAATACACCCGCTTCCGCAAAATTAGATCCCGCGGCCTATCAATCTGTGTTAGCTTCCGATTTGCCCGAATTAGATTTAAACGGGGGCAGGGTTCAGGTAATTGCAGGAACTCTAAACGGAATTAAGGGGCCGATTAAATCGCCTTTGGATTTGCTAATCGCCAGAATCCACTACAGTTCCGCAGAGCCACTCAACTTGCCTGTGCCGCAACATTTTAATGCTGCACTCTATATCCGCAGCGGAAAAGCGAAGCTTGCTGGTTATGGCCCGCTCGAAGAAAACACTTTATACCACCTCGATAGCGATGGCGATGGCCTTATTCTAACGGAAACGGTTAATTTTGACGCCATTCTTATCGCCGGAGCCCCGATAGGAGAGCCCGTTGCTAATTATGGCCCCTTTGTAATGAATAATCAAACCGAAATTATGGAAGCCCTCCGCGATTATCAGCAAGGTAAAATGGGCGTCCTAATCGAAGAATAAAAAATGATGAATCAAGAAATTAAAGAAGCATTCGAGTGGCGCTACGCCACGAAGAAATTCCAGACTGAAACTGTCGTAGATCAAGCCAATCTAGATTCGATTCTCGAATCTATCCGACTTGCCCCCACATCAATGGGTTTGCAGCCTTTTCACGTTTATGTGATCGATCAGGCAGAAATACGAGAAAAGCTCTACGAACACTCCAAACAATCGCAGGTCAAAGATGCCAGCCATTTATTGGTATTCGCCGCTAAGACCGATTTGAAACACAAAGAAATTGTGAAATTTGTTCAAATGGAAGGGGATAAGCGGGGCTTTGACCAAAGTCAAATCGACAAGCGGATAGAAGGGGTGGAGCGCTTTGTGAAGAATAAAGAAGGCGATACGTTTTTTGAATGGAGCGCCCGCCAAACCTATATCGCACTTGGTTTTGCCCTTAGCACTGCGGCGCTGCTCAAAGTCGATGCCTGCCCCATGGAAGGGTTCAAAGGGGAAGAATTTGACCGCGTATTGAAAGCATCTGAAAACAATTTGAAGTCTGTTGCTATGCTCACAATTGGTTTCCGACATCCGGAAGACTCCCTCCAGTTTAAAACCAAGGTTCGAAAGTCAGCAGAAGAATTGTTTACTTTGATTTCTTAAATGAACCAAATGGAAGACTTGATTTTCAGCCACGATATAGAGTCTCAGGAATTTGAAGCTTCGAAAGGCGGATTACGAGCCTTTATTACTTACCGAAGCAACCGCGAGGGAAAGATATTTTTAGTTCATACAGAAGTACCCGAATTGTGGAGATCTCAAGGCGTTGCAGAGAAATTAGCAGAGTATGCTTTCGTCTATATCCGAAAAAACAGGATGCGAATTATCCCCATGTGCTCATTTATAAAGGCCTACATCAAACGCCATTCAGAACACCAGGATTTACTTTCCCCGGGGATAGAATTGAGGTGAAGGGCGTTCCCGACTCCGTTCGAACATCGTATAGAGTCGATTTATATCTAATCGCACGTCTTGAAGCGGAGTCGAACCCGATTATCACTGACAAAAGCTACTCTTCTGTCGCAGCGATTTGCGCATCGAGAATGCGCTCCATGGCATCGAGGGTGTATTGATCTACTTTGTCAAGGGTTTTGGCTTGCTTCTTCATGAATCTGAACATGCTGTTCTTCTTAATTTCGTAGGCTACGAAAACCGAGTAATTAGAAGAAGCAGCATCGAAATACTTTTCCTCCCCAATTTTACGAAGGTCGGCGATGGTGGTATTCATCACCTGGCGGGTGAGGCTCTCAAATTTATCGGCTACATCGGCGGCGTTGGCATTCTCCGTTTGACTTAGATACTGGTCGCTCACGTTTTTAATAGTGGTGTTTACTTGAGCGGCCAATTGACTTTTTGCTTCCAGATCGGCCTTGCCACGTGCAATATTATCCTTAATGCTCACACCCTTGCCTGTACCCCGGAAGAACCGATTGTCCGATTCGTACTTCGATCCAGTGAAGGGTTCTTTCACCTTTTCCCCCATGGGGCTCTTGCTGCTGCATGCGGTAAAGCCGCTAATAATGCCTGCTGCCAGGAATAGAATAAATGCGTTTTTCATGTAGTTGGTTTTGAAGGGCTCGTAAGTAAAATTCGTGCCAAATTAGGACTTCTTATCAAATTACGGTTTCAGTCTTGGGTATATTTGCATTATGAAATCAGAAAAATGGGGCTTGGCTTTGAGTGGTGGAGGCGCACGGGGCATTCTCCATCTCGGCGTGCTTCAAGCCTTGGAAGAACGGGGAGTGGAGATTTCTTGCATAGCTGGTACAAGCATAGGCGCAATAATCGGAGCCATGTACGCAGCCGGACATAGCCCCGAAATGATGCTGAAGCTTCTTAGCGGAAAGAGCTTTCTAAATATGTTTTCGCTCAAGCCGAGTTTCCGTGGTTTATTGGAAATGAAGTATTTGAAGAGGGTACTTCAAGCGGAACTACCGAATGATTTTGAAACATTAAAAATTCCATTTTACGCCTGCTCAACCAATCTTTCTAAGCAAGAAGAAGTCGTTTTTCACGCCGGCGATCTCCACCAGGCGGTAATGGCTTCCTGTTGTATTCCGATTCTATTCGACCCGATAGTAATTGATGGAAACCTTTACGTAGATGGGGGTGTGCTCAATAATCTCCCCGCCATATATTGCCAGGGCCAATGCGATAAGATACTTGGAGTAGATAGCAATTACGGCCAGTTTAATCCGCGCCTTAATAATATCAAAGACATCGCAATGGAAGTGTTTCACCTTACGGTGCAGCGTAATACAGCCGATGGTTTAAAGCTGTGCGATGCTGTAATCCGTCCTTTTCTTACCCCTACTTACCACATGATGGACTTTACAAAGGCCAAGGATTTGTTTGACTTGGGTCGGGAGGAAACCTTGAAATGGTTCGATAACCGACTATTGGAAAGCAAGGAGAAGAGAGCGTTACGGATTAATTGACAAGGTGGGCTTTCGTAAATTTCTCAAAAACCCCCACGCTATAAATACCGATATGGCTGCCACCGTTATCCATAAAAGGGAATAATTATACGATGCCACGATGGCGGTGCCAGCCGATGGTGCCAAAATAAAGGCCGCCGAATAGGCCATACCGTAAAGACCCATATACTTGCCGCGGTTTGCAGCAGTGGATCGGTTGGCTGTATAAGTTGAAAGGAATGGCATCACGAATATTTCCCCTACACTTAAGATTACCATTGAAGTAATAAGCAGCGCTAATGAACTTCCGAAAACCAATATCCCGAAAGCTAAGCCTGTGAGGATGCAGCCTACCGCTACGATCCTGGAGAGCCGTACTTTCTTACCCAGTATATAAACCAAAGGCATTTCCAATCCAAATACCACCAATCCGTTAAGGGCCAAAAGCAATCCGATCTCGGCTTCGGTTAGCAAGGCTACATCTCTGTAAAATAACGGAAGGGTAAATAAGAATTGGAAGAACACAAAAGCAAAAGCTGCCGTGAGAAGGCAGAAAAGGATGAAAGAACGGTCGGAGTAAGGTGAGGCGACAGGAGCTATTTCTACGGCTTTCAGTTTGGCATCTTTTCTATCCCTTGTAGTTCTTTTCCAGAAATAAAGCCCGAAAAATGCAGCTCCGATCCAGCAAGAGACCCCATCAATATAGAAAAGCCAGCTATAGCTGTACACTGCGATGAGCCCACCCACGGCGGGCCCCACGGTAAACCCCAGATTGATGGCCATGCGGTTGAGCGAAAAAGCTCGGGTTATATTTTCTGGTTTTGCGTAGGCCGCTACCGCTGCAGCATTGGCCGGGCGAAAACTATCGGAAACCAAGGTTATCAGAAAGAAACCAAGGGCTATACCCCAGAAGCTCTCAACTGGTTCAAGCAAGAAATAGCCCAAACCCGAAAGACAGAGCGATGCGAACTGAACGCGAAAAAATCCAAATTTATCAGTCAGCCAGCCACCCAACATTGTTCCCAAAAGACTTCCCACTCCGAACAAAGAGAGAATAATGCCTATATCTGTCAGGCCAAACTCAAGCTCCCCCTTGAGATAAACGCTGAGAAAGGGTAAAACCATCGCTCCACTGCGGTTGATAAGCATTACCAAGGACAGCATCCAAATCTCGCGCGAGATGCCGCGATAGGTGTTCAAATAAGAGCGGTAGAAGGAGCCAAGCATGAGCGATCAAAAGTAGCAGACAATCTTAATCAGAATATATGGCTTGATGAACCTTATTTTGCATTTTCGCCCCGTGAAAGCGAACTACCACAGAGCGGTAACTGACACCGGTATTTTGCCGCAGGCTACGGGTTTATTAATGCTCATCTTTCTGATGGGAAGTACTTGGCTTCATGCGCAATCGGTGTCCCTTGCAGAAAGCACGGCGAGACCCCAATTACTCGATTCTAACTACGTACGCATGTTCCCGGAGCTGCTCACTGCCCGGTTCTATTTTTCTCGAAAGTACACGAATCTTTCGCTCTTTGATGAAAACCAGAATACCCAGCTCGATTACGAATCGAATAGCACCCTTAATCTGGGAGTAGGGGTAACGGTAAAAAGTTTTTCGCTCAACCTGGCATATGGCTTCCGATTTTTGAACGATACAGAAGAGCGCGGTAAAACGCGATTCCTCGATTTACAGAGCCACATCTATTCCCCGCGCTTTATCATCGACTTCTTTGGTCAGTTTTACAAAGGTCTCTACTTAGAGAATACTAATCAATTGATTAGCAATTATCCAGAGCCCTACTACCGACGAGAGGACATCTACGAGCAAATCTTTGGTCTTACGGCATTTTACCTTTTCAATTACAGTAAATATTCCTTTCGTGCGGCAATGATTCAGAACGAGCGCCAGCTAAAATCGGCAGGGTCGTGGTTGGCGGGTTTTGAAGCTTATTATAATCTGGTACTTGGCGACAGTGCCCTTATCCCTTATTTTATTCCAGAATCTGATTTTGCATTGGTGCGAGGTGCCGATCGAATAAATACTATCAAAGCCGGCCCAAGCGGGGGCTACGCGCATACCTTCATTATCAAGAAGCATTTCTTCATTATGTTGAGTTTGACGTTACATTTTGGAGTCGGCCGATATGCTTACCGAGAAATTGGCGAAGCCGCCCAACCGGAATTTGGATTTGACATTGGGACGCTGGGCAGGTTCGCCATGGGTTACAATAATGATCGCTGGTATTTAGGACTGACTTCTGTGGACAATTCCATCACAGCCAGCGGCGCTAACAACGGATTGCGCTCAACTTTTGGGATCGGTAATGTGCGGCTCAATTATGCCTGGCGCATCGAACCTGGTCCGAAGATTAAGAAATTTATGAAATGAACCTTGTGTCTCCTTTTGGGAGAGCAAAGAAATTTTGCCCTGTATAAACTTCTGGTCGATAGGTCTTCAACCCTTTGCCGTTGAAGTAGCAGATTTGGTATCCCAAACCTTCCAAAAGCTCCATACAGCGCTGGCGATTGTCGTTATCCCAAAGCTCCATGTAGATCAATGGCATGCAGCGTTTAAGCATTTCGACTCCGCCCATTAGCACGTAATATTCGTAGTTTTCCACATCGAGTTTTACACCTACTACCTGTTGATTTTGAGTGAGCGCATCTATGGTGCTGAGATCCACTTCGTACTCTCGTCCATCGTCAAAACCTTCTATACTTTCGTGAAGCACATGGCTCAGCCCCTGCATACGCACGGCGTCAATTTCGGGTAGAACCATGGTGGTGCGTCCGCTTTCCTCGCCCAGGGCAAGTGGAAAAATCCGCAATCTTTTCTGATCACTATTGGCGGTGACCTGGAGAAGTACGGCATTGTTTTCGGGAATGGGTTCAAAAGCCCAGATGGCTGCTTTTTTAAAATGCCTCAACATGTGCCAGGTCATTATGCCCAAGTTGGCACCAATATCGAGAATAACCCCCTTATCAGGCAGTAATTTGAGGAAGGCGAAGAAGTCGGCCTCTTTTTGATCGTGGTGGAGTGTGCGAATTTTATAACGCGCGAATAGCACGAGGTAGGCGTGGAAACCCAACACAGACTGCAACATGCGCTTTACGGCACTTTTCAACTCTCAGAAATTTTCGGCAAAGGTATAAAAAGCATTTACCGAAGTGCACTCCGAGTTTATCGACTTAGCTCTATGCTTCGTAATCGCGCTATTAAATCGAAGTCTTCCAAAGCTTCATGAGCAGCAAACTCATCGTTCCAACCGCGCAACCGTTGGTGTAAAATCCGATATGCAAAATGGTCGGAGAAATCGGAAGCATACTTCTGCATTAAGGATAGTAAGTCGGAAAAGTTGATACGAAAGACGGGGTGTTCCGATAGAAACTTATCGCAATTGTAATCGGGTAGGCGCGTATCCCGATTAAAAAGGGCCAGGGCATAAGGATAAAGATTGGTCTCTTCATACAGGAAGTGCACGCGGAGATCGTCCTTCAAAGCCTTCATTCCTAGCGTCAAAGCAGCCATGAATAGCGGGTGCTTCTCAGATGCTTTTTGAACCGATGCCAAATCGGCTTCGATGCGGGGTAGAAATTCCAGGAAGCAGTCGCGGTGAAACAGGGTTAGTCTTTCTACCAATTCTGGAATGGTCGCGTGCTTTGAAATACCAGAAGGAGCAGAAACATTTGCCCAAGCTGCTTCTTGTCCGTAAGCTTCTCGAAAATTTGATAGGAAAGACATGTGCGTATTTTTAGAATTGTTTCCGGAAAGCTAATAGGCTTCTGAGAATCCTACAATCACTTGATTATGGTATTCGAATTATCGAATAGTATAAACCGATGGTATACAGTGTTTTAATAGTGATTCTAAACGTAAATTGCCGCCAGTTAAAATACTAACTGCATTTTGTTTGTAATTCAAGGTTCGGGAAAGTGTACCCAATAAAGCACCGCGTCCTGGCTGCACCGCTCCACTTCTTTGAGTACTTCCGGCATCAATGCCGATCCCGCTTTGAGTTCTCGATCTTTCATTTGGCAAGTGCCTTCCATTAAGATCATCGGGAAGGGGCTTGGTATTTCAAGCTTGTCGCAAGTGAAAACGTGCTTCCACACTTCGAAACCATTCCTGGCATAAAGCGCGTTTGCTTTATGATAGGGCTGCGTTTCTGTACTTAATTGATTCTTCCTTTGAAAGGCATAAAGATTCAAACCATTTTCGCAAAGCGGAGAGATACGATGGACGAGACCGCGCTCCTTGCTCCATAGGTCTGCACCGATCCACCTTTCGGGTAATTCCACAATCTTCGAACCCGACAAATCTTCTAAAAACATCTTACAGCTATGCGTATTGACATAATATATTGGAGTATCGTGAAGATGGAAGGCAGAAGTATCGCCCAAATTCAGCTGCACATGGAGCATCCTAAAATCGGCATTCTCAAAAATCACCCGATGAAAAGGCTCTTCGTGAACATCGGGGAAATGGATTTGAGCGTAAGCGCTGGCTTGCGCCAAAATCAGCAGGTGTAGGGACATTCCGAACCAAAAAAAGCCTTGGCTCAAAACTTGCAATTTGCCGTACAACGAAACTTGTGTATTTTCGTCCATAAGATAAACCTTATTTAACCCTCATGAAAGCATCCAAACTTTTCCTATCCGCCATTCTTTTCACCATCTCGTTTGCTGCGAGTGCTCAAACTTACAAAGATATTGAAGCCAAAGCGAGCCATACCAGTGCGCAGATTACCGATGGTTTAGACCTTACCGGCGATCAGCAAACACTCATTTTCCGACAAGTTCTCACCATCGAAGACACGAAAATGCGCATGGCTGCCCGTGGCGATGACGATGCCACCATTGCGGATGCTTATGCAAAACATTACGAAGCATTCGTTGCGAATGTAAAAGGTGTTATAACGGAAGAGCAATTCGAGTCAAAAAAGCAAGTAATTGCCGATTTGTATGCCCCAGTTACTACCAAGGTTACCAAGACTGCTAAGAAGAAATAATTTATGGTATCGAAGCTTACTGCCCTTTGCTTTGGCTTAGCGCTCATAGGCCTCACAGGTTGTAAATCTAAAATGGATATTGCCGCCACCGTTTCTCAGTTAGTGGGTTCATCCTGGACGCTTGGCGAACTCAACGGTTCGAAGCTCAACCCTGCTAATTACGAAATGAAAGGTTTGCCCACTTTGAGTTTTGAAAGTGCCGACCAAGTGGTAGGCAATACCGGGTGCAATGGTTTTTCATCGAAAATGAAAGCTACGGCAGAAAGCGTGAAGTTTATGCCCGGACCGATGACAAAAATGTTTTGCGAAGGTGTAGATGAAAACGGTTTTATGGATGCCATCAATGCCGCCAATAATATTCAGCTCGATGGCGACAATCTTGTACTTCTCAACGGCGAGAAAGCCGTGATGAAATTTAATAAGCAGTAATGAGAATGAATTTAAGCCAGGGCGCCTTCGCGCTCTGGCTATTTTTTTGCCTTTTTGGGTGCAGATCCGAAGACGGCAAGAATCGCCGTACGATCGAGCAATCTTCTGAGTCTCCATCATCCGCGAAGGAAGTAGATATGTCTAATATGGTAGCAATTCCTGGCGGCACCTTCGTAATGGGAGCCACCCAAGAAGGGGGGTATCAACGCGAATATCCCCCACACCAAGTAGAAGTGAAGTCGATCTTCATGGATACCGTTGAAGTTTCGAATGCAGCTTTTCAAAAATTTATTGACTACACGGGCTATATTACGGTCGCTGAGCGCCAAGTAGATTGGGAAGAGCTACGAAAACAAGTCCCGCCAGGCACTCCAAAACCAGATGATAGCCTGCTGGAACCTGGTTCCATAATTTTTGCTCCAAATCCGGATATGGTAAATCTCAACAACCATTTCGACTGGTGGGCTTGGAAAAACGGAGCGAATTGGAAAAATATTAATGGTGATAGCTTGGAAGTCCCTTTCGAATTGAGCAACCCTGTCGTCCAGGTCGCCTATATGGATGCTGTCGCTTATTGCCAATGGAAGGGTAAACGCTTGCCTACGGAAGCCGAATGGGAACACGCAGCGAAGGGCGGTTTATCGGGTGCTCGCTTTTCCTGGGGAGAAGAAGATCCGCTTAAGAACCCGCAGTTAACCAATATTTTCCAAGGCGTTTTTCCACGGAAGAATTCCGCGGAAGATGGCTTTGCCTTTATGGCTCCGGTGGGCTCGTTTCTTCCCAATGGATATGGCTTGTATGATATGGCGGGTAACGTTTGGGAATGGACTTCCGACTTATTTGATGAGAATTACTACGCTTCCTTAGCTGGGATCGGGCTTTGCAAGGATCCGACCGGCTCCGCTAAGAGTTTCGATCCACGCGATCCCTACGCGCTTAAAAGGGTGATCAAGGGCGGCTCCTACCTATGCCATGTATCTTATTGCGAAAACTACCGACCCAGCGCGCGCGAAGGGAGTAGCGAAGATTCCGGTATGCCCCATTTGGGTTTACGCTGCGTGGTTGATGCCCCGAAAAATTAAGTTTTATTCACATTTGACGGTTGATATTTGGGGCATCACAAACTCGTTTTTACGCTTACTTTTGCCGTCGGTCGAAATATTTCGACCATAATTTAACCTATTAATCATGCATAAACTTTTATTTTCTGCAGCCGCACTCGTTTTAGGAGTTGCTTCTGCCAACGCGCAATGTATCACCTGGACTGCGCCAGATGCCATCGGAGGTTGGACCGATTTCGATCCTGCCCCGTGTAATGGCGAGACACAAGAAATTATAGCTTTTGAGGTTTTCCAATCGGAAGCTTATCAATTGGAAGGAGTCCTTGCTGGCGGTAATTATACTTGGAGCCAATGCAACGGCGCTTATGGAGCGTGGATACCCGAATATACCATCATCGCTCCATCGGGAGCTGTTGATACTTTCGGAGCCGGTACTGGTTGTACCATTACCTGGACAGCCAGCGAAGCGGGTACTTATTTGGTAGTAATCAACGAAGCCGGAGCTTGCGGTGTAGGTGGCTCGACTCCAAACGGTTTCCCTACTATCACCACCAATTCTGGCGGTGTAGCATGTACGCAAGGTCCTGTGGTGATCGAAGGCGCTGAGAGCTTTGAAAGTGGTGCGCTACCCGAATGTTGGTTGGCCGTTGATGCCGATGGCGACACGTTTAACTGGGTAGTGACCGATCAATTTCAAGCTTTTGACGGTACCTTTACCGTAGCTTCCCGTTCTTGGAATGGCGCGATTTTAACTCCAGACAATTGGTTGATTACGCCACAAATTGCTGTTGCAGCAGATGATTCTTTGTACTTTCTCGTGCGCGGCTTTGATCCAGGTTTCTTTCAAGAAAATTACAGTATCCTGGTCTCAACCACTGGCAATGTTGCTCCTGTTAATTTTACGACCGTTGTTTTCACGGAAGTGCTTGCAAATAATGCTTGGAACGCAGTGTCTATTGACATGTCGGCTTATGCAGGTCAAAATATATATATCGCTTTCCGTCACCACAACGTTACTGATGTTAATACCATTCAGCTTGAAGCTATCCATTTCCCAGGGATCAATCTTTGTGGAGTTACTGCTACAAATGATCGCGGATCTTTGGAAGGCCTTAATTTATTCCCAAATCCAAGTACTGGTCTTTTCAATGTAGTTAACTCTGGACAGTCGGATAATTTCCTCGTTCAAGTTTACGATATGAACGGTAGAATGATTAAGAATGAGCGTGTTCAGCTTAACGCAGGTTCTCAAATTCAGATAGATTTGTCCAGCGAAGCGAAAGGTGTTTACACCACCCGATTCTTAGGCGAAACCCTTTCTGGTTCTATCCGCATGGTCGTGAAATAATTCAGTCGGTTTTGATTGATGAAAGGGGGTTCCAGGTAGGGACCCCCTTTTTTATTTTCCTTCCGCTATTTCCCGCTTCCACAGCAGTTTACCGTCTGAATCGAGAACGGCCATCTCCAAGATTCGCTCCTTCGCCTTTCCGGAAACGGTAACCACAGCAAAATTTTGGGTTTCAATGAGTGTTCCTTCTACGCGAAGCGTATTGTTTTCTTTCACATTGGCATGCGCGCCCGAAGTAAGCGGCGAAACAGTGAGATCGTAAAGCACAATACCATTTCGCTCCAAGCGGCTCAACTCCGTATGATGCCGGTCGCCGGTGAGGAAAACAACCCCCTTGATCCCTTCTTCCACAATTCTCGAAAGCAAATACGCACGCTCCGCTTCGTAGTTGGCATAGGTCTCATAAACCTTTTCGTCATTGAGTATCTGCCCGCCGGTAGCCACAAACTTAAAAGGTGCCTTGCTAAATTTCAGGTTTTGAATCAGCCATTCAATCTGTTCTTTTCCAAAAACTTGTTCATCGGTTGCGTTCAAATTAGGATCAGTGCGGTACCAGCGATTATCGAGTAAAAAGAAATCGAGATCGGCATACGAAAAGGAACTGGTAATTCCGCTGGCACCTTCTTGAATGCCGTAATAGGGATTTGCCCAAAAAGCTTTAAACGCTTCTAAGCTGGCATGTTTTAATCCAAAACTCCCGTTTGCGTCGTTGGGGCCATAGTCGTGATCGTCCCAAATGGCGTAATGGTGTGTTCCCGACCAGAGATTTTGAAGTTCTGCAGTTGATCTGAAGTGCTCATACCGCTTCAAAATACCTGATTTGCTGGTCCAATCGGCATTGCGCAAATATAAATTGTCGCCGAGCCAAAGCATAAAGTCAGGCTTTTGACTCAGGATATTATCGAAGATCTGATAATTGTTCCCATAGGATTTTCCCGGATAATCGTAGAGTGAATCGTTTATAAATGTGCAACTTCCCGTCGCAAATTTTACGGTCGGTCGCTCGAAGGCAGTTACCCAATTTGGCTGTGTCTTGAAATGATAAATGCGCCCGGTGGGTGCACTGTCCAAAAGTATTTTATACGCGTATTCTTTGCCAGGCGACACTTCGCCGGCTATCAATATTGCGGTATTCGCCGTTTCTGGATTGGTGGTGACCAATGAAGATTGGTTGACTTTTGATGGTTGATCTATCGGCCAATATTCAATGCCAACTTCGCAGGACTGAATCGTTTGCACCCAAATGGCTACTTCGCGCATTTCGGTGCGGCCATTCATCGGGCCAGCCCGCAATAAGCCTTGGGCGTTTGCAGAAAAGCTGGTAAGAATACATGCGAGCAGGATAGGAGAGAAGAAGGCTTTCATAGTCCGAAAGTAAGGCCTGGGAAGCAAAGTCGATCATGCTTTATAAAACGATAATCTTGCCTGTTTTCACAGAATGATCGCCTTTGGTTCCTTCTACGAAATAAATGCCCGGAGGCAAAGTAATTTGCCCAGTTTGGGTCTGCGGACTTATTGCTTTTACAAGTCTCCCGGCTCCATCGAAAATGCGGACAGCCGTAAATTCAGCCTTATCAAGGATATCGAAACTTCCAGCGCTCGGATTTGGAAAACAAGTCAAAATGCCATTCGGACCTTCCCGATTTAAGGTGTTCGTAACCAGGCAGGGTAAAGCGTTAATTAAGTCCCAAAGCTCCGGATCGAAAGCCGATAAGGTTGGAACATTCTCGTAGGCTTCATCGCCCATGCGCACCACCACCATATCGAGCGAGGGAATAACGTAAACCCGTTGATCGTCTGCTCCAAAACCGCCGTATAAATCGGCTGGCGCCGGTGGGATAATGGGGCCATCGTACACAGTAGGATTCAATGGGAGCATATGCGAAGATTGGCCGTTCAACCACCAGAGATATCCGTAAGACGGATTATACGGATTGGAAGGATTGCGCATCGCGTTGATGTAACCGGTATCGCCCAATATTTCGGTACCATTCCAAATAAAATCATTCAATGCCAGCAATCCGAAGCGCGCCATGCTTCTGGTCGTGCTAAAGAATAAAGCATCCGAATTCCACAAACCGGTCATTCCAATAGGAATTCCAATTTTTTGAGCGGTATAAGCATTCATAGTTTGACCGCTGGCAACTTGCAATACGTCGTGTATGCGTTTATAAACCCCGTTGTGGTAATGCCATTGGCCATCTGGATCGCCGGCGCAAACAAAACACGCGGGTTCGGAACAATCCCAAAAAAAAGGCGTGTTATTAAAAGTGCTGGTCATACTGAGCTGATGCCTTATTTTCCGAAGCCCTTCGTCTTCCGGCGAACAACTCGTCCACCCTTCGCCTAGATAGGTCGAAACGGAGTCTTCAATACTGAGCAGGCCTTCTTCTTGTGCTATCCCTGTCAAAACGGCTACAAGTGATTTTCCCGCAGATGCCCAATACCAAGGCAGAGTGACCGAATGCCCGTTGTAATAGGATTCCATCGCGATTTTGCCACTCTTGAGAATAATAAAGCCTTTAGTACTGCGGCTTTCTAAGTAATTATTCAAGGTATCGATAGCTTCTTGGCACCAGCCTAATTCACCGGTCGAAACGGTTTCCCAAGTTGCGCTTCCATTCGGCGGAAAATAGGATTGAGCGCAGAGTTGGCTCATAGTTGCAGCGCTTAGAGCGAATAAAAGATAGAAATGCTTCATGGCTTCAAGACGTGTTTGATTTTAAAAGGTTTAAGGATCAGGACTTAAATATATCCATTCGTGGTGGCGAAAGTGGCTCCAGGGCTCTGCGGCCAAATTGGCACTTGGGTCGATTAGCGGTTTTAATGGCCTCCCGTTGAGGGAAGTGCGCACGTTGGCGTAAACCGCAACATTGCTCACACCATTGGACTGATAGTCTTTGGCGAGACGTTGCGCATACTGCCAAACAAAATCGGGCCGGGTACCGATGCGCTGCGCGTGTTTCTCCCAAATCTCTTGATCGGGGTAATGCGCCTTTAGGAATGCTCCATCCGAATCGTAAACTTTAAAGGTGGCGGTGCCATATTTCATTCGTAGCATCATATGCCAAGATAGGCGATGACCTTCTTCGGTCCAATGCACATTGCCCGGGTACAGATGGTGCCGAAGCGGAAGGGCAATCATCACTCCGAAAAGGAAAACAGCCCCAACGGTGCGGTATCTCGGAATTTTATTGATCCTTAAAGCGTCATCTCCCGTCCAGCTGTTTCTAAAGAAGATACGCCGCATAAGCGCTGCATCGAAATACAGCACCGTACTTACCAGCATGAGATAAGGGAAAATTCCGATTTGAAACACAATGGAGTTGAACAAATGAAACCCAATGGAGATCAGGAAAGCCATGAATCGGGTGGGTTTATACCACAGAGCCGGAATGATGAATAAATCAAATAGAATGCCCCCGTATGCTATGGTAAAAATCAAGGCATCGGCGTTTACCCAAGGCCCAACAACGGGCATATCGCCTTTCGTAGAAAGCATGCTGCGAACTGCTTCTCCACTGAGCCAATCGGGATAAAGCTTAGCAATAGCGGCGTACACATATACAATGAGCAAGAGAAACTTGAAGAGAAAAACGTATCCATAGGCCACTGAGTCGCTTTTTTCAACCCGTCCGTGCTTTACATCGAGTGAAGCGTACTTATTTGCAGGAACGAAACAAATCAAGAAACTTAAAATCCAGAGCAGAAAATAGTGATTGTTATAGCTCGTTTTCTGACCTAAATACACCATCGTCCAGAGTATAAAATATCCCAGCGCGGCAAGTCGATAGCGAAATCCAGCGGCGATCATAAGCCCAAAAACACCAAGGAGCGAATAAACGACATAGGCCTGCGGACCGCATAGAACGTCTAAAAATTCAAATCCGATAAAAGGGAAGGTAAAATCGACTTCTACATAATTTTGGCGCACCCAACCGGTGATGATTGCTCCAAATCCTTCGGCAGCCATAAGCCCACCCAAACCCATTCGGAATAAGGCAACAGGAGCAGCATCTACGGCTTTATGTACAGAAATCAAGGCTTTCATTTGGCCCTGCAAGTTCGATATATTCCGATTAAACCAAAGACAAGCCGCTCAAAAAATATCAGTCGCCTGAGTGTTCTCAATTGCTTAAAATTGTGACACAATTAAGATACATGTCATGAAGCTAAGCAGAGATTGGAAAATATTTATCGGCTTTATCACGATTTTGCAAATGTTTGCAGGACTCGCTTTATTGATATTTTTCATTATGTCGGTATTTCCAGAGCTTACTTCCGGCGAACCGGAAATGGAGCGGGAGCTGGTTTTTTCATTCGGGAAGTTGATTATATCCGTAATCGTGCTCACCGCCTTGAGTGTTGCGATCAGCATATTTTACGTCATTCACGCCGGCACCAATCCGTCCATCAGCAATACTATGAAAATCGTTTGGATTGGGCTGATTCTGATCTTTGCAGGAGTGGTAGAGATCGTGTATTTTTTCATGGAGATAGCTCCAGAGCGTTCTATGACATCGCGCATCGAACGATCGGATATTCAGCCGAATCGATATTAAGCTATTGCCGATCCTACGGCTGGTCGTAGTCCACTACCATCGTAGGGGTGAGCGGATGAGATTGGCAGGTGAGGATGTAGCCTTGCTGCACTTCCTTTTCTGTAAGGGCATAATTAACATCCATTTTGGCTTTTCCTTCTATTATTTTAGCCCGGCAGGTACAGCAAGAACCGCCCGTGCAGGCGTATGGCGCATCGAGTCCGGCGTCGAGCACTGCATCCAGAATGTTTTCGTTTGGATGCACCGTGACCTGGGTTTCGTCGCCATCTAAAACAATTGTTACGACACTTTTTACAATTGCCCCAGCTTCAGCAAGCTCCGTTTTCACCGTTTCATCGGCTTTCGCAATGGTGAAGAGCTCGAAATGAACCTTTTCTGGCGATACGCCTTCACCGATCAAATAATCCTTCACGTCCATTATCATATCGAAAGGACCGCAAATGAAATATTCATCGGCCTTCTTCATATCGGGAAACTGGCGGAATAATTCTAAACATTTTGCCGCCGAAATTCGTCCCTTAAAAAGCGGGTCCGCGGTTTCTTCTCTGCTCAAAAGGTGATGAACGCTTAGCCGAGCCCCGTAATTTGCTTGAAGTTGGCGCAACTCATCGGCAAAAATGATTTGGTCGCTGCTTCGGTTTCCGTACACCAAGGTAAATGTGCTATCTACATCGCTGGCCAAAGCTGTTTTCAACAAGGACATGATGGGAGTAATACCGCTACCGGCTGCAAAAGCCACGTAGTGCTGCGGTTTAGCCGGCGGCATTTCGGTGAAGAAATTACCCATAGGTTTCATCACATCGAGCGTGGTACCCACTGCTATGCCGTTTGTAAGGTAAGTACTGGCTTTTCCGTTTTCCACACGTTTTACGGCAATGCGTAGGTCGCGGTCGGTCACCGGGCTGGAACAAGCAGAATAAGAACGACGAATTTCTTCGCCATCCAAGTTTAATTTAATGGTAATGTATTGGCCTTGCTTATAGCGAAATTCTGCGGCTAAAGCATCGGGAATATCGAACGCTATCGAAACGCAATCTTCTGTTTCTCGGCGAATATCTTTTATGGGGAGGGCGTGAAATTGTGACATCTAATATATTTTGGGCTGCAAAAGTAGGATTATTGAAAGCGCTTGCAAAGCGGCTTTTTAACAAGAAGCTGAAGCGATTGTTGATGAAACTACCAGTCGAGCAGGTTCTGCAAGGAGGTTTTCACCTTGTCGGCATTGGGGATCATCGTTTTTTCCAAGACCGAATTGAGCGGAATCGCGGGCAGGTCTTCTGATGCCAGTATTGCTATCGGCGCATCCAGGTACTTAAAGCAGGCATCTTGTATATGGCCGGCAAGCGAAGGAGCAAAGCTGCAACCCGAAGGCTCTTCGGTTACAATTAAGCATCGCCCATGGGCTTTAACCGCATCAAATACGCCTGCTCGATCCCACGGGCTTATGGAACGCAAGTCGAGTATCGACACCCGATCTTTCAAAGACTTCGATGCCATCTCGGCCCAGTAAACGCCCATACCGTAAGTAACTATTACTACCGCTTCTCCCTGAGATACCTTTTGGTGATCGGCAGCCTGGTGCATCCGCGATTTTCCAATTGGGACTATGTAGTCGCGATCGGGTAGCGGCACCTTGGCACCGTTCGTTCCTGGCAGTTTGCTCCAGTAAAGACCCTTGTGCTCCAGCACCACCACCGGATTGGGATCGGCATAAGCCGCTTTTATAAGTCCCTTCAAGTCGGCTCCATTGCTGGGATATACCACCTTAATACCCCGAATATTGCTCAGTACCGATTCTACGCTTGAAGAATGGTAGGGCCCACCACTTCCATAGGCACCAATCGGCACGCGAATAACCGATTGCGCCGGCCATTTTCCATTTGACAAATAGTAACTTCTGCTCAGCTCGGTAAAAAGTTGATTAAGACCGGGCCAGATATAATCGGCAAATTGAACTTCTACGATTGGTTTGCATCCGGCGGCCGCCATTCCCACGGTACTTCCTATTATGAAAGCTTCCATAATGGGGGTATTGAAAACGCGGTCGTTGCCAAATTTTTTCGCCAATGTTGCTGCCTCGCGAAATACACCTCCAAGTCGCTCTCCTACATCTTGCCCATAGAGCAGCGCTTCGGGGTGGTCTTCCAAAATCTCTTGCACTGCAAATAGCGCACAATCTACCATTAACGTTACTTCTGCTCCTTGAGGGCTGCGAACGCCGGCTTCCGCGCTTACAGGAGTGGGCGCAAAATCGTAGGTAAACAAATCTGCAGGCTCCGGGTCAGGGGCGGCTAAAGCTTTTTGGTAATCGGCTTCGACCTGCTGCTGGGCTTCGATCATGAGCAAGTCGAGGTCGCCTTCTGACCATCCTTCCCGAAGCAAATATTTGCGCAATTTTGGCAAGGGATCACGCTGCGCTTGCTTTTCCAAGTCATCGCGATAGGTTTCTTTGCGCACCCCCGAAGTGTGATGGTTGAGCAATGGCACCTTGGCATGAACCAAAAATGGCCTTCGCTCAGAGCGCACAGTTTGTATTACTTCTTGCAGGGTATGCCAGCATTCTTTGAAGTCAGTGCCATCGATACTGCGCGCTTCCAGGCCTTTAAAGCCCCTGGCATAATAGGCGGCATCGTTGGCCCGTACCTCAGCCGCGGTAGCCGAAATATCCCATTCATTGTCTTGCACTAAGTATATGATTGGCAATTGTTTGAGTGCAGCCATCTGAAGTGCTTCACTAATTTCACCTTCTGTCATCGCAGCATCGCCGATGGAGCATACCACCAACGGATCTTTCTCATCGCTGCCTAATAAACCGAACTTTTCGCGGTATTGAAGACCCATTGCTACGCCCGTGCTGGGAATAGCCTGCATGCCAGTAGCGCTCGAGTTATGTGGGATTTTTGGTTTATCGGCTTGCCGCAGACTTGGGTGACAATAATAGGTTCTTCCCCCGGAAAATGGATCGTCGCGCTTGGCTAATAACTGGAGCATAAGGTCATATGGCTTCATGCCGATACCCAGTAAAATGGAGTCGTCGCGGTAGTAGGGAAAAACGAAATCTTGTGGTTGAAGTTGGAGCGCGCAAGCAAGCTGAATGGCTTCATGGCCGCGGCTTGTGGCGTGTACATACTTCGAAGCAATTTCTCTGTTGGCCTCGTACAGCTCTGTCATCGCAGCCGCCGTATTCATTAATCGCCATGCTTTTTCGAGCGTTTCTTTAGTTAAAACGGAGTTTGATTTCTGTTTCTTTCGGGTTTCTTGCGCCATGCTGCAAAATTAAGAACTTGCTGCTAAGGATAGCTACAATCGTAGTGCACAGCCTGCACATCAATCAAGTCTTGGCTTATTATACCTAAGTTTGGTGCGTTACCAGTGAAAATTAACGGAAGAAGTGTTACATAGAATTCTAGTTTTTTACAAACGTATTTCCAATGGGATCGCCTTTTACCCAGCCTTGATCTCCGCTGGCTTCTTTGTCATTGCCCTGTTTTCCCTTAAAGTTGGCTATTACAGCTTAGGCTCCTTCATGAGCAAGTTTCTTAAACCAGTCTTGATAGAAGATGTGGACAATGCCCGCGTGTTATTGAGTACCATTATATCGAGCGTGTTTTCGTTATTGGTATTCAGCTTTTCCATGGTAATGATTGTTCTCAATCTGGCATCTTCGAGCTTATCGCCAAGGGTTTTACCTGGTTTGATCAGCCAAAAATCGCATCAGGTGGTACTTGGCACCTACATCGGGACGATCATTTATTCTTATATGCTTTTGATCAACTTACGATCTGAAAGCAGCGATAACCAAGTTCCCAGCCTGGGGATTCTGCTGGCGATGATATTCACATTGGTATGCTTGTCCTTGTTTGTTTATTTCATCGATAGCATCAGCAATTACATTCAAGCCGACTCGATAATCCGCTCCATTTTCAAAGATACCAGCAAGGCATTAAAGCGCGATAAAGAAACAGAGAACCAGCTTACATCCCCAAACACCGATGGATGGCATCCTATAGCTATGCGCGAAGACGGATACTTGAAAGTTGTCAATTACAACACGCTAGCCAGCAAGGCGAAGGAATTGGAGTTTTTAATAAGAGTTGTACCACAAGTTGGTGACCACTTACTTGAAGGCGACATTGCAATGTACACTAATAAACCAGTTGACGATAAAATCGAAGAGGAGCTGTTGAATGTATTTGATGTTTACATCGAAGAGCGTGTCTCCGATCACTTTGTTTTTGGCTTTAAGCTATTGTCTGAAATTGCAGTAAAGGCATTAAGTCCGGGTATCAACGATCCTGGTACGGCAGTGAAAGCGGTTGATAAAATTTCCATTCTCCTGCGTCAAAGAATAGGAGAGCCCCCACATTCTGTAATTTGCGACAGTAAAGGCGACCGACGCGTATATTATACCGATCCCACGGTGCACGATATTCTTTTTAATTTCATTGCACCGATTCGCACGTATGGTCGCGCAGATACTTCGGCTATGATGAGGCTCGTGCAAATGACCTATCATTTGGCGGTGACTGATCTGCCCAACTTGTACCACCACGCTGCGCTTTCGGAGTTTAACGCGTTGCTCGAATCATCAGTGAAAGAACACATCGATGGAGAGCACGAAAAGAAAGGTCTGCTGCGAAGTATTGCGCGGACGAAAAGCATACTCCAGCGAAAAGATTAATGCCGATCATAAAATCTGCACCACTGCTATCATATCTCCGTTATCAATTTCCGGCCAAGCTTATTACTTTTGCGCATGATTTTACCCATTGTAGCATTTGGCGACCCTGTCCTAAAAAAGAAAGCGCAAGAAGTCGACGTAGATTATGAAGGGCTTTCGGAACTGATCGAACATATGTTTGAGACCATGTATGCCGCTCAGGGCGTGGGGCTTGCCGCCCCGCAAATTGGGCTTTCCCTTCGCTTATTTATCGTAGATGCTTCGCCTTTCGGCGATGACGTTGAAGATCCGGAAGCTGCGAAGGTCAAGGATTTTAAGGAAGTCTTTATCAATGCCGAAATCACCTCGCGCCAAGGCACGAAGTGGCCTTTTCAAGAAGGCTGCCTCAGTATTCCGGCCATACGCGAAGAAATACAGCGCGAAGCAGAAATTGAAATATCGTATTTTGATCATACCTGGACAAAGCACACCAAAACGTTTGACGGCTATGCCGCAAGAATCATTCAGCACGAATACGACCATATAGAAGGTGTGCTATTTATTGACCATCTCAACCCGCTCAAAAAGCGAATGTTGAAAGGAAAACTGTCTGATATTTCAAAGGGGATAGTGGACGCAAATTACCGCATGAAGTTTTACCAACAAAAAAAGCAAAAAGATAAAGAATGAAATACCTGATGACTCTATCACTGGCCGCAGCAATCATCGTTGGTTGCTCTTCAAACGACCAATCGAATGAAAATAGTTTAGCGCTCCGAAGCGATCAAGAAGTAAGCTCCGAAATGATCGGAACAATTGATAGCCTCGAAAAAGAGCTAAGAGCCGAAGATTTTAAAACAGATAGCGAAGCAGCGTCAATGCTCATGGATTCTTATTTAAAATACGTAAGCCTGTTCCCGGGAAACGAAGAGAAATGTCCGGAGTATCTCTATAAGGCCGCGGCAATTGCCCGGGCGGTAAACCTCCCGGTGAAAGCGATCAAGCATTACACCGAGATTTTGACGGACTATCCGTCGTATAAAAATGCATCGGAAGCCGCTTTCCAAATAGCTTTTACCTACGATAACGATCTTAATGAACCGGAGCGCGCAAAAGAAGCGTATCAATCGGTGATCGAGAAGTATCCGGGCGATTTATGGGCGGAGCAAAGTGCGGAGCGACTCAAAACCATCGATATGAGTGAAGATGAGCTCATTAAAATGTTGATGGAGAAAAATAATTTGAATTGAATCGGCCTACTCCGTAGCTGAAACGCAGGCTTCTGTTTCCTGAATATTTTCCACTTCCAACTCGAACTTGAAATCGCTGCTTTTTATCTGAGCTTCCGTAAATTGTTGCGGAATGATGTAGATGCCGTTTAGTTTTCCGATCATCGACTTTTTAGATGGCAAGCACTGGGTTTCAATAGTACTTTGCTCCCGCAATATACCTTCGTAGTAGAAGCGCACCGCGATATCGAAATTTGCGGCATATTCATTCTTGTTTTCGATCGCCAAAAAAAGCGCCTGTCGTTTGGTGCCGCTAGTGTCCTTAGCTGTGGCCCATTTGGTTCCGACCTTAAAACCTTCTTGTTGCCGGTAATCGGTGTAGCCTGGCTGTGCCATGGCACATGAAGAAAAGATTGCCGTGAGCGCTAAAAAAAAAGTGGTTTTCATCCGGTGCGTTTTCGGCGAAGGTCGCGAATTTTTGAGCTTGGCACTCACAACTATCCTTAAAATAGTGATCCAAACCGATTTGAAGCCCATTTGCAATACGCGCAGTACAGTGCGTTCCATACAGATTGCGAATTTTGCCGTGCCTATGCAACTTCTTTATTATTTGCTTCGTCAAAGGGATATCAATTCCGATTTACCAATTCGGCTGAAGTACATAGGGCTTACGAAATCCAAAAAAAATTCTTCAGAATTTCTCTGGAGTAAAGTAATTTTGTTAAATTTCAAAGCTAAATGTAATGGCAAATATGCGAATTGTAGGAACACTTGTTTTGGTTATTGGTCTTTGCCAATCGCTTCAGGCTCAAAAGTCTGATGGTTCGGGCGAGTCAAACCAACTCTTAGTTTATGTTCCAAATGCCTTCTCTCCAAATTTTGACGGTACAAACGATGTATTCAAGCCCGTTATATCTGGTCCTGAGTTAGAGTTTTACGAACTTATCGTGCTCGACAGGCTGGGTAAGGAAGTGTTCCGTTCATCCGACCCCAATGAGGTGTGGAATGGTTCTATAAACGGAGGTGATTATTTATCTTCGCCCAATCTCTTCGTTTACTTAATGAAAGTAAAATCTGTGGAAAGCATCGAGACTGAAACTTTCCAGGGGCACGTAGTGATGATCAGGTAATTTTCTTACCCTCTCACCAATTTTTTCGCTTGAAGCCTTTTTTCGAAAAGCTCCAGGCAATCTAATCTATTCCCGTTATTGAAAGTTACTTCCCCCATTTTTTGTATCGCCTTCGTGGCGCGCTTTTGAAGACTCGCGTCCCGGCAGCCAATAGCTACGAGCGCTTCGTGCATAGCTTCCTTAACTGCATCGGGCTTACCTTGGATGTTTAACGTTATTTCGGCAACGTAACGGGCGTAGAAATCAACGGATAGATTATTCTTTCGCCCTGCCAGGGCTTCGAGTGCATAAAATGCATAACAATGCAGCGTTTCGTTGTCGCCTGCCATCCACTCATCTATAAATTCCACAGCATGACGCGACTTAGCCAAAACCAATTTGCAGAATTTTTCAGCAAAAGGGGATAGGTAAAGTTGGTGAGCGCGCCGGCGCAAATCATCGCGGGTGTAAGAATCGGAATCGTCCAAATATGTTGCCAGTACTTGCAGGTCGTGATTTCCTGAAGCGTAGAGCTCATCGGCAAGGCAAGAATCCTTGCCAACTTCACGCGCAATCTGAGCGATTTTGGCGAAGTTTAAACCATAAGTTGGGTGTCCGGCGGTGTCGAGAAGTGACCAAGACTGTCGCGAATTTTCATCGCTGAGAGAACGTAATTTTTCATCAAGTTCAACAATTTCCATAGAAACGTATTAATGAGAGTTGATCAAAGTTAATCGTCCGAGTGCAAAATGATACTTTTGGTGCGTTAAGGTTTTCAACAGATTGGTACCGTGTACCGCGTATTTCAATAATAACTAGCTAAGCGATAGCGATCTAATTAATTTAAATATGAGCTATTTTAATTCCGATTTCAACCAATTTTTTATTGAACTGGCGGCCAATAACCACAAAGATTGGTTCGACACCAATCGATCGCGGTACGAAAAGTCCGTCAAAAAGCCCTTTGAGCAATTTGTGACAGCGCTGATTGCCGAAATGAAAAACGACGAGCCCAAAATCGAAATGGAAGCCAAGCACGCGATCTTCCGAATTAATCGCGATGTGCGATTTTCAAAAGATAAAAGTCCTTATAAACTCAACCGGTCTGCCGCGGTATCGAAGTATGGAAAAAAAGATGGCGCTCGACCAGGTCTGTATTTTCAACTCGGACCAGAGCATGTGGTGGTAGCCGGTGGTGTTTATCAGCCCGAGCCTGCGCAACTCAAAGCCTTGCGCGAAGCCATAGCAGAAAACCCGAAAAAATTTCGTTCGGCGATCGACGAAAAGGACTTTAAAAATTACTTCGGCGATCTCAAAGGCGATCGCGCTAAAAGACTAAACGACAAAAGTTTAATGGAACAAGCAGCTTCCGAACCCTATATTCTCAACAAGCAACTCTATTATTGGGCGGAGCTACCACCCGAAGAAGTGACGAGCCCTAAACTATTGGACACCATCTTAAAGCGGCATCGGGCCGCTGCGAAATATCGCGCTTTCCTGGAAGATGTTTTGACTTAGTAAGCAGTTTTTCTTCTTACGCCTCTTTCTTTTCAATTCTGGAACCATTACCTTCGATGCATGATTTTGACTTGCACTTATCTCTATCCTTCTAAAATGCTTCCACCGGGATAGAAAAGTGTTATGCTTTTGTTTTTGCTGCCCGGACGTTGATCCGGGTTTTTTATTTTAACGCTATACCACATGATGTTTCAAGACTACAATGCCTACACCGAATCGGACTCCCTCGTTTGGAAAACACTCTACGAGCGACAGATGAAAATTCTGGATCGCTCCGCTTCCGAAGCGTATCTTAAAGCAGTAGGTAAGGTTGGGTTTTCTGCCGATCGTATTCCGAGTTTTGCTGACCTAAATGCGCTTTTGCGATCGAATACCGGTTTTCAACTGCAGGCGGTGCCGCATATTGTCGATAATGAAGTGTTCTTTCCATTGCTGGCGGGGCGAACGTTTACTGCCACCACCTGGCTCAGGCGTATGGATCAACTCGATTATCTCGAAGAGCCCGATATGTTTCACGATGTGTTCGGCCATGTGCCCTTACTAAGCAACCCCACATTCTGCGATTTCTTTTGCGGGCTGGCCAATATCGCTATGAAACACCTTGATAAACCAGAAGTAATCATCCTGCTCGGGCGAATGTATTGGTTCACCATAGAGTTTGGCCTCATACGCGAGCAAGGCGAGATCAAAGTTTATGGCGCCGGCATTGCATCGTCGCATGGAGAAATTAAGCATTGCCTAAGCGACCTGCCCACCCGGCTGCCATTCGACGTGGAAGCCATTCTCAGCAAGCCTTTCGACAATATGCGCATTCAGGATACCTATTTTGTAATCGAGAGCTTCGATCAATTGTTCGATTCCTTACCGGAAATTGAGCGCTTGGTAGCTCAGGCTTAGGAGTTCGATTGTCTCAACCAACTTTCTGGAAGTCAGGACTTCAACTTACTCCAGGCTTCATATAATTTTGCCTGGTCTGGTCGATCGGCTTCTGCTTCCCTAAGTGGTTCCACTTCGCGTAAATGAGCGCGACAATCGGCGGGAAGCTGCTGGTAAAGCTTCGTCCCAGCCGACTTCCAGGCCAGCATTTCATCGCTTACTTCTTTGATCCTTTTGGCCGGATTGCCTACGAGCAGGCTTCGCGGCTCTACAATCATTTCGGCCGGCACAAATGCCAAGGCGCCTACAATACTGCCTGCTCCGATTACGGCATCATCCATCACCACTGCGTTCATCCCGATAAGGCAATTGGCACCTAAATGGGCACCATGTATTACTGCACCATGCCCCACGTGGGCTCCGGGCTCGAGGGTTACGGCCTTGCCGGGAAACATATGTAGGGTGCAATTCTCTTGTACATTGCATCCATCGCCAATTTCTATTTTGCCCCAGTCGCCGCGCAATGCTGCTCCTGGACCGACGTAAACGTCTTTCCCTATAAACACATTTCCGGTAACGGTGGCTTGCGGGTGAACGAAGGCTGAAGGATGAATAACCGGAATAAAACCGTTGAAGGAGAAAATCATATAATCAGGTATGGAACACTTGAAATCAGTATTTTATGTTTTTTCAATAATTATGGCATACCCCTGACCAACACCAATACACATGGTGCAAAGGGCATATTTTTTACCCGTGCTTTGCAATTCCAAAGCCGCCGAAAGTACGATTCGCGCTCCGCTCATACCCAGCGGATGACCGAGCGCAATAGCCCCTCCGTTGGGGTTTACACGTGTATCATCGTCTGCTAATCCTAATTTTCGGGTTACGGCGAGGCTCTGAGCGGCAAATGCTTCGTTGAGCTCTATTACATCCATTTGGTCGAGCGTAAGCCCTGCACGCTTGAGCGCGAGTTGCGATGCGCCAACAGGGCCGATTCCCATAATGCGCGGCTCTACACCAACCACCCCCGAACTCACAATGCGAGCCAGCGGCTTCAGGTTGTGATCTTTCGCCGCCGTGTCTGACGCGATAAGCAAGGCAACTGCGCCATCGTTCAAACCGCTTGAATTACCAGCTGTTACGCTTCCATCTTTTCGAAATGCGGGACGCAGCCTGGCGAGAATAGCTTCGGTCGTTTCGGGTTTTATAAATTCATCGGAGTCGAAAATCAAGGGCTCTTGTTTTCGTCTTTCAATGGCCACCGGCACTATTTCCCTGGCCAGGCGTCCCGACTTTTGCGCCATTGCGGCTTTCAGATGCGATCGGTAGGCAAATGCGTCCTGGTCTTCGCGCGCAATCTTGTACAGATCTACCAGGTTTTCTGCCGTCTCGCCCATGGCATCTGTGCCGTAAAGCGCTTCCATACGCGGGTTGATAAAGCGCCAGCCAAAACTAGAGTCGAACAGTGAACTATCATTGCCGAAAGGCTGCGCAGACTTGGAAAGCACCCATGGTCCACGGCTCATGTTTTCGACACCGCCTGCCAGGAATACGTTCCCATCGCCAGATTTTATGGCACGGCCCGCCTGCACCACCGCCGACATACCCGAAGCGCAGAGTCGGTTGACTGTTTCACCGGGCACGGTGTAAGGTAATCTGGCTAATAATCCAGCCATACGCGCTACATTTCGATTGTCTTCGCCGGCTTGGTTTGCGCAACCGATTATAAGATCGTCAATGACCGAAGGGTCGAGATTTGGATGGCGTTTTATCAGCGCCTCAATGGGGATAGCCGCCAGATCGTCGGTGCGCACCGCACTCAGTGTTCCCCGAAAATTTCCAATAGGGGTTCGCAACCCATCTATGATAAAAGCTTCTTTAGTCAATGTTCCAGATTTGTGAGCTGCGGTAAACAGTGCCTTCGAAAAAAGCCACTTGTCTATCGCCTTTGTTTATAGAAATATGATAATGACCCAGTTTATGGCTGAGATTCGTTTCTGTGGCCACGGCTGTGAGTCGATCGCCGGGATAAATTTTTTCGAAATGGCTGATGGCGGTTTTCACCGAAAGGGCTTGGCGACCGTGATTATTCGCCGCAAAGGCAAGTGCCGAATCGGCTAAACTGTAGGCGATGCCTCCATGCGCGATTCCAAAACCGTTGGTCATCTCCGGCTTTATCAGCATTTCGAGGGCACAGTGCCCCGGACCAATCTCTAAAACTCTTATCCCCAACCATTGGCTGAATGCGTCGTTTGCGAGCATGTGCTCCACAATAGCTTGGGGTGTGGGTGCCAAAGTATTAGTTTTCGAAGATCGTTTCGGGATAAAAACGCTTTTTCTGATCGGCCATGCGCCGGAGTAGGATAGAGGCGCGGTATCGATCTTCGCCATAGTCGGCGTAGAGCTTATCGAGGCCTGTCAAAACCGTTTCTGCTCCCAGCTCATCCGCCCATCGGAGTAGACCTTTGGGATAGTTTACCCCCTTGGTCATGGCGATGTCAATTCCTTCGCGTGTCGAAATGTGCAGATGCAGAGCTTCGACGGCTTCGTTGATCAGCATTAATAAGATTCGCCGAACGATGGCTTCTCCAAGCGCTTGATCGTGGTTGGCGCTCGGCTGCTCGGCTCCTTGCCGATAGTCGTAATAGCCGCGTTCCGTTTTTCGACCCAGCCAGCCAGCTTCAACCATGCGCTTTTGCGTAAAAGCAGGTCGGTAGCGGGCATCGTAGTAAAAGGATGCGAAAACCGATTCGGTAACGGCGTAATTTACGTCATTGCCGATATAGTCCATCAGCTCGAAAGGGCCCATTCTGAATTGGCCAATTTCTTTCACCGCCCAGTCGATAGTCGCCACATCGGCTATTCCTTCTTCGTAAATCCGTATTGCTTCCCCGTAAAAAGGTCTCGCCACCCGGTTTACGATGAAGCCAGGAGTATCTTTGGCGATCACCGTAGTTTTACCCCAGGAGTCGATAAGGTTTCTGGCTGCGACCAGGGTATCGCCCGACGTTTGAACCCCTGGGATTATCTCCACCAACGGCATAAGCGGAGCAGGATTGAAAAAGTGAATACCTATAAAACGCTCTGGAATGGCACAAGCTGAAGCTAAACTCGCAATGCTCAAGGACGAAGTGTTGCTGGCCAAAATGGCTTCGTCGTCGACCATAAGCTCGATGTGTTCGAACAAATTTCTTTTCACTTCGAGATTTTCGTGAATGGCTTCGATCACGAGCTTCGCGGGGCTGAGATCCTCGAGCTGAGTGCAAAAGCGAATGCGCGAAATAAGCGCTTCGGCTTCCGACTGATTCATTTTCCCTTTGGCAACGAGCCGTTCCACAATGCGGTTGAGGGAAGATTCTGCCCGCTGCAGCGATTCCTGACTATTGTCGTACAGGCATACTTCGTGGCCGCGCGAAGCTGCTACTTGTGCAATGCCACTTCCCATGGCACCGCTACCTACTACCGCTATTAAATCTTTTTCTGTCATTTATTCTCCTGTGAAATGGGGTTTTCGCTTTTCCAAAAAAGCAGCTACTCCTTCTTTATAATCGTGCGTTTCGCCTGCTTTGGTTTGCAATTGCTCTTCTAACGCCAGTTGCTGGGCGAGATTATTGTGCGCCGATTGATTTAACGCAATTTTGGTGAAAGCCAATCCTTTGGTGGGCAAGTCGGCTAGTTTTCGAGCGATTGATTTCCATTCGGCTTCGAAATTTTGGTCTGGCACCGATTTGTAAATCATTCCCATCGTTTGCGCTTCCGCCGCCGAAATTTTATCGCCGAGCATCATCAATGCCGATGCGCGCTGAAAACCTATCAGTCGCGGAAGAAAAAAGGTGCCAGCAGAGTCGGGGATGAGCCCAATCTTACTGAAAGCTTGAATAAAAGAAGCCGCCTCAGTAGCCACTACCACGTCGCACGCCAAGGCAATATTTGCACCAGCGCCAGCGGCTACACCGTTTACAGCGGCCAGCACAGGCTTAGGTAGATTCCGGATTTTTTCGATGATCGGATTGTAATGATCGCGCACAATGGTAGTGAGCGGCGGACCATCGGGGCTGGTTATTTCTTTAAGATCTTGTCCGGCACAAAAAGCTTTGCCTTCGCCGATGAGCACCACGCAGGCTACCGATTTATCGGTGGCCAGGTAATCCAGGTTTTTTTGAAGCTCCAGCGCCATCTCCTTGTTGAAGCTATTAAAGCTCTCGGGGCGGTTCAGGCGCAATACGGCAATGCCAGAATCAATATGTAGATCGATGGTATTCATTTG
>JBBQFC010000034.1:0-36910 GCA_038321615.1 Flavobacteriales bacterium | reverse complement strand
TAGGGCAACGCTGCTTTGGCACCCGAATCGAGATCGAACACGATGCTATGGCCAGGCTTGACAGCAGAAATCCCTTCAAAAAACGTTTCATAAGGATCGGAAGCCGCGCCAAAAAGCAAAAATTCCAGCAAGCGTTCTTCTTTCCATTGTGCTTGAATATCTGGTAAAGCGAGTAAAGGCTTCAGCTCGCTGGCGAAGACCAGCTCCTTACCGACCTCGTGGAAATACAAAGGTTTTATTCCAAACCGATCGCGCGAAAGGATTAACTCGTTTCGTTCCAAATCTACAATTGCCAAGGCCCACATACCGCGGAAATGTTGGAAGCAATCCATGCCTAACTGGGCATATAGGAGCAAAATTACTTCGGTGTCGGTACCGGTCGTTACTTTTAAATCGTAGGATTCTATGAGGGCGCGGAAATTGTAAATCTCGCCGTTAAAAACAAGGTAATACCTATTCTCCAAATGCATCGGTTGGTGCCCTTTTTCCGAGAGATCGAGAATCGATAGCCTGCGGTGGAGCAGCGCATTGGCGCAGGAAGTTGTGCTTTGGAGTAGCGGTAAACCCACCACCGAGTCAGTGCCAGAGAAGTGCCTTGCGCCATCGGCATTGAATATGGTAAATCCTTCGTCGTCGGGTCCGCGGTGGCGCAGCAATGCCGACGCTTCGAGCAAATGCCGTCCCGTAATTTCCGATTTATTCCAAACGCCAAATATTCCGCACATGCCTTGGTAGGTCAGCCGACAAACTTAGCCGAAATTACTGATGCATATACGCGCTCCAGTTTCTGCCCGTAAGCTGCTACCCCGTGGCCATGAAGTATATGGTTTCGGATCGCTTCCGATTCTATCTGCCCGAGCTTCGTGGCCATTTCGATCATAGCAAGCGCGATTTCTTCGACGCTATCGGGGTTGACTTGTATGCACCCTTTCGGAAAAAAGTAATCGAGCGGCCCTGTGCGATTGGGTAAAATGGCCGGCAAACCGGTTGCCATGGCTTCGGCTCCCACCAAGCCAAAACTCTCAAAACTGCTTGGAAATATAAGGAAGGAAGATGCGTGGAAGTGTTCGCGCATTTCAGAGCGATCCAGCACGCGGTTGGCAAATTCAATTCTATGATCCAAACCCGATGAATCGATTGTTTCTTGAATTGCTCCTGCTTCGATCCCTTCGCCCGCAATAAGCAGTCGATAATCGGGCAGCGATGCCGCAACCGACAAAAAAGCTTCCAAGGTGCGCAGCCCACCCTTGAAAGGGTCTAATCGCCCGAGAAATAAAATTCGCCTTGGGGCAGACAAGTCTGTGGTTCGAAGATCAAAGAAATCCGTATCCACGGGGTTTCCAAGCACTTCCACCCTTGGTGCATTAATTCCCGAATCCCGAATTTCGGATGCTAAGTGCAAACTCACCGGTAGCAAGGCATCAGCCGATTCGATACATCTTTTCGACCGCACAAAAATCGCAGGTCTGGAAGCCACCGCCGACCACGGCCCCGTGTGCTCAGTAACCACAAAGGGAATCTTCCATTTTGCTGCCAGCGCAATTACTATTTGCCCTCGAAGACCGGAACCGTGGAGGTGAATAATATCGGGTTTTGGCAATTTCGTAGCCAGTTTGATCGACTGGCGCTCCCACCAGCGGTAGGCCAATAAGTGGAGTGGGGTTGGCCATTTCTTGTCGAAAAGGTGAAAGTCGAAAAACGAAGCGTCCGCTGTTTGATTGTAAACCCCGCGATACCATGGATTGGTGTTGAAAATCAGCAGCTCGCAAAGGGGAGCCAAGGCCTTGACTTGATCTTCCATAAACACCCCCGCAACTGGATCCATATCGGTGGAAAACGATTCGGGGATGATTAAGACCTTCATGAACGGTCGAAGGTAGTAACGTTCCGCTGCATTTGTCATGCTGCGGAGCGCTTTAGTGATTATGAAACAATGTTCCGCTGCATTTGCAATGCTGCGGTGAATACATTTCAAATTGTGAAGCAAAGTTCCGCAGCATTACAAATGCTGCGGAGCGCGTGCATTACAAATGCTGCGTTGCGCTATGTTCCGCTGCATTTGCAATGCTGCGGTGAGTACATTTCAAATTGTGAAGCAAAGTTCCGCAGCATTGCAAATGCTGCGGAGCGCGAAGTTCCGCAGCATTACAAATGCTGCGGAGCGCGATTCTGCGGAGCGCCCATTACAAATGCTGCGGAGCGCGGCATTTACAAATGCTGCGGAGCGCGTTATTAAACCAAACTCCTACTCGATTTAGCTCTTGATTTTTTTAAGTAAAAAAGTGGCATCGCTTCCCCCGCCTTTTTCGCCGCTTGCCAGGGCATACCCAAACGCTTTGCGGGTGAGCTTATACTTCAATTCGTTGCTGAAGAACCGCGAAAAACCAAGGAAGGATTGATTGTAGCGAAAGCCCGCCTGTAGCTCGAATCCACAGTCGCGCAGTGAGGCCATTAATTTTTTTTCGCTCACCTTATTCAGTTTGTATTTATCCTTGCCCACCACTCTCCGCAATCTTAGATAGCCATGTATCAGCTTGGCAAACCAATGATCGCTATCGGTATTTTGAATGACCAGATAGCCGCCGGGTTTTACCAATTCGGCCGATTTGTGGACAAACATAAAAGGGTCGCTGATGTGCGCCAGAATTCCGATGTTCATTACCAAATCGTATTGCTTGCCGGCAAAGTCATGCGCGTAGAAATCGGCATTGACAAAGCGCAATTTGGAGGGATCGGTATCGCGAAATCTCTTTTTGGCGGTGGCGATCATGTTTGCCGAAAAGTCCATAAGCGTAAGTGCACCAAACTGATCGATAAAGGGCGCAGAAATATCGCCGGTCCCGCAAGGCATATCCAGCACTTGGCCAAATTGGCTATTGCCGATGAATGTAGCGACCGTTTCGGCACGGATTCTCAGATTGTAATTGTAAGTGAGGTAAACGTCGGTTTGCTCAAAAAAGGCTTTTACTTCCGAAGTATTCATTCGCGGTCGCGGATATGTTTAAGTGGCGAGCCGGCAAAGATACCATAGGCATGGAGCTTGTCCGATTTTTTTACCAGCGATTGAGCACCGATTACCACCCCATCGGGAACAGATACACCCATTAAAAAAATGGTGAAAGCGCCCACTCCCACGTCATTGCCAAAGGTAATCGGACGCGATTCGCTGGTTTGCTTCACCAAAATCTGATTTCGATCGGTATGATGAAAGCTTCCGCGAATGCTTACTTGCTCGGCGAGCGATACCCAGTTGCCCAATTCAATACGATTGGGCGACGAAATGCGGTTGTAATCGCCGATGGTGCAATTGTCACCAATAAGGAGGGTGCCAGTTTCTACCATTTCGATCACAACTCCGCGACCGAAAACTACATTTCTTCCCAGGCGGATATTGCGCCTGGGGATTTCCCGAAAGGTGGGAAAACTCAGCGCCTTCAAACCAGCTCCTGCCTTGCAGCCCAAAAGCAGCAAGTAGATACGCAGCCAAAACCCAATAAAGCGGTATCGAATTGCCAAGGCGTATTGAAAAAGTTTGGTCACGACCATTTGCGTTTTAGAATGCTGCGGTGAATATGGTTCAGCACAGGCAATTGCGCAAGAAAAGCCTTTAATTTCCGAAGGGGCGCTTTCCGCCGGCATACGGCGTAAAGCACTGAGGTTGCCGCCGAATGCTCACTTCCCAACTCTGCTTGTATTTCGGCAGCTTCCCGATACGACTCGCAGCTTTGGCTACTCTTGCCGCCTACGCTAAAGCGCGCCAAGCTTTCCGGAAGGTAATGAAAAGGTTTCCCAACCATTTTTGCACGCAATACCCAATGGTAATCGGCGGCTAGTTTAAAGCGCAGATCGTAATTGCCAAGGGTTTCGAAATAAACGCGCGGAATCCAAATAGCTGGATGAAAAATGTACATCCCAGCTTCCAACTGATCGAGCCGGGCGTATTCCCGACGTTCGAAGGTTTCCGAACCTGCTTGCCGCACCGTGTGCATATCGGCGTAGATTATCGGCGGCTCCGGCAAATTTCTAGTTTGCAATATTTTCGCCACAGCGGCTAATGTTTCCGGAAGGTAGGAGTCGTCGCTGTTTAAAAATCCGAAATAGCGACCTCTTGCGAGCTTAATTCCTTGGTTCATTGCGTCGTAAATTCCTTCGTCGGGGCCAGAATGCACCACCACGCATAAATCATCAACGCTTCGCACTTTAGCCACCGTAGCATCTGAGCTTCCTCCATCTATCACGATCCATTCAAAATCTCTGAAGGTTTGATTCTGCAACGAAGCAATGGTGCTATCAATGGTCGAAGCCGAATTATACGCCGCGGTAATTATAGAGAAAAGCGGTTTGGATTCAGCGTTCATCCAAAGCCGATTTTAAGGTTTCTGCAATTTTACTGTAGTAAAAACCCGCTTCGGAGTGGGCTCGTATCTCCGCTTCTATGCCTTCTACTTCCGATAATTCAATGGCTGCTTCTATGGCGCGGGCAAATGATTCGGGCTGATTGCTCTTAAAGTAGGTACCGTATTTTCCGGAAAGGGAGAGATCGTCATAGGCCGACATGGCCTTATGGCCTACCAATACGCAGCCAAAATAGAGCGCTTCGGTGTAAACGAGACCAAAGGATTCGAAGTGGGAGGGGAGGAAAAACACCTTCGCTCGGGCAAATTCTTCATAGAGCGAAAGGCGGTCGGTGATCTGCCCGGTAAATTCCACACGAGCAGCCCATTTTGGTTGCTTCTGCCTGGATTCTTCCCAACGTGCTTTAAAATCATCGGAAATAGGACCCACAATCCGGAATCGCCAGTTGGCTGGAGTTTTGAGATGCTCAAGCGCATGTAAAAACAAGTCATAATTCTTCACTGCACTGCCCGGCTGCCCTACGGAAAGCACAATATTCTCCTTGGCGAAAGGAGGCTGGAAATGTTGTTTCAAATAGTAATCGTTGCAGCCATTGGGCAGGTAAATCAGCTTCCCCTTCCATTGCGGATAGGCATCTAAAGCCAAAGCATAACCTTTTGAATTTTCGACTGAAACCAAGTCGAGCTTTTGGAAAAAACGATTCTCAGCGGTTTGCAATATCTTACGCTTAAACCTGGAGCGCGCATGGGCTTTTCGTTCTTGTAAATGCTGGTTGTAAGCATCTAGCTTAAGATAGAGCTTACCCGATGGGTTGAAGTATTTATAGGCTAAGCCGTAAAAAATATTGTCGCGACTGAGCTGAAATAAATTGAGCACATCAATTTTCGAAGCATTTTCTCGGAGGTACCGCAAGAAAGATTTGTCGAGAAAACCAATATTGCCCGCATCGGTGAGTTCATGCGTGTGGAGTGCTTCGGCTTCTCCTTCGAGAGCCGGATAATTTTCGTGCGGGAAGCGGGCCACCAGGGAACTACGATAGCCGCCGATACGCTGCATGTAGAGCGGTATCAGACCCAAATCCTTGGTGAGATGGACATTCGCAATTTTCGGAAAGTAGGTAACCCAATGCATCAATACTCCACTAAGAATTGGTGGATACCCGCGGCACGCGACAGCTTTCGCTCGGCTTCGCGAATCCACATTTTGTATGGATTGCGCCGCATCGATGCACCATGGCTGCCGGAGATACCTTCGTAACGTGGATTGTAAGGCAATAAGGCAACCTGCGATTTGAGTTCGGGTTGGCGGAGCGCATCGAATAAAACGTGCTCGATATAACGGTGGGCGTCATCGTCGGCATTTCGGTAGAGGCCGCTTATGTGGTTTCGGTAAAAGTCGTCGCTTACCACGAAGAAGCCGGTAATGGCAACCCCGGGTTTGCGGTGCAGATCAATTTGGATGCCCTGATCGGAATGCTTTAATAGCTTGGCAATATTCCGAACAATGTACCGGCCACTCACTTTGGCGGTAAGTCGGTATTCCGACGGGGCTGCAAAGAATTGATCGAGCATATAAAATTCCTGAAAACCTTTGCCTTTGGTCGCATCGACATGGGGCTGGTAACGCTGTATGAAAAAGCGATTGGTATCGGAATAGGCTTTAAAGTCAGGATCTGATTCGAGATCGAAATCAGAGTTCTCAAGAAAAAATAGGGGTAAATCGACTGCCGCCAGGTAAAATTCAATTGTTCTTTTGTAGTCTTGAAGTCGCAAATTAATGTCGCTGCGCTGCACCATAATCGTATTGGGGATTATAGTGCCTGTTAAACAAATGCGCTCGCAGACCATGGATTCAAAGATAGAAGCTAAAATGGAAGGACAGCCTTGAAAAATCGACAGCGCACCATTATCCACATCGGCTTACCGCGTGCGGCGAGCACTTTTTTTCAGCGCCACATTTTCCCGCAGATTGCAGGTTTCAAAGCCTTCGGACCAGCGATTACGGAGTATCACCCATCGTTTGGGCATTTGCTTTATGCCGATGCTTCTGCTTATGATCCCACGCTTATCCAGGCGTGGAAATCGGAACAAGGAGACCAAAGTATGCTACTCTCCAACGAGTTGTTTTGCGGACGATCGCATTTGCAGGCTTCTGCCAATCGCGCTGCGGTGGCAAGCCGGCTGAAGCAACACTGGCCGGAGAGTGAAATAGTCCTTTTTCTTCGCAATCAGGTCGATTTACTGCAATCGCTTTACGCGATCGATACCTACGCGGGTATGCGAGCCAAGCCGGAGCAGTATCTCCAATTCGGCTCAAGCCCACCTGCTGCCGATTCCGCATACGAGTGGGCGGGAAGCTGGGATTATCAAGCCTTGATTTCGCTTTACCGCTCACATTTTGATAACGTGCGCGTTTATTTGTTTGAAGATTTTGTCGCCGACACGGACTCTTTTTTGGCAGATTTCAAACGCGATCTAGATATCGAAGTTTCCGCAAGCCGCACTGCTTCAAGCGGAAACAATGCGAGTTTGGGAGCGTCGCAAATTCGGGCGCTTCAGCGTCTAAACCGCTTTAAATCCTTTGCAGAAAAGTCGAAGTTTGGCGAAAGCTTATTCCGAAAAGTGGTGCAACAAATAGAGCACCGCTGGCCGGGAGGAGCGCGTTTTGAATTTAGCAACGAGTTAAAGCAAAGAATCGCCGATCATTTTCGCGAAAGCAATCAGCAACTGGCTTCAAAATTGGGCGCAGGTATAAGTGCCAATTTCGACCGGTTTTATCTGAAACCCTAGCGATTCCAAATTCCCTTCGCCGCGCCTCGCAGTAAACGCAGCGTTTGCAATGGCTGAAAAAACACCCGAAAGAATAGCCCCGCCGCACTGGCCAGAATTACCCCGGCGCTGCCCCAGCCCAAGGTTTTGGCAAAATAGATGGAAAGAGGAATGTTGACAATCATCACGAAAATAGCGTGGTAAAACGAAAGTCGTAGCTTGCCAACGCCGCTCAGAAAAGTGCCGAAAATACTCATGCCTGTGCTCAGAATAATCCAAGCGGCCATGGCGGCATTTAAGCCCTGCGAAATCACCGGTTGGTTTGCGCCGAGCCAAAAGCTGTAAACCCATGGCGCCACTACCAGCATTACAGCGCAGAGCAGTGCGCTACCCACCCAAACAGCAAAAAGCCTCCGCAGCATGCGCGAAATCCATAGAAAGTCGTTGCGGTACCAAGCATCGGTAATAGCAGACCAAAACGGAGTAGTGACAAGGCCAAAAAACACGGCAATCAAGTTGAAATAGCGAAAGGAAATATTGTATGCCGGCACTTCTTCGGGACCTAAGAGATGGGTGATGATAAGATTATCGGTCATAAACACCACTACGGCTGCAGCCTGCAAAACGAAGAAAACGCTTCCGAGCATCAATAAATCGCGTCCATATTTCAGTTCGATCATCGACCATCGGGGTCGGAAATCTGCGTATCTTCCGGCATAGAGCCACAGGCTCGCCACTATTGGCACCAGCAAATTGATCCCACCCAAAACTGCCGCCAGCAATACCAACGACGGCGATGAATAAAGATAGAGAGCGTAAATAGCCGCGAGCTGCAATACGTTCACAGCGGTATTCATGCCGTTTGCAAGAGCGGGGCGTTGGTCGCCGGTCACCACCATTTTAATAAGCTGCACTGTAAATTGTGGACAGAATAACAGCGCCAAAACGAGCACCATTTGATCTACTTCGGCGGCGATTTCGGCAGGAGCAGCAAATATTACAGACCAAGCTACCCATTGATCGGCTACTAAGAAAGCCAGCAAGAGCAGCACCGCAATGCCGGAAATCAGAGCGTACGAAGTACTAACATACACTTGTGCCAGCGAATTATTTCCAGCTGCACGTGCTTCAGCAAATCTATTGCGCAGGCCATTGCCGAGGCCTAAATCAAAGAAGTTAAACCATTGAATTACCGCGCTCACGGTAAGCCAAATCCCGAAAGAAGTATGACCCAAATAACTGAGATAGAGCGGTATTACCAAGAAGCTAATGATGGCATTTACCAACTTCAAGCCTGCAGAGTAGGCTATATGCCGAAGTATTCGCGCGCTGCGACCTTCCGCGAAAAAGTCGAAATTTTTCCACGGCTTCATACGGCCTTAGGCTTTTCCGCGGCCTTTCGAAAACCAACTGCTTCGAGATTTCGACTCATCGTCGAAGTACCTGCCATACTCGCCACCGTACACGTAGCCATAACCGTAACCACCGCCATAGCGATATGCGCCTTGGGCGTTTTGTCTTTTTACGGCGTTGTAGATCAAGCCGGCATTGGTCAATTGTTGGTTGGCATAAAGCTGATTGGCTTGAGTGAGATATCCTTTTCGGGTAACACCTTCGCGCACTACGAAGAGCGTCGTATCCACCTGATCCATCAAGATGAGTCCGTCGGATACCAAACCAATGGGTGGGGTATCGATAATTACACGGTCGAAACGGGCACGCAATTCGGAAAGCAATTCCTTCATCCGGTCGGAAAGAATCAATTCGGATGGATTGGGAGGAATAGGGCCAGAAGGAATAATTGTCAGATCTTCCTGCACGCCCGATGGAACCAAAATGTCATCGAGATTGGCATTCCCACTCAAATAATTGCTACAGCCTACTTCGTTTGATATCTCAAAATCTTGAACGATCCGCGGCTTCCTCAAATCGAGACCAATGAGCACGGTTTTCTTACCAGAAGCTGCAAGCATTAAAGCCAGATTCACGGCAGTAAAAGTCTTCCCTTCGGTACCAACCGATGAGGTGATCAGAATCACACCACTTTCGCTGTCCTTCTGGAAAAAACTCAAATTGGTGCGGATACTTCTAAATTCTTCGGCTATACTGCTTCGTGGATTTTTGTGAGCCACCAGTCCACCATCCTTGTTAAATCGTACCACGCCGAGCAGGGGAATGTCGCAGTATTTCTTCAAGCTACCCAAATCTTCAATGGTATCGGTGAGTTTTTCCCGCACGAAGATGGCGAGTGCGGGTATGAGCAATCCGAAGAGTATGGCGAGCGAATAGGCCTTCTGCGGCAGGGGGCTCACGGGTGTTGGAATCACGCGGGGTTGATCTACCACACGGATGGTGCTCTCGGCAGCGGCCAGCGAAATAGAAAGCTCAGCCCGCTTTTCGAGTAGAAATACGTAGAGACTCTCCTGAATACGAAATTGCCGCTCAATTTCAAGCAGTTCGCGCTCGGTGGTAGGTATGCGCTGCATACGTTTGCGGTAGCCGTCTATGGCCGATTGATAGGTAGATGCTTGCCGAATCAGGGATCGCTTTATATTGCGAATATTTTCTAAAAGCGAGTTTCGCGTAAGGTCAATTTCGGCATTCAGCGGAATAAGCCCGGGATCGTTTACGGTACTCCGATTCAATATTTTCTCGCGTTCGCTCTGCAATTCGCTGAGTTTATTGATAAGCTTTATTAAAAGCGGGTCGTCGATATCGAGCGATGCCGGAGCCAAATCGCGAAGGGTTTTATTTTCTTGAATGTATTGTTCCAGCTGGCTAATCATACTCACGCGCGTGTCGTTTATGGCCCGCTGGGCATCGGCATCTTTCATGCTTTCGAGCACCATTTGCGATTCCGATTGAAGGTCGATAATGCCTTTGGAAACCTTGTAGCGCTCTCGATTGGTTTCTATTTCTACCAGATCGGCCGTGATTGTTTGGAGCTGATCGTCGAGAAAGTCGGCGGTGTTGGAGGCCGCACTATTCTTGGCTTCCACGTCGCTGGCAAGGTATACTTCCACGAGCTTATTCATGAAAGCGAGCCCTTTCTGCGGCACTTCATCTTCCAGATAAACTTGTAAAATAGTGCTTTGCGGGCGAACCAGACCTACGGTAAATCGCGATAAATATTTGTTCTGATTGGCCGCCAAGGTATTGAATCGCACACTGTAAAGGCGTTTATCGTATGTTACTAAATTCAAATCGGCAGCGGGAAAATTTGCACGTTTCTGCACGGTAATGGTACCCAAATCAAGATCCACAGGCACGCCATACGTTCCTGCGAATTCGCGCTCTGCTCCACCTTCGTCAAAACGGATCGTAAACTTCAGGGAATCAATTAAGTCGAAGTAAAATTCTCGCGAATACACAGCGTAACTCAGATTTTCGTAATCCAGGTAAAAGGGGCAGTCGGTATATACTTCCGATACTTTGATGCGACCTAACAGGTAATACGACACATCGAAATCGAGTTCGCCCAAAACCCGCGCTAAAAGCTCGTGCGAACGCAGAATTTCCATTTCATTCTCAATGTTGGTGGCTGGCCCTTCTACCTCCAATTGCTGCAGGAGCCGATCCTTAGCGGCATTCTCATCTTTTACCATCAGCTTTGCCGTAATGGCAAAAACCGAGGTGGCGTACCAATTATAATATCGGGCTACAGCCAACGCCAGCAGCAGGCTCAAGGTAAAGACCCACCAATATCGAGAATAGGATCGCAAGAAATCGAGAAAATTAAAATCGCTCTGCTCTCTTTTGCCTTCCTCTTTCGGAAATTCTTTTTGGGTCATTGTGTCAAGGTAATAAACACCACCACGAAAGTGAGCGCGCTGAGAATTAGCGGCAATATTCGATAGGCATTATCATCGGCTGAAGTGCGGCCTTTAGATGGCTCCACATATACCACGTCATTGTTGCGGAGAAAATATCCGGGCGAAGAAATGAAATCGGTATCCAGAATGCTCAATCGGTAATATGCCTTTTCGCCAGCATAATCGCGAATTATGAGCAGGTTGTCTCGTTTTCCGAATATGGTGAGATCGCCAGCATAGCCAAGTGCTTCGAGCAGGGTGATACTCGGCCTTCGAATGTCGTAAACACCAGGCTTATCTACCTCGCCGAGAACAGTGATTTGGAAGCTCACCAGCCGTATGTCCACCGTAGGATTCTTCATGTAGGTGAGAAGTTTTTCCAGGACTACCGTGTTTGCTTCATCTGCAGTGAGGCCACCAATGGCCACTTCGCCAACCAGGGGCAGGGAAATATGGCCCGTCCTGGACACGCGGTAGGTGTTGCCCGCATAGCTCTGATCTACGTCCGAACCAGGCTTGTAGAAGAACTCATTCGTCTCCTTGCTATTGCTCGTTACATCTACTTCTACCACATCGTTGGGCTGGAAGCGAAGTTCCGGGGCTTCAGGAATAGCCAATTCGCCCGATCTGGATTCAGAAATATCATTGAAATACGTCACTTTTTTATGCGAAAGGCATCCAGATAGGCCAACTACCAGCAAATAAATAATCAGGTTTCTCATTGTTTGGTCACTAAGGCTTCCACCCGCATGTTTTTCTCGGCATCTTCAAACGATTGGGCATTCGGCAATCTCTTTTGAGTATCGCCGTAGCCCGTAGCCTTGAGTCTTTTCTTGCTGATACCCTCTGCAATAAGGTAGGCGGCCACTGCTTCCGCCCGCTTCTGGCTCAATTCCATAGCCGAACCTTTGAAACTCCATTCCTTCCCTTGCCCTTTAAAATTTGGATCGGGTATGATCTCTTTGGTATTATTAGCTGTGTGGCCTTGTATTTCAATCTGAACCGACGGATTGCTATTCAGAAAGGAATACAACTGATCGAGCTCTTCTTCGGAGCCAGCCTTAAAGGCGTAGGTGTTGGTGTAAAAGAACACCTGGTTGAGTATTAATTTATCGCCTACGGAAACCAAACCGACTTCACTGCTTTCAATCTCGATACTGGTAAGGGCTTTGAAGCCGGTTAAATCTTCCGTGGCTGGAGTTGGGGTTGTTGGTTCTTCTACCACTGGGGCAGTTTCTTCCTTTTCGGGAAAAGTCAAGTTGAGTTCTATATCGAGCAAATCCATCTGAGTGGTACCGAAATCGGGAACTTCAAGCACCGTGAAGTCATAGCATGGGCGGTGCACAGCGTGTATGGAGAGCTGCTGACCTTCGCTTTTCATGTGGAAAAAGTGGCCGCAATCGTCGCGATTTAAGCTCAGTACCGACACATAATATACCTCGCCGGCGATAGCGCTAATGGTATTGCGATAAACGATGGTTCCATCGGGCAGAAAGATGGGTTTTCGATTGGTAGGGTAAAGGGGTAAATTTTCGTTCACCAAGCGTTCGCAAAAATCGCCTTCACTATACTTGAAAACCACGGCACGATATCGATCCGACTTGTTCGAAGGGCTTACAGAAAACTCAATTTCTATATCCTTATCGGCGACGAATTTGTACCAAAAAGAGTATTTATCCTGATAGAGATAATACAGCGCGTTATACATTTTATCATTAAAGAGCACTTCGCTTTTCGAAAAGTCATTGTTGGCCAGCGGGAAGTGAATTTCTTCGGCATTAAAACACGTGTATGGCCCGGGATCCTGGGCGCATAGGTCGAGCGCAAACAGGGCGCTGGCAATGCTAATAAAAACTTCTTTGCTTAAGCGAAAATTCATGAAAATGAGCCGGTTTTTGGCATCGAACAAATATAGTCGGCGGGAGGTGGCACGTAGATAGGCAGCGCGATCCATTTTCCACATAGCACTGATGATACTTATATGGTCAAAGGCTCGGGCTCAATGGCGATGCGCGTAATTTTACGACTTGCACTCCTTTAGAATTGTGAATAACTTATGCATCGGTTCCCATTCAATTATATCCTGATTCTGCTCGCCACAGCCAGTGGAAACTTAATGGCTCAAAAGTTTCAGTTACCCGCCAAAGACGAAGGCTACGCCAACTTCGTGCCCAACCCGAGTTTCGAAACCACCACCCGCGAATTTTGCCGTTGGAATCAAAACGGGCGCGATTATATGGAAGCCATTGCCTATTGGGATTCGCCTACCGAAACAACCCCCGACATGCTCAGCATGCGGGCAAAAACCACTTGCTGGAGCCACCCCAAAAAACATAGCAATGGCAAACAGACCCCCCGAAATGGCGATAATATGATGGGTATCAAAACTTACGGAAAGGGCGGAACAGATACCTTTTGGCACGAATACCTTACCGTGCAGCTCGACAGCACGCTCCGGCCAGGGGTACGCTACTATGCCGAGTTCTACGCCAGCCGGGCGGTGAGCAGCAATTTGGCATCCAATAACCTGGGCATGGCGCTAAGCGATACTGCCATCACCACGCGCGATCGGATGCCGATCTTTATGACGCCCGTTGGCAATAGCGATGAAATAGTAAAATCAAATTGGAACGCCTGGCAAAAGGTCTACGCCGTTTTTGAAGTGGACAAAGCGATGAATCACCTTTTAATCGGCAACTTTTACCACGATAAAATCACCCAGACCACCGCCTTTCCAGAAGGGCAAGGAGGCGCATATTATTACATCGACGACGTAAAAGTAAGGCGGGCCCTGCCTGAGGAAGCCTTAACGCCAAGGCCGCGCATAAGTACCCCGCCACCTGCGAAAATTGTAATCAGACCCGCGCAAATAGTTTCTACCAAGGTCTTGAAGCTCGATAGCATTGCTTACCGCGTGGGAAATACCATTACGCTTGAGAATATTTTCTTCGAATTCGATAAGGCCACCTTGCTCCCAGAGTCAAAAACAGAGCTCGATAAGCTCTCCGATATTTTGGTAGACTATCCGCATATGCGCATTGAGATTTCTGGCCATACTGATAATGTGGGCAGCGATGCGTACAATCAAAAGCTGAGCGAAGAACGGGCGAAAAGCGTGGTGGCTTATCTCTTAGAGAAAGATGTAGAAACGGCGCGTCTGACTTACCGCGGCTATGGCAGCAGCAAACCCCTTGTAGCGAATGAAACAGACCAAGGCAGGGCGGTGAATCGGCGGGTAGCTTTTACGGTAGTGAGTAATTAAGAGGCATGCCTTACGGCGTAAAGATAATTGGTCTCCGCCCAGCGCTGGGTGCGGTCAATGCGCTCAATAGCAAATTCGTAATGCTCTCCGATTTCTAGAATGTCATCGCAGGGGCAAGATTTTGCAAGAGCCATAATCATTTCTCCTTCTGGATTGAGTCGGTCGCCGAGGCTTTCAAAAAGAGCGTGATAATATTCGAACTGCTCGCCGCAAAAAAAGGCAAAGTCTTTTTCCTTTTCGGGGTATTTGGGAATGAAAGGCGGGTTGACGAAAATGAAATCAAACGTCAATTCATCAGGGAAGCTGTCGAAAAGGTCGCTGTGGATAACCCGCAGCTCCTGGTTGTTTTGATGCGCATTGTGATGCGCGTTTTTGCAGGCATTCGCTGTTACGTCGCTTGCGTATGCCACCGCTCCTTTGGCGGCCGCACGGCATGCTTGAGTAGCGGTGCCGCAGCCCAACTCCAAGAATGATTTGCCCGCGAGGTCGAGCCGTTCTAGTTTTTCTAAAAGCATTTGGGACGTTACAAACCACCCGGGGTGAAAGATTCCCGAAAGAACCGAAATCTGAAGACCGGAATATTCCCAATTTCGATCGTTTTGGCTATAAAGCGCATAGAGCGGCTGGGCCACACTTTCAACCAAAATTCGCATAGGAGTCTTACTCATGCTGTTTATAACGCAGATTCCTGATAAGAGTTCAGCCGCTGCTCCCATTGCTGGGTGCCTGCGCTGCTCGAACACTAAGTCGCTGGATGAAACAGCGTAAACACCCCCAAGGGAAATGCGTACTTTCGCGGAAAATTTCAGCATGCTGAGCGAAGAAGGACTTACGATTGCGGTAGATTTCGATGGCACCATCGTGGAGCACGCGTACCCGCGTATCGGTAAGGAAATGCTTTTTGCATTCGATACGCTCAAAGCCTTGGAGAAAAAGGGACATAAGCTCATTCTCTGGACTTTTCGTGCTGGCGATACCCTCCGCGATGCTGTGGAATACTGCGCTCAAAACGGGATGCATTTTTACGCTGTGAACGCATCTTATCCCGAAGAAAAGTATGTGGACGATATAAGCAGAAAAATCAATGCCGATCTCTTTATCGATGATCGGAATGTAGGCGGTTTTCCAGGCTGGGGAGAAATATACCAAATGCTACATCCCAACGATGGCGGCTTAGACCATCAGCTCAGAAATCCCACTGCCCACCACAACAAATCGCAAAATACTAGCTCGTCACCTTTTAATTTCCGATCATGGTTATCATCAAAACAGCCGAAGAAATAGAACTTCTCCGCGAGAGTGCATTGCTTGTTTCGCGCACATTGGCTTTGATTGCCCAACACATCGGCCCGGGGGTTACGCCTAAAAAGCTCGATACTATAGCCTACGAGTTCATTAAAGATCATAATGCCGTACCAGCCTTCTTAGGTTTTAATGGGTTTCCGGCATCACTTTGCATATCGGTCAATGAAGCGGTGGTGCACGGTATACCGGGCGACAAAGCTTTTGAAGAAGGCGATATTGTCTCAGTCGATTGCGGGGTGATTAAAAATCAATACGTGGGCGACCATGCCTACACCTTTGCCATCGGCGACATAAGCCTGGCGGCGAAGCAACTCCTGCGCGTTACGAAAGAGTCGCTTTACCATGGCATAGCCGAAACGAAAGCCGGTAATCGGGTAGGTGATATTGGCTTTGCTATTCAAAACCATGTTGAGTATTTTGGCTACGGAGTGGTACGCGAATTAGTGGGCCATGGGCTCGGCAAGTCGATGCACGAGGAGCCGCAGGTGCCCAATTACGGCAAGCGTGGGCGAGGTAAAAAACTGGACAACGGGATGGTAATTGCTATCGAACCCATGGTAAACATGGGTACCAAAGACATTCGCCTGCTCGACGATGATTGGACCATAGTTACCGCCGACGAAAAATATTCCGCTCATTTTGAGCACGATGTAGCCATCGTAAATGGGCTGCCTGAAATACTTTCTACTTTCGACTGGCTCGAAACAGAACTCGAGAAAAGGGGAATGGATGCTATGCGAATGAGCCTGAACAGCTTCGCCGCGAAAGCTTAGGCGCTTGCGATACTCACTCCTAAACGCACTGAAAAGAATTTGAAATCGGTTCCGATTGATTTGGATAGCGTTACAACCGGCACCTCCGATTTCAGAATAATGGTGAGTATTCCCAATCCAGCTCCGCCTTTTAAGCTGAGCTCTCCGTGGGTCATTACATCCATGTAGTGCTTTTTCAGCGCTACGCGATCTAAGGCTTTTGCCTCGCGGTATTTTTTCTCTACCAAATCCACTTGCTTGTTTGTGACCACGTTCATTACGTCGATATACAAATAGTCGCCTTCTTGAAAAATAGTGATGGCGGCATGCATTTTATTATCGAGGTCGGAGCGACCGTGGTTACGAACGTTCTGCAAAGCTTCGAGAAAACTGCTCATAAAGCGTTTTCGTGCATGTTTTCCCGGGATTCGCTCATCAGCCATTCGCTCTATTCGCGCAGTTAAGGCGTTGGCAAAGGGCTCGGATAAATCGCCCACATAATGCAGCCAAATTTCGCAGTCGGGGACTGCACGGAGATCCCTGAGGGAGGCTTCAGCTGCACGGTAAAAAGAATTTAAATCGGTGGAGCCGATGCGCATCAATGAGAATTAATCCCGAAAGGTAGGAATTCTTAGTTAGCTAAGGGTTTAGAAATTAGAACTTCGCACAGGGCATTATCCTTCGCTTACTCTGACGCTTACTCTTTTTGCTTGCCCACTCCATGGTAAAGCTTATTTCATGTGCTCCACCACTATTTGGGGTCAAAGAAGAAACGGTGAGATCGTAGCTGTAGCCAATCTTCATCTTGTTTATTTCATAGCCTATCAAGATAGCGATGGCATCTTGGTTGAGATAACCGTATCCATTGTTTTTGAGCCCAGGTAAGCCGCGGTACCACAAGCCCAGAATGAGCGGGTCATACTCGTAATAAAACCCGATGTCCAACTGATCGAACAATCCTTGTGCCTGGTAATTGAATGCCGGAATAATGTATTGGCGTTTTGTAAAGGCGCTTAAGTCGTTTAGCTTAATTCGCATACCACCGTGGACACCTACTTTCGCCGGCAGGCGAGCCTCCCCCTGCGATAGGGAGTGCACGGGGCGGTTCATATGATCTATAGCACCACCCACCCAGAGCTTTTCAGAGAAAAATAACAAGCCAGCACCAAAATCCGGATAATTCATGGGCTTTTGCGCAAACCGGGCTCTGTCTGGATCGAGTGTGGTCACACCATCGTCCTGCCGGGCCAACTGATCCATAAAGGTGAGTTTGTCGATATCGAGAAAATTGCTCCCAAAGCCCAGATTCAAGGCGGGGCGGATACTCATCTTCCGGCTAATCTTTATTTCGTAGGCATATTGCACGGAAGCCGAAGTATAGCTCAAACCACCAGTTCCTGCCTTCTCGTGCGATACCTGGATGCCGATACCGCTATTGATGTCGGAGAAAAACTGGTCGTAAGAAGCTTGGTAGCTCACAAAGGCCTTTGGTACCGCGGGCCATTGATTGCGATAGCTCATCGAAAAGCGGCTTTGTATACTCGTTCCAGCAAAAGCTGGGCTGAGCTGCAGTGGGTTGGCATAAAACTGCGTAAATTGCTGATCTTGCCCAATTGCAGTCGAAACCATACCAAAGTGCGCTACAAAGGCTAATATAAATGGAAGTAGAAATTTCTTCATAGCGCTTATTTAGATAAGCTCAATCGTTCGCGGATCTCTTCTGGATTAGAAGCTATTTCTTCGAAAAATACAGTCTTTTCGAAGGTTCTATAACCTTCTGCTTCTACGACGAGGGTGTAGGTTTTGTTCGTGTGAAGCGCCAATACGAAGCTTTGCTCCTGAGGGTCAGTGCGAAAAATTCCTTCCACCTTTCCGTTCGATTCGTTAATTAGGCTTACCCGTGCTTGATGTCCAAGCGGTGTATCACCCGAAACGAGTTCGCCGTGATAGATTATGGTTGTGGCCTCGTCTATGGTAGCTCGATAAATGTCTTGAAGACCGAAGCCACCGATGCGCTCGCTCGAAAAGTAGGCCGTGATACCAGTTGGGTCGATTACGAAGAATATGTCATCGCCGGGAGTGTTTATCGGGTAGCCCATGTTTCGGGGGCTTCCCCAGCCATTATTAAGAATTGGAGCGCTAAAAATGTCGTACCCGCCGATGGTAGTGTGACCCTTCGACGCGAAGTACAAGGTGCCGTCGGCCGATACAAATGGACCGTCTTCATCGTAAGTACTATTTATATCGGGACCTAAATTCTCGGCTTGGCCCCAATCGCCATTGGGCAATTTTTGAATGCGGTAGAGATCTTTCCCACCATACCCCCCGGGTCGGTCGCTGCTGATAATCAGCACCGACTCATCGACGGAGCCATAGGTGGCGCTCGTTTCGTGATACTTGGTGTTGATGTCGCCGGCTAGTTTTTCAAGATTTGTCCAACTGTAAATGTTCTTTTGGGCTTCGTAGAGATCGCCGGAATAACCATCCTTGCGCGTGCGGAAAATCATCAGTGAACTCCCATCGTTTGAACAAGCCACCGCGGCATCGTTCATGCGGGTGTTTAGTGGCTCGGGCGCAGCAACCGCCGCAGGACTTTCGCTTTTCAGATCGAGCACAAAAATATTCTCATCGTACTGCTCCGAGATGTCTTTCTCGCTTGTATTGTCATATCTACGGCGCGATGTAAAATAAATTCTATTTCCATTTCGATCCCACACAGGCGCATAATCGTGGAGAGGAGAATTTACTTGATCACCGAGATTGTGAATGCTAATACCCAGGGGCGCCTGCACCATTTGTTTGGCGCGCTCTGCGCAACCTCTTGCGTACGCTATTTCTTCTGCGCTCCGCGTGCGGTCGGCTTTGTTAGCATAGCTATCTAGTAACCTCAGGGCATCGATAAATCGGTACTCTTCAGCGTATCGTTTAGCAAGATAATACATTGATTCAGTATCACCATACTCCACCGCTAGCTTCAAGTAGCGCTGCGACTCTTGCCGAAGTGGTGGTAAATTGAAATAGCAAATGCCGAGCTTTCCGAGCAATTCGCCGTCCTTTGGACTTACTTTAGCCAGTTCTGTATAGAGCTCGGCGGCGTAATAATAATCGCCTTGGGTATAATAAATATCCGCTTCAAAGAGCAAATTCTTCTGGTGCCGGCTCATCTGAGCATCCGCATTGCCTAAACCAAGGGTTAGCAATAGTAAGGTAGATATGTAAATCTTCTTAGTCATGGTCATTATCGTATAAGGGTTACATCGCCGATATCACTGAGCTTACCGCCGTCGAGGAATTTTACGTCAACACGCCACACGTACACGTCTTGCTTGCAGATGGCACCTCGGTAATAGCCATCCCAGCCTTGTCGCACATCTGTGGACTCGAAGAGCAGTTCGCCCCACTTGTTGAAAATCTGCATTTTAAACTCTTCCACACCTTTGTAGAATGGGAAGAATACGTTGTTGTTGAACATGTCGTCTACCGTCCAATACCCGCCATTTGGGCCATTTTCGCTGGGTGTAAAGGCATTAGGCAGGGCAATGCGCGATTCTGCGTTACCCAGTACCGCTTGATCGACCGTAAAGCTGTCCGGACAGTTGAACTCGTTGTTGGCGATCAAGGTTACGCCATGCCATCCAAGCGACTCGTAGAAATTGTACGGCGAGAAGTCGGTTGACGTATTCCCATCGCCAAAGTCCCATTCAGAAATGGTGGAATTGGTAGAAAGATTCAGGAAGAATACCTGATCGGGAATGGTAATAACGGGCGGATTTACCGTGAAGAATGCATTGGCTCGCGGGTGCACTACTACAATATCGGCGCGCACCATAATATCTTGGTCGCCACCGGGGCCGGTTACCGTTAAGGTTACATTATACGTACCTGCCTGGTTATAAGCGTGGGTGGGATTAGCGATATTGCTCACATTTCCATCGCCAAAATTCCAGAGGTAACTTACAGCGTAGGTACTGGTGCTTTCAAAGCTCACGGGCAAAGGCATACAGCCTTTTCCTTCTCCAATAAAATCGGCGATAGGGAAGGGAGGCAAAATGCGAATGGTCTGTGAAGTAGAATCGCTGCAAATAGAATTGCCAACGGTCAGTATTACCGTGTATTCGCCCCAAGTGGAGTAAGTATGCCCTTCGGGAGTGGTAGTATTATCGGATGTGGTAAGAGTGCCATCACCCCAATTCCAAATGTATGCCGATCCAGGATTTGCCTGCGAAAGATTTACCACATCTATAGTAGCCAATGGGAATCGCTGTACAGAAGGACTGGCAACGAATTCGGCATCGGGTAAACCCAATACGGGAATGGTGAATACTACGGTATCTGCGCAACCCCACAGCGACTGCGCCACAAAAGTTACGGTGTAGGCTTGGTTGTCTTCGGTAGGGTTGTCATATACGTGTATTGGGTTGGCGTCTTGCGAGAAGTTGCCATCGCCAAAGTCCCAATAATACGTAAATGCACCCGTGGAATTATTTACAAAATTGGCTGTGTAAGGCGAGCATCCACCGGTTGGGGGAGTCACATTGGCAATAATCTCCGGAATTACATCTACTTCGAGCAGATCGCTGGCGCTGCAGCCATGGGTCGTAGTAGCAGTTAATTGAACGGTGTATTCGTTGATCGTGGTTCCTGTGTTGGTGTAAACGTGGGTATGGAGGGAGTCGGCAGTAGTCGATTGGCCTCCGTCGCCATAAGTCCAGGCGTAGGAAGTAGCACCGGCAGTAAGGTTGGCAAAGGTGAACTCCGCAGGATAGCAACCATCAATGGATGCTACAATAAAATCGACTGATGGAAGTGGGAATACCTTGATATTGCTGTATGCGGTATCTGTACATCCAAATCCCGATTGGGCGATAAGGCGCACATTGAAATCTTGCACCGTATCCGTAAGGTTCACAAAGAGACGGGTGGGGCTGGAGGTGAATCCTTCTGTGCCATCGTCAAAATTCCAGAAATACTGACCTGCACCAAAGCTTTGGTTGAAGAAGCTCACCTGGAGCGGGGAACAACCTTCTTCGGGGGCAGGTGTGAAATTGGCAAGGACATCGGGATATACGGTTACGCTCCAGTTGGCAGTGTCGCTACAGCCAAAATTCGTGCTGGCAACGAGCCGCACATCGAAGGTTTGCGTGGCCAACGATGTAGAGAAGAACGTGTGGCTGTGAAAAGGAGCGGCGGTAGTTGCCGTAGTTCCATCGCCGTAATTCCATTGGTACGTGTCGGCCACAGTACTGTTGTTTTGAAACTGTACAGTAAGCGGGCTGCAACCAGTGGTATTGTCGGGTACAAAGGCCGCCAGCGGTTTTGGATAAACCACAATGGTGCTTCGGGCGGTGTCTTCACAACCGAAAACGCTCGTGGAGATCAATCGAATATCGAAGGTGTCGGGAAGGGCCGTATTGTTGGAATAACCCGCCATCGGGTTTTGAGCTAAGCTAACCGTACCATTGCCCAAGTCCCATTGGTAAATACTGGCGTTCTGCGAGGTATTCTGAAAAGCAAAACTGAACGGCGAACAAGCTTGAAGCGGATGGGTGTAAGATGCGGTAACTTCCGGATGCACTTGTATAGCGCGGGTGAAGGTGCGCGAACAGCCTTGGTCGGTAAATGCGGTAAGTGATACCGTATAACTCACCGTTGCATTCGTTGCATTCACGAAAGTGTGGGCATGTGTTACGGCCATAGTATCGGAAGTCTGGCCATTGCCGTAGTTCCATATCACCGAGTCGGCGAGAATACTTTGATTTTCAAAATTGACCGTAAGGGGTCCGCAACCCGAAATCCGGTCGGCTGAAAATTGGGTAATAGGTAATGGATGCACTGTGACATCGGCCGTAGCCGTGTCGCTGCAACCAAAGGCCGAAGTGGCAATCAATTGCGCCGTGTAGGTAATGGGCAGCAAGGTATTGTTGGGATACACATGGCTTGGGTTCCCGCCGTTGCTGATGGTGCCATCGCCAAAATTCCAGGCGTAGCTCACCGCCCCCGATACCAGTGGAAATTGCACAGTAAAAGGGCTGCAACCAGTATTATTAGTGAGATTGAAGTCAAAGTCCGGTTTCGGATAAACACTTACGGTGGTGGTAGTGGTATCGTTGCAGCCGAAAGGGGTAATGGCGACAAGGGTAACTGTGAATGTTTGGAGAAACAGGGTGGTGTTCTCAAAAACATGGGTCGGGTTTACGTCGGTCACCGCCGGCGATCCATCGCCAAAAGTCCAGATATACGAAGTTGCATTTTGAGAAGTGTTAATAAACGATGCAGGAGCAGGGGCACAACTCGGAGTGTAAAATTGTTGGTATTGAGCCACTGCCGTGGGGTGTACGGTAATGTCGGTTCGAATGGTATCGGTGCAGCCAAATGCGTTGCGCGCAATTAAGCTAACTGTATATACTGAATCGGCATTTCCAAAATTTTGAAACACGTGGTTCGGATTCTGAACGCTGCTTGCACCGCCATCGCCAAAAAGCCAGGTGTATAGAACTGCTGAAGTGCTCGTGTTGGTAAAATTCACCGAAAGGGGCGCACATCCACCAGCCGTATTTGCATTATATGCGGCCACCGGAGCGGCTTGAACATTCACCGTTCGGGTGGTGGAGCCGGTGCAATGAGCGGTATTCACCGTAAGGGTAATGGTGTACGTACCCGGAATAGCATAGGTATGTGTGGGATTCTGCACATTACTGGTGAACCCATCGCCAAAATTCCAAGCCCGGGAAATGATAGGTTGTCCCGGTGCAAAAGATGACAGGTCGGTAAATTGACCAGCCGAACCAATACATACATCGGTTACTGCAAAATTGGCTACCGGACTTTGGCGCACGCGCACTATTTCGGTGTCGGAATGTATACATCCGTTGAGGCCTGTTACAGTAAGATTCACATTGTACACCCCCGGGTTGAGGTAGTTTTGTATCGGGGGGTTTGGCAACGAACTGGTATTTCCGTTTCCAAAATTCCAGGCCCACGTATTTATAGCTCCAGTAGATCCATTGGTAAATGTTACTGCCAGCATATCGCAAGCAGCGGGATTATCGAGTATAATTTGCGCCACCGGGGCAGCCAGCACGGTGATGGGTATAAACGTGGTATCGGCACAGCCGCTTCCCACCCCTCCTACCGATGCTATGAGGCTTACATTGTAAGAACCTGGGTTGTTGAAAACGTGCGTTAGGGTTGGAGCTCCGCTAAATACGAGTGGGGTGCCATCGCCAAAATTCCAAACAAAATTGGTCGCGTTGGGCGATGAAGAATTCGTAAAAGTTACAGCTTGGTCTTCGCAAATGGTATTGACATTGGAAGAAGCATTGGCAGTGGGGGGCGCAACGATTTGAATCACGATAGTCGCCACGTCGATACCACAGAGGTTACTATCCAATAATGTAGCAGTGTATGTGCCAATGCCCGGATACGAAAGCGTTTGTGGGAAGGTCGGTGGCCATGCTCTCCAATCTATAATCGAGTCGTAGCCCAGGCCCCAGTAATCGCCAAAATTCCAATACTCGAAGCGTTGGTAAATATTACCTTGAAAGAGGCAGTTTCGCTCGGTGGTATTTGTGAGTATCACCGTATTGTCGGGAAAGCAGAGAATGGTTTCGGAAGCGGTGATACCCGCATCGTCAATATCCCAAATACGTATGGGGTTAAAAGTTGCTGAACTCGGACCACCTTGCACGGTGTTGCAATAATTTTCGGCGGAGAGTGTCACCACGGTTTCGCAATCGACGGTACCTACCTGATAAGTATGATAGACCGTTTCGCCAAGATTGGTGTAATCGTAAACTTCAATAGGAGATCCGTCGCCAAAATTCCAGGTAAATACTGTTGTTTCGGAAGTGTTTGTGCTGGAGTTGATAAAGGCCATGGTCTGAGGCGCACAGGCCTGAGTGAGACCCCCAACGGGAACTTGAATCGATGCGCTGGTAGCTTGTTCCATTATCACCACTCCATTTACGGTGCAGCCGGTGGCTGTTTCGGTAAATGTTAAGAGAAATGAATCGACCGTAGCGGCGTAAGTATGCACTATAGCAGTAGGTGGTGCCAAACCCGCACCCGATTGAATAGGGCTGCCATCGCCCCAGTTAATCGTCCACGCTCCAATGGTATTGGGCGATTGGAGATTGAGCGAAAAATTATTTCCGTTACAGCTATACCAATAGGGGTTATTCGAAGGATTTCCGAAGAAATCGTAAAGCTGACATTGCGCAAAGGCGGTGCATTGAATCAGCACCAGCGCGAGCGCCATGGCAAACTGTCCTAAACCTTTTTTAGTCATCATAGCCCATATATACGGCGCTATTTCGCAAAGGTTAGGTGGTGGAAACCAGCTCAATTCATATTTTGGAATCTAGAATTAATTCTGCCTTAAATCGGTTTTGATCCGTTCCGATGTCTTCTCAGGACTGCGTAGTTAACTATTTTGATTTTCTTCAATCGCCTTGCGGATCGATTTAAAATAAGCCTTTAAAACTCCGGCATTCGATTTTCGCGGAGTTTGAATCTCCAGGATAGCTTTGCCCTGCTTTGCGAAAAAGGTCGGCAGAAGGTCGGCTAGTTCTTTTTGGTTTGTGACGCGGAGAAAGGGGAAGCTAAAAGCTTGGCACAGAGCGTTTAGATCGACTTTATGATGGGTTTCGAAGAACCTGTCTAATTCGGGAATTTCGTTTGAACCGTCGATGATTCGGAATATTCCGCCGCCGCCGTTGTTGATCACCACTATTTTTAAGTTCTCGGGAAAAGCATCGTTCCAAAGCGCATTGGAATCATAGAGAAAAGCTACGTCGCCGGTGATCAACACGTGCTGCGCAGCGGGCTGGGCTCGCGCCCAGCCGGCGGCGGTACTCGTAGAGCCATCAATACCGCTCGTACCCCGATTCACCTGGTATTCCAACCCATTCATCCTACCAAATAATTGAATGTAACGTATCGGCGAGCTATTGGCCGAATGCAGCACACTCCCTGGCTTTAAGGCCGGGAGAAGATCGCGGAAAGCTGAGAAATCGGAATAAGGCAACCCGGCTGTGTAATTATTATGTGCGTCCGCAGCAATCTGATACAGGCTCCGCCAATCATTTTTATACGTCGAAGGTGCGTTCGAATCAGCCAGCACTTCCGTAAAGAAATCGAAAGGACGCATCCTTATTTCTTCGGTCAAATTCTGATAGGTGTCGATGCCCGAATCGTTCGGATGCACACGCCAATGTGCCTTGATTGGTGCATCTCTCAGCCAGGCCTTAACTTTTTTACTCACCAGAAAAGCCCCGACGCTAATGAGTAGTTCGGGCTTTAACGACTCGTTTAGTTCCAAGCCATCTATGCTCATCAGCAACCGATCGATGGTATCGACCTGATGCTCCAATTCCACATTTGAGCCCGTTTCGGTAAGGACAATCACATTTTCGGCTTTCAAAGCCAATTGCAGCATATCGCTCAGTTCAGATTCAACCGGCGATTGCCCCACGAGTATCATTACCCGCCGGGTATTTGCGAAGGTATCTGTAAAGCGTTTCGCATCTGCCGCCGATAGTTGATAGTCGGGAGTGGTGGTGTGGTAGTATGGATTTTTGCCCTGCCACTCATAGGTTTTAACGCCATAAAGGGGTTCGCGAAGCGGTACATTAATATGGGCAGGTCCTTTGTCCGCGTGCAGGGCCGAGTTAAAAAGCTGGCTTAATTTTCTTCGATTGAACCATTCTTCATCGGCGTGGGTGGGTTCTGCGTGCAGGTTAAACCCCATTTTGCAGAAATTTCTAAAAATACCTTCTTGCCGAATGGTTTGCCCATTGCCCTGATCGGTCCATTCGGAAGGGCGGTCGGCGGTAATAGCTATCAGTGGAATACGCGCGTAAAAGGCTTCACTCATTGCGGGAGCAAGATTGGCCGTAGCCGATCCACTCGTACATACTGCGGCAACTGGCGTTCCGGAAGCTGCCGCCAAGCCTAAGGCATAAAATCCGGCAGCGCGTTCGTCGGCGATGCTGTGGCATTCGAAAAGTCCTGATCGAACCAACGATAGGGTGATGGGTGCATTTCGCGAGCCCGGCGATATCACCACGTGCCGCATTCCGAAGTGATAACATGCCCTCACCAATTCGGCAACGCCTTCCTTATCGCTCAGCTCCAGTGTTTTACTGCTCATCTTTAAAAACGGAAATAAGCGTTTCTGCCTTCAATTGGGTTTCTTTCCACTCGAGGGCTAAATGTGACTGGGCGGTGATGCCGCCACCGCTGTAGCAAATAAGCTTGCGATCTCGAATTTCTGCGCAACGCAAGCTTACATAGAACTTTCCGGAATTGGCCTTCACCTGGCCGATGTATCCGCAATAGAGTTTGCGGGCGTGCTTCTCCACCCGATTAATCGCATCTATAGCTTCGTCTATCGGCCATCCAGCTATGGCAGGAGTAGGGTGGAGGGCTTCCAAAAAGGCATTCATCCCAAGGTTCTTTGCGAGCATATCGAAGGAAAAATCGGTGCGTAAATGTTTTACCGGGCCTGCAGCTATGGTATAAGGCCCTTTCTCTTCTATATTTTTGGCGCTACAGCTAGCCGCTACCTGCCTGATGTGGTCTGAAACGAATCGATGTTCTTCAAATTCTTTTTCTGACCAGTCGCTTGCGTCGGTTGCTGCTTTGGTTCCTGCTAAGCTGAGCGTTTGATAATGTTGACCTTCACACTGCAATAAAAGCTCCGGGCTCGCTCCGATCCAAGTGCCATCAGTGGGATGATTTATAAGAAAAATCATCGCGTCAGGGTATTGAAACGCAAGTTTGGAGAACGCATTCAAGACGTTCAACGCGCTATCTAATTCGTGCACGATGGTGCGTGAGAGAATTGCTTTTTTCAAGTCTCCTTCGCGAAATAGCTGTTGTAGCGCACCGAATTGTGCGCGGTAATCATTGTAAGAGGTGTGCACCGCGTCGGCATGTGTCGGCGATATGGTGGTACTTTCAGTTCCTTTTATGGCTTCCGCGCTGAAAAAGGCGGCGGGGGTATCAGCATCCCAAGCGTGTACCACAAAATAATGAGCCGGCAACTCACCTTTGATAAGGTAAGGATAAAGCACCGGGTCTGCTTCGCTCGGGAAGCGTACAAAGGCGAAAGCATGATCTAAATCAAGCAGTTGCTGCGCCCGATCGATGGCCGAAGTAGAAATTGCCGTTTTGTTCAAGGCTTCGAAATAACCATCATCGTAAGGCGACAAGCGGAAACCAATTTATCCGCTTCATCGGTAATTTTTATTTCCCACACATGCAGGCTTTTTCCTTGGTGGAGTATTTGCGCCTTCGCCGTAACCAATCCCGCGCGCACACTGCGTATGTGGTTGGCGTTTATTTCCACGCCTACGGCCGATTGCCCCGTCTTTCTCAAAAGATAGGCACTTCCAAAACTACCAACGGACTCGGCCAATGCCACCGACGCTCCACCGTGAAGCAGGCCTTGCGGCTGATGCACCTTGGCGTTTACTGGCATGGTAGCCTCTAGATATCCTTCGCCCACTACCGTGAAGTTAATGTCCAAAGTCTCCATCAAGGTATTCTTGCTGATGGCCTTGGTTTTTTCGATAATTTCTTCAGGCGTCAAGTCATAGATTTTAAAGGGCGAATATACTCAAGGAAAAAACAAAACTTTATTTGATAAGTTTACCGACTGCCAACTGATAAACCGGCAAAGCAAAAGTTGTGGAAAAACGTAAAGGTTCAATATTGCTCGTAGAAGACGAATCCAGTCTAAGCGACTTAATTAGCTTAAACCTGGAATTGGAAGGTTACGAGGTAGCCACAACCGCCGATGGTATGAGCGGCCTGGAAATGGCGCGAACCGGTGACTTTCAGCTCTGTGTGCTCGATATAATGCTTCCGAAAATGGATGGGCTCACTGTCTGTAAAACCCTTCGGAGCGAAGGTAATACCATCCCCATACTTTTTCTGAGCGCCAAGGGCGAAGGAAGCGATAGGGTACAGGGGCTAAAATTCGGCGCCAACGATTACCTTACCAAGCCGTTTCACCTGGAAGAATTGCTGCTGCGGATTGAAAACCTGATCAGGAAGTTCGATCCTTCAACCGCTATTGACGCCCGCACCGGCATTTTTCAATTTGGGGGCAACGTTATTAACTTCTCCACCTTCGAAGTGGAAGGCAACAACACCAACGGGAAGATTACGCTCTCGAAGCGTGAAATCGATCTCCTCCAATTCTTAATCGCTCGGGCGGGCGAGGTCGTTTCCCGCGACGAGATATTGACGGCTGTGTGGGGCGAGGACGTTTTTCCATCTACCCGCACCATCGATAATTACATTTTAGCCTTCCGGAAATACTTTGAAACGAACAGCAGGGAGCCTGAATTTTTTCATTCTATCCGTAGTGTGGGGTATAAATTTACGGGAAGTAAAAATTAAACGCATTGAAAATCAGCGAATTGAATATTAATTTGATTTTTTTTAGCTCGATGACGCAACTTTTAGGCAACCCTTCCATTCATCCGCGTCTTTTAGGTGGTTTCAAATTTTCCTTGCAGGTTTAAAAGGCGCTTTTCGGAGCGCTTTTTTCGTGCTTTAAACTTCGAACTCTGCGTACTTCGCTTTTTCATTGCGCGCAATGGGCAAATCGGGGTCGAGCATATCCGACACCACCCGCGTAAGCAATTCTATGAAAAATTCTTCTTCATCATCGGCTGCAGTATGGAGTATAAGGTCGGTAAGGCCCGGTTTCTGAAGGCTGATAATGCGGCCACCTGCTTCCTTCAGATCGCTGGGTCGGATTCCGAACTCTTCCGCCTTCTCCGCAAGCAGCCGTTTGTACACCAAAAGCTGGATTCCCTTACTCACATTGGCGATTTTCAGCTCATCGGCGGGCACTTTGAAATTTAAATCCCTATGGTCCACCTTCCCCGATTTATAGTCTATTACCCACCACTTTCCATTTTGGGTCGCCACCCGGTCGATGTAGCCGCGAAGCTTCACTTCCACATCGCCCCATGCGGTGTGGATCGGTTGAATGGCCTCGACGTAAAGCTCCAGCGCCTTAACGGTGGTAATTTGGCCTGCCGCTGCATCTCTTTTCTCCGTAGCAATAAACTTCCGGATGGCATGCCGCATTTGCTCCATCCGCAGGCGGATTTCGCCCACTTCCAAGTTTCGATTTGGAAACTCCTTTTCGAACACTTCCAACAGCAGGCCCGGCAAGGCTTCTTCCAAAGCCGAAAGGCGCTCTGCCGTGAGCGGAAATCCGATATGTGGTGTATAAAGCTCTTCCAATATCAAATGGATCATCGAGCCGTATTTCGCAGCGTCAAAGTCCTCTTGCGCATCGGGCGTTTTCAGGCGGAGTACATATTTGTAATACCAGTCCAATGGATCTTCGTAAAATTTATTCAGGGAAGAAACGCTGAGACCAGTTTCGATATAAGCTTTAATGGCGGCTTGAATCCCGGGCGTCTTTAGTATGGTCAGATCGGCGTCATTTTCAAGCGTCACAGTACTTTCAAGCGCAAAATAGGCGATGCGGAGATTGGGATTTGTCACCGACCATTCATATTGCAACTGATGGATGTACCGGCTTCTTTCGCCGCTTTTTACCCCATCGTTGGCGCTGTTGTAAATCAGGGTTACGTGCTTCGCCGATTGCAGTAGGCGGTAGAAGTAGTAAGCGAAAACAGATTCTTTCTCTTGTTTACCGGGTAGGTTTTTTGCGTTTCTAATTTCGAAGGGTATAAAGCTGTCGCCGCGTTTATTGCCGGGCAAGGTCTCCTCGTTTACCGAACAAATAATGAGGCGTTCGTAGTCGAGTGCCCGGGTTTCCAACAGACCTGTGATCTGAAGGTTATCGCGGGCTTCGCTGAGTACATCGATGGTCTGTGCCTGCAAACTTTTGAGCAAGGCTCCTTCGAGGGCGTGCGAATCTAAGTGCCGACTCTCGTCGAAAACTTTAATTTCCTGGATGCTCGCCATAAGCACCGCCACTCCGGCCTCTACGGTCGCCTGCTGCCTGGGCTGTAAATGGATTGTTTCGATTTTGGCCGCAAGCCATTTAAATACTGCGGCCAGGTTTTGAACCCGCTCGGCATCTTGCCCTTTCAGCACAGCGTGAAGTGAGCCTTCCAAAGTTGACGGCTTATTATTTCCGCTTTCCAGCGAAGCCAGAAGCGCTTTATGCTCGGCTGAAGTGAAAAGCGCTCTGCACAAGGTTTCGTCCAAAAATGCTTCGCGCGCTCTGCGTTGCCCCGCTGCGCCGCCCAGATTTTGCGCATGGAGCATTCCAAACAGCGCTTCCACCCACTTTTGAAGTATGCCTCCGCCTACGGGCAAACCCATGGTAATATTTGGACTCCCAATTCCTTCTGGCAGGGCTTCTATGGCGGGTATCAGCAGATTCTCATCGGCTAAAACCACGGCTGTTTTGGCAAGTTCATCGGCGCTTAACGTTTGTAAAATGGCCCGAAGCGAAATAGTCTGGGATAAATCGCTGGATGCTTCCCAGATATGAAGATCGATCGATGCGTCGGCGAGCGAATGCGGCAAGGAAAGGATGTTTCCTAAACCTTTGGACCTGTTTTTTCGCACAAAGTAGCCTGCTCGATCGGTGTTTGGCGCTTCGAAGCAGCGGTCGAGATCGAAATAAACCTGCGCATTGTGCTCCGTTTGTAAATGTTTGAAAATGGCAAATTCTGCGGCTGTGAGGGCATTAAAACCGGCTATGAAAATCTTAGAATTCTCCTTTGGCTCGAGCGTTTTTAGGCGTTCCAAACATTCGGACATAATCAAACCGGGATAACCCTGCTGTGCGCTGAGCAATTTTTGCCGAAAGGCTTGAAAAAGATCGTAAAGCGTGTTCCAAAACCTGGCATAGTCTTTCTGTTTGGCCGATAGCGGATCTTCTAAAAAACTGAAATGTTCGATTTCGGTGTATTGAGCCAAATTTCGAAAGAGTTGGCGGGGGTCAATTAGGTAATTGTCAATGTCATTGAAGTCACCGATCAGTATATCGGCCCAGGAGAAGAATTGAGAAATCGTTTGTGCCCCTTCTCCCATTTGCTGCCGATAGATATCGTACAGCGCGAACTTCAAACTCAGGTTATTGGCGGTTTCCATTTCGGTGAGCTCTGCCGCCCAGGCGTGCAAGGTGGTAATCTCCGGAAGGTATCCCCCTTTCGGCATTTGATCTACCAAAATTTGCCGTAGTACCGCTCCCGACCGCCGATTGGGCAGGATAACCAGCGTATGCCGCAGATCGCCGTGGAGCAGCGACTCGGCAAGTTTTCGTAAGAAATAATTCATTTACTTGAAACCCTTTCGGACGAAAGTAAGGAAATTGGCAAAGCCTTTGCGGCTCGTAAGCACGCTCTTGACTACGCTTCCTAAATTTTCTTCCCGCCGGGTTGAATTAATCTCCGCCTGGATGTTTTTTGGCCTTTCGCCGATGGGTTCGGTTTGGCCGCTATCGGCCATTAGCTTGTCGGCAAATGCAAACAGCGTTTGGGCTTTTTGATTTCGGCCCATTTTTTCTTCCAACATGCCGAGGTTATTGTGCGCTACCGCATCGTCGGGATCGAGGCGTATGGCCTTCTCATAATCGGCAATTGCTCCGGCTGTGTCGCCCATGGCATCGCGCATGTAAGCGCGGCTCGAGTGCCGATATGGGTTTTGTGGCTCCAGCTCGAGCGCCGTATTGAGATCGGCCAATGCCGAAGGCAGATCGCCGAGGTGATAATGCGCTACACCCCGCTGGGCGAAGAGTTCGGCGTCCTTCATGTCTTCGGTTATAGCCCGGCTATACCAGTAAACGGCTTCCTTGTGTTTGGCAGCTTCGTAATATTTTTCGGCCTTTTGAATGTACGTATCTTTGTTGCTCATTTTTTTATCATGTCGGCTTTCCCCATTTACCGCAAATATCCCAATGACTCTTCATTCTTCAAAATCGATGCTGCCGATAGTTTCGAAGAGCTTCAGATCGTAGGTTCGCGGTGTTTGATTCACCGGTTCAAAGCTACAATACTTCCCGACCGCTATTTGTTGCAAGATATGATCGAAATGCTCGATGGTCGCTGGCTTTTATGCGATGCTGAAACGTACGAAGCTGCCCGCCAAAATTGCCGAAGGGAATAGTAGATTGGCGATTTTGAGATTGACCGATTCTCATTTTGACTTTCACTACTCTTCCGAACCTCGTACCTTAGAGCGCTATGCCAAAGTATTCGTGCAACTTTAAGTCGGGACCGACGTTCTCTTTTCGAGCGATTCAACAGCTTGACAGTTTGCGAAATACCTATTGGTTTATTTTTATTCTGAGTATGTTCCTGCCTTCGTTGACCAGGGCAGAGCACATCATTGGTGCCGAAATGTACTACACCTGCGTTTCTGGAAATACCTACGAAATAACCCTAAAACTCTACCGCGACTGCAACAGCTCGGGCGCGCAATTCGACAATCCAGCCACTTTTGGGATTTTCAATGGGGCAAATAATTTGGTATTTAGCATTCAATCGTTCGTAGCCGATCAAGGTAATATTGAACCCGATCTAAGCTCCCCATGCCTGGCTATTCCCCCCGATGTATGTATCGAACAGGGCACTTATATTTTCGAAGTTACTATGCCCGATGCCGCACAAGCTTACACGGTAGTTTATCAGCGTTGCTGTAGGAATCAAACCATTCAGAATCTGACGAATCCGGGCGCGCAGGGCTTAAGCGTACTGGGCAGAATCCCTCCTTCGTCAGAAGCTATTTGCAACAGCAAGGCTCGATACAATAATTTTCCCCCTCCGGTGCTTTGCGCACAAGAGTTTCTCCAGTTCGATCACAGCGCCACCGATCCCGATGGCGACTCCTTGTCGTACAAGCTGTGCTCCCCATTTATTGGCGGAAGCCAAGCCGAACCAGCTCCCAATCCGCCCGACAATCCGCCTTATAACCAGGTGACATGGGGTGGAGGGTTTTCGGCTATTAATCCGATCAATGCCAGTCCGGGCTTGTCAATAAACGCTACCACTGGTTTGCTCACCGGTACGCCAACTCAGCTTGGCCAATTCGTAGTGGGGGTCTGTGTGGAAGAGTGGCGCAATGGTATCCTGCTAAGCACCAATACCCGCGATTTTCAATTCAATGTAGCCTTCTGCGAGCCTTCTTCTACTGCCCTGATAGGCCAGCCTTCTATTGAAGATTTATGCGACGATCTTTTTTTCGCGTTCATCAATAATAGCAATCCTGTGAATGTGTTTGCGTGGGATTTTGGCGATCCGTCCACCGATACGGATGTAAGTAGCGCCTATTCGCCTGTTTATACGTATCCCGATACGGGTACATATGTGGTAACACTCGTTACGAATCCCGGTTTTTTCTGTAGCGATACCGTCCAAATTACGCTACCCCTTTACGCCGAAACTTCCATAAATGCCATTCCCCAAGGATTTATATGCGTGAACGGTCAAACACAGTTCGAGTTTACTTCATCGGGCGCATACAATGAAAACCAGGCGATTATAACGTGGGATTTTGGCCCCAATGCCAGTAGCCAAACCGCTAACACCCCTTCGGTGAGCGGCATTACCTTCTCATCTTTTGGCCCCCAGACCATCAATGTGTCGGTGGTAGATGGAGTCTGCGAAGGGCAAGATCAAATTGTAGTCGATGTAGTGGAGCCACCATCGGCCTCCATAATCCCACAGAATCTATTCTGCAACGGTTTGAACTATCAATTTTCGCAGGTAAACACCAACGGTACGATCTTCCAATGGGATTTTGGCGTAGTTGGCACCGATAGCGACGTGGCAACCGGTCCCCAGGCAGGTTTTACTTTTCCCGCTCCGGGTGTCTATAGCGTTACCCTTACAGCGAGCAATCCCGCCACTTGCCCTGCTACCACCACCGAAGATTTTGACATCCACACGCTGCTCGCTCCAGATGTGCAGTCCTTGCCGGTGCAATGTTTCGACGGACACAGCGTTTCGCTTGAAGCAGGGGGCTCTTTTTCTTCGGCGGCGAGTTTTATCTGGACTTTTCCCAGCGCCAATGTGGCGGGTAGTTCGGTTGCCAATCCCGCCGGCATCACCTACGCGGCACCAGGCATTTATACGGTGCACCTCAGTATCTCCGAAAATGGATGCACCCGGGTCGATAGTGCGCGGGTGAATTTGCATGCCAATCCTACCGCCGATTTCAACGTTCCCACAGCCTTTGGTTGTGCGCCACTCTCGGTGCAATTTGTCGATGAGTCATTTACGCAGAGTTCTTCCGTGCTCTACGAATGGGATTTTGGAGACGGTTTGTTTTCGAACTCCCGAAACCCGTTGCATGTTTTTACCGAGCCAGGTATTTATTCGGTTTCCCTAAAGATTTCCAACCTCAATGGCTGCATCGATAGCGATGTGCACGCTGTAAACGACGTGGTAGAAGTGGTGCCATCGCCTATTGCCGGGTTTAAAATTGAGCCGGGCACCGTATCGGCGATTAATCCCGAGATGGAAATAATCGATCTAAGCCAAGGCTCTGTTTCTTGCAGCTATTTTTTCGATAACCAGCTTTTTGAGACCTGTAGCTTTGAGCATTTCCTGCAAAATGTAGAACCACAGGATGTAACCCAAACCGTGCAAAACGAATTCGGATGCGTGGATCGAATTACCGGACGAATTTTGATTTCTGACCACTTGATTTTTATTCCCAATGCCTTCAGCCCCGACGGCGACGGACTCAATGATATTTTCCGACCTGTGGCATCGGGTTTAATAGAGCTCGAAATGTACATATACAACCGTTGGGGGCAGCAAGTTTTTCATCGATCGGGGCTTGATGTCGGTTGGAATGGGGCGAGCGTAAATGAAGATTATTTTTCGGAGGCGGGTGTTTACCAATACGTTATTCGATTGAAGGACAACTCGCTTTCCAATTTTGAATACAAAGGATCTGTAAGACTGCTGCGCTGATGAAAATTTTTATTCGAATTCTAATCGTGCTAATTGCCGCCGGAGTGGTGGCTTTTTTGTTTGTAAACGAATCGAAACCAACGGGAAGCCCGGGTTCCGAAGCCGAAGCCCTCACCGATAAAATGTGGAAGGCCATTGGCAAGAAAAGCTGGGATAGCCTGCACTACGTGGCCTGGAGTTTTCGCGACGATCACCATTATTTATGGGATCGCAAGGGCGAACGCGCTGAGGTGGCGTGGGACGAATTTAAGGTGCAAATAGACCTGGTGGAAATGAACTTCCTGGCTTCGGAAGGCGATAAAACACTGGAAGGAGAAGCCTACGAAGCAGCCAAAGAAAAAGCCTGGAATTATTGGTGCAACGATTCTTTCTGGCTCAATGCGCCTGCCAAGGCGCGCGACGCGGGAACCACCCGCTCGGTGGTGAAAACCGATCGCGGCGACGGACTGATGGTGACCTATGCCAGCGGCGGCGTAACGCCCGGCGATGCCTATTTGTGGATATTGGATGAAAACGGGCTCCCGATTGCCTATAAAATGTGGGTAAAGATCATCCCGATCGGCGGGCTGGAAGCCACCTGGAGCAATTGGACAGATGTAAACGGAGCCAAATTGGCGGCGATGCATGAAATAGGTGGACTGGAAGTGGCTATCACCAACATCCGCGGAGGCGAAGGCCCCGATGCCATCGGAATCGACGAAGCCTATTTCTCAAAATTGCCCTGAAAAGCAACGCCCGCAGCGCGTTTTCCGCACATCGTAATGCGCACATCTACCTTTTCAAGCGTCTTCCTGCCGCAGCCATCAGCCTTTATTTGATTTATTAGCTTTGCGATCATAAAAAGGAATCTCCCTTGCAACAACTCCTCCAGACATTGAAATCGGGCGAAATGGAAATCGCCGAATTACCCAGCCCTAAACCGGGACGTGGCGAACTCTTAATCCGCACCCACTTCTCGGCCATAAGCACAGGCACCGAAGGCAAGACGGTTACCGATGCTCGAAAAGGCTATTTGGCGAAAGCTAAATCGCGGAAGGAAGAAGTGGCAAAAGTGATAAAACTTGCGCGAAACCAAGGCTTGGCCGCCACCTATAAAATGGTTATGAATCGGCTCGAAGCCCTTCAGCCACTTGGCTATAGCGCTTCGGGTGTGGTGGTAGAAGTAGGCGAAGCCGTTCGCACTTTCCGCCCCGGCGATCGCGTGGCTTGCGGCGGAGCTTCGGCTTCGCATGGCGAGCTGATTGCCGTTTCCGAAAATTTGGCTATAAAGCTACCCGAAGGCACACCCCTCGACGAAGCCGCTTTTACCACCCTGGGCGCCATTGCAATGCAAGGCTTGCGCAGAGCCGAATTATCGCTCGGCGAGTCCTGTGCCGTTATTGGTTTGGGCCTGCTGGGGCAGATTACCATTCGGCTTTTAGAAGCTTCCGGAATCCGCGCTTTTGGCGTCGATCTCAAGCCCGAATTGGTGCAATTGGCCGCACACAGCGGTACACCTTCTGCGCTCCGCAGCGACGATACCATCGATTCGCAAATCGATGCTTTCTCAAAAGGTTTTGGCGTAGATGCGGTCATTATCACCGCTGCAAGCGCATCGCTCGATCCGGTGGAGTTTGCCGGTATTATTGCGCGTCAGCGCGGACGCGTGGTAATAGTAGGCAGCGTACCTACTGGTTTTAGCCGAAAGGCCTATTACCGCAAGGAGCTCGATTTGCGAATGAGCACCTCC
>JBBQFC010000033.1:0-37688 GCA_038321615.1 Flavobacteriales bacterium | reverse complement strand
ATCAATCCCCATCCAAACTTAGGAAAATCTAAATCAGGAAAAGGAAACAAAGAATGGGATGCCGCAATCTCACATACTATGAAAAATCCGCTTCACCGTTGATGGTTCTACCCGAAAATGACAAAGTAACGGTCATTGTCGAGTACCAGAACGAGTTTGAAAACGGAAAAGTCGTGCAGGGGTGGTTTACGCCTGATCCCGCCGAGCAGTTCTTGAATCCGTATTTGGCCATGGGGAGGACGAAGCGTGAAGAATGGGAATTAGGATTACCAGCAACCGGCTGGGGTTCGAGAATATCCCCAGTTGATGGATCAAAAGTTTGGGATGTACCCAAATACTTTTATCGCAAAACTATAAATGAGAGATCATGGTTGTATACTCTTCCAAGAAGATTTTAGTCTTCTCATGCGCATTATTCTGTTCTTCCTTTCTTGCGGAAGGTCAAGGCTATTTCCCAATTTCGCGGTATGACTACCTAGAATTGATCAACGAATCTCCAAGCTTATTGCACCAATGCCCGACCGACATAGATCGGCTATTTCTGCGCGTATTGCCTAGGCAATATACGTCGGCCACAATTTTTTACTTGAAATTTGTTTACTCACATCTCAAGATGGAGTAATTCATCGAAATACGGACTTAATTTGGCTTTACTATTGCGATTCTATTCCCCGAACTCTTAAATTTTCTACTACCGTTCACAAAGAAGTACCCTTCGAAATTGATACGATTAGTCGTATTTATGAAATTTGGACGGCTGAATCAGAAAGCTTTTTTTCTTTTAAAAAATCAGGTTTAAAGAACGCATCTCTAGCTACGATAAAGGCTCATGATAATCTTTCCATTGATGTTCATTTCCACAACCATGGACTACAGGTTCCTTTAAATTCGGAATGGTGTGCATTTCATAAGAATCGGATATTCGGATTCGTAAAAAATTTGAGAGATACGTTATATATTAAAGATTTGTATGAAGATTTGTATGAAGATTTGATAAAATCACAACCCTTTGACTTGCATTTATTTTCTATTGAAAAATGAAGCTTTTAGAAAGGGCAGCTTAAAAGATCTGTTGCCCAGCGCAGCGGAGCATCCTGTTTACCCTTCCTGCCAATCGCCGTTGAGCGCGGTGTTTATTTCTTCAAAACTATAGCCTTTCGATATGCCGTAGCGCGCGAGCCTGGCGCGGAGTTCGTATGGATTCTTTGCATTAATCGTCCCAGCCTTCTTGCGGAGTAGCTCGGTCAAGGTCGATTGATAGTCTTCTGATTCGTTTTCGGCTTTGGCTCTGGCAATAGCATAAGCGGCGATCCCTTTTCGCTTCAACTCCTGCTCGATCCGTTTCCAGCCCCACTGCCGAATTCGGAATTTTCCGCGGGCAAAGGCGGTGGCAAAGCGCTCTTCGTTAACGTAATTTGCGAGAATCATCTCAGCCACTATGCTGTCGATCGTTTCCGTATCGAGCTGCCAGGTGTAAAGCTTTTGTCGCACTTCACTCTGCGCCCTTTCCTGCCTGTCGCACCAAGCCTTGATACGGGCGCGGGCTTCAAATGGCGGGTATTTGGGCATTCCGGCCATCAGCTGCGCGAAAGCACGATATAATCTTTCAGAACCGTATTTAAAAAGCTGCGGTAATCTTTCGGCAAGGTCTCTAAGTCGAGTACATCGCCTACCCTCCGGGCGCAGCGTTCGAGCACCTGCCTGTGGGCGGTGTTCGGGTATTTTTCTGCCCGCTCGAGCACTTGTTTTACGGTGAGCATCTCCGATTCGCGGAAGCGGTAGGCATCCACATACGTGGGTTCGTAACCGCTTCGGTCTTCGATTTTCAAGATATCGCTCAAGGCGAGCTCTAATTCGGAGCGGAGATTCACCACCATCGTATTGCTCAGGAAACCCCCGAGTCGCTGTGCACGCGGCGTGGTGGAAATTAGAATAACGGCGACCGAAAAAAGGGAGGTGTAGAGATCGACCAGTCGGAAACTCCAGCGGATGATGTAATCGAGCACCCGGGGTTCTTTGCCCAATACGTTGACTACGCGCAGGCGCATGGCCTTTTTGCCAAATGTTTGTCCGTGCATAAAAATCTCCGACAGAAGGGTATAAAGCACAAATGGCAGTATGGCCAGCGGGACCAACAAAGAATTAATTACCAGCAGAATCCCCGACAAAATACCTGAACACACCGCTATGATAATCAGATCGATACCGTACGCTACGATGCGCTGTGTGAGGCTCGCAGTTTGAAAATCGATGGTAACATGCTGACCGGTTTGTAGACTTACTTTTGACATCGCACAATTATAGATACTTTAGGGCTCGCTGCCAAGGGCTATGAGAGAAAAGGATTTTGTAGAGCAAAATAAGGAAAAGTGGAAGCGTTTGGAACACTTAGTTTCGAGCGACTCCCAAGCAGATCCGGGCGAATTGGCCGAGCTTTACACACAAGTGCAAAACGATTTATCTTATGCCCGAACCTTCTACAATCGCCGGAGCATACGAGTCTATCTCAATCAACTCTCGCTAAAAGTATTCTTAAGACTCTATAAATTCGGCAAGGAGCGCAAAAATCGCTTTCGCAGTTTTTGGCTCGAAGAGTTGCCTTTGGCTTTGTACCGATCGCGGATTCAGCTCAATATTTCCCTGCTGTTTTTTGTGTTTGCTTCGGCACTTGGTATCCTCTCCAGCTACCACGATCCAGAATTTCCGAAGGTTATTCTCGGCGATCGCTATGTCGAAATGACCGAAGGCAATATTGCCGCCGGTGAGCCTATGGCCGTGTACGATTCGGGTTCGGAGACGTTTATGTTTTTTGCCATCACCATTAACAATCTCAAGGTCGCTTTTCTCACTTATGTGCTGGGCGCTTTTTTTGCAATTGGAACCTTGATTATCTTACTTTTCAATGGAATAATGGTGGGCACCTTCCAATACTTTTTTGTGGCTCGCGACCTATTTGCGGAAAGCTTCCTTACTATTTGGATGCACGGTGCATTGGAGATTTCGGCTATCGTTATAGCGGGCGGTGCGGGCTTATGCCTCGGCAGCGGACTTCTTTTTCCCGGTACGCTTCCGCGAATGCAAGCCTTCCAAATTACGGCCCGGCGCTCGGTAATAATCATGCTGGGGTTGATTCCGGTATTTATCACCGCCGGATTCATCGAAGGCTTCTTCACCCGACTCACCGCCTTGCCCGACTTTTTTCGCGGCTCGTTTATAGCCCTTTGCTTCGCTTTAGTGGGCTTGTATTTTTGGTGGTTCCCGTGGAAAAAGTATCGCAATCAAAACGTGGACGATATCGACACAGACCGATTAGTGCCATCGGTAGATCAACCCCTTACGCTGCATGGCTGGGTAAATACCCGCGAAGTATTTTCGGCTACCCTTTTGGCCTTTCGGAAAATGGCGCTGCCCCTTCTCGGACTATCAGTGGGCTTTGCATTGCTATACACTGCTGCGTTTCAGCTCATACAAGGCGAAGAGTTGCTCGACACCATGAATCTTGAAAAATCGCCTTTCTATAACCTTTACCAATTTCACAGCTACTCGCTATTTCCAAAACATTTCTTCCTGAATGTGATTTTTATAAGCGGCGTGCTACTCTGCGCCACACAGTTGTTTATGCGAAAGTTCGTATCCGGATTTAAATCGAATTGGCTTCTTACTTGGGTAAAAATCACCGTCCTGGTAGGAATATTCGAATTGAGCATATACAGTGCAAATACCTGGGTGGCTTGCCTGGGCATTTTGCTCATCCCTTTTTTGAGCTTATGGATGGTGGTTTTCACCATCGAAAACGGCAGTCTTACCAAAAGTTTCCGCCGAATGCTCAATCTACTCCAAGGCACACGAAGTCCCATATTTACTGCGTTTATTTCTTTTCTATTGGTTTGTATCCTGGTGCTTTTTTTGGTCGATACCCCCCTTACCTGGCTCTACCTCGACTTGGTGCAGTGGAATGTGTACACCGATGGTGAAGGGAGACTCAAATTGCTTTACTTGTCCATTGTATTTATCAATCAATTTGGTCTGTTTCTAATTATTCCGGGGTTTATTTTTGCCGGAGTTTTTGAATACTATGCGGCTATGGAAACCAAAGAAGCGTCGCAATTGGCCGAAAAAGTGGAAGAAATTGGCAAAACCCGAAGGGCTTATGGATTGGAGCAGGAGTAAGTTGATTGTCCTACTTGCCTTGAGTTTGCTCGCGGCTCCGGCTTTCGCAGAAGCGCCCGTAAAGCCTGATGTCTGGGACGAACTGCGCAAAGAACATACCTACAATGAAGAACCCACCGAACCATTGCCCCAAATGCGCGAAAAACCGGCTCCGCTGGGTCTGGGAATTTGGTGGGAGATGCTCAGACTTGTATTGCTCATCGGGCTGCTCATAGGAATAATCTACCTGGTAGTGCGCTTAACGTCAAAAGGAGGGATTTACAGGAAAGCACCTGTTACCAATCTCGCCGGCGACGCCCCAACCGCGCTTTCGCCAAAAGAAGCTATCGAAACCGCCTTGGAGCGGTCGCTTGCTGCTGGCGATTATCGCGAAGCTATCCGATTGTGGTATCAAATGGCCTTGAAAACGCTTATTGCCAAAAAAGTAATCAGGCCCGAGAAGGACAAAACCAATTGGGAATATGTAGCCGAATTGAAATCGGGAAACTATTTCAAACCGTTTACCGACCTCACCCGATACCATGAAAAAGTGTGGTACGCCGGCAATAGCATCGACCGCGAAGCCTATGAGCTGCACGTTCAGAAATTCAATAATTTTTTCGCCCTTACCAAGGAATGAACAGAGATCGGTATATCTGGCTGGCGGTGGTGCTCATTATTGTGCTTATTGGCGTAGCGATTTACTTCGACTCTCAAAAGAAGGAAAACTACGTGTGGAGTCCGCAGTACAACAATGAAAAAAGCCAACCTTACGATCTCTCTTTATTTCGAAAAAGCCTGGAAGCGAGCTACGGCGAAAATTTTGTAGAACTCACTGAGCCGCTTTCCGACGTAGACTTGAGCACGTATGAAGGTATGTGCTTTGTTTCTATCGCAAACGCATACTTCGATAGTACCGAAGCAGCGCAGCTCAGGGTATTTGCCGAAAGTGGTAATACGGTATTTCTGAGCGCTGAGCATACTTCTGAATTACTCCGCGAAGTGTGCACCTTCCGCTCCATGCAATATTTCATGCCACTGCCTTCGACCAAGGCGAAACGGATTGAACTCTCCCTTCAATTTGCTCCAAACGATAGCACATCGCCCTTATTTTTCGCCGTCAAAAACGAAATTCAGCGGAACGACTGGGCTTATTTTCCATACGATTCCTGTGCAGCGATGCCCATCGATACACTTGGAAGCTTTACGGCTCTGGAGAAGCGCTATCTCAATTACATCGCATTACAAGTGGGCGACGGGGCGCTTCATTTCCACGCTACGCCTTTGCTCTTCACCAATTACCATTACCGCAACAGGCCGATTTACGATCATGTAAACAGCATTTTAAACCAAGAAGGATTCGAAAAAATACTCTATTACAATCCGCAGTACAAGAACAATAATATGTTCGATGACTCGGATGCAGATGTAGCCGAGAGTCCGTTGAGTTTCATTTTGAGCCAACAGCCCTTACGGTATGCGTGGTACGGGCTTTTGATTCTTGGATTAATCTACGTACTCCACGCCATCCGCCGCGATCAACGCGAAGTGCCCATCATTCCGGTGGTGCGCAACAATTCGGCCGATTACCTCGACCTGCGCGCAAAGCTCTACCGCCGGAGCGGGAATCATAAATACCTTATAGCAATTCAAGAAAAATTGCTCCGGAAATTCCTTTTTCGAAAATACCGTTTACCGCTCGGGGAGCTCGATCCAGCTTACATTCGGGAAGCAGCGATCCGCTTGCAAATGAAGGAAGACTACCTCCGTAATTTATTCAGAACGCTCGACCGGAGTAAACATAATAGCAGCATCACCGAAACCGAAGTGATGGAAATTCACAAACAACTAAACGCCTTCTACGCCCAATGTCCTTAGAAAATATCCCAGAAGAAAACGCGCAACCCGCAAATCACCAAGACTTTCAACCCAAGGGTCCGATCCAAACACATGTGGCCATAGATCCCGACAAGTTAGAGCAGATTCAAAGCCAAATCATTGCCGTAAAGGCGCAACTCAATAAAGTAATCATCGGTCAGGAAGACCTGATGGAATGGATGCTCGCCGCCCTGATAACCAATGGGCACGTATTGCTGGAAGGTGTGCCGGGCATTGCCAAAACTTTAATCTCCAAGCTTTTGGCTAAGGCCTTGAAGGTCGATTTCAATCGCATACAGTTCACCCCCGACTTAATGCCGACCGATATTTTGGGTACAACCATATTTGATATGAAGCGGTCGGAATTTGAGTTTCGGAAGGGCCCCATTTTCAGCAATATTGTACTGATCGATGAGATAAACCGCGCCCCGGCAAAAACGCAAGCCGCCTTAATGGAGGTAATGGAAGAAGAGCAAATTACAGTAGATGGGGTAACCTACCCACTCGAAGCGCCCTTTCTCGTAATCGCTACTCAGAATCCGGTGGAGCAAGAGGGAACGTATAAACTTCCAGAAGCACAACTTGATCGCTTTCTTTTCAAGGTTCGGGTCGACTATCCCAACCTCGAAGAAGAAACCCGGCTTCTCACCCGATTTCAGAATGATTTTTACGGTCGCCAAGCCGCCACAGTCGAGCCGGTGATCGATCGCCAACAGCTTACAGCCTATCGATCCCTGGTTGAATCGGTGCACATTGAGCCCGAATTGATTGATTACATCGCCCAGATTGTAAATCTCACCCGAAACAACAGCGACCTTTATCTTGGTGCATCGCCGCGGGCTTCGCTTGGTATTCTGAAGGCTGCCAAGGCCTTGGCGCTGCTCGATGGTCGCGACTATGTGCGACCCGATGATATAAAGCGATCGGCTATACCGGTGCTCAATCATCGTCTAATATTGAGCTATGAGCGCGAAATAGAAGGTGTACCTATGGTGGAAGTGATTGAAAGTTTGATCCGCAAAGTGGCGGTGCCGCGATGATTAGAACGTTTTGGCGAAGCTTTTTCTTAGGCCGTTTTTTCGTACTCTCGGCCTGCGGAATCATAGTGCTTTGTGCGCTCGGTTTCGTGTATCCCATTCTATTTGCCGCAAGCGGAGTGGTTTTCTTCCTTTGGCTTGCCCTGGTAGCAGCCGATGCACTCCTGCTTTTTTCAAAGGATGTACACCTGAGCGCAACTCGCATACTCCCCGATACCATTGGCTTGGGCGATGAAGTTTTGGTGAACTTGCAGGTGAACTTGAAAGCTACACGCAGCTTTGAATCGCGGGTGATCGATGAGCTTCCCGCTCAATTTCAAGATCGCAATTTCGGCTTCCAACTCGATCTGCAGCCGGGAACTAACACTTTATCCTACCCGATAAAAGCGCTCAGCCGTGGAATCTATCAGTTTGGAAATGTGCGCGTATATTTAGAAAGTCCGCTCCATTTGCTTCGGCGCGGGGTAGCAGTTGCACTAGATAGAACTGTGGCAGCCTATCCGAGTGTAAATCAAATGCGGGAATTGGAGTTGCGTGCTTTCAGCCGATTGGCATCGCAGCAGGGCGCTAAAAGATACACGCGAATAGGTCAAAGCTATGAGTTTGAGCAAATCTCCAATTACGTGGAAGGCGACGATTATCGCAATATCAATTGGAAGGCAACGGGCAAGCGAAGCGAGTTGATGATCAATCAATTTCGCGATGAGCGCAACCAAAATCTCTATTGTATCATCAGTAAGGGCAGGGCCATGCGCGATAGTTTTGCAGGCATGAGTTTGCTTGATTATGCGATCAATAGCGCCTTGGCCATCAGCAATGTAGCCTTGAAGAAATACGATCATGTGGGGCTCATAACCTATTCCGACAAGATAGGCACCGCGCTCAGAGCAGAGCGGCGCAATGGACAAATTCAGCGCATACTCGAAATACTTTACAAGGAACGCAGCCGAGACCTGGAGCCTAGCTATGAATTGCTTTACCAATCGATTGAGCGGATCATTAAAACGAGAAGTTTGTTGTTGCTCTACGCGAATTTCGAGCAACCCGAAATGCTTTATCGGGTGCTGCCGATTCTCAAAAAAATCAATCAAAAGCACATGCTCATGATGATACTCTTTCGCGATGTAGAGTTGGCCGAACGCGCCGAGACCGCTCATACCGATCTCGATTCGCTCTACACCACCACCTTGGCTCAGCAGGCCATGGCCCAAAGAGAAGAGATAGCGGCTATATTGCGCAATCAGGGCATTCGTACCATTGTGAGCAAGCCCCATGAGCTATCCATTGATGTAATAAATAGCTATCTGGAAATAAAATCGAAAGGAATAATATAAATTGGCTAAAAATTAAAGACCATGCATATCGTTAACCAGCAACAGCGAATCGAGCGCATCGCCCAAACGGGTTATGAATTCAATCCATCAGATGCTATTTCAGAAGGATGGACGCTTTTCCGAAAGAATCCAGGGCCGTTTGTAATTTACGCCTTCATCGTTGTAGCTATCTCACTAGGTGGTTCAATGATCCCTATTGTTGGATCTATTGCCGTGGGTGTAATTGGTCCGGTACTAACCGCAGGCTGGTATTTGGGCGCACGAAAATTGGATATCACCAATCAGTTAGAAACGGGCGATTTCTTCAAATCCTTCGACTTCTTTGTCCAGCTTTTACTCGGGGGAATTGTAGGCGGATTGCTTACTTTATTAGGAACAATATTGCTCATTTTACCGGGTATTTGGATCGCCGTGGGCATCGTTTTCGTGTACCAACTTATCGTTTTTGCAGGAATAGATTTTTGGGAAGCCATTAAGCTAAGCATAAAAGTGATCACGAAGCAATGGTGGTCTTTTTTTGGCTTCGTAATATTGCTTTTTCTAATCAACCTGCTTGGAGTTATTGCCTTAGGCGTTGGTCTTTTGATATCGATACCGGTAAGTTACCTTGCTATTTACTGTGCATACAAAAAAGTAATAGGCTTTGAGGAAGGCTCAGAAATGAAAATATCCGACCATCTTGTCGACGATCGGATATAAGTTAGTGAAGGTTAAGGGCTTTGACTTAATCGTCGAGCCCTTCGCCTTTTGAGTTAAGGAACTTGTACTGTAAATAGGAGTACGATGGCTCGGCTTGAACTTCGAGCTTGATTTTGTATTTCTCCGCCCATTTCTTGCGGGTAGAAGTAAAAATACCCTGTTTGAGAAAGGCTGCAACGAAGGGATGAACACTAAGCTTTACCTTGCCCGGTTTTAACTCCTGGGCTATGTAGCGGAGCTTATTTTCAATTTGATCGGTGAGCAGTACTGACGCCTGCACACTACCCGTACCGTCGCAACATGGGCATTTTTCTTCGGTACTAATGTCGGTTACCTCACGTACACGCTGTCGGGTGATTTCGACCACTCCAAACTTGCTTGGAGGCAACACATTGTGCTTCGCTTTATCGTCTTTCAGGCAATCTTTCAACTTCTCGAAGAGCAGTTTTTGATTGCTTCGCTGGTGCATGTCGATGAAGTCGATAACGATGATACCTCCCATGTCGCGGAGGCGCAGTACACGCGCTATTTCTTCGGCACACTCCAGATTTGTCTCAAGTGCATTTTGTTCCTGGCCACGTTCGCCACCTTTTCGGCTTCCGCTATTCACGTCGATAACGTGCATGGCCTCGGTGTGCTCGATAATAAGGTAAGCTCCACTTTTCAGGTTAACCTGTTTGCCGAAAGCCGATTTGATTTGCCTGTTTACTCCGAAGTCTTCGAAGATATCGTCGCGCCTATGCACTTTCACTATTTTCTCCTGGGTGGGCGCCATCTTTCGGAGGTACTCTTTAATTTCTTCGGCCATATCAGCATCGTTTACTGTGATACTTGTAAAATTGGCGCTGAGGAGGTCACGCAAAACGGTCGAAGTGCGGTTTAGCTCACCGAGCACTCGCTTGGGAGGCTTGGCGGTAAGGAGATTTTCATGGATTTTTTCCCAACGTTTGTAGAGATCCGTAAGATCGGCATCGAGTTCTGCAACTTTTATGTTTTCGGCTACTGTACGCACAATCACACCAAAATTTTTGGGTTTTATGCTTTGCAGCAGTCGTCGCAAGCGAGTGCGCTCTTCGGCACTTTTAATACGCTGAGAAAGGGAAATTTTATCGCCAAATGGAACCAGTACAACGTACCGGCCGGCGAGGGTAATTTCGGATGTGAGCCGAGGGCCTTTTGAAGAGATGGGTTCTTTGGCTACCTGCACGAGTATGTGCTGACTGCCTGAAATCACATCGTTGATTTTGCCTGCTTTGTCAATGTCCTCTTCGAGGGGGAAATCAGTGAGATCGGCGATGCTTTCTTTTCCACCCAGGGTTCGTTTCACATACTTATTAAGTGATCGAAACTGAGGCCCCAGATCGAGGTAATGAAGAAAGGCATCTTTTTCATACCCTACTTCTACAAAAGCTGCATTCAGACTGGGTATCACACGGTGAACCTTGCCTAAATAAATGTCGCCGACTGAAAAATCCTGATTGCCTTGTTCTTTATGAAGCTCTGTTAGGACTTTGTCCTTCAGGTAAGCAATTTCAACTTCGTTGCCCTTGGCGTTGATAACAAGCTCAAGATTCACGAGAAGAATTTTAGTACGCGTTAATAACTATCAAAGCAGCCAACAAGGCTGCTTTTAAAAAAAATACGAAGAAAGCCGGCTCTTCGGGCTCGGCTATGAATTACTTCTTCTTCTTGTGGCGATTCTTGCGAAGTCGTTTTTTACGTTTGTGCGTGGCCATCTTATGGCGCTTGCGTTTTTTACCGCTTGGCATAATGTTTTAATTAAAGTGTTATTTCAATTCCTCTTGCAATTGCTCGATCATTCGGTCTACACCTCTTATTATGATCGTATCCTGCTCGATGGTTTTATATTTTATAAGAAGTGGCAACGCTGCTTGTGGTTGACCCAAGGTGATCTTGGTTTGTGCCAACCAAAAGTATGCTTCGGGATACTTCTGATTTTGATCGAATTGCAGCACCTTCTGAAATCGAAATGCTGCGTTTTCAATTTGACGCGAAGTTATGGAAAATTGTGCAAGATGCCAATGCACATCCACATTTGTACTATCTTCTTCCAAAAGCTCGCGCATTATCTGGATTCCCTGCATGGGATTTTCGCCATTATTGACCAGGGCGATGGCTTCCGAAAGCTTTAAATCTGCCGGACTAGCCTTGGCTTCAGCCCGCGCCTCCACAGGAAGGCGCGGAGCTAATACCAATCCGATTATTAGGATTAGTGCACCCGCAACAAGCACAATTTGTATGGCACGGATACCCATTCTATTACTTCTTTACTTTTACGTCTTTCTTAACTTTCTCCATGAAAGTCTTCGAAGGTTTGAACGCGGGGATATTGTGCGCTGGGATTACAATAGGCTTTTTAGCCGAAATATTGCGACCAATTTTCTCTGCGCGCTGCTTAACGATAAAACTACCGAAACCACGTAGGTAAACGTTTTGGCCTCCGGCAACTGATTTTTTTACTGATTCCATGAAAGCTTCAACCGCCGTTTGTACAGCAACTTTTTCGATTCCTGTCTGCTCGGCTATTTCAGCCACTACATCTGCTTTAGTCATAGTACTTTGTTAAAAAAGGGTGTGTTTAGTTTTGAAGGGACAAAGATAAGGCATTGAAGGAGGTTGCGTCTTGGTTTTCGCTAAATTTGCCTTTTTCCACTATGAGTACCGATGGATGAGCCGATAAGATTGAATATTAAGCTATTGGAATGGTATAATCGCGAAAAACGAGACCTCCCTTGGAGGCATACCCAAAATCCGTATCCCATTTGGCTTTCGGAAGTCATTCTTCAGCAAACAAGGGTAGATCAAGGTCTTCCCTATTACCATGCCTTTTTAAATCGGTACCCCACTATACGCGTTTTGGCCGCTGCGCCCGAGCAAGAAGTTTTGAAGCTATGGCAAGGCTTGGGCTACTATTCCCGAGCGCGCAATTTGCTCAGTACGGCCCGGCAAATAACGGAAGATCACGGTGGTAATTTTCCCAAAACCTATGAAGGACTTCTCAGCCTGAAGGGGATTGGCCCCTACACCGCCGCTGCTATAGCGAGTTTTGCCTTCGACCTTACTTATGCCGTGGTCGATGGCAACGTAAACCGCGTGCTTGCTCGACTTTTTGATGTCCATACACCCGTCAATTCCACTGCGGGAAAAAAGGAAATCCAGGCACTCGCAGATGCCCAACTCGATCAAACTTACCCAGCGCAATACAACCAGGCCATCATGGAACTCGGAGCCGTGGTATGCACTCCTGCGAAGCCAAACTGTCCGTTATGTCCCATTCAAGATCACTGCCTGGCTTTTGCAAATGGAACTGTAGAAAAATTGCCTGTGAAGCTCAAAGGCAAGAAAGCGGTAGACCGGCACATGGACTATGCCGTATTAGAAACGGCCGACCATTTCATTCTCCGCAAGCGCACGAGTAAGGATATATGGCAAGGATTGCACGATTTCGAAGCACTCGAAGGATTTGCCGAACCAAACGCTGCCGCGCTTTACAAGCATATCAAGGACACGCTACCCGAGCTGGAGGTATTGCGGAAATCGGCTTTTCCCGAAAGAACGTACCTCCACATTTTGAGCCATCAACGCTTACACGCCCGATTTTGGCGAATTAGGGTAAGTGGTGAGATTAATGAGAAATCCATATATTTAAGCGTTCCAAAATCTGAGCTATCCGAAGTGGCCGTTCCGAGATTGGTGCATAAATATTTCGAAGAAGAAGAGCTTATTTAATGTTTGTCCCGCGCTGAAATCAGTCGGCTGCTTGCCCTTGATTACCCTGTGCGCCTTGCTTATGTACTTTCTTGCTAAGCCACTTAAGTATATTAACAAGCACTTTCAAGCACTTTTTAGAGCCGTCACTTCTTTGGCTTTATCCTATATTTGCAATCCAAGAAACTTATGGCCGGCGTAAACAAAGTAATATTAATCGGAAACTTAGGACTCGATCCTGAAATTCGAACCCTTGAAAGTGGGGCAAAAGTAGCACGTCTTCGATTGGCAACTACCGAAGCATACACCAATAGGGAAGGTCAACGCGTCGAAAACGTAGAATGGCATAACGTAGTACTTTGGCGCCAACTCGCTGAAATTGCCGAAAAATTTCTCGTAAAAGGAAGTCAAATTTATGTAGAAGGCCGCCTGCGTTCTCGTCAGTATAAAGACAAAGAAGGAATAGATCGGTACACCACCGAAATCGAAGGCAATACTTTTCAAATGCTCGGTAAGCGCCCCGACAGCGGCGATTCGCATCAAAAATCGGAGCCTGCTTCTAAAGAATCGATGGCAACTTCTCAGACAGGCGATGAAAATAGCTCCCCGCCCGATGATCTTCCGTTCTAATTTCCACCTACCGACCTTCGTTTGGAACCTCCCAGTTTAGACTTTATTCAATCTCTGCCGGCTCTTTTTAAGCCGATTAGTGTCGAAGTCATTACTGCCCTGTTCGCGGCGGGTATCCTGCTGGTTTGTTCCGCCCTGATCTCGGGCTCGGAAGTTGCGTTTTTCTCCGTTGGCCCCTCCGATAAAGAAACCCTCGAAAATGAGAAATCGACAAATTCCAAGCGTATCCTACTTTTATTAGCTCGTCCGCAGCGCTTGCTCGCCACGATTCTGATCGCCAACAACCTGGTCAATATTGGTATCGTGGTGCTCTCTTCTTTTATTATAGCGATGTGGATGGATTTTACCGGCTATCCGGTATGGGTTCCAATTGCAATTCAACTTGGAGCGGTTACTTTTCTGCTTCTTTTAATAGGGGAAGTTTTTCCAAAAGTTTATGCTACCCTCAACATCCTTCGGCTATGCCGCATTATGTCGGCACCGTTGGTAGTGCTTTCCAATCTGTTTTTACCACTTAGTCGATTACTCATAACGAGTGGCAATTTTATGAATCGAATGGTGAAAGCGCGAACTGGCGACTACTCTGTAGATGAATTGGAGCAAGCCCTGGAGATGACTATCGACGACAAAACACCTTTGGAAGATGAGAAGATTCTAAAAGGCATTGTGCGCTTTGGGGCTACCGATGTGAAGCAAATCATGCAGCCACGGACAGAAGTTGTTTCATTTGAAAAACGGACGGCGTTCCCGGATCTTCTTGAGCAATTGCTTGATGCCGGGTTCTCCCGCGTTCCGGTTTATGCCGAATCGCTGGACCAGATAGAAGGCATACTTTACCTGAAAGATCTACTACCCCACGCTGAGAAAACAGAGCTGGAATGGAATGGACTGTTACGCCCCGCGTATTTTGTACCTGAGAATAAAAAGCTCGATGATCTGTTAAAGGAATTTCAAGAAAAGAAGATTCATATGGCTATCGTGGTCGATGAATATGGCGGCACTTCGGGCGTATTGACCTTAGAAGATATTATTGAAGAAATTGTAGGCGATATAACTGATGAATTCGACGATGATGATGTGATCTATTCGAAACTCGACGATTCCAATTATGTATTTGAAGGTAAAATACCGCTCGTAGATCTTTATAAAATACTGGAAATCGAAGGTCAGAATTTTGAAGAGGCCAAAGGTGAGTCCGATACCCTTGCAGGTTTCGTGCTTGAGCTGGCAGGGAAGATTCCACTGAAGAATGAAAAGACGAAATTTGAAAATTACATTTTCACGGTTGAAGCAGCCGATAAGCGCCGCATTAAACGCATTAAACTTACGATCCTCGATCCGGTCGAGTCATTCTAAATGAAACAGGACGTCAGAACAAGATTCGCCTTCTTAATCTTTATAAGTCTTGTTTTGTATGGTTGCGGAGGCGACTTGCCCACTCCGAAACCTGTCGGCTATTTTCGGCTCGATATTCCAGAGCCATCCTACGTACAAAAAAATCCGGATTGTCCTTTTCGATTTGAAATATCGCAGCATAGCCGGCTGGAGTTTTTTGCTGATCGGGGGGAGTACTGTTGGTTCGACATCAATTATCCGCAGTTAAATGCCAAGGTTCACATCACCTATAAACCTCTAAACGAAAATCTTGGCGGCCATATTGAGCATGCCAGATCGATGGTGTATGAACACCAAATAAAGGCGAGCGGCATTACATCGAAAGTGATAAATCGACCTGATTCTAAGGTCTATGGCTTGACTTATAGCTTAGATGGGCAGGTGGCTTCGCCCTATCAATTCTACCTTACCGACAGTACCGGGCACTTTTTAAGGGGGTCGCTGTATTTCGAAGCCCGACCCAACCCCGATTCACTCCAACCGGCGCTCGATTATGTAAAGCGCGATATGGAGTATTTCATCGACCACTTCGAATGGTCGGAAAAATAATCGGTCGAATAAGGAGTCAACTTGAAATTAGATTGCGATCACAAAGGCGCATTCTCTGTCTTTCGCCAGTACACCACCAATAGCCCAAAGGCCAGCGAGAAGAGGAAGGCCGCGAAAATAAGATGCAGCGGTTGCAGCAAGGCAGGCATTTCGAAATAGGCCATGCCAGCGCCAAAAGCTACTTCAAGTGCCAGAAAAGCCAATAAGACACGGGGCCAGGTGCTGATGGTGCGCGTGCGCACTATTTGAACGGCGAAATAACCCAGTATCACAATTACGGCTATGCTGGAACTGCGGTGAATAATGAAATTCAGCCCCAGCGATTCTGTCCAGTCGGGCGTGGAGATTAAAGCCGCTTTACCCACCTCGTCCACCACTTCGCGCACAGCTGTGCCCAAGTAGATTTGAATTAGTAAGAGCAGTATTCCAATTGATCCGGAAAGGATGATAAGCCGATCGCGACGCGGTTTGAATGTAAATGGAATTTGCCGTAGCCGAACACTCAGAAAAGTGAAAATGGCCACCAGGCCAAGGGCTCCAAACATGTGTAGTGAAATCTGATTGGGTATAAGATTCCCATCGACCACCATTTTGCCGAGCCACGCTTCTAAGCCAAGAAGCACCAGACCAAAGGTTGCCAGCACCGTAACCAGCGGATCTTTCCGGAAATAAGCAATCGAAAAAGCAAAAAGCAGCAGAACTGGGATGCCCGTGAGTGCCCCCAAGAGCCGATTGATAAACTCAATCCAAGTCTGGGTGGCATTGAAAATGGCATAATCATGCTTGGTGTAAGGCTCCCAGTTGGACGCATCGAAGTCGGAAGCCGTGGTAAAATCGCTCGATGCTACAAGCAAGGCATCTTCTCGAATGATAACCTGTCCTTTCTCGAAAGGTCGATTTGGCGACCATGTAAGGGTGGAAATATCGGTGGGCGGAATATAGTATCCAAAGCATTTTGGCCAATCGGGACAGCCCATTCCAGAGCTGGTCATGCGCACCACGCTTCCGGCAAGCATCACCAAAAAGGTGCAAACGAGCGATATTGTTGCGAGTTTCCTAAGCCTTGATTTTATCATGAAAGGCTAAACTGTAAACTTCGCATATACCCATCGGAAAGATGTGTTGCAAGGAGTAATCTCATTCATCAAAACAGTCGTGAAAAAACGCTGAAGATATTGGGTAGTTTATAGTCTAATTTTTGATTGTAGCTATTGGCACCGCTCGCAGCGGCGGCATTAGCTGGCAGGTAATGAACCACTTTAACAGAAGCGACTTTGTAATGCCCATCGGCGATCTTTTCAACTGCGGCAATCATTTCCTTTTCAGAAACTTTCCTGGCGTCGAATTCAACAATCGCAAAATTGGCTTCGTCGGCGCTTTCAAATTCGATTTCTGTGTTTTTCACACCATCCAAACCGGCCAAGGTTTTGGTGATCATGCTACCGCACATCATCTGGCAAGACATACCAGTAATGGCAAGGCTGGCAACGTACTTCTCGGCGCTCCCTTCCTGCGATTCCGTAAAGGTAACAGGCACATCTGATTGAAATTCTGTACGGGATTCGCTGCCTGTTTGGCAAGCGTTGAAACTAAGGATGGCTGCTACAAAAAGGCCGATGGCAAATGAATGTGAGCGCAATTTCATAGGGATGAAAGATTATATGCGTCCCAAAAGTAATTAATCGCAGTCGATTGCACAATTAATCAATAATTTCGCGCCGCTTTTATCTCTATGACCGCTTCCCTTCGCCAATGGCTCACTCTCTTTCTGCTCGCAGCGGTTTGGGGAAGTTCGTTTATACTTATCAAACGCGGCCTCTACGCCCCCGATGGTTCCGTGCTGTTCTCTCCATTGCAAGTGGGCGCATTGCGCATTTCGATTGCCGGACTCTTCCTGTTGCCCATTGCGTTGAGGAAAACCAAGTTGTTAAAATTCGGCAAAATCCGATTTTTCCTTCTTGCCGGCCTTTGCGGCAATGCCCTACCGGCTTTCCTATTTGCCACGGCTCAATCGAAAATACCCAGTTCACTGGCAGGGATGCTCAACGCCACCGTACCCCTATTCAGCTTGCTGATGGCTTACTTCGTATTTCGGGTGAAGATTAAAAATGGCCAATGGTTTGGAATGTTTCTAGGTTTAGCGGCGGCATTTGGCTTATTATTTCTGGGCGAAAGTGTTCGCGGCAAATCCTTCGATCCCATCTATCCGGCATTGGTGCTTGTGGCTACCTTTCTCTATGCCGTAAATCTCAATATCGTGAAGCACTATCTCTCCGATCAATCAGCTGTGGCCATTACCAGTGTGGCGCTGATGCTCGTGATGCCAATTGGCGTGGTAGTTTTAGGCTTCACGGATTTCACCCAAAAAATGGAAACAATGCCTGGAGCCTGGGGAGCTTTGGGTGCTATTGCGCTTTTGGCGATCTTAGGCACGGCCTTGGCGCTTATATTCTTCAACCGATTGGTGCAAGAAACCAATACGCTTTTTGCATCTTCTGTAACGTATTTAATTCCTGTGGTAGCCGTAATATGGGGTCTCTTCGACGGCGAAACAGTAAGTGTTTTGCAAGTGGGTTGCATTGCTGCAATGCTCGGTGGAGTGCTGCTTATAAATAGGGAGTGAAACTTTGTTTGCCGCAGCAAAAGATTTACGTATATTTGCGCCCCTAAATTCACCTAAACACGAGCCAAAAAGCTATGTACGTAATTGTAAACATCGCAGGGCAGCAATTTAAAGTGCAAAAAGATCAACAGATCTTTGTTCATCGTCTTCCCAATAAAGAAGGCGACAACGTTGTATTCGAGGATGTTCTTCTCGTTGACAACGATGGCAAAGTTGACGTTGGCGCCCCAGCTGTATCAGGTGCTTCTGTAACCGCGAAAGTGGTTGAGCATTTGAAAGGAGACAAAGTGATTGTCTTCAAAAAGAAACGCCGAAAAGGCTACCAAAAGAGTAATGGTCACCGTCAATATCTGACGAAGATCGCGATCGATGGGATAGCCTTAAATGGAAAAAAAGCCGAAACGAAAGTTGAAGCTAAAGCAGAACCAAAAGCTCAGGCGAAAGCAGAGCCAACGGTTGAAGCCAAAGCGGAACCAAAGGCCGAGCCGAAAGCGAAAGCAGCTCCAAAGGCAAAAGCCGATGATTTGACAAAAATCGAAGGTGTAGGCCCAAAAATCGCTGAGCTTCTTGTGGCAGCCGGTCTTAATTCGTTTGCTGCAGTAGCCGCATCCGACGCGGACGCCATCAAAGCTATTCTCGAAGAAGGCGGAAGCCAATTTAATGCACACGATCCATCAACCTGGACTCAACAAGCCCAAATGGCCGCTGACGGCAAGTGGGATGAATTGAAAGCTTGGCAAGATGCGCTCGACGGCGGCAAAGAAGCCTAATTAATTAACAAGTTTAAACTCAACATACCATGGCACATAAGAAAGGAGTCGGTAGTTCGAAAAACGGTCGTGAGTCGGAAAGCAAGCGACTCGGAATCAAAATTTTTGGTGGACAAGCTGCCATCGCTGGCAACATTATCGTTCGCCAACGAGGCACTAGGCACCACCCTGGAGCCAACGTAGGCATTGGAAAAGATCACACGCTTTTCGCAATGACCGATGGAGTAGTTGCATTTCGCAAGCGTAGAGACGATAAGTCTTTCGTATCGGTAGTCCCGGCTTCCGATGCGACATAATATCCCGTCCGAATAGAATTAGACTCCTGCTTGCAGGAGTTTTTTTTTGGCCCAAACCCTCGTTTAATAATTGCTAATTTCGCGCTGTAAATAAGTTCCATGCTGGAAATTTCACATATTAGAGAAAACCGCGACGCCACTGTGGCGAGCTTGCTTAAACGGAGCAAACCCGAATATGAAGCTTTGGTAGATCGCGCCATCGAAATCGATAAAAACCGCCGCACCGTACAAGGTGAGCTCGATGCCCTCCTGGCAGATCAAAACGCGCTTGCCAAAGAAGTAGGCAAGCTTATGCAAGGCGGCGACAAAAGCAGTGCCGATGCCATAAAAGCCACGGTAGCCCAGCTCAAGGATCAGTCGCACAAGCTGAAAGAAGCACAAAACGCAGCTGAACACGAGCTCACACAAACGCTCTATCAAATACCCAATGCACCTGCTGCGAGGGTAATGGCTGGTAAAACACCCGAAGAGAATGAAGAAGTTTTTGCCCACGGCACCGTGCCTGCGCTCTACCCTGGCGCGAAGCCCCACTGGGATTTGGCTGCACAGTACAAACTCATAGATTTTGAGGCGGGTGTAAAAATCACCGGAGCAGGATTTCCGGTTTACACGGGTGCAGGCGCTAAAATGCAACGTGCGTTGATCAACTTCTTCCTCGACGAAGCCGAGAATGCGGGTTACCATGAAGTAATGCCGCCTCTGTTGGTGAATGAAGAATCGGGCTATGGTACGGGCCAATTGCCCGATAAGGAAGGGCAAATGTATCATGCCACTGTGGACAATTTCTACCTCATCCCAACCGCAGAAGTCCCGATCACCAACATTTACCGCGATACCCTTGTTGCGGAGGAAGAATTGCCGCTGAAGCTCTGTGGATACACCCCATGTTTTCGCAGAGAAGCCGGCTCTTATGGCAAGGATGTGCGCGGCCTGAATCGCTTACATCAATTCGATAAGGTAGAAATCGTCCAAATTGCGCACCCCGACCATAGCTATGCCTTGCTCGATGAAATGGTAGATCATGTGAAAGGGCTGCTTACAAAACTCGAATTGCCGTATCGAATTCTGCGCCTTTGTGGAGGCGATATGGGCTTTGCATCGGCGATGACTTACGATTTTGAAGTCTATTCGGCGGCTCAGCAGAAGTGGCTCGAAGTAAGCTCGGTGTCAAATTTTGAAACGTACCAAAGCAATCGGTTGAAGTGCCGATTCCGAACCAAGGAGAAGAAAACCCAGCTCGTTCACACACTCAATGGTTCGGCCTTGGCGCTTCCGCGTATTGTGGCTTCCCTGCTGGAAAACCATCAATATGAGAGTGGTATTCGCATACCGGCTGCTTTACATCCCTATTTAAAATTTACCGAAATCAACTAAACAATGCTTCGAATATACTTTTGCTGCGCCCTTGCGGTGAGTTTTGCATCCTGCAATCGCACTTCATACAAAGCCGAAATTCAAACCATCGACAGCTTATTGGTAGAGCTCGACAGCGCCAAAGCCATCTTTAATCGCATCGATACTTCGGGTTTTGCAGATCTCAATCGAAGCATGGGCACAAAAACGAGCTACATTTCTGGTCATTACAGCCAGAAAGGCGACACCATAGGCAGAGATCTGGCGTTCTTGCTTTCCAACTACCGCGATATGCGTAAACCGCTGAAAAATCATAAGATGGCATTCGATGAAGTGGCGGAAGAATTACAATTTAGCCGTGAACAGCTGTTAAACTTACGCAACGATTTGGAGAACAATTTGCAAGACACCATCCGCGTTCGTAAATTTATGCAACAGGAAGTAGAAGCTGCCAGTGAGGTTATAGCTCGTCCCGCTGTGCTCGCAGCCGGTGCAGAGCGCACGAGATCTAATCAGGCAATATACGAACCAAAAATAGATAGCGTAATAGCTGTGCTAAAAGGCCAATAATGTTAAAAAAACTTTGCTTGATCATCTGCGCCTTAATAGGCACTGCCAGCCTTGCCGAAGCGCAAGGCACCAGCGACGTCCAGCTGGCGCAGTATTACCTCGATCACGGCGAGTTTGATAAGGCCTTCTTGTATTTTGATAAGCTCTATGACAAAGAAAAAAACGCTTCGAACTATTCGGGATTGTTTAAATCCCTCTTAGAACTCCGACGTTACGACGAAGCAGAAAAATTAGTGAAGCAGCATATGAAGCGCAGCACCAACAATCTCGACTTCATTGATCTAGGGTCGATTTACGATGCGCGGGGAGAAAAAGACAAAGCGCTTCAAGCTTACCGCGAAGCGATCAAAACCATGCCCGCAAGCCAAGGGATGGTCAGTCGCACTGCCAATGAGTTTGTACGGAAAAACCTCAACGATCTCGCCCTTGAAACATATTCGGAAGGCAAGAAAATGCTTAATAACCAATATCCGTTCAGTTACGAAATGGCTGGCCTTTATGGTACGCTGGGAAATAACGAACTCATGATAAGCGAATATCTCGACCTCATAGAATTCAACGACGCCTATTTACAAAACGTACAGAACGCCCTGAGCAGAAGCATAGATTTCCAAACCGACGAAGAGAAAATAGATTTACTGCGCACTGAGTTATTGAGAAGGGTTCAGCGAACCCCACAAAACACCACCTACGCAGAAATGCTCACTTGGCTATTCTTGCAAAAGCGGGAGTTTAATGCCGCCTTCGTACAGCTCAAAGCCATCGACAAGCGGCTTAATGAAAATGGCCAGCGGCTTCTAAATTTAGCGAGCCTGTGCGTAAGCAACGAAGTTTTTGATGTTGCCACCAAATGCTACGGCTATATTGTGGAAAAAGGACCGTCGAATACTTTTTACAGCTATGCTCGTGGAGGATTGCTGAAATCACGTTTTGAGCAGCTACGCAGAGCTTATCCGATCGATACTTTGGGTTTAACTCAATTGCAAACGGACTATTCAGGTTTTATTTCTGAACTGGGCCCATCACCCGAATCAGCTCATTTATTAAGGCAAAAGGCCCAACTCGAAGCCTATTACCTCAATAAAACGGAGGCAGCTACCATTAGCCTAAATGAAGCACTCGATGCCCCGAGACTTACCCCGGAAGAGCGGGCCGAAATGAAGCTTGACTTGGCCCGTATACTTATTACCCGCGATTATATTTGGGATGCTTCCTTGCTAGCTTCGCAAGTTGACAAAGATTTCAAGAACGATGTGCTGGGTTATGAAGCAAAGTATCTAAACGCCCGCATCAGCTATTACAACGGTGATTTTCAGTGGGCGCAAGCGCAACTCGACGTTTTGAAAGGATCTACGAGTAAACTCATTAGCAATAACGCTATGGAGCTCTCCCTCCTGATCACCGACAATATGAATCTCGACACACTTGTAGAGCCCATGCTAACCTACGCTCGTGCCGACTTGCTCGTGGTTCAGCACCAATATGTCGCAGCCATCGATTTGCTCGATCGATTTAACATTGCCTTTCCGGGTCATTCACTCAGCGACGACATACTTTTGATGCGCGCCGACATTGCCGAAAGAACGGGCGATTATCAAGCAGCGGCGGCCTTTTACCAGCAGGTTTTAGCCGACCACTACTTCGATATCAACGCCGACAATGCGCTGTTTCGAATGGCCGGCCTTTACGAAAAGCAACTCAACGATCAAGAAAAGGCACAGGAGCTCTACAAGCAACTTATGCTCGATTTTCCGGGAAGTTTATTTGTAGTTGAGGCTCGTGGGCGCTTTCGCGAATTACGCGGTGAAGGAGGAGATGATGCGTTTTTTAGATCTATCGCACCCGATAAAATTCCGTAAGAATTTCGGCCCTTAATACCGGTCCTTAATTTTCCGTAAAAGGAAGTAAGAAAGGATGCTCGTTGCTAAGCTCAAATAACCTATCCAGTCGTAGCGCTCGAAGAGACCCGAAGGTGTTTCGATAATGATCATTCCAGCGGTATAGGCTGCAACGCCTTGCCCAAGGCTCACCACGGCCGATCGCACGCTCATAAAGGTACCCCGATAATTGGGATGAGCCGTACCGATAACAATGGCCGAAGCAGGTATCATTCTCCCTGCCGCGAATATGAAGAACATGCTGCTGAATATCAACACCACCCAGATCGGTGATCCCCCCATATTGGTGATGGCGTAAATAGGAATTAATGAAACCAGCATCATCACCAGGAAAGTACGCTGCCTGCCATATTTATCGCTTAGCTTACCGACAAGTGGTGATGTGAAAACAGTTAGAATCCCACCCGCCAGATAGATGTACGTGAGCTGCACTTCCGCAAAACCAACGTTGGCAACCATGTAAGGCGAGATAAATGGGATGACGGCAAACTGGCCGAAGATAATTAACATCATAAACAGGAGCGCCTTAAGCTGATTGGGATCGGTAAATACGTTGCGAATGCCGCTCCAGGACTGCGCAGCCAAACTACCAATCTTCTCGCGTTGAGGAATAATCGATGGCACCAGGCGATACGTAAAACCGAGTAGAATCAAGGAGATTCCGGCTATCATAAAAAAGGCAACATGCCAGCCAAAGTTGGTGCCGAGTAACAAGCCTAAGGGCACACCCAGTGATGCCGCCGCAGAAAAACCCGTCATTACAATACCTACAGCCCGGCCGCGCCGCTCATTGGGTATTAGGTCGCCCACTATTGCCAAGATTAAGGCCCCGATAATTCCGCCGAAAACACCGGTCAGAGCGCGCGAAAAGAGCAAAAACTCCACCGTGTCAGCAAAACCAACCATGCAAGTGGCGGCAATAAAGCCTGCGTACAAAAAAAGCAGCGCCTTGCGGCGATCGACGAAATCGAGAAAAAATATGGCCAATAAACCCGAAAATGCTGCCGCGAAAGTGTAGGAAGAAATCACACTACTCCATAATTCCGGCCCCATTTGAAAAATCCGTTTGAACTGCGGACCCAAAGGCATCATGATCATAAAATCCATGATGGTGGTGAACTGAATGCCCGCGAGAACAAACAGGAGGAGCCGCTCATTTTTCATCGGCACAAAGGTAGTTTCCTAATATTAAATGGAATATGGAAAATTCAGACTTCAAAAATGGGATTGGGATATTAGAAGAAGATCAAAAATGCGAAATGGTTCACACGCTCATTATTTTTGTCGCGGATGTCGCTTTTCAATTATTCGCGCCTTTCTGCTTGCAGCGGCACTCCCTTCAAAAGCGAGCAAGGAAGAGCTGGCCGAAAAGGCACAGTTCTTAATCGCTACGATCCTGCAACTGCACCTAAAACAGGGCTATCGAAGAGGGCACCGGGAGAGACTACAGGCTCATCGAGCGGGATATTTTCGCCGAAGCGTTCTTTCAATTTCACGGCTACATCGGGTTGCAAAAGATCGAAATCTCCAAGTCGCTCGGTGGCGCATAACTCAATGCCAGCGCTTCGTTCAAAAATTTTCCAAATCAGTTCAGAACAATACATTTCCTCGTCGCCCCATTGAAAAGTCAAATCGTAAGATTTACCCGCATGCTTAGCACCTTCGGCCTCCATTTCTGCCAGCACCTGGGGTGTGAGCACGCTATCGGCGTTTTTCAATCGTTTTACCACAAAAGAGCCGTCTTTACCCCGTGCAATCCATTTTTTGAGCGGGGTGAGTTTCACAGGCTGCACAGCTTCAAACACATAAGGAGCACCTTGCTGAATAAAGATGATACCGCAATGCGAGTAAGGGGAATTGGTGGCCGCCTGAATGGCTTTGCTTTGATCGGAAAGAGATGTTTGAAAAACGATGTCTCCGCTCTGAAATTGAGCACCCGCAAGAGCAACGGAACCCAATCCATAGTTTTGGCTCCCAACTTTCGCCTTACCCTTCAGCGTGGGATAAATAAGGTATAACAAGAGCGCCAGAGCAACGAATATTACCGCAATGATTCGGCCGGTTTGAATTTTTGATTTGGACATAATTACTCGATTAATTTTTAGTGGCATTCAGGGACGTTGCATGCCACGTCTCTAAATATATGCTCGATTACCTATCTTCCCATCCCTTATCTGCTCCACCGCCCCGAAAGCAATCCCCAATTGTGCTAATCCATACGTACCCATAATAATAAGGTGACTATGCTCGATGGGCCTGACGAATTTATTCCAGGCCAAGAAACTATCGCTTACCACAAATATGATGGCTCCGGAAGCAATCCAAATAAAACTTCGAGACCCAACCCTGCCCTGCCTGTTCATGGCGATTAGCAACATTGCAGTAATTGCTAAAGTATAGAGCATTACCGCAGGAGCCATACTGGCTAAGTGCGGGCGCAAATCATTGAAAAATACCAAGCCGTAGGCTACAATTATGATCATGACCCAGCCTTGGCGCTTGAGCAGTGGAATGACGTGGGTACTGAGATAAGTGATCGAAAAGGCCCAAGTATAGGCGATATGAGCGAGTAAGAAACATGCCAATCCGGCGGTAAAAAAGATAGAATCTTCTTCTTGAAAAACCAAAAATACGTCGCCTATGAGCGAGAGAAACAAACCCGAAAGCACCAGGGCAGAAAACTTCGTAGAACCATATCTCGCCGCAGCGACGCCCACAAAAGCGAGAAGGGAACCCACAATTATGGGCTTTGAAAGACCGGTCCAAGCGTCCATCCCGGTTACTCCAGCATACAGGTGAAAAGCTAAAATGAGTGCAAAACAGCCTCCGAAAATTCTCATCCTTTTGCCGTGCGTAAGCTGTGAAAGCGCACCTTGCCCAAGGTTAGGAGGGATGCAAACGACCAAATGGCCAACCCCCCAAAGAACCAAAACGGTATATAGCTCTGTTGAACCAAATAAAAAGTAAGGATCAACACCAATGCAAAACGCGAAAACTCAATGGCTATGGCGCGTGGTTTATTTTCGAAAATCAAACCAATCATAGCAACTGAAATGACCACAATGGTCGCCACGGCAGCTTGCTCCCAGCCCTGAAGCACGGAAACATTAAACAGAAACAAGGAAGTGATTAGTAGTACCAAAATGTATTGTGCCATGAGATAGATGTTGAGCCCGGGCGAAACTTTAATCTCAAACTTTTGATACGAAGCCCGATCGACTTGAGGAGCGCTTTTGAACCCGCCGAGTTCTTTGGGATACCAGCCCGGGGGAGCAAAGATGAATTTCACTTTATTGACGAAGCCTGGAATTCCTTTGAGTTCGGCATACAACCGCATGAAGGGCTGAACGTTTGCCATCACTGGATTCCAAGTGTCGGTAGGTGTAGTGATGCCGTAAATGGGCTCTTCGTCTTCCACCTGAAACGTACCAAACATCCGATCCCATATCATCAATGTTCCGGCGTGGTTTCGGTCAATATATTTTGGATTTCGACCATGATGCACACGGTGGTGCGAAGGTGTATTGAAAACGTACTCGTACCAAGCTGGCAACTTCTTAATCACCTCGGTGTGAATCCAAAACTGATAGAGGAGATTAAAGGCCCCCATCAAAACAAACCACTCGGTTTTAAAACCAAACAGAGCCAGGGGAAAATAGAAGTAGAACGTAAACATCTTCTGGAAAACGCTCTGCCGAAGTGCTACCGATAAATTGTAATCTTCGCTTTGATGATGCACCACATGTCCGAGCCAAAAGAGATTGACTTCGTGGCTCATACGGTGCGCCCAATAATAGAAAAAATCTACGCCAATGAAGCATAGCACCAGCCAATACCACACATCCGCAAGCTCGAAAATAGCAAAACGCGTAAAAATAAAATGATATGCTGCCACCGTAAACACTTTGGCGAAAAGCCCGGTGAGCTGCTCGACTATACCGCAGCTTATATTGGTAACCGCATCGTTGAGCCGATAGATTTTTCTCCCCTGAAAATAGCCATAGGTCACCTCCAGAATGATCAACAGGAAAAAAATTGGAATGGAAAGAATTACAGGGTTCACAGGCATTGAATTGTTCAACGAAAATACGAATTATGGAAACGCCCTGAAACATTTACGCTTATTATGGCGCTCAATTGCTTTACGAGCGATTGTGTTATCACCCCATTGCTGAAAGCAAATCCGAACCACGGAGGCCTGAGAACCTATTTAACCGCCACAACCCTTACCTTTACCGCCTGGAAACCCCGATGATGATTCTATACAACGTTACTGTAAACATCGACCACGACGTGCACGATGCATGGTTCGATTGGATGAAGAACATACACATGCCGGAAGTAATGGCAACTGGAAAATTTACCCAGTGCAAATTAGCGCGAATATTGGCTGAAGAAGACGGGGGAAAAAGCTACAGCATTCAGTATTTTGCTCCCGATATGGAAACTTACGAAGCCTACCAGCGCCAGCATGGGGCGGCTCTTCGCCAAAAATCAGACGCAGCTTTTGGTGGTAAATTTGTAGCTTTTCGCACCCTACTCCACGTGCTACACCAAGATGGTGCATGAAAGTAAATCCGAAAAAACACCTTGGCCAGCACTTCCTTACGGAAACATCTGTGGCAACGCGACTCGCTGAAGCTATAGCCGCCCCGGAAGGCCGCGTACTCGAGATAGGTCCCGGCACTGGCATGCTTACGCGCGCGCTCCAAGAGCGGAAATTTGATCGCTTGAAGCTCGTCGAGATCGATCGAGATTCAATTGCTTTTTTAAAGGAAAAACATCCCGAATTTAAAGATGACCTCATAGAAGGCGATTTCCTCAGACTCGATATCAATGGCATCTTTGGTGGCGAAACGTTTACCCTGGCGGGGAATTTTCCATACAATATTTCATCGCAGATTCTATTTCGCATATTCGAAAATCGCGAAATCATCCCAGAGATGGTGGGCATGTTTCAAAAGGAAGTCGCCGAGCGCGTATCCACCGGCCCCGGCTCTAAAACATATGGCATCCTGAGCGTACTTCTTCAGGCTTATTACCAAATAGATTACCTATTCACAGTAAATGAAAACTGCTTCAACCCACCCCCAAAGGTGAAGAGCGCCGTAATGAGGCTTTCGCGAAACGAGCGCAAAGCTCTGCCCGTAAGCGATAATTTCTTCAAAGCAGTCGTAAAAGCCGGTTTCAACCAACGCCGGAAAACACTCCGCAATAGCCTTTCTGCATTCCTACCCAACCCGGCGCCCGAAGCACTTGGAGAGGTGCTCAAGCTCCGACCGGAACAACTTTCAGTCGATGCCTTTGCAGCATTGGCACAAGCCTTGTATCAAATCGCTCAGGACAGGCCCACTCCTTAACCGGGTCAACGAAGCCTTTTGCTTACTTTTGCCCGCACTCTAAAATCTAGCCCCACCCTTATGCCTTTCGAGCTCACTAAAGAATATCTCGATGACCTTCGAAAGGCCATTCAAGGCGGGCGCGACCTATACTTGCAGGAGTTGATGGAAGACCTCCACCCGGCCGATATTTCGGAGGTGATTTACAAGCTCAAAATCACCGAGGCCAATTACCTCTTCAAGCTGTTGCAAGGCGGAAGAGCCGCAGAAGTGCTTATCGAGCTCGATGAATATGACCGCGAGCAACTCCTGGCCACTCTTACATCGAAGGAAATAGCCGAGCAGCTCATCGACAATATCGACTCCGACGATGCCGCCGACGTACTAGCCGAACTTTCGGACGAGAAGATGGAAGAAGTTATTGCCTTCATCACCGACGAGGAACAGAAAAGCGATATCTCCGACCTCCTGCGCTACGATGAAGATACCGCGGGCGGAATCATGGCCAAGGAACTGGTAAAAGTGAAATCTTCCTGGAGCATAGCTCGCAGCATTCGCGAAATGCGCAAACAAGCCGAAGGCATCGACAATGTATATAGCATCTATGTTACCGATGATCAAGATCGGCTCGTCGGTATGCTTTCGTTGAAAAAATTACTCTTCTCTTCGGAGTCGATCAAAACACGCATTTCTGAAATTTATACCGACGAGCCAATCCAGTATGTTCACCCCGACGAAGATTCGGAAGAATGTGCCAACATAATGGAGAAGTACGATCTGGTAGTCTTGCCCGTAGTTGATGAAAATATGCACCTCCTGGGCCGAATTACCATCGACGACGTGGTTGACGTAATGAAAGAAGAAGCCGAGCGCGATTATCAGCTCGCATCGGGTATTTCGGAAGACGTAGAAAGCGACGATAACATCCTACTCCTCACGCGCGCCCGATTGCCTTGGCTGTTGATCGGCCTGGTAGGCGGCTTGCTCGTGGCCGAGGTAATTGGCATCTTCGAAGAGCAATTAGAAAAGGTTGCGGCCTTGATGCTGTTTGTGCCATTGATCGCCGCTATGGGCGGAAATGTGGGTGTACAATCATCGGCTATAGTGGTGCAGGGCTTGGCGAATAAAAGTCTCGATACCAGCAGCATTTTCTCTAAGTTGGGAAAAGAACTACTAGTTGCACTCTTGAATGGTTTAATCTGTGGCTTGGTATTGCTGGGTTACAGCTTATTGTTTTTGGACTCCCCCGAACTGAGCTATACCGTGAGCTTCGCACTTTTTTCTGTAGTAATCGTGGCGGCTCTTTTCGGCACAATCGTACCCATGCTTCTGAATAAGGTAAACATTGACCCCGCTTTAGCCACCGGCCCTTTCATCACCACCATGAACGATATCATCGGTCTGAGCATCTACTTTATTTACGCCAAACTCTTCTTTCATATTTGAAGCAGGTTCTATTTCTCGATACGGTCCACCCTGTATTGGCCGGGCGACTCGAGGCTGCAGGCTACCGTTGCCATTACGATTACACCTCAAATTATCAGGAAGTCTGCGCAAAACTCCAAGCCTACAGCGGCATCGTTATTCGCAGCCGCTTACCGATTGATGCGGAGCTTATCGCCGCAGGTAGGTCGCTTGAATTTATAGCCCGCTCCGGATCGGGATTGGAAAATATTGATCTTAAAGCTGCTGCTAAAAAAGGTATTCGGGTCATTTCGTCGCCCGAAGGCAACCGCGATGCGGTGGCCGAACACGCCCTGGGGATGTTGCTCATGCTCTTCAACAAACTGAGCAAAGCCCATGCAGAAGTGCGCCAAGGGATTTGGGATCGGGAAGGAAACAGGGGCTTAGAACTTGCTGGTAAAACGGTTGGAATTATTGGCTACGGCCAAACGGGTGCTGCTTTTGCGCAGCGATTACAGGGCTTTCGTTGCCGAATTATGGCATACGATAAATACAAAAAAGGCTTTGGCTCCGAGCTTATAGCAGAAACATCGCTTGCGGAGCTCCAAACCCAAGCCGATATCATCTCCATCCACCTACCGCTTAGCGCGGAAACCGATTATTTTGTCGATCGCCGTTTTATAGACGCTTGCGCAAAACCCTTTTATTTGCTCAACACCGCCCGCGGAAGGCATGTAAATACCGCAGACCTGGTCGACGCGTTGGAAAAGGGTAAAATTCGCGGTGCTTGTTTAGATGTGCTGGAGTATGAGAAAAAATCGTTGGAAAATTTAGATGCCGAAAATCTTCCAGCCGCTTTCAGCAAACTGCTGGCTCACCCTGGGGTGATTCTGACCCCCCATGTAGCCGGGTGGACGGTGGAGAGTTATGTGAAATTGTCGGAAGTGCTGGCGGATAAGATTTTGAAGGAATCCCTTCCATTGTAGAGACGTTGCATGCACCCATTGTAGAGACGTGGCATGCACCCATTGTAGAGACGTTGCGTGCAACGTCTCTACTTGGGTTGCATGAATTCCTCCAACCACGCCAATGCACTCGCCCTATCGCGAAAGAATTTTACGGGTTTCACTGGCTTGTTGAACCGAATAAAAAAATTGGCAACCATGCGCTGCGCCAAACTCGTTAAAACGTAGGCAATGGCTGTGCTGGCCGTTTCCCGGCTTGGATCGGCGGTAAACTCGCGGGCGTCGGTATTGAAATTGGCAAACTCGCCGACCACCACCAAGGCGGGTCGCTGCACGTTTCCGCTCAATTCGTTACACGCAGCAACCATTTGGGCTGCATCTGCGGCGTACATATCGGCATGAGGAAATACCACCACGTCGAAATATGCATTATCGACGAGCGAGACATTGAATTTTTCAAATTCCAATATTGGGGTAGCCATCGCGGGGCATTTAGCTCAAGCAATATTACCATTCCATTTCGACTTTACACTATGCCTCTACCATCACCATGCGAGCAGTGGCTCGACTGCGCTGCTCTACTAAGACTTTTTTGCCAATGAGCAATCTACTAATCGTTTCCTGATCGTAATGGCGAATGGTAACCAGTTCGCAAGGAGCGTTATACAGCACTTCAAAGTGCGGTTTGCAGCGCTCCAACAGGGCGGAAACTTTCGCTTCGTCGTGATCGATACATACCGAAAAATTGATGGCCGAATTCTGCATCAGGTTTACCTTGATACGCAGGGCACCAAAAAGGACGAAGAGTGAGCCCAAATTGTCTTCGGTGATAAAGGAAAAATCGCGGGGGGTGAAGGAGATCAAAATCTGGTTGACCTTAAAGATATAAGAAGGAATAAGGGAATCGCTGAATGTGCTCGCATCAATTTGGGTACCATCCGACTTAAAATCAGAAAAAGATCGCACATAGAGCACGATGTTCTTATTCTGTAAAGGCTTGATAGTTTTGGGGTGTATTACGGTAGCTCCATAATAAGCCAGCTCGATAGCTTCCCGATAGGAAATACGCTTGAGCTTCACCGCATCGCTGAAATATTTGGGATCGGCATTGAGCACGCCAGGCACGTCCTTCCAAATGGTGACGCTTTCTCCATTCAACACATAGGCCATAACAGCAGCGGTAAAATCGCTTCCTTCCCTACCCAGCGTTGTGGTGCTGCGTTCGGCCGTATGGCCGATGAATCCTTGAATCACCAGTATTCGGGGCTTGGAGTCGTCGGATTTAACTTCCTCCCACTTCGCTTGAACGAGGCTTTCCGTTTTCGCCCAATCAATTCGGCCTTCGCGGTAAGTAGCATCTGTGCGGATGAGTTTTCGGGCATCGCTCCAATGCGCTTCTATGCCTTCTTGCCGCAAATAGGCTGCAATAATTGTGGTGCTGATCACTTCGCCGTAGCTCACTATTTGGTCGTAATCGAAATCATATTGATCGCTGGGGCTTTCGGCTAGAGTGGCTTGCAGGCGGTCAAAAACTACTTCGACGGCTACTGCTCCGGGACCTTCGGTCATACCCAAATCGGCAACAAGCCCGGTATGGTAAACCTTTACTTCACTCAGAATCGGAGCCGTATCTTGCCCATTGCGGTAGGCTGACACCAGCGTTTCCAATTTATTGGTAATCTTGCCCATAGCCGACACCACAATTACCAATTCCATATCGGCAGCGTGGCGTACAATAGCTGCGAGGTTTTTAACGCCGGCAGCATCTTTTACCGATGCTCCTCCAAATTTATAGACACGCATCTTAATAAGCTTTAAAATCAGGAGTTGTAAGTCGGCAGGTGAGCCACTCTTCCATTATTGCGGCTCCGTACTTTTTGTAAAAGGCGATGGCGGGTTCGTTCCAATCGAGCACTTGCCATTCGAGCCGCACATAGTTGCGCTCCTTGCACAGCCGAAGCACATCTTCGAAGAGCAAAGCACCAATGCCCTTGCCGCGGTAAGCTTCGCTCACTATAAGATCCTCCAGGTGCAAGCCAATTCCCTTCCAGGTGCTGTACTTTTCGTAAACGAGGGCAGCCCCCACAATCGAACCTTTCCAATTGGCCACGCGAATTTCTACTATCGGCTTTTGGCCAAAAGCGTGCTCGGTAAGCTCATCGAGGGTAACATTGAATTCCAACGCGGCTCGCTCGAAGGCGGCCAACTCACCAATTAGAGCATGAACGCGGGGCAAATCATCGGGTCTGGCCCAACGCAAATCGACTTCATTTTTCACTCCGCAAAGGAAAGAATTCTAGAAAGGTAGAAAAGCTATCTATCCGCTCTTAAAGGCAGAAATTGCGATATTTGCGCACCTACTACCTACACCTATGACCAAATTAACCACGCTCAGCGAGTTCATCGTAGAGCGCCAAGCCGACTTTCCTTATGCAAAAGGGGAATTATCGCGCCTGCTCAGTGCCATACGCCTTGCGGCAAAAGTGGTAAATCGCGAAGTAAACAAGGCCGGACTCGTCGATGATATACTTGGCGCATCGGGCGAAGAAAACGTGCAAGGCGAAAGCCAGCAAAAGCTCGACGTGTACGCCAATACGCAGATGATCAACGCCCTGCGCGCCCAGCACGAAGTGTGCGGCATCGGTTCTGAAGAAAACGAGAGCTTTATAGCTTTCGACAAAGGCGAGTCGATGTGGGGCAAGTACGTGGTTCTTATGGATCCGCTCGACGGGTCGTCGAATATCGATGTAAACGTTTCGATCGGGACTATTTTCTCGATTTACCGCCGCAAAACCAAGCCAGGTACCGTGGCTCAATTAGTCGATTTTCTGCAGCCCGGCCTCGACTTGGTTGCTGCTGGCTACATTATTTACGGCTCATCGACTATGCTGGTATTCAGCACCGGAAACGGAGTAAATGGCTTTACCCTCGACACATCGATCGGCGTGTTTTGTCTCTCGCATCCCAATATGCGCATCCCCAAGGATGGAACGATTTATTCGATAAACGAAGGTAATTACAAGCAATTTCCGGAAGGGGTAAAGCGCTACATAAAGTATTGCCAGGAAGAAGATGCGGAAACCAGCCGCCCATACACCAGCCGCTACATTGGCTCGATGGTTGCCGATTTTCACCGCAACCTTATCAAGGGCGGGGTTTACATGTACCCATCCACGGGCAGCAACCCAAATGGAAAATTGCGCCTGATGTACGAGAACATACCGCTCGCTTTTATTGTTGAGCAAGCCGGTGGAAAAGCCAGCGATGGCAAAAACCGCATATTAGAAATGGAACCCAACCATCTGCACCAACGCACCCCGCTTTTTATCGGGTCGCGCAATATGGTAACCAAAGCCGAGCAGTTGATGGCCGAATTTAGCCCTGTGGGCGACAACTTAACAAATGAAGAGCGCTGATTTAGCACAGGTTTATTTTCAAGACAACCGCGTAAAACAAATTGCCCAAGCCGCCGCAAAAGGCAAAGGCATCACCGCTCTTACGGGCAGCTCCGGCTCAGGCTTTGCCCTTATAGCCCAGGGAGTGATACGGCAGGGAGCTGGCGATCATCTTTTTATCTTGAGCGATAAAGAAGAAGCGGCCTATATTCTCAATGATTTACAGCGGTTTGAATCCCTGGGCTTCACCACTTTTTTTTATCCGGCTTCCAATAGGCTTCCTTACCAAACCGAAAACACCGATAATTCGAATATCGTATTGCGCGCCGAGGTGCTAAAGGCCCTTTCGGAAAATGCTGCGCAACCACGGGTCATTCTTACGTATCCCGAAGCGCTTTCAGAACGCGTTGTGACCCGTGCGCAGCTCAAAAGCCATAGTTTCGATCTGCTGAAAGGCGGCAATTACAGCATCGCGTTTTTGAACGAGCTCCTTACCGAGTATGAATTCGATCGGGTTGATTTTGTCTATGAACCAGGCCAATTTTCGATCCGCGGCGGTTTGGTAGATATTTTCTCCTTTGGCAACGATCACCCTTACCGCGTCGAGTTTTTCGGCGATGAAGTGGAGTCGCTCCGCCGCTTCGATCCTTCCACACAGCTATCAGTGGGTGCCGCCGATCGCTGCAGTATCATTCCCAATATACAGCAGAAGACTATGCTCGAGCAGCGAGAGAGTTTTCTGGAATATATAGAACCGGGTACGGCCGTATGGTATATAGATCAAGCCTTCATTGGCGATCGGCTCGATTATGCCTTTGAGCAAGCCGGGAAGCAGTACGCCAAGATCAAGTCGCCACTTAAGCACCTAAAACCCGCCGAGCTATTTATTGATCAAACCGTATTCGATGGATTGTTGGCACGCTATCCGCAAATAAATTTCGGCGCCTATCCCGGCGAAAATGAGCTGGCCTTTCAATTTCATCAAACCCCCCAACCGGTATTTCACAAGAACTTCGACCTGCTTATCAAAAATCTGAACGGCAACACCCGCGATGGATATTTGAATTTCATCTTTACAGGAAATGAGAAGCAGATAGAGCGATTGACGAGCATCTTCGACGATCTGAAAGCCAATGTAAGTTTCAATCCCGTAAACGATGAGCTCTCGGCGGGCTTTGTCGACAAAGATTTGAAACTCTGTTGCTACACCGATCACCAAATATTTGAACGCTACCATCGGTTTTACCTAAAAGAAGGATTCAAACGCAACAAGGAAGCGCTTACCCTCAAAGAGTTGAGCGGCTTAGTGCCCGGCGATTATGTGAGCCATATTGATCATGGCGTGGGGAAATTTTCCGGGCTCGAAAAAATTGAAGTAAACGGCAAGGAACAGGAAGCCATACGCCTGGTGTACCGCGATAATGATATACTCTACGTAAGTATCCACTCCCTACACCGCATCAGCAAGTACAGCGGGAAGGATGGCGCCGTGCCGAGTATTCATAAGCTGGGAAGCGGAGTGTGGCAAAAGGCTAAGGCCAAAACCAAGAGCCGGGTCAAAGAGATTGCTTATGACCTTATTAAGCTTTACGCAAAGCGGAAGGCAGAGCAGGGTTTCGCATTTTCGCCCGATAATTACCTGCAAACGGAGCTCGAAGCCAGCTTCATTTATGAAGACACGCCCGACCAAGAAAAGGCCAATAATGCTGTAAAGCGCGATATGGAAGCCGAAGCGCCGATGGACCGTTTGGTTTGTGGCGACGTTGGTTTCGGGAAAACTGAGATTGCCATACGCGCCGCTTTCAAAGCCGTGTGCGACAACAAGCAAGTAGCCATATTGGTTCCCACCACCGTACTCTCGCTGCAGCACTACAAGAATTTCAAAGCTCGGCTCGAAGACTTTCCCGCAAAGGTGGGGCTACTCAACCGGTTTGTAAGCGGTAAAAAACAGGCCGAAACACTCAAAGAACTTGCCAACGGGAAAATCGATATTGTAATTGGCACGCATAAGTTGGTGGGCAAGGCGGTAAAATTCAAAGACCTCGGTTTGCTGATTATCGATGAGGAGCAAAAATTTGGCGTCGGTGTCAAAGACAAGCTCAAAACCATGAAGGCAAATGTAGATACCCTCACCCTTACCGCTACGCCCATACCGCGCACATTGCAATTTTCGATGATGGGTGCCCGCGACTTGAGCTTAATCAACACGCCGCCGCCGAATCGTTTTCCCGTGCAAACGGAGCTGTACAGCTTCAACGAAGAGATTATCCGCGATGCGGTGAGCTATGAGCTTAGTCGTGGCGGACAGGTATTCTTTGTGAATAACAAGATTCAGAATATTGGCGAGATAGCCGGCATGATACAGCGCCTCGTGCCCGACGCCCGCATTTGCATCGGCCACGGCCAAATGAATGGCGACAAGCTCGAAGGGGTGATGAGCGATTTCGTAGAAGGCGTTTACGACGTGTTGGTGGCCACGACCATTATTGAGTCGGGCATTGACATTGCCAATGCCAATACCATCATCATAAACGATGCTCATGAATTTGGACTCAGCGACCTCCACCAACTTCGGGGACGCGTAGGTAGAAGCAATAAAAAAGCGTTCTGCTATTTAATTTCTCCGCCCTTGGCCAGCATATCGAGCGAGTCGAGGAAACGCCTGCAAGCTATCGCACAATTCAGCGATTTGGGCAGCGGCTTAAACATTGCCATGCGCGACTTAGATCTGCGCGGAGCGGGCAATTTGCTCGGGGGCGAGCAGAGCGGCTTCATTACCGATCTCGGCTTCGAAACCTACCAGAAAATCCTCGATGAAGCGATTCGCGAACTGAAAGAAACCGATTTCAAAGAGCTTTACGCCGATGAGCGCCATGAACACGGCGATTATGTGCAGGACTGCACTATTGAGACTGATTTCGAGATTCTCATCCCCGACCGATATGTGATCGATATCCAAGAGCGATTGAGCCTTTACCGGCAGCTCGATAATATTGGAACAGAAGCCGAACTCGAGCAATACCGCTTGGAATTAAACGATCGGTTCGGGCCCATACCCGATCAAACGCGCGACCTGCTCGACGCCATACGCCTGCGGTGGCTGGCCAAAGAAATAGGTTTTGAAAAATTGACTTTAAAAGCTGGGGCAATGATTGGTTTCTTTATCACCAATCAGAATTCGCCTTATTACCAAAGCAAGAATTTCACCCGCGTATTGGAGTTTATCAAGTCGGCTCCGGCACATTACAAAATGTACGAGAAAGGCGAAAGCCTGCGGCTTTCGAAAACTGGGGTTGAAACCATTGGGGAGGCGCTGAACGCCTTGAAGGCGGTACTGAAGCCGGAGGAGAGTTTGGCGTAGGAATTACATTCGGCCGATAACTCGATCGGAATTCAGCCCCGAAAGCTTTCGGCATGGAATTCCCTCGATTGAAAATTAGGAATCTTGGCAGGAACGTTAGAAGCAGCGTGCGCTTGACCAAGTACGAATTCTGAATTGAGACAAAGGGGTTCAGCTTGCAGCTGAGATAAATTGATTTAAATGAAAAAACCCCCGCAGCATTTCTGCAGCGGGGGCTCGTATTTAAAAGGTTCCAGTGCCAGCGATTATTTCGCCTTCAACACCTTCCCGCTTTGCACGAAATTGCCGTCAGTGTAGATGCTGTAAATAAGCAT
>JBBQFC010000032.1:0-38535 GCA_038321615.1 Flavobacteriales bacterium | reverse complement strand
AGCCACATCGTAAAGCGAATCGCCATAATAGGTGCCCCATTCGAAAAACGCCTCCGGGTCGATAACAAGCGTACCATCGTACTCGCAAGGAGTTTCTTGCTGAAACGAAAGAACCAAAGCATCGGCACTTTCATGAGAAATATGATATTGAATAGCCATTTCTTCACCCGTTTCGCTCACCCAACTGGCTGGAATATGCTCAACAATGGTACGTCCTGAAATGGTAAAATGCAGCGCTCCATCGCAGAGCTCAAAGTGGTCGAACCCCTTGTATTCCAATTGAATTTGGTCTAGGGCAGCTTGTTCACGGACAATAAAGTCGTATTTCAAATTGCCGGACTCCGTAATGTTTAGCTTCCAATCTACTCCGGGATATACATTTTCAGCCAGGAGTTGGTCGGCTGTGCTGACGTGCTCAATCGGTTGCCCTTTCAATTTTCCCGCGTAGTGGGTTTCGCCAGGCACATAATTGCTCGCCACCATTCTGGCACTTTGCGAAGCACCCTTCAAACGCATATCCAAGCGATGAAAAGCGATCGTGCCTTTCGATTCAGACTTGAAGCTGTCGTAGCTCAAACTAGCATTTTTAATTTGCACGTTCATTGCTCGATTGGTACTCCAAAGGAATTTTACGGCATCGTTGGGATGACCGAATTGGTCGGAAATTTGACCACAGTTTTCTGTAAAACCATTGGTCTGACTAAGCTTCGGATCTCCCGCTTGAAGATTTCCAAGCGAAAGAAAACAGGCCAGGAGCAGTATGGATTTAAGTAAATTTTTCATCTTGATTAAGCGTATTTAATAAGTGTAAACTATTAGATCGCTTGAAACTAGTTAAAATCATCGACTGGAGATGGTATTCCACAGAATGGAATCCAAGAATTTTTAACAGGTCTAACGTATGAAGAGCTTCTACGTTAAGAGCAAATATGCTACTTCGCTTCAGCTTGAAAAGACCAGATGGCCGACTGAGCCGCCGCTAAACCATCAGCGTAGATGGCTGGTGCAGCGGTGTAAGTTAAATAAAATGCCTGCCCAAATTTGGGATACAGGTATTGAATACAAGCGTAATTGACTTTTGGATTTTCCGAATTGGAATGTGTGTACGACACCCAGTAGGCTTCCTCTCCATCGATACGCGATTTCCCTTGCCCCCTAATCTGGTAATTTGTCAACTGGCTCGGCAACTGAATCTCTACAAACCCTTCGAAAAAGTCTTTAAAATCTGGCACGGCTTGGGAAAAATAGGTGATCGATATGTGCTCAGCAGCTTCTTCCGCTATCGGGGACGCTATGTGATAATAACCGTCATCTTTGGTTACCCATCCAGCCGGTAATTCATATGAAAAACGGATTTCAGGATCTTCTACGGTTAGACGTTCCTGGGCATTCAGACTTTGAAATAGAAGGATAGCAAATAAAAAAGTAAGTGGCAGCTTCATGATTTCATTTTTGCAAAAACCAGGCCTTAATCGGGCTTGCGCATCACCTCGTGCTGCCTGTTAATCGATTCCTGGTGCACAGCTTTCGAGATGTTGGTAATAAATTCGGGATTTAGTCCCATGGCTAGTCCCTGCTCCATGTTGCGCTCGAGTATTTCGGACCAACGGCGGGTTTGAAGTATGGAGATATTGTTTTCTTTTTTGCAAAGCCCTATTTCATCGGCCAGGCCCATACGGCGCGCAAGGAGCGATAAAATTTCTTCGTCGATTTCGTCCATTTGGCGGCGTAGCGATTCGAGCGATTGTTTGAAATGGGGATTTTCGCTGTCGGCTGGGCGAAAGATTAATCGGCTTTTGATGGCTCGAAATTCTTCGGGCGTAATTTGCTGTTGCGGGTCGCTCAAAGCCTGATCGGGATTGGGATGCACTTCGAGCATAATCCCATCGTAATTGAGATCCAAAGCCTTTTGCGCCACTTCTTCGAGTAGATCGCGCCGCCCGCTAATGTGGCTGCTGTCGCAAATAAGGGTGAGATCGGGAAACAAGCGTTTCAGCTCAATGGCGATCTGCCAGCGCGGTTGGTTGCGAAAATGTCCCGGCCCAAATGAGCTAAACCCGCGGTGGATGGCTGCGATCTTTTGAACATTGGCCTTGGCAATTCGCTCTATCGCTCCAATCCATAACCTGACGTCGGGATTGATTGGGTTCTTGATCATAACCGGAATATCGACCCCCGCAAGGCTGTCGGCAATTTCTTGCACAGTAAAAGGGCTCACGGTGCTGCGCGCGCCAATCCACAGTACATCAACGCCATATTTCAAAGCCAATTCCACATGGCTCGCATTGGCTACCTCGGTACTCACTGCCAATCCGGTTTCGCTTTTCACGGTAGCCAACCATTTTAGGGCGTCTTCGCCTATGCCTTCAAAACTATTAGGCTGTGTGCGGGGTTTCCAAACTCCTGCTCGAAAAAGGTCGATACCTGTTTGGGCGAGATGCCGCGCCGTTTCGAGCATTTGTTCTTCGCTCTCAGCACTGCAAGGACCGGCCATAAAGTACGCGCGCGATCCCTTATCTGGAAAAAATGGGGAGAAAGTCAATCGGTCTTTTTCAGAAAATATCATCTAAAAGATTTGCGTTAAGCCGCTCCGAAAAATAACAGTTCGCGCTGGCTAAAGTTTAAGGAATTTGCGCCCAGCCCAACCACCTATCGCATAGCAGATGCGGGTGGAGCCGATCGCTTAGCAGCATTTTTATAAGCGATGTTTACATCCTGGAAAGGCATAAATTCCAAGGAGAAATAAAATACGTTGGCGTTGAAATTAGCGTAGGGCTTTACAATTACGTTTTGCCCTCCTATCTCCTGAGTTTCCTTGAAATCGGAATTGAAGAAGTCCGTTAGGTAATATTTGAATTTCACAGCCAAGCCACCGGGCAATTGTAGGCCAACAAACGCAGACTGCTGGAATATTTCCGTACGATCAGAAAACCATCCCGTCGTTTTATTTTCCTTGTCGTTTCCGTCAAATTCTTTCTGCTTGTATTGCATCGCCAATTCTAGTTCAAAGCCTACAAAAGCAAAGAAGGGCTTATTCTGCTCAAGGCGGCCGAATTTAAATCCAACAGGCACGCCCAGATTATAAGTTCGATGCTTCGTTTTATCGATATTGGAGCCTTCAACGGGGTCGAATTTTTGGATAAACCCAACATTTCGAATACCTAAACCGGCATTGAAACCTACGTTTTTAGAGAAGTCGTAATTGGCGTGAACGGCCAAATTGAATACTGGCGACCATCTAAGAGCTGTTTCATTCGTCGAACCGGCCGGTGCATCAATATTGGCAAAAGAGAAGATTATCTCGCCTTCGGTCGAAGCATACCAGTCCCTGGAGTTGTACAAGGCTACATCGCTTTTCTGCGCTAAGCAAAAGCCGCTTAATAGAACGGAGAAGGTTATCAGGGTAAATTTGAATTTCATACGCCAGTATTTTGGTGAGAAAATAGTTTCAACTGAAAAGAAATGCCTTGTTGAGCAGGTACATTAAGGTATATGCAATGGCTGCGAATATAAGAAGAAGGTATACTCTGCGATAATGCACGCCGCTTCTTTTTAGATCCTTGCGGTAAGCGTAGATAATATAGCTCACAAATGCCAAGACAAATAAACCCGCAAAAATCCAGTGACCTGTTCCGATATTCTTCACGGCTCAAAGGTAACTGCTCCTTACTAATTGCACTACCACTTGTAAAAATTCTATCTAGCCCGATCAATTATGGCGTAATTTTGCCACAATGGAAGAGCAATGGCAAAATGCCTCAGTAGAAGTTGCAGAATTGCCGAAGTTGGAATCGGCTCGTTATCAGTTGCATCCGGTGCGTTTTAAACGATTCCGATATTTAAGCTTGCTGCTTTTTATCGGCCCTCTTATTATTGTGCTGTCGATCGTGGCTATTTTTGCGGGTGTCAACTGGCCGCTTTCGGTAATTCTGGTGCTCAGCATCGTTCTGTTCTTGAATATTGCAGGCATTCAGCTCGATTTCCCGAAAAGGGGTTATGCCCTGCGCGATCAGGATATAACTTATGCCGAGGGTTGGCTCTTTCACAGTGTAATAACCATTCCTTTCAACCGAATACAACACAGTGAAGTGAGCGAAGGCCCGCTCGAGCGGAGATTTAAGCTTTCTACCCTCAAAATTTACACGGCGGGCGGCAGCAGCTCTGATCTCTCTATTCCGGGCCTGGAAAAAGAAGAAGCGCAATTGCTCCGCGATTACATTTCCAAAAAGGCTGCGCAGCATGCCTGAGCAGGCTATTGATTTCTCGGTGCCACAGCGCCAAAGTCGCTTGGGTATTGTGGTCTATCTTTTCAAAAATGGCCGCGCCACTTTCTCCCTGTTTTTTGCGCTCGTGGCGATTGTTTCCACCCAGCCAGCTTTGCTATTCATCGTGCCTTTTGTGCTCTCACCGATTATCATCTTTTCAGGTGTTTTGGCCTATTACCAATACCGAAATTTCACCTTCTCCATTAGCAGCGACGAAGTGATTATTCACAAAGGCGTATTTTACAAGGAGCGGGTTGCCGTCCCTTTCGAGCGCATCCAATCCATTCAAATCACCGAGCACATCGTTCAGCGGATTCTGGGGTTGGTGGCTCTGCGCGTGGATACGGCGGGTTCAAAAAGCAGTGAACTGGAAATACCCGCTCTCAGCAGACAGCTCGCCGAAATATTGAAAAACCAAATTTATAGCCACAAAGCCGCTCAGGATATAATTGGTAGTGAAACCGATGAAATATCAGAAAATTCCCAAGTAAAGGAAGCCACAGGCCGGGTGTTGATGCACCTAAGCATCATCGATTTATTGAAAGTGGGTCTTACCGAAAACCATTTGCGCACTGGATTGGTGGCATTAGCATTCGTAGTAGGTACGGTATCGCAATATCAAGACTACATTCTTGAGAAATATCGCGATCAGGTAGATAGCTATGCGGCTCAGGCGGCATCACTCGGGCTGCGTTTGCTTATTGTCGTAGGGGTGGCCTATGCCGTTTTCTCTGTATTGCTGAGTGTTCTGCGCGTTTTTCTGCGTTTTTACGATCTTAAGGTGGTGCTCAAGTCCGATGCCATTGACGTTACCACCGGCTTGTTGAAGCGAAGCGAGTTCCGCGTTCCCCTCCAGAAAATTCAATACTTGCGCTGGCAAAGCAACCCGCTGCGCCGAATGATTGGATTCGAATCGGTGAAAATTAAGCCGTCGAATAGTATGGAACAATCAGCATCGAGCGAGCGAATTGAAATACCCGCCTTGAAGGAATACCATACCGCGCAATTGGTTGAAGCCGTTTTTCCCGATTATCGCCTTCCGGCAATGGAGCTGAAAGCCAATCCGGCGGCTTATGCCCGTTTGGCGGCAGCGCTATCGGCATTAATCATTCTCCCAGGTAGCGCGGGGCTAGCCTATTTCATCCATCCATTATTGGCCCTTACTTCCATTGCCGTACCGGTTATTTCTGCAATAGCCTATCAATATGGTAAGCGCGTGCGATTGCTTTACGATGGCGCGCATATTCAAGTACAAAAAGGCCGAATCTTTGCATCGCGCACCGTCTGCCAATCGTACAAGCTTCAAGCTTTGGAACTTCGACAAAGCATATTTACCCAGCGGCGAAACCTGGCTCATGTGGATCTATACACAGCTGCGGGCAAATTATCGGCCATGTATTTGGACTACAACGAGGTGGTTGAAATGCGCGATTACCTGCTCTACACCGTGGAGCGCGATGACCGCGATTGGATGTAATCGCCATCCCTAATTCTCGCTATACGCGCCAATGTGAATATTGGAAAGCATACATTCGATTCAAATTTCACAATATGAGACTTGAGCTTTTGGTGATTTGCGCAGCCATTCCTGCCATTGCCTGCGCCCAATTAGAAAATGCGGCTTTCACAGAAACCGGACGCGGCGCTGCCACAGCCTTCGTTACCGACTATCAAGCATTGGGTATAAACCCGGCAAATATTGCTTTCGGAAATGAATACAAAAAGAAATTTACCCTTAGTCTTGGGCAATTTGGATTTTCGAATTATGCAGAGGGGCTTACCCGAAAGCAACTTTCCGATGCGATTAAGAATACGGATGAAGAACTTTCGGTGGACGAACAGTTTCTGGCAGCCCAACAATTTACCGATACCCGGCTCGCAATGACTTTAAACGTCACCGCATTGGGCTTTGCAATAAACACTAAAAAAGCCGGAAATTTCGCGTTTTCGATGGGGGCAAAATTCTCCCATTTCTCTGTTTTTAACAATAACGCTTCCGATCATCTTTGGCGCGGCTACGCCGATCCTTATTTCGATCAGTGGATAGTGCCCGGCGAAAACGGCAATGATACCATACCCAACGGGGGTTCCAATTCGGCTGATCTGGAAAATGTAATTCTCGGCTTTTCGAGCAATCCCGGGGAAGGTTCGCAGCTTTACGACGGTACCGTTATCCGCGATTTGGCCTACGCAGAGTATAATTTTGGCTATGGTCGATCCCTTTTTTCCAATGAAAAATACAGCGTTTACGGAGGCGTTGGAGTGAAATATCTACAGGGATATTATCTGCTTGATCTTACCATCGAGAATGGATCTGTCGCGCAGGCTTTCACCGCTTCCACGCCCGGGCTTAACATTGAGTACGGAAGTGTTGCGGCAACCAGCCCGAGTGCTATATCGGGTGAGAATTGGGAATCGATCGGAGATGGATTTGGTTTTGATTTGGGATTGGCTTTCGAGCTCAATGACAAGCTTCGCATTTCGGCTTCTGTTACAGATATCGGAAGTATCACCTTCGATGGAAACGTATATCAAACAAAGGATACGCTGATTTACGATTTAGAATCGCTGGGACTTACGAGCTACAATGTATTCAACGAGTTCGATGTCTTTTCGGGTGACGACGGGCTATTTCAGTGGGAAGGCATTAAGGAGAAAAAGGTGAAATTACCCACGCAGTTTCGGTTGGGCTTGGCGTATTTCTTGAGTCCTAAAATTCGCCTTGGTTTAGATGTGGCTGCTCCCTTTAACGATGAACCAGGAAACATCCAGAATTTGGCTTTTGCCGCAGGCTTAGATTTCATCCCTGCTGCATTCTTCCGCGTTTCCGCGGGTATTGGCGCTGGCGATAATTACGATTTCCGCATTCCCTTCGGACTCAACTTCGCTATTGGCGAAGGCACTTGGGAGTTCGGCATCTCCAGCCGCGATATGCTCTACTTCGTCCGCGACGATAAGCCCAATCTCTCCATCGCCGCCGGCTTTCTGCGCTTTCGCTTTGGGCAAATGACCGAAGGATCGCCGAGTAGGTTGTTTAGCTAGCAGTCTCAGCTGGCCAAAAGCGCGTCAGGTCTTCAAGGCTGCTAATTGTGCTATATTTAATGCGTCAAAAGCCACTTTAGGACGAAATATTTACGTGGCATGTAGCATCCTGACAATTCTAATCCGCCTCTTTATATTTCCAGTCGCTACGTCGGCTATTCTTGTTCCAATTCTATCTTTATTTAAAGCCCATTTTAGTGATTTTTTAATTTCATTTAGGCGTTGTGCTTTCTGAAATTTTAGAAGTACATAATGAATTAAAACACGCTGTATTTGTGCAGAAGGTACTGATAAATGATTTTAAATAGAAGCAAATCACTTTCCTTTCTCATGTAATTGGCAATTTTACAAGCACAGCCGAACGGCAGCTAATAAGCTGATACATGTTTTCGCGAAGGCCTTATTTCTACCTTTGATTTATGAATCTAACAGATCAATTTAAGCATATTTTCGAACCTGAACTGCTAAAGGAATTGCAGGAAAAAGCAACACATGTTTTGGCCAAAGAAGGCGATATTATTCTGAATATTGGACAAACCGTTCGTGTGATGCCCATTGTTCTTTCGGGTACAATAAAAATTTCAAGGATTGATCAGAACGGTCATGAACTGCTGCTCTATTATGTAAGCTCAAAGGAAAGTTGTGCTATGACTTTTACGTGTTGCATGGAGCAATTCCCAAGTGAAGTGAAAGCAACGGCAGAAGACGACGTAGCATTTCTTTCTATTCCCATTTCAACAATGGACGAATGGATGATGAAATATCCTTCCTGGAAAAGCTTTGTGATGAAGACTATTCGCGCTCGATTTAACGAGTTGCTAAAATCCATCGATCAGCTGGCATTTCAAAAATTAGATGAGCGCCTGATTCATTATTTAAACGAAAAATCAAAAGCAACCGGTTCATCGCTTATTAACCTTTCGCATGAACAAATAGCCAATGAAATGGCAAGCTCCCGCGAAGTAATTTCGCGACTTCTTAAAAAATTGGAAAACGATAAAAAAGTTCTTCTCTATCGCCATCAGATAAAACTCCTGAAAGCGTTGTGATTGAACACATTTGGCACTGTGACTAATGTCACTGTTAAGTTCATTTGCTTGTCGGATTTTTGTAGTGTGAAGTTCAATCACTTAAAAGTCAGAGAATGAAAAAGAATATGGGTTCGGCAGATAGATTAATTAGAATACTACTATCCTTGGCAATTGGGATGCTTTATTTAACTGATCAAATCAGTGGGACAACAGCGATTATCCTCGGGGTGGTTTTTGCAATTTTTGTAGCCACTAGCATGGTGAGTTTTTGCCCATTATATTGGCCTTTTAAAATTTCAACCAGAAAAAAACAGTCCTGATATGGAATGGCAACAGCTAATAATAGTTGCAGTCATTGGCATAGTGGCGGGAGTGTTAAGCGGTGTATTAGGCTTGGGTGGCGCCATCGTTATCATACCGGCATTGGTCATGATCCTTGGCTTTACGCAACAAATGGCTCAGGGCACAACACTACTAATGATGGTAATGCCTGTTGGTGCATTGGCCGCATGGCAGTATTACAAAGCCGGTAATGTGGATGTAAGAACGGCCCTTATTCTCGGCGTTACTTTTTTTGTGGGTGGCTATGTCGGGGCAAAGGTCGCTAACCAAATTCCACAGGAAGCCTTGAAAAAAATATTCGCTGTCTTGCTTATCGCAATTGCACTCAAGATGTTGTTTTTCGAGAAGGTTGTAAAATAAAGTGTGATAAAAGTCACCTCCAAACATTTTAAAATCATACACCTTTGTGGTGTCAACAAGTAAATAGAATATGAAAGTAGAACAAATTTATACCGGATGTTTGGCACAAGGTGCCTACTACATCGAAAGCGATGGCGAAGCTGCCATTATAGATCCACTTCGCGAGGTAGAACCTTACATCGAAATGGCAAAAAAGCGCGGAGCAAAAATCAAATTCATTTTCGAAACGCACTTTCACGCCGACTTTGTTTCTGGTCATGTTGACTTAGCCAAGAAAACCCACGCCCCTATAGTTTACGGTCCAACAACTATGAAAACTGGATTCGATGCAATTATTGGCACCGACGGCCAAATATTCGAATTGGGCAAGGTTAAAATCAAATTGATACACACACCTGGCCACACGATGGAGAGCAGTTGTTATTTATTGATTGATGAACAAGGAAAAGACAAAGCCATATTTACGGGCGACACCTTATTTATTGGAGATGTAGGGCGTCCGGATTTAGCGCAACACGTCATTGCTGATTTAACCGAAGAAAAATTAGCAGCGCATCTCTACGAATCGCTGCACAACAAAATTCTTCCTTTGAGCGATGATCTAATTGTTTATCCGGCGCATGGCGCTGGCAGTGCATGTGGCAAGAATATTAGCAAAGAAACATCCGATACTCTCGGTAACCAAAAGAAAACAAACTATGCGCTCCGCAAAGGTTTGGGAAAAGAGCAGTTTATCAAAGAATTGCTGAAAGGCTTGATGCCGCCCCCCGGTTACTTCCCAAAAAATGTATTGATGAATATTAAGGGTTACGACGGAATTGATGAAGTAATGAAGCGTGGCACGCGTGCTTTAACTCCTAATGAGTTTGATGTGATAGCCAATGAAACAAAAGCGCTGGTATTAGATACGCGCAACGCCAAAACATTTGGCGAAGGATTTATTCCCAACTCGATTAATATTGGAATTGACGGAAATTTTGCGGTTTGGGTCGGTACGACGATAACGGATATCAAACAGGAAATTCTTTTGGTTGTAGAACCCGGTCGTGAAAAGGAAGTAATTATCCGATTGGCGCGTGTAGGTTATGATTACGCCATTGGTTATTTGGAAGGAGGTTTCCATGCCTGGAAAGATGCGAGCAAAGATGTAGATACCATACCTACTGTTTCTGCCCAAGAATTCGCAAAAGAAGAAGTAAAAAATCCGGCAATCAATATTCTCGATGTGCGTAAAAAAAGTGAATACGATTCCGAACACATAGTTAGTGCCCTCAACGCACCGTTAGATTACATCAACGATAGTATGACCATGGTAGACAGAAACAAAACGTACTACGTCCATTGTGCAGGGGGCTATCGCTCCATGATTTTTTCTTCCATCCTGAAGGCAAGAGGGTTCGATAATCTGATTAATGTTGATGGTGGGTTTTCCGCTATAAAGGAATCGGGGAAATTTAAGGTAACAGAATATGCCTGCCCAACTACGATGCTGTAAAATGCGTGTGCTACTAAAATATAAAATCGCAGTCCTTGGAATTCTATTTGGAGCCATAGCCGGATACGCATACTACCATTTTATTGGGTGCGCTAGCGGGACCTGCGCTATCACATCCAGCCCGGTAAACAGTACCTTATACGGTTCTATGATGGGAGGTCTGTTATTCAGCAGTTTTAAAAAAGACAAAGTAAAAATATTACAAACTAAAAAAGAAGAAGAATGAATGCGCACAATCAAACAATCGTGGATGTGAGAACACCCGAAGAATTCATAGGTGGCAATGTAGGAGGGAGCTTCAATATTCCGCTCCAAGAAATCCAACAGCGATTAGATGAAATCAAATCAATGCGCCAACCAATTATTCTATGTTGTGCAAGCGGCAATAGAAGTGGGCAAGCAGCAGCATTTTTACAAGGCTGTGGCATCGACTGTGAAAACGGCGGCAGTTGGATGGACGTCAATTATAAGCATCAATCTGCATAACTCGTGATACAACTGCTAAAAAACATTTTCGGTTTTGGCGCAAAAACTGACTTCAAAGACCTTGTATGCAGCGGAGCTCAGATAATTGATGTACGCACAAAAGGCGAATTTCAAAGCGGACACATCAAGGGTTCTGTAAATATTCCCTTGCAAAACTTACAAAATGAGCTTTCAAAGGTGAAAAAAGACAAACCGATTATTACTTGTTGTGCATCAGGAATGCGAAGTGCTTCGGCGAAAAGCGCATTGAAATCGAGTGGATTTTCCGAAGTGCATAATGGCGGTGGATGGATGAGCTTGAAGAACAAGATTAGTTGAACATGAAAGAAAGAATTTTAACGGGCTGGACGTTTTCTAGAATTGCCTTCGCGGTAATAGGAACTTTCATAATTGTGCAATCAGCGTTGCAACTGCAATGGTTTGGAGTTCTGTTTGGCAGCTACTTCGCATCCATGGGCATTTTTGCTTTTGGTTGTGCGTCGGGAGGTTGCTTTGGTGGAAACTGCAACAACCAAATAATTCATAAAGATAAGACGGAGATTCCGGATTTCAAATTTGAAGAAATAAAATGAAAATAATATGGCAACTTTTTCAGAACTTATTAATTCAGATAAGCCCGTTTTGGTCGACTTTTATGCCGAATGGTGCGGACCATGTAAGATTATGAAGCCGATTTTAGAAGAACTAAAAGCTAAAATTGGCGACCAAGCGACTATACTAAAAGTGGACGTAGACAAAAGTCCAAAAGCAGCAAGTGCCTATCAAATAAAAGGTTTGCCAACACTCATACTTTTTAAAAACGGAGCGGTTAAATGGCGACAGTCCGGCGTTGTTCCAGAAATTCAGTTAGAACAGCTTATCAAACAATATCAATAGAACGCCGAAAAGCTCTTAACTCGTTTTAATTAGCCGCAGCGCATAAGTCCAAAATCTAAAAACGAATAATTAACTGCAGTTTTAAAAGAGCCTAAGATCTTTCCAACAGCCAATTGCAGATGCGGTATAATGGGTGATGATTCCTAAAAGCAAACAGGGTCAAGGATGGCATTCATCGTGCTATTTTAAACCTTATAGTTGGCCTTGACCTAAAATTAAAATACTGATGAATAGTTACCTACCTTTATCCTCGACAGTTTAAAGGAACATGGCAGCGTCAAAAAAAAAAGAAACCCCACCACCCGCTACACCACAGCATTTTCCTATTGTAGGAGTTGGAGCTAGTGCCGGCGGTTTAGATGCTTTTAAACGATTGCTGTCGGCAGTTCCTGAAAAGTCCGGGATGGCTTACGTGCTGGTGCAACACCTGAGCCCAACGCATGAAAGCCTTTTACCTGAAATTCTGCAGCGGGTAACCAAAATACCAGTCCATGAGATTACCGATGAAATTCATTTGGCTCCCGACCATATTTACGTCATTCCCTCCAACAAAATACTTACTTCGACCAACGGGGTGCTTTGCCTTAGCCCTCGTGAAAACTTCAAAACGAATCTTCCCATCGATATTTTTTTTAAATCGCTGGCCGAAGTGCATAAAGAACTTGCGGCAGGAGTAGTGCTCTCCGGCACCGGCAGCGATGGCACCATTGGTTTAAAAGCTATCAAAGATTACGGAGGCATCACCATTGCGCAAGACCAATCATCGGCCGCATACAACGATATGCCCCAAAATGCAATAGATAAGGGTGTGGTCGATTTTGTTCTACCACCCGAATCAATCCCTGCACAACTCCAGCATATCAGCAGCAAATTTTCAAATACAGATGTGCAGGATCAGGAAGAATCGTTGCCCAAAGACGATGAATCCTCTTTCAATCAAATTCTTACGATCCTTCAGCAGCGCAGCGGTGTTGACTTTAAGAACTATAAGCAAAGCACCATCCGCAGGCGCGTTGCCCGGCGGCTAGACTTGCGCAAAAAAGAAAAGCTGTCCAGCTATTTAAAATTTTTGCGCAGCAATAGAGCAGAGCAGGATGCCTTGTTTCAGGATATGCTTATTCCGGTAACTTCTTTTTTTCGAGACCCTGAAACCTTTGAGACATTACGCAACACCATATTTCCATTGCTTTTTAAAAACAGGACATCCAATGACCCTATGCGCGTCTGGATTGCCGGGTGCTCCACAGGCGAAGAAGCATATTCCTTTGCCATCTGCCTACATGAATTTATGGGCGAAAAAGCTGCAACCGTGCCCATTCAAATCTTCGCATCCGATATTTCTGAAATAGCTATTAAGAAAGCCCGAACTGGTATTTATCCCAAGGACAATGTGCAAATGCTAAGCGAAGAACGGAAAACAAAGTATTTCCGCAAAACCGATGGACATTACGAAGTGAATAAGCTCATACGGGATATATGTGTGTTTGCCCCGCACAATTTTTTAAAAGACCCGCCCTTTGCTAAAATGGATTTGATAAGCTGCCGCAATGTGCTTATTTACTTGGATAATTTCTTGCAGAAAAAAGCCCTTACCACCTTTCATTATTCGCTAAAACTAAACGGATACCTGATTTTGGGAAAATCGGAAACGATAAGCGCCGCCGCCGAATTGTTTGCGCCACATGACAAGCATGAAAAAATATACAGCCGCAAGCCGGTGCCTGGCCGATTTATGCACGTAGCTTCCGAGAAAAAAGAAGAATCCCTTGCGACGCGAACAAAAGCCAAGCTAGAACCAGAAAAACTGCTAACGGATTTTAGAAAAAATGGCGAAGCCATACTGCTCAACAGATACACCCCCGCGGCTGTAATTGTAAACGATCAAATGGACATCGTTCATATACATAGCACCATAACCCCTTTTTTAGAACAGTCGCCGGGCAAGCCAAGCTTCAACCTGTTGAAAATGGCGAGAGAAGGTTTGAGTTTTGAATTGCGAAATGCATTGCACAAAGTCAAAACAACCAATAAGCCTTTTATTAAAAAAAATATCCCTTCTAAATTAAATGGTCAATTTTCCACCCGAACCGATTCAGATGGAGATGACTATGAAAACCAGAATAACGAACAGTTTGTGGACATCGAAGTTGTTCCGCTTACCAATACAGTAGAGCCCTACTACCTGGTATTATTTAGCAAATCGGCATTGGCCGATGGTTCAACCCGTTCTGATGGCAATGGATCGATGCCAAGTTTAAACGCAGATGCAAAACAACGCATTGCACAGTTAGAAAGGGAACTGGCACAGGCGCGGGAAGACATGCGCAGTATAAGTGAAGACCAGGAAGCTGCAAACGAAGAATTGCAAAGTGGCAATGAAGAATTGCAAAGTAGCAACGAAGAAATGCAAAGCCTGAATGAAGAACTGGAAACATCGAAGGAAGAACTGCAAAGCACCAATGAAGAACTCATCACAGTAAACCACGAATTGCTGGACAAGCAGGAACAATTGAATGCTACCCGCTACTATGCCGAAAACATTGTGAGCACAGTACCTCATCCGCTTATCGTATTGGATAAAACGCTGCGGATAAGAACTGCAAATACTTCTTTTTATAAAAATTTTGAAACCACCGAAGAAGCTACGGAAGGCAAATTATTCTATGAAATACAAAACCAACAATGGGACGATAGTGAGATGCTCTCGCAACTTGAGAAATTATTTCAAAAGAAAGCACAACTGACAGATTTTGCAGTGATTCTCAAATTTCCTTTGCTTGGCGAGCGCAACCTGCTGCTGAATGGTCGGCAACTGGTAGATGAAACAAATCCACAGAAATTGATCCTGCTGGCCATTGAGGATGTTACCGAGAGAAAATCGGCGGAGCTAAAACTGCAAAAGGCGTACGCTGAAACAGAAGAAAAAAACCGATTAATCGAAGCAACCGAAAAGCGTTTTAGCAATATCTTTTCGCACTCTATTATGGCTATCGGTATTTTGAAAGGAGCCGAAATGGTGGTTAGCTTTGTAAATCAACCGTTGCTGGAGATTTGGGGCAAAGGCTCCGAAATAGCAGGCAAACCCTTGTTAGAAGCGATGCCTGGTTTAAAAAACCAGCAATTCTTGAAGCAGCTGCATGATGTGTACACAACCGGTATCGCGAAAACATTCAATGAAAACAAGACTATCCTGCTCAAGGACGGTAAACCCGCGGAACGATTTTTCAGTGTAGTAATACAACCCTATACCGAAGTAAGTGGTAAGATAACCGGTGTAACGCTTATTGGATCAGAAGTAACCAACTATGTGAATGCCAAAAGGCAAATTGAAGAAAGTGAAGAAAAATTCAGAGTCTTGGCAGAAACACTGCCTTACCTTGTGTGGATAACTGATGAAAAAGGTGAAGCCCTTTATGCTTCTAAAAACTGGCAAAAATATTCGGGCTCAGATCCTTATGAAACTGGAAATTGGAAATCGATTATTCATCCAGATGATTTAGAAGCTATGACCCATGCCTGGACAACAAGTTTGGCAACAGGAAAACACTACCATGCAGAAACAAGGATAAAGAATAAGTACGGCAGCTACCGCTGGCATGTGGCGGCAGGCGTGCCATTGAAAAATGCTGATGACGAAATAGTGAAATGGATTGGCGCATTTACAGATATTCACGAGCAGAAAATAAAGGAACAGCACAGGGATGACTTCATCAGTATTGCCAGCCATGAATTGAAAACCCCGCTGACTACAGCCAAAGGCTACATTGAATTGCTACTTCTCTCCTTAAATGAAGAAAATAAAAACCCCTTTTTATATGCTACCAAAGCTGGCCAAGCTATTAACAGGCTAAATACTTTAATTACCGAACTGCTAGATGTAAGTAAGATCCAACATGGCAAGATTGAATTCGACATGGCCGTATTCGATTTTAATAAGCTTATGGATGAAACGATAGAAAATATCGCTATGATCAACACATCACATCAGTTAATAAAAACCGGAAACATTGCATTAGAAATTACCGGGGATAAAGACCGGTTGCAACAAGTGATCATTAATTTATTGACCAATGCCATAAAATATTCACCCAAAGGAAACAAAGTATTAGTAACCGTAGCGGTAAAGGGTCGTGAACTGCAGGTTTCTGTAGAAGATTACGGCATCGGTATCAATACAGATTATCTGGATAAGATTTTTGAAAGGTACTACCGGGTTAAAGAACAATCCACACAATTTCAGGGGATGGGCATTGGCCTGTTCATCTCTTATGAAATTATAAAAAGGCACGAAGGTAATATGTGGGTCAAAAGTGATTTGGGTAAAGGCAGTACTTTCTATTTTACGATACCCATTTAATTTTCCATTTCCCTTGCACAGCTATTTAAACACCTATTGAATTATGAAAAAGACAATTTTGATCTATGACGATGACCCGGAAATTTTGCTTTTGTGCAAAGCCATTTTATCGCGATTCGATTATACACCAGAGACCTTAATCAAATGCGACAATATTGTCAATGATATTCAATCCTTTAAACCCGATCTTATTTTAATGGACTTATGGATACCCGTAATCGGTGGGGAAAAAGCAATTGCCATCATGAAGCAAAATGAAGAGTCAAAACACATACCTGTTTTAATTTTTTCTGCAAATGTGGACATTAAGGACATTAGTCAAAAAGTAGGTGCAGACGGCTACATAGAAAAACCGTTCACCGTTAACAGTTTTATTGAAACTATACAAAAGCATATTTAACAGACAATATCAACAGTTGTCCGACGAAAGCGCATACATACAGCATCTTTGCAAAAATCGGGACTGACATGTGCCAAAGCGAAAAAAGTGAAACTAACCACTCAATTCCGGCTGGACTTCTCTTACGCCCCAAGATCGAAAATTCAATTAAGCTTAATTTTTTAAGCGCCCTAAACTAAGGAGCGAGACACTATTAAAGATGCTGCTTTTGCCACGATTTCGGATTTCATTTGCGCTAAGTCCATCCATTTTTCGGCGGCAATAAGCCTAAGCGTTGCATGGAGTGAGCCTTCCATGTTTCGATAGCGCCTCTCCGCTGTCGCAAACTGCAATTGCCTTTCAATTCGTTTATTTTATTTGAGCTTCTTGACAATTACATACCTCAGGAATGCGCTATATTTGAGTCGTTAGGCACCACCATAAAAACGAAAATGAGTTCCCTTATACATCACGAATATCGGAGAGATGAATCCTATTGGAAAGGAGTCAAGGGGTTTGTTCGAATTTTGATGTTCTTCTAAAATGCCACAACAAAAATGAATGACTTCTATAAACAACCCAAATTACTTCAATGGATTGCGGCAATAGGTTTGTTGTTCTTAGGGTTTTATCCAGCATTATTCATTCTTGAAAAGGGTTATGCACAACCCGTTTTCTACCTATTCTTCCTGTTTTACTTGCCCATTTTCCAATTCGCTGTCACACCTATATTTCGACTTACAGGCATTTACAAATATTACTCACCCATGTTGCTTGGCTACATGCCAAACAATAAGCAAATAGACTTACACAGCGGTGGGAGTTTCGACTATTTGTTCGTGATGCGCAATATCAAAAGGGGCGTCGGAATCCGGAATAAGATCCTGACTTACCACCTGGAAGGTTTAATGCATATCGCGAAGGAAATAGAAGATGGCTCCATTAATGAATCGGTCTATATTGTGGGCACATCCTACTTTTTTAACGCCCGAACATTGCATAAACTTGGTTTCGAACTGAAGGAGCCGTCGCTATTTTACCGGATTAATCTATTGGCAAACTTTATTGACATCATTTGGATGTATTCACTTTCACGAGGCCGTTTATCAATGCCTAAGATTTGGAAGGCGAGCAAAGTAAGTATTGAAGGCAAAACCCTGGTGAACAAAAAAGAGCGAATTCACGAATTGCATCGAAAATTAACCACAAAATTAATCGCGACAGCAGAGTCTTCCTTTAACTAAGTGTATGCGAAATTTGAGATTTTCGTGTATTGCCCCGGTGCTGTTTTCTCGTCATCACCCCTCCACCACCAACCCATCTTCCGCCAGAAAAACTCCTTTTGGGAGCCCGGCCGATACATCAGCGTGTAAACCCAAGAGATGGGAAATATGCGTGAAATAAGCGCGCTTGGGCTTTAGCTCCTTCACCAATTCAAGTGCCTCTTCCAGATTGAAATGCGAAATATGCGGCTCTTGACGGAGGGCATTTAATACAAGCACGTCCAAATCGCGGAGTTTTTCCAACTCAGCCGGAGCGATCGTTTTGGCATCGGTAATATATGCCACGTCGCCTATGCGGAAGCCCAGAACGGGGAGAAAATAATGGATCACTTCGATCGGGGTAATCCGTGTTGGGCCGACCCGAAAAGGCTCTTCAGCTCTGATATCATGCAGCCTAAATTCGGGAATACCGGGATACTTATCTCCCGAAAAAGCATAGTGATATTCGCGTTTAAGCGCTGCCTGCACTTGGGTGGTGGCGTAGATATTGGCTGGCTCGCCCGACATAAAATTATAAGCGCGAATATCGTCCAAGCCGGCAATGTGATCTTTATGTTCGTGGGTAAATAGCACCGCATCCACCGTTTTTGGGTTGGCGCGCAGCATCTGTTGCCGGAAGTCGGGGCCCGTATCAATCACAAGTGTTTGCCCATCTACTTCAACCATAGCCGAAGTGCGCAGTCGTTGGTCGCGTGGGTCAGCCGATTGGCACACCTCACATTTACAACCAATCACAGGCACCCCCTGCGATGTCCCCGTCCCCAAAAATGTCAATCGCATCACAATAGCGAAAGTAGGATTTCTAAATCAACCGACCTAAGTGCAAAAAGCCCTTATTTAACTATGTTCTTTCTCCGAAAGGATATAGCTTTGCACGAAACCTGAATCTTGAAATTTTGGAAAGAGTAATTCTCTCGGCCACACAAAAAGCACTTCGCCTGAATCTTGATCCGACTATCTATGGCACTTTCGCCGAAATTGGAGCCGGACAAGAAGTGGTAAGGCACTTTTTCCGCGCGGGAGGAGCTTCCGGAACCATCGCAAAAACCATGTCGGCTTACGACAAAGATTTCAGTGACGCCATTTATGGCAAGGAAGAGAAAAACCGCTATGTCTGCGAAGCCCGCTTGCGCAAAATGATTGTCCACGAATACGGACTGATTGAGGAGCGACTCGACCGAAGCGTGCACCCTTCCAAGAAGTTCTTCACCTTCGCAAATACGGTTGCTACGATCGATTTTAAAAAAAAATACCCCGGCCACGGTTGGTTGGGCATAAAGTTTCAGAGCAGCCCTGAGAAAGAACCAAATGAAGTAATACTTCATGTGCAGCTCCATGAAAATGAAGCGGCGCAGCAACAGGAAACCGTTGGAGTACTCGGCGTAAACATGCTCTACGGCTGCTATTTCTACTACCAAAATCCGCGGGAATACCTCAAATCGCTATACGATAACCTCAATCGCGATCAAATCGAGATCGATATGATTTCGATGAACGGCCCCGATTTCGAAACCGTGGACAACCGCCTTCTCAGCCTTCAGTTGGTTAAAAACGGAATGACCGATGCGGTGATTTTCAGCCCCGACGGAAAGAATCTCCAGCCCGCCGACTTGCTCTACAAGAAGAATATTCTCGCCATTCGCGGAAGCTTCCGGCCGGTAACGAAAGTGAACATTGATATGATTATCAATGGTTACAACACTTTTTCGAAAGAAACCCGTGTGGACTCCGACCAAATTCAAGTGCTGTTTGAGATTACCCTCAGCAACCTCCGCGCCGATGGAGCCATCGATGAGCAAGACTTCCTCGACCGCGCCGATATACTCTGCTCGCTAGGGCAAACGGTCTTGATCTCTAATTATCAAGAATATTACAAACTCATTCAATACTTCTCCACCTTTACCAAGACCCGAATGGGATTGATAATGGGGGTAAACAACCTCATCGAACTTTTTGACGAAAAGTACTACCGCGATCTAAATGGGGGTATCCTCGAAGCTTTTGGGATTCTCTTTACCCGCGATCTAAAGATTTACCTCTACCCTTCTATGGGTACGGGCGAAAAAGAGGGCGACGTGCTTACCAGCAAGTCAACGCCGGTGCATCCACGTTTGACCCCGCTTTACGATTATCTCATTAACAACGGCCGCATCGTCGATCTCACCGATTACGACCCTGAAGTGCTCAACATCCAAAGTCGCGAAGCCCTTCGCATGATCCGAAATGGTGAAGCAGGCTGGGAAAAAATGGTGCCGAACTACGTTGACGTAATGATCAAAAAGAACCGTCTTTTCGGCTTCGACCCCGAGCTTTTTGAAGAAAAAAATAAAGTCAAGACCGACTCGAAATAATCTCTTCCTCCGCTTCTTTGAGAGATAATTCTCCTAACCTTCTGCCCAAGTCCGTGTAGTCCGTGAGAGAAAACCATCCCCAAAAGGCCCTCATACAATACCCGTCTGTGCAAGTCCGTGAAGTCTGTGAGAGAAAACCATCCCCAAAAGGTCATCAAACAATACCCGTCTGTGCAAGTCCGTGAAGTCCGTGAGAGAAAACCATCCCCAAAAGGCCATCAAAAAATACCCATCTCTGCAAGTGAGTAAAATCTGTGAGAGAAAAACCAACCCCGAAAGTCCACCAAAAAAAACCCATCTCCGCAAGTGAGTAAAATCTGTGAGAGAAAACCAACCCCAAAAGGCCATCAAAAAAAACCCATCTGTGCAAGTCTGTGAATTCCGTGAGAGAAAACCATCCCCCAAAGGCCATCAAACAAAACCCTTCTGTGCAAGTCGGTGAAGTCCGTGAGAGAAAACCATCCCCAAAAGGCCATCAAACAAAACCCTTCTCTGCAAGTCCGTGAAGTCTGTGAGAGAAAAACCATCCCTGAAGTCCATCAAACAAAACCCTTCTGTGCAAGTCTGTGAATTCCGTGAGAGAAAAACCATCCCCGAAAGTCCATCAAAAAAACCCCTTCTCTGCAAGTCCGTGAGAGAAAACCATCCCTAAAAGTCCATCAAAAAATACCCGTCTGTGCAAGTCCGTGAAGTCCGTGAAGTCCGTGAGAGAAAAACCAACCCCGTAAGTCCACCAAAAAAAACCCATCTCTGCAAGTCCGAGAGAGAAAACCATCCCCAAAAGGCCATCAAACAATACCCGTCTGTGCAAGTCCATGAGAGAAAACCAACCCCAAAAGGCCATCAAACAAAACCCATCTCTGCAAGTCCGTGCAGTCCGTGAGAGAAAACCATCCCCAAAAGGCCATCAAACAATACCCATCTCTGCAAGTCCGTGCAGTCCGTGAGAGAAAACCAACCCCAAAAGGCCATCAAACAAAACCCTTCTCTGCAAGTCCGTGCAGTCCGTGAGAGAAAACCATCCCCGTAGGTCCATCAAACAAAACCCATCTCTGCAAGTCCGTGAGAGAAAACCATCCCCAAAAGTCCATCAAAAAAAACCCTTCTGTGCAAGTCCGTGAAGTCTGTGAGAGAAAAACCAACCCCGTAAGTCCATCAAAAAAAACCCATCTCTGCAAGTCCGTGAGAGAAATCCATCCCCGAAAGTCCATCAAAAAAAACCCCTCCTCTGCAAGTGAGTAAAATCTGTGAGAGAAAAACCTACGCCCCCACAACTACCCGTTCAAAATGATGCGCCAATCGGCTCACGGCATAATCAATCTCTTCGCGTGTGTTATAACGGCTGAAAGAAAAACGAATGCTCGGTGTAGAAAGATCGGTGCCGATCGATCGCAACACGTGGCTCCCCTGATTACTCCCGCTCGAACAGGCGCTTCCTCCCGAACAGGCTATGCCGTCGATATCGAGTAGGAAGAGCAGCATGTCCATTTTATCTGTTTGCGGAAAGCGCACATTTAATACGGTATATAAACTGCTTTCTTGGCAACCGTTAAATTCCACTTCTGGGATCGCATCGATCAACTGTTCTTTCATGTAGGCTTTCACGCCCGCCACATATTTCTGGTGTCCGGCTAAATCTTCGTAGGCCAGGTCTAAAGCCCTCGCCATTCCAACTATTCCGTAAAGGTTTTCCGTCCCGGCTCGCAAGTTGCGCTCCTGTGAACCACCGCGTATGAGTGGTTCAGCGTGCACGTCCTTCCGCAAATAGAGAAAGCCAACACCCTTAGGGCCATGAAATTTATGTGCCGCACCTGTTAAATAATGAACCTTGGTTTTTTGCAAATCAAAGGCGTAATGCCCCATAGTTTGAACGGTATCAGAATGGAAAACCGCGCTGTACTTAGAAGCCAAATCGGCTACTTTATCGAGTTCGATGAGCGTTCCAATCTCATTATTGCCGTGCATCAGGCTTATAAGTGTCTTATCGTTGGTGCTGGTAAGAAGGGCTTCAAGGTGCTCCATATCTACTCGGCCGGCATGGTCAAGTTTTACCATAGAAATGCGCACTTCTTGACCCGGATCGCAATGATCGATGGTGTGAATTACAGCACGGTGCTCAGCTGGCGATGAGATGATATGCCGCACGCCAAGTTGGCGAATGGCTCCGAGTATAGCCATATTATCAGCTTCGGTGCCTCCCGATGTAAAGCAAATCTCCATCGGCGAGCAATTCAGATGGCGGGCTATCCGCTTCCGCGCCATCTCGATAGCCGACTTTGCCGTGCGCCCAAACTGATGGGTACTGCTTGGATTACCAAAGTGGGTGCGAAGATAAGGTAGCATGGCATCGACCACTTCCGGAGCTATCGGAGTAGTCGCGGCATTATCGAGGTATACATTCATGGCGGGCAACAATGCGGCAAAGTTACGAAATCAAGGCTTCTATCTCTTCACGGAGGCTATCGGCCAAGCGGCGGGCTTCGGTAGCCTGCAAATGCTCGGCATAAATTCGGATTATCGGCTCCGTGTTCGATTTTCGCAAATGCACCCACCCTTCGGGAAAATCAATTTTTACCCCATCGATACGGTTTACAGCTTCGTGGCTATGGGTAGCGGCCAATTGATCGAGCAATCCATCGACATCGCTGCCTTTGGGCAAATCTATTTTCTGCTTGGAGATGGCATAATTGGGGTAGGAATCCCGCAGGGCCCGCATCGATTTTTTGGATAAAGCCAGATGCGAAAGGAACAGAGCAATACCAATAAGTGCATCGCGGCCGTAGTGAAAATCGGGGACAATAATTCCCCCGTTGCCTTCGCCGCCAATCACCGCATTTACTTCTTTCATCTTGGCCACCACATTCACTTCACCCACTGCAGATGCATGGTAAGTACCGCCATGTTTTTCAGCCACATCGCGCAAAGCACGGGTAGAAGAAAGATTGGAAACAGCACTCCCCTTCCGAAGGCCAAGCACATAATCGGCCACTGCTACCAAGGTATATTCTTCGCCAAACGTGCTCCCATCTTCGCATACGAAGGCCAGTCGGTCTACGTCGGGATCTACGGTAATTCCCAAATGGCAAGAATGGTCCACCACAGCCGCCGAAAGATCTCCGAGATGCTCGGGAAGGGGTTCTGGGTTATGTGGAAATTTACCGGTTGGTTCACAATACAATTTCACCACATTCTGAACCCCAAGAGCTTCGAGCAGGGCTGGCACTGCAATACCCCCAGAACTATTCACTGCATCGACGGCAATAGTAAAATTAGCCGCGCGAATGGCCGCCACATTTACCAAGGGGTAAGCCAGGCAAGCTTCAATATGGCGATCGATCCAGGTAGCGTCGGTGTGGTACTCACCCAAATCATTAACATCAGCAAATTCAAAATTCATGGCATCCGCCAAACGTATAATTTCTTCTCCGGCTGCAGCCGAAAGGAACTCCCCTTTCCCATTCAGGAGCTTCAGCGCATTCCATTCCGCTGGATTATGGCTGGCCGTAAGAATGATTCCACCATCAGCTTTAAGCGCTGGCACGGCCAATTCAACCGTAGGGGTGGTGCTCAGACCCAAGTCGGTAACGTCGATACCAAGCGATTGCAGCGAAGCTGACACCAATTGGGTAAGCACGCCCCCACTCAAGCGGGCGTCGCGACCAATCACTACCCGCAGTTTTTTAGCGGGGTGTTCAGCACGCAGCATTTCGCCATAAGCCGAGGCAAATTTTACAATATCGATTGGAGTAAGGTTATCGCCGGGCTTTCCGCCAATGGTGCCGCGGATTCCTGAAATAGATTTAATAAGTGCCAAAGCAAAAAATTTGGTCAAAGGTATCACCCACGCTGAGAAAAGCAGGTATTGCATCGCTCAAACTTATGAACGAACATCCTTGCGCATTTCCCTATAAAAAGGTGTAAATTTGTGGACTGGAAGCACGGAAGGTTAAAAAGTCACTTGGAAAGTTATTACCAGGCGCCTTGTTTAAAAGTAAAATCCGAGCATCCGGTATAGGGTGCATCAAAAGCTAAATTTGCTTGAGACCGCACCAGAATATCGACTATGACAGAATATTCAAACGAGTACTTCGACGATTACGATCCGGCTTTAATCGACCGCTTCGAAGATATGTTGGAATCGCGACGACCTTGCTTTTTCGACGTCGAAGACATTGAAAATTTAGCCGACTACTACCTCGAAAAAGGCAATCACTTTAAAGCTCGAAAAGCCATAAGCCACGGCCTTGAAATGCATCCCGGTAGCTCTGCCCTGATGCTCAAGCAGGCCCACGCCTTACTTATGATTCAGGAGCCTCATAAGGCTATGAAAATTCTTACTTTTCTGGAAGCAGCCGAGCCTATGAATACGGAGATGCTGCTATTTAAAGCAGTGGTGCATCGCAATTTGAGCGATCATGAAGGTACCCGCCAATGCCTCCAAAAAGCCCTTGAAGCGCATCCCGAAAACAAACAAGAGATTTTTCTTGATCTAGCATTCGAGCAGGAACTGGCCGAAGATTACATAGGTGCAATCGAGAGCCTTACGCAATCGCTTGAGCTTAACCCCAACCACGAAGAAACCCTTTTCGAATTGGTTTACTGCTTCGATATGGCGCAGGACATGGAGAAAGGCGTGGAATATTTCCTAACATACCTCGACAAGTTTCCTTACAGCTTTATTGGTTGGTACAATCTTTCACTCTGCTTCGACAAGCTCGGACTATACGAGAAGGCTGTTGAAGCCATTGATTATTCTATAGCGATCAAAGAAGATTTCACCAATGCCTATATCCAAAAAGGAAACCTCTACGTCGCCATGAACGAAGACCTTTTGGCTGTAGAAATCTATGCCGAATCGTTGGAATACGACGATCAAAATCCCATGGTACACGCTGCCATCGGTGAAGTTTACGAGCGGTTAGCAGAAATGAACTTAGCGGAAGCGGCTTACCAACGGGCATTAGCTATAGACCGCAATTATGTGGATGCCTTGCTCGGAATGGGCGCCGTTCGCGAATGGGAAGGAAAATTTAAAGCTTGTTTTGCGTTTTACCGCGAGGCGATTAACCACGATGAACTCAATCTGGAGAATTGGCATGTATACGCAGAAGCCTTGCTGAGAGCCAATTACCTGGTTGAAGCCGAGCAAGCTTACCGCCACATGGTTAAAACTTTCGAAGCCGATGAAGAGTCGTGGACGGGATTGGCCGAAGTGCTCGACGCGGCAGACCGAACCAACGAAGCGCACGAATTGTTGATAGAAGCGGTAGCTAGTTTCGACAGCACCCACGACGTAATGTGGTTTCTTACCAAGTACTTACTAAAGATGGGCAGAAACCAGGAAGGTGCAGAAATGCTCGCCCGCGTTTTGGAGAGCGACCCCGATGGTGCAAGTTTTTTTCAGACAATATACCCAGACTACATACATTTGCCCAATATTGCAGGGCTCGTAAACCTGCACGCGAAAGCTTCTGAGGCCAATGAATTTTGAACTTCCTTTTATCCCCGAGCGGCCAGCTCAACCCCGCAGCCATGGGCTTACAATGGTTATGGACAAGGGCTTAGGCCTCAAAGAAGCCGAAGGCTTTTTAGAGGCCAATAAAGAATTAACTGATATTGTTAAGCTCGGTTTTGGCACTTCTTACCTCTCTACCCAGCTCAAAGAAAAAATTGCACTTTACCATCGGGCCGGTATGATGGTGTATCTGGGTGGTACACTGTTCGAAGCCTTTGTGGCGCGTGGTATGTTCGACGCCTACCGCAGATTGCTCGATGAGTTTAAACTCGAAACCGTAGAAGTTTCGGATGGCTCGATCCATTTACCCCACGACGAAAAACTCGGTTATATCTCCGATTTGGCCAAAGACTTCCGCGTATTGAGCGAAGTCGGCTCCAAGGAGGAAGGTATTCTTATCGCTCCCGGCAAATGGGTGAAAATGATGGACACCGAGCTCCGAGCTGGCTCCTGGAAGGTTATTGCCGAAGCCCGCGAAAGTGGCAACGTTGGTATTTATCGCCCCAATGGCACAGCCCATACGTTGCTGGTGAGCAAGATTTTAGCGAAAATAAAATCAGAAGACATTCTTTGGGAAGCACCACAAAAAGCACAGCAAGTATGGTTCATCCGTTTGATTGGGCCAAATGTGAACTTGGGGAATATTGCTCCAAATGACGTAATCTCGTGCGAAACATTGCGCATCGGTTTGCGCGGAGACACTTTCTTCCAGCATTTGCCAGAAGAAGTAGCCGCAGCCATGCGCCCCTAATTTCCTCCCTATGGAAATCATTCAGTGTAAAGATTTGAAAGCCCGTATCGATCGTGGAGACGATATACAAGTTATCGATATTCGCGAAATTCACGAAGTAGAAACCGGTAACATCGGCGCATTGCATATTCCTATGGCAGAAGTAACGAGCCGATTGGGCGAAATACGGCGCGATTGTCCCGTAGTGATTCATTGCCGCAGCGGCAAGCGAGCCAAAGCAATGGTACATACCCTCGAAGCCCAGTATAACTTTGAAAATCTATTGCTCCTCGATGGCGGTATTCAAGGCTGGGCAAGAGAAATTGATCAAAATTTGCGCGTATTTTGAACCGAACGATTAAAGAATATGGACTTGTAAGTCTTAAAGGCCTTGCCATGGGCGCCGCCGACGTTATTCCCGGTGTTTCGGGGGGCACCATCGCCTTCATCACAGGTATTTACCAAGAGCTGCTCGACACCATCGCATCTTTCAATCTTCGGAACTTAACCATCCTGTTTAAACAAGGTCCGAAAGCCTTTTGGAGAGCCGTAAATGGGAATTTTCTGGTTGCGCTTTTGGGAGGTATTGCTCTTAGTGTGGTTAGTTTCGCAAAGGTTTTTGGTTTCTTGCTCACCAACCATCCGGTGCCTACCTGGGCCTTTTTCTTTGGACTCGTTGCAGCCAGTATTCCGCTAATATCCAGGCAAGTAAAGGTTTGGAGCGGATCAAAGTACATCGCCTTTATTGCAGGAGCCATCATCGCCTGGCTCATTACTTCCCTACCGTCTATTCCAGAAACAGATAGCACCTGGTATCTATTTATGTCGGGGATGATTGCCATTTGCGCCATGATTTTACCGGGCATTTCGGGGAGTTTCATTCTCATCTTGCTTGGCTCGTACCGCACCATTCTTGCTGCGCTCAATGGCCTTGACTTTCCGAAGATTTTCACCTTTGCCGCAGGAGCCATTGTGGGCTTAATAGCCTTTTCGCATCTTCTAAAGCTTATGTTTCGGCGTTTTCACGATCTTACTGTGGCCACCTTGGCTGGTTTTCTGCTTGGTTCGCTCAACAAAATTTGGCCTTGGAAGGAAACCGTAGAGTGGTATGTGAAGCATGAAGGCACTCCCAAAGAACAACGGTTGCCACTGCTTCAAGACAATATTTGGCCCGGACAGTACACGCGCGTTACGGGCGAACCAGCCGAGTTGGGCTTGGCAATTGGAGCGGTGATTGGTGGTTTTCTATTTATCTACGCCATAGACCGATTCGCGCGAAAACAAGTCAAATGAGAACCTTTGGGCTTATTGGTGGTACTTTGGCGCACTCTTTTTCCGCCGCTTATTTCACTAAAAAATTTGAAGAGCAGCAAATCAATGCCGTTTATACAAACTTTCCGCTGCAATCTATCGGCGAACTGAATGAGCTTTTGGTGCAAAATCCGGAAATGGAGGGGCTCAATGTTACCATTCCATTTAAACAGTCGGTCATCCCATTTCTCGACACACTTTCGCCGGAAGCGGAAGCCGTAAGTGCGGTAAACACTATTCACATTTTAAATGGCGTTCGAAAAGGGCACAACACTGACGTGGCGGGCTTTGCAGCCAGCATCAAACCGTTTTTAGCCTTTGGAATGGAGCGGGCGCTGGTGCTCGGTAACGGTGGAGCAGCGGCGGCGGTTCATTATGTATTTCAGCGCTTGGGCATTGAAGTTTGGCATGTAGTGCGCCAACTTTCCAGCCAGCCACGCTTCCGCGAAATGACGTATGGCGACGTCAATAAATACGTGCTGAAAGCTTGCCATATTATTGTAAACGCCACCCCGGTAGGCACTTGGCCAAGTGTCGAAGAAAGACCGAAGCTTCCGTATTCATATGTTTCGACCGGGCATTTATTGGTCGACTTGGTTTACAACCCACCTACGACGGAGTTTATGAAGGAGGGACAAGCCCAAGGTGCAGTGGTTCTTAACGGACTGAGCATGCTCCATAACCAAGCCGAAGAAAGCTGGAAAATTTGGAATTCAAATCAGCGGTGATTCTTTTTAGTCACAGCGTTCACAAACGCCTTACACCTTTACTGCTTCTACCAACCCTTTTTCTCTTTGCCTTTCGCTGTGTACTCTGTGTAAAGAAACGAGTCACAGCGTTCACGAAGGTTTCACAAAGTATCACAGAGAGATTGCGCTCACCGGCTTTTTCTCTGTAGCACTCTGTGCCCTTTTCCCGGGGTGCTCTGTGTGAAGAAAGAAGTCACAGCGTTCACGAAGGTTTCACAGAGAGACCATTCTCACCAACCTTTTTCTCTGTGTTTCTCTGTACCCTTTTCCCGGTGTGCTCTGTGTGAAGAGAGGGGTCACAGAGTTCACGAAGGTTTCAAAACAGAAGTGAGAAATTGTAGCCGTGGACTTTCTAAGCAGCAGCCCGACACCCACTCCATTCGCCGTTTTAATATAAAGCTTATTGAAGTCCCAATTCCTGTTTGATATCGACTTGCAAAAGATAATTATCCGCCACCAAATCAGCCGGGGCCAATTCAATCCATTGCACCTGCGTATGCCCAAGCCTTTGCCATGCTTCGCAATAATAATGCTCCACGGCGTAGAGGTGCACCTGGAAACCGGCGTAACCGCGTGTGGCAATAAATCGACCCTTGCTTTTCAGCAAATTCAAACGTTCATTCAGAGACAAGGATGCAAAACCCTTTTTACCGGCCATCATACCATTTAAAACCACCCCGTGCCGATAAAGTTTGTCACGGGTCAAATTCAATGCGAACCACGTCGTTTTCGCGCAGTCCGAGAAGACTCGATGCTCCACCCCCGCTCCCTTCTACCCCGCGGTTGATGGCAATTTCCAAATAACCGGCAGTCGTAAAGAGTGCCACTTTCTCACCTTCGGGCACCTCGCTGTACGCCCGACTTATGCGCGTGAGGTCGTTGTCATTTCTTCCCCGACCTACAATGTTGAAGTGCTTATCGCCAATAACCCGATAGAAAACTTCGCGGGTAATATTGGTGATGACATTGCCGTAACTGTCTATATAAATCACAGTGCCACGAATCACATGTGGCTCGATAACGGGCTGGAGCGCCGGGCGATTTCTGTAGCCTTCCTTAGCCAAGCCAATACTGTCAAGCGATTCCCCTCGGGCTAAGCGCGCGGCGGTAGGCAGAAAAACGGAGCGCGAAGGGAAACTCAAGTCCTCATCGCCCACCATCTTTATAGTATGTACCGAGTCGGCGGCGGCTCCGTCAAGGAGAAGCGAAAAGAAACCGTTATCGGCCCCGATGAAGAAATGACCTTCTGCCGACACTACGATATAAGGCGTATCAAGCCGCCATTCCGTATCAACAATATTCAGGTGAATAGTACCTTTCGGAAAATCGCGCCAAACATTTTTCAACACAAAAGCAGCTTTCGCGATATCAAATGCGGGCACTTGATGAGAAATATCTACCCATTGATGACCGGGAATGAGTTGAAGAGCGCGGGCTTTTATAGCTGCGACGTAATGATCTTTGGTGCCTAAGTCGGAAGTGACGCTAATTACAATCATGTGAATAATCGAAGAACTTCCGCACCAATAATTCGCAGAAATATTCCTTACTTTCGGACTCAAAAGTACGTAAAATTAGATACGGCTTTTGGCAATGAAAAAGCAGGAAACACTTCATAGGTATCACGTTTGAGCGAGCGCATTATTCCAATAGAATCCATAGACCCACGTGAGCTTTTTGGAATCAACAATAAGAAATTAGAGTTTATAACAGGGCATTTCCCTAAGCTTAAGATCATTGCGCGTGGCGATATGATTAAAGCCATCGGCGATGAAGAGGAACTCAACCATTTTGAAGAGAAAATAGGTCTCTTTGTAGATCATTTTAACCGGTATAACCGTCTCACAGAAAGCAATATAGAACGATTACTCGGCCATGAAGCCGAAGCTGTAATGACCGACTCTGGCGGCGATGGCGTGCTGGTTCACGGCAACGGTGGCCTGCAAGTAAAAGCCCGTACGGCGAATCAACGTCGCATGGTTGAAGCTTCCGAAAAAAGTGATATGGTCTTTGCTGTAGGTCCTGCTGGTACGGGAAAAACCTACACCGCAGTAGCACTTGCCGTAAGAGCATTAAAGAGCAAGGAAGTGCGTAAAATCATTCTAACCCGGCCAGCCGTGGAGGCCGGTGAGAATTTGGGCTTCCTTCCCGGAGACCTTAAAGACAAGCTCGACCCCTACATGCAGCCGCTTTACGATGCGCTCCGCGATATGATACCGCCCGAAAAACTCCGCGAATTTTTAGAAAGCGGAACCATTCAGATTGCCCCACTGGCATATATGCGTGGCCGCACCCTCGATAAGGCTTTCGTGATTCTCGATGAAGCTCAAAATGCCACCCGATCGCAGCTCAAAATGTTCCTAACACGGATGGGGATGTCTGCAAAATTTTTAATTACCGGCGATATCACCCAAATTGACCTTCCTAAGAAGCAAATGAGTGGTTTGGCCGATTCTTTGCACCTACTCCAAAAAATCGAGGGTATCTCCATCATTATGCTAAATGAGAAAGACGTGATCCGACACCGCTTGGTGAAGGACATCATACAAGCCTACGAGAAAGAAACGCTTCAAGAATAATTACGCTTTGACAGAGACCAAATTTCACTTCACCGGACAAACGAAAGAATATCACGGTAAGGTACGCGACGTGTACACCATCGACGATCGCTACATTGTAATGATTGCCAGCGATCGAATTTCAGCATTCGACGTCATCCTCTCCCGACCCATTCCCTACAAAGGGACCATCCTCAATCAAACGGCCGCTAAATTCTTACGGGCTACCGCCGATATTTGTCCCAATTGGTTGATTGATGTGCCTGCTCCAAACGCATCGGTAGGTTACCTATGTGAGCCGATCAGGGTGGAGATGGTCATACGCGGCTATCTCACAGGCCACGCATGGCGCACTTATAAAACGGGCGATCGCATCATTTGCGGTGTTACCATGCCCGATGGTATGAAGGAGCACGACAAATTTGCAGAACCCATCATCACGCCGGCCTCCAAAGCTGAAGCAGGGCACGACGAAGATATCTCGCGCGAAGACATAATTGCCCGAGGTGTGGTGAGCGAAGCGGTATATCTGCAAATGGAAGAATACACGCGGGCGCTTTACGCCCGTGGTTCAGAGATGGCACGAGAAAAAGGATTGATTCTCGTTGATACCAAATATGAATTTGGAATGTACAACGGTAAGCTGATGCTAATGGACGAAGTACATACCCCCGACTCTTCCCGCTATTTCTACAAAGAAGGGTACGAAATTCGGCAGGCACTCAGCCAGCCCCAGCGCCAACTGAGCAAGGAGTTTGTGCGCGAATGGCTCATAGATCATAATTTTCAAGGAAAGCAAGGCCAGTCTGTACCAAACATGAGCGACGCTTGGGTTCAGACTATCAGCAACCGCTACATTGAGCTTTATGAGCAGATTACAGGAGAGCGATTTGACCCCTCATCCCTGCGCATGTCGGAAGCCGAAATGGTTACTAAAATCGAGGAAGCACTCGAGCCGTTGAAGTAAAGGGCCGTGCGTAGCTGATTCAACCGACTTTTACGAAGATTTGGCCGATTGACCTTAGTTGCGGCTCTCCATCTAAATTAGCTTCCTTCATTATCCCCAAATCCACGTCACTTCGGGTGATTTACCGGAGGCGACGACGATAAATTGTACCGGGAAAAGAAGGGTTAAAATCCCTTTTTAATCTGACTTAGCTTCCTTCATTATCTCCAAATCCACGTCACTTCGGGTGATTTACCGGAGTCGACGACGATAAATTGTACCGGGAGAGAAGGGTTAAAATCGCCTCCTGATACAATTTCTGAATAAACATTGTTCCTTCAAAGATCATTTCTTCGCCCGTTCGGTCAGGAAGGCCGCTTACCTGCAACCTGGCGTTTAACAATCGAATTAACCAAAAAAAAAACCACCCGAAGGTGGTTTCATATGTCAACTACTTCCGGGATTAATGCTCCCGAAGCCGTTCTTTTTCTTTTTTGACCAAGACTTTTAACCGGTCAAATGCTTGCTGAGCAGCAGATTTAAACGTTTCGGCTTGCTGCTCTACGAATACGTCTTTGCCAGGCAAGAAGATGCGTACTTGTACCATCTTCTCTTTGGTGGGGGTTTCTCGCAGCGATTTTAAATAAATGTCCGCCTTCACTATCCGGTCGTTATACTTGGTGAGCTTATCGAAAATTTCGCCTACGTGGACAATCAAGTCTTGGCTAGCGTTGAAGTTTACGGGTTCAATAGTCTTATCCATACACAGTTTATTTTTGGTTCATAGACTTTACGAATCTAAGCTAAATTTGATGCAATGGCGCGTCAGAATTTCAATTTCACAAATATTGCATGAATACCTCTGAACTCATTGACTACGCAGATCACTGGAATTCAGACCAATCAGCTATGATCCGGCTCGTACATGAGCTTTGGCTTGATCTCCCTGGTGTGACGGGCAAATTGCGATATAAAATCCCGTTTTACTATCGCACCACATGGATGGCTTATACCCAAGCCGCAGCAGGCGGCGGTGTTGAAATAGCTTTCATTCGCGGAAAAGATCTTATAGGATTAGGACATAATCTCGATTTCAAATGCCGAAAGCAAATTGCCGGTATTACATTCTATAACTTGAAGCAAATGGATATTCCTGAAGTAAAGGCGATGATGATGGATGCTTACTTGCTGTAAGACATTTGCGTTGACTCGTACTTCAAGCGAAGTTTAAAAAAATAGGTGGTTTGAAAATAGGAATGCTCGACGTCAGCCAGGCTGCTTTTTGCGACTGCATTCAACCGGTTGAAGCAGATGTTCGAGCCATATATGTCAATAGATCTCATTTTTCAACCACCAATTTCTCTACCCCCACACCTTTTTCCGTCTGCACTTCTACCAGATAAATCCCCGCTGCCAAACCACTTAGGTCGAGCTCCAAACGCTCGGAAAACGGCTGCGCAGATTTAACCACTGCACCCATGGAATTGTAAAGTCGAAAACTGGTAATTAGCTCACCCGCTTGAATGGAGACATGGGTTTGAGCGGGGTTGGGGAAGAGTTGGAAGGCAATTGACGATTTCTCCGCAATAGTCAAAAGCTCTGTACAGGTCTCTACTTGATCACCTCCCTGATACAACCAAAATTCATCAAATTCAGTTTCGTCATACCGGAAGACGCGAATAATCATAAGCTGATCTTGGAAGTGGCCCAATTCCACCAACCGTTGTTCAAATTCCAGTTCAGGTTGATCAAACTCCATCATGTATAAACTGCACCATTGGTTGCCATCCCAGCGGCCTAATTCAAAAAGTTCAAAATCATCGCAGAAGCGAAAATAACCGCCCGCATACAGATAATCGCCGATAACCATCGAAGCAATTACCCCTCCTCCGTAAGACAGATCTTGCGGAATTTCATAGAAGTAACATCCCACATCGCGCAGAAGCTCACCATCCCAACGGACGATACCATTACCTGGATTGACAACACCGGGAATTCCACCAGAAATGTAGAGTTCCCCCTGATAAATGTTCAAATGTCCGACACCGTTCCACGGTCCGATCACCAATTGATCGGTAGCTTCAACAAGGGTACCATTCTCAATTTTCATAAGGCCTTTGATGGAATTTTCATAGAAGAATCGTCCACCCAAATAGTAAGCACCTTCAAAGAACTCAATATCATTTATGGCAGCCCACTCTAAGGTATCCGGCTTTTGGAATACTTCTATCCAAGAGTCATCAACCAACTTGGCCACATGCCAAATAGAATCGCCATCAACTGTTTCGAACCAACCTAGGGCAAAAAGCGTATCGTTTACCCATTTTAATTTCGTTATGGATTGATCGAATGCCCAAGGAAAAGTCCAATCATCCCCATTATAATATGATACAACCTTCAATTGATTGTTTAAAAAAAAGGGTTCTCCACCAATTAATATTCCATCTTCAAAATCAACTGCCGTTCGAATTCCTGCGCCTTGAATATCTGCCAATGAAATCCACTGGCTACCATTGAATCCACCTAAGTAAGGGCTTTCTGGTGCTTGAAATAGTCCGCACAAGATTGTCATTTCTAAATTCTGAGAATAATATAGGTCATAAACACCCCAAGCTTCATAGCTAGTATCTATCGGCATCCACTGGGGGGGTTGAGCACAAGCGAACTTTGCTGAGAAGGAAATGGTCAACACCAAGATTAAAGCTTTCATAGTTATTCCTTAACGAATTTACTAGAGAAGGTCTCTGATGAAGTACGGAGCTCAATAACATAGACCCCGGAAAGAAGATTTGGCGGCAAGTTAATGGAGTATGGTTCTTGTTTTAGTAAGAGTACGTCCGTTTCGCCATACATACGTTTTCCGTCCACAGAATAAATTGTGATATCACCAATCAGAGCTTGAGGTGATCTCAAAACCACTTGTAACGCATGACTGTTTTGGCTTACCGGATTGGGGTAAACTTCCAAATGACCATCAGACTTATCAATGACTCTCCCAGCCGTGTTCAGAATTGTACCGTCAAAGCACAACTTGAACATGAAACCATCCACATCGGGATTATTGATTTGAAAATTGGTCAAATTTGGTTGGAACCATGCATTTTCTATTCCATTATCAAATACCGGAATCCCAATTTCGTCGCCTGCTATATAGCGTGACCTTGTGTGGCCAAAAGCAAATAATTCATTAAATTGGTTCATCTTAACGGCTCTTAAGGCTTCCCTAGGCCAAGTGTGATCTTCCCCGCCGAAATAGGTAGAATGCAGCAGGTCTAAAGAGTTTTTTTCAAAAATCATCAAGTATCCATCCGATTGAAGCGTAAAGCCTGGAAAATTTCCTATTACAATATCTTCTGAATAAATGGAACTTGATGCCGATACTAAGGGCATGGAAATGTCTTCTGTAAATCCACCAATGATCAATTTATTGGCTTGTACATCGAGCGATGAAACCCGCAGCCAACCGGTTCCATCCATTAGAAGTGTTCTCCAAACTGGCTGATAGGTCGCTGGGTTAAATTTCACAACGAAGCCGTATTTATTGCCCGATGCAGAATTTCCAGAATCCGTGTTATTAAAATAAACACCACCTCCGGGATTGACCAAATTTAATCCTGTAAAATTGGCTGCACTTCCTGAAAAATATACGGCGCCGCTATTATCCATGGCGACGGTATGCCAGGACTCGAAACCAATTTCTTCTCCACTTGAACCTTCTAAAGTTCCCCATAAGAGTTGAGCGTCGGCATTAAATGTGGCAATGAACCAATCACTCGCACCGTTCAAGCTTAAATCCTGCACTGTACCGGGAAAAAGCGGAATGGAAAGCGTGGAACTTCTTGTTTCTCCCCCAATCACAAAATGGTCATCTGGCCCGATTGATATTGAGCGTACAATGTCTTTTCCGTTGCCCCCAAACTGTGTACACCACTCTAAGGTAAGATCAGATTTAAAACGAGCTATAAAACCTGTATTATCTGATAGCCCTGTCTCGTTGTATGCACCACTTAAATTGGTGTATGGAAAGCCTGTGGATGTATTTGGAGTAACTCCTACAATATAGAGTCTGTCTTGAGAATCGACGGCAAGATCATAGATCTCGTCGACACTGAAGGAACCTATACCAGGGTTGGTTCCTCCAAAATAGGTCGCCCATTGCACTTGACCATTGACCCCGTTCAAACGCATGATATATCCATCTCTCGCACCACCATAGCTGTTATCCTGATATCCGGCACCAATAATATTTGGAGTCAATAAATTCCCAGCTGATGTGAACCCTGATGCATAAATATCCCCATTTGATCGAGTGCCAACTGCGGTCAATAATAAATTGTCACTGCCATGAACGATGGTCATAAATCTAGGTACAAAATCGCGATCAAACTCGACCACAAAGCCTTGTAAAGCATTGAAAAGAGTTCCACTTGGATTAACTACAGTAATTCCTTGCTGAACAAAGTAACCTATGTTCCCTGTAGTGCCACAAGTAATTGGCCATCCGTTGTTATCTGTGGTTGCGTTCCATATCCTATCTTCGCTAGTCCCCCCAAAATACGTGCTATGACAAAACCCATCCGCCTGTGGAATATCCCCACCCCTGAACAATCGGATGATCAATTTCTTGGTGGAGTTGTAGGTTCCAATCGAATCGAGTGAAATCTGGTTGCCAATTACTTTTAGTGCTGGTGTCCAGCCCAATTCGATAAGCACTCCGAGGCCATTCTCTTGGTAGGCTTTGGCTTTGGGCAGTGTGATAGCCCCATTAAAAGTATAGAGTGCCACCGTACCATCGGCATTCTTCCGCACCGAATCTGCGCCAGCCACATTGATTTTGATATCGCTGGTTTTTCCCTTGGTATCAATTGTAAAGCGAAGTTCCTGCCCGCTGAGCAAGGCGGTTTCCAAGGCTATATCCTCCCAAATTTCGGGATAGATCAGTTTTTCGTAGAAGGGTATGCGCTCTAATTTTTGGGTGCCATACGGATAATAATAGTTCTCGAAATACTCCGAACGCTTGTCGGTATAAACCCGGCAATTGGGCTCTGGGCTTACGAAGCTCAGCGTTAACTTTTGCAAGGTATCGGCCATTGTGCTGTCGTTGTGGTGAGTACGGGTCATCCACTCCATAGCGCCATCGCGGTAAAAGCTATAGTACGCGCCTTGCTTGCTATGAAATTTTACGTCGGGTTGAGCCGTCCCGTTCTCATCGCGCAACTGGCCTAAGTTTTTTATAAAAGCATTGGCGAAGGCGGATTCACTCGGTGTGAAGGATAAGTCTTCGTAAGTCGATTCTACATAGCGCACTGAAGCATATTCGTAATCGGTAGCTGTCCTGGCTTGTGTCACTAGCACGATTCCACCTAGGGCATCGCGGGTAATATCCAACACATAATCATCCCCATTATTCACCCCATTATAATCAATCTCCCATTTTAAATTTCCGGCGGCATCGTACTTAAGGGTTTTTACGTCGCGGTTGCTGCCGTTAGAGAAGGTGCCCGATACATATACATTGCCGCTGCCATCGGTAGTTACGGCATGGGCGGTATCGCGGGCGGTGCTCACATCGTAATGCCGTACCCAGCTCTGCACCCCGCCGTTGGTGTACTTAATGGTGGTAAACTGGGTGTTAGTGCTATTCACGGAAGTGCAACCTGTTACAATCACGTTGCCCGAATTATCGAGCGCCATGCCAAAAGCCTTGTCATTACCGCTGCCGGCATAGTTGTAAGATTGTTGCCAGAGTATATTCAGGGCATCGTCCATCTTTACGGTGTACATATTATAGCCCTGCGTGGCTGTACCCGCCGTACCGGTGATGTAGATATTATCGCTGGCATCTACCACCAAATCTTGCACTTGGTCGATGCTGGTTACATTGTTGGCGCCAACCGCACTATTGGTAAGGCTTCCATTAGCGGTATTATAAACCTGGGTAAGGTATCGCCAGGAGGTTTGACCATTTTGAGCCGCACCGCTTACGGTGAGCTTCGTGCCATTCAAGGCGGCTTTTACTGCGGCATCGTCTAGCCCGTACACATCACTCTTCACACCCCATTGCAGCGTGCCCGCTGTGTTGTATTTAAGGACGAGAACATCGCCGAGGGTGCTTAGATTTTGGGTGAACCCCGTAACATACACATTATTGGATGCATCGCGCACGAGCGAAGCACCGAGATTGAAAATACTGCTCGTATAACTATAAAATTGTGTCCACTCAATAGCTCCGGTGCTTTGGCTCAAGCGCGCCGTAAGCACCGTGGAACTAGCTTGATTGGCAGCGCGGGATGCACCGGTAAGAAAAAGCTTCCCACTGGCACCGAGTACTATGTCGGTAAAGGTTTCGTCGCCCGTGGTAGAGATCAATTGACTCCACAATTCCACTCCGTTGCGGTCGTACTTGGTCACCAAGGCGTCGTAATTGCCCGTGTCATTTAGTGTTGCGCCGGCTTGATA
>JBBQFC010000031.1:0-39035 GCA_038321615.1 Flavobacteriales bacterium | reverse complement strand
AACTCATCGAGGTGGTAGCCTATGGCAAGTTTAGCCGCTATTTTGGCGATGGGATAACCCGTGGCCTTCGATGCCAATGCCGATGATCGCGAAACCCTCGGGTTGATTTCGATTGTGATAATGTCTTCTTTATCGTCGGGGCTTACGGCAAATTGCACGTTGCAACCACCGGCAAAGTTTCCGATAGATCGCATCATTTTTATCGCCATGTCGCGCATGCGTTGGTAAGTGCGGTCGCTGAGGGTCATGGTCGGAGCTACTGTAATGCTGTCGCCGGTGTGGATACCTATCGGGTCCATGTTTTCTACCGCACAGATAATTACCACGTTGTCGTTGCTGTCGCGGAGGAGCTCTAACTCAAATTCTTTCCAACCCATCAGGGCTTTGTCGATCATCACCTCGTGTATGGGCGATGCGTGCAGGCCGCGGGTAAGGAGGCTATCAAATTCGCTTTGCTCGTAAACTATGGCCGCTCCCGAACCACCAAGGGTATAGCTAGGGCGAATACAAAGCGGGAAACCGAAACGCTGCGCAATTTCTTTTCCTTCTAGGAAACTATTGGCCGTGGCCTGCGGAGCCATTGGTATTCCGATTTTGCCCATCAGCTTTCGAAATTCTTCACGGTTTTCGGTAACGTCGATAGCGCGGATATCTACGCCTATCATTCGCACCCCGTACTTTTTCCAAATGCCCATTTCATCGCACTTGATGGCGAGATTAAGCGCCGTTTGGCCACCCATGGTTGGGAGTACCGCATCGATTTTATGCTTTTCGAGTATCTCGATAATCGATTCCGGCTCGAGCGGTTTGAGAAAAATGTTGTCTGCCACTACCTTATCCGTCATAATGGTAGCCGGGTTGGAGTTGATGAGCGTTACTTCTATTCCTTCTTCCCGCAGTGAGCGCGAGGCTTGCGAGCCGGAATAGTCAAACTCGCAGGCTTGACCGATCACAATAGGGCCGCTGCCAATGATCAATACCGATTTTATGCTTGTGTCTTTTGGCATAGCTTTAAGAATAGGAAGGTTAAAAAATAGGTGGAAGGGGAAATCCAGACTTTGAACGGGAAGAGACTAAATGTGCTGAGAGTATGCGTCATTTAGGGCGCAAAAGTAGGGTAAAAATTGTGTTTTGATTCCGATGCAGGTGGCGTGCGGACGTGCTATTTATTCACAGATTGTTTAAAATGATCTTCGCGCAAAAGGTTTTTTTCTTGAAAATTCGGAATTGAATTCCGAATTTTCATAGATTTGAAGTATGATTGATCGCTTGGCGCAGCTCTTAGCTGTAGATATTCTAAATGATTTTCCTTGCCTTGGCATAACTGGGCCGCGCCAGATTGGGAAAACTACCTTAGCTCGAATACTTTCAGAATCAATTGATCGCCCAGCTATTTACCTCGATTTGGAATCGACAGAAGACCTTCAGAAATTGGAGAACGCAGAGTCCTACCTGCGAAATTTTGAAGAAGAGCTGGTGATCATTGACGAAGTGCAACGGATGCCATCGCTTTTCCCTCTGCTCCGATCATTAGTAGATCGCAACAGAAAGCCCGGAAGGTTCATCTTATTGGGCTCCGCATCGTCCGAATTGATCCGCGAAACTTCCGAAAGTTTGGCTGGGAGAATAGCCTATATGGAGCTAAGTGGCATCCAATGCAGAGAATTCGGTTGGACCGAGCTGCAAGAGGTATGGATTAAGGGTGGTTATCCTATACCACTGGTTGGAAACGTAAATCGCAGCCGATGGTTCGAGAATTATTTGCGCAGCTATGTGGAGCGCGATCTACCTATGCTCGGGCTGCCTGCCGCTCCGATGTTAACGAACAGGCTTTTGTACATGCTCTCGCACATGCAAGGCAATACCCTCAATTACTCGAATCTTTCCAAAAGTCTAGGAATCTCCGACAAAACGGTAAAAACCTACCTGGACTTTTTGGAAGCTTCATATCTCATTCGTCAGCTTCCAGCCTTCCACACTAATACAAAGAAAAGGCTTGTAAAGGCACCAAAAGTGTTTTTTCGTGATTCCGGTTTATTCCATTACCTCCAGCGCATTCATACTTTTGAAGATGCATTAACTCATCCTTTACTCGGTGCATCGTGGGAAGGGTTTGTTGTGGAGCAAATAGCCCAAGCAATACCGACCGACTATCAGCTGAGTTTCTACCGCAACCACCAAGGCGATGAGCTCGATTTAGTAATCGAAAGGGGAGGTGAAGCCGTAGCTCTTGTCGAAATAAAGTATGGTGATCAGATTCTGCCAAGTCGCGGAAATCAAAATGCCGCTCATGACATCGGCGAAATCCCCCGATTCTTAATTCATGGCAAGAGTAATAGTTCCACTTGGAAAAATGATAGCGGTTGGATTATTTGTGGGTTGCAGCATTTCATCGAGGTTGAAATTGGTGGGATTCAATTGGCTTGAAAAAGGGCTTTTCTGTTTCGCAAACTTCGAAAAATACTCGTCCCTGAATTCAGGTAGCGTCTCTCATTATAAATAGTGATATTTTCGTTTTTAACATTTCGCGGCGCTGTTTTGAAAACTATGTTGCTTAATTTCAGCAAAACTTATAAACCATATATATGAAAAATTTAAATTTTTTGAGTAACGCTATGTGTGTGTGTGTGTGTGTGTAACTGCACTTTTAGGAATCGATTCTAAGCTATTTGCTTTAGGTTCGACCGAATCTAATTCTGGATTCGATGAGGTAACGAATACTTATGTGTATGAAATTCTGTTAGAACCAAGAGAAAGCCAAGGTTACTTGGCTTGGCGCACCGATGATCCGAGCGTTCGTGAATGGCTCGTGGTAATCGAAGAAGAAGTGGAATTGAGTGGGCAATATGTTTTTCAATCTGTTGAAAAAACGCATGTTTTTGGGCAAAATTATCTGAAGATAGACCCGAAGTATTATGATGGGGTTGATAATAGATTTTATCGGATTTCTTTACAGGCTATCGGGGCTCAGGATGGCGATGTGGTTATCATGCCTATCGACGATGGCAGCGGAGCCATCAAGCGTTGCTACTGGCAATGTGTAAGTGGAAATTATGCTTATCGCATTCAGCAGTATGAACATCAAGGCGTAAATCCCTTCTCCTATCGTTTAGATTTCGCATTCGATGATACAAGTCCTAACGCCAACACTAAGTTTTTTAGGTGGTTTGATCAATCTGAATTTGGATGGTACACTGGTCTGCTAGTCCCTAATAATGGAAATGGAGATTCTGAGTTTCATGAAATACCGCAATGGCCACTAAATACGACTTCGGGATATTATAGCTCCAATGGAGATTTAAGTTTTAGAATGGTTAGACTTCCAAATAACGGCACTTACCAAGATATCAACAACTCCGTAATTACAGGTTCATTTGTTTATGGTGTTCAAAAAGGAAGAGGGGATTACATACCCTATAGTAGCGCTGGAGTGCAAACACAAAAAATGACATTAGACCACTGCTCCGACCCCTCGACACCAAGCAGCGTAAATTTAACTTGGAGGCCGCTGTTCGCTAATGCACTCCAACAAAATGCTGGAACGAGCAATTTCGTTCAATTAGCGTGTACGGGAACATTTTTTATGGAAGGCGGCATTCCCTTTGGCGGCGGCGGTGGTGGAGGTGGCGGCACAATACCTACCCCAAACATCTGCAACAGCGAAATTCCAGGAGAGCCAGGGTTAACTTTGGCATACTCTTATCTCTGCAATTCAGGAGCTTATGGTATCACGGTCGTGACCGACGAAAATGGCGATGCTACCTTAGGACAGACTTTTGCCAATACGGAATATCTTCATATCAATGAAGTTGATGCGGTTGATGGCGGGATAGCAGTTTATCACGCCGATTCTTATGATTTCATAGATTCGGAAGGTTATCCTTCAGTGCCTACCATCAATCTTGCTCCAGGGCTGCATCAATTCAACGTGAAATTTGTAGGTGTCCCGCTGCACACGTTTTATTTTGAGTCAAATCAAGGAGAAGTAATTACTGTGGCTCACAAAGATTATTTGCTTGCATCTGCATTCCCAAATCCGGTAACGGAGAATGCCTTCAACCTTCATTTGGAAGCTTCGGCCAAATTAAAATTTGATTACGAGCTAAGAGATAATCAAGGTAATTTGCTTTATGAAACCGCTTTTCAAGTAAATGAAGGACATGACGAAAACCACCGTATCGACCCGGGGATTGCTCTGCCGAACGGGGTGTTGATCAACCGTTTCATTTTTGGCGATGGTTCAACACTTAGTGTACCAATGCTTAAGCAATGAGGCATTTCTCTATTTACGCAAGCGAGCTGAAGTGGCTCGCTTGCGCTTTTTACTTAATCTTGAGTGCCGTTGGTAATGCCCAAACCGACCAAGAATTAGTTTACGGTTCTTATTTAGGGGGGCTCGACTGGGATAATTCTACCTGTATCGAACAATCGCAAATGGGTTATTGGCTTATTGGGGAGACGAGTTCCTTGAATTTTCCGGTCACTCCGAACGCCCTTTTCACTTCCCCGAGAGGTCTGACTGATATCACGGTAACCCACTTGAATTCGGCGCTGAGCGAAATTAACTATTCAACTTATTGGGGCGGCATAGGTGAAGAATTGGTATTTGCTTCAGCTATAAGCAGTAATGGACACTTGGCAATTTCTGGATTTACAAATTCTGCAAATTTTCCGACTGAAGGATTAAATGCTATAGAAGAAAAGCCTGGTGGTTCTGACAATTTCATAACCGTTTTTGACCCAGAAGGCAGCGTTGTTTGGTCTACCTATTTTGGGGGTGTTGGTAATGACAGAATTTTAGATTTGGCTTACGATAATAATGGATTTCTGTATGCAGTTGGCTTTACAACGTCTCCAAACTTGGCCACTCCAAACGCCTATTCCCAAACCCTAGAAGGCTTACCGCCAGCATCCGACGGATTTATGTGCAAATTCGATTCGAATGGAGGGCTTCTTTGGTTTTCCTACTATGGTGGCTTGGAAAATGATGGAATAGGAGATATTGAGATCTCCGATGACGAAAGAATTTTCTTCAGCGGTACTTCCTTATCCAATGGCATTGCTACCCCAGGGTCTTACCAAACGCAAAACAACGGAAATTCAGATTTTATCATTGGTGAAATTGACTCGAACGGTTTCCCAATATGGATCACCTACTATGGTGGTAGTGAGTTGGATGGGACTATCAGAATAATTCAAGGGGAAGGGAGTACACTTTTTCTTGCTGGAATTACGGCATCTGCTGACTTAACTGGAACGCAAAATGGATTTCAACCCAACTTTGGTGGTGAAGTTGATTTGTTTCTAACGCGATTTGATTTTAACGGAAATCATCTATGGTCCTCTTATTTCGGAGGAAGTTTCTTGGAACCCGATTGTTTTAACATAAAAATTAACAAAGACAATTTCGGGAATTACGTAATTGCTTCATCTACAGGCTCGACTAATAATGTAATATTTGGCAGCAATCCTCTAGATGGAGGCCCGCCTTCAAGCATCAGCGGCAAAGGTCTTATTTCTAAAATTTCGTCAGGTTCAAATCTCCCGATATGGTCAACTTATTTGTTAGAAGGATGTGGTCTGGTAGATTTGGTAATCAACGACAGTAACAACATTGTTGGCGTAACAGGTCTCAATGATTCCGATCCGAGCTTCATCACGCCTAATGCCCTCCAGCCCACCTACGGCGGCGGTGGAAGCGACGGTGCAATCATCGTAATCCAAGACAACATAGTGACGTCAACCGTGGAGCGGCAAACCTTAGATTTCCAGCTCTATCCAAACCCAACCGCAGGCTTGTTTCAAATTCAATCGCCGCATGTGGTTGATCGCCTTGAAATTTATGATCAATTAGGCAGATTAGTCAATGAGCGTAAGCCAATTGGCACGCAATTCGAGCTGGATATCTCTGCCCTTCCAAGTGGAATTTATCTGGTAAGAGCCCTTTCTGGTCAATTAGTGGGAAGCTCGAAAATGATAAAGCAGTGAAAAAAATTCAATCCTACGCAAGCGAGCTGAAGTGGCTCGCTTGCGCTTTTTATTTAACGCTTAGTCTCAATGGGCGTTCGCAGACCGACCAAGAGATTATTTATGGATCTTATTTGGGAGGCTTCGCGGTAGACGCACTCACTGGAATAGAAAAATCTGCGACTGGATATTGGCTCGTTGGAAATACTACTTCTCTCAACTTTCCGGTGACGCCCGATGCTTTCTTTACATCGCCGCGCGGCCAAGACGATATTACAGTGACCCATGTAAATACGGCACTAAGTGAAATAACCTATTCTTCTTATTTAGGTGGAATAGGCATAGATTTCGGAGATTTATCTGCTATTAGCAATACAGGGATTCTGGCTGTGGCTGGCTTTACTAACTCGATAAATTTCCCTACAGAAGGAATTTACGCGATTGAAGAAAAACCGGGAGGCCTAGATGCTTTTATCACAGTCTTCAATTCATCTGGGGTTGTATTGTGGTCAACGTATTTTGGGGGACAGGGAAACGACGGTATCAGGAGCATGAAATACGATAATGAAGGAAATCTATTTGTCGTTGGTTTCAGTTCATCTACAACTTTAGGAACAAGTGGGGCTTATTTAGAAACCCCTCAAAGCACTGCTCCTGCAGCTGATGGGTTTATCTGTAAGTTTGCGCCAAGTGGCGAAAAGTTGTGGTTTTCTTATTATGGTGGAGCATTAGGATCTGTGATATCGGAGATAGAAATTTCGGAAAATGGTCGAGTGTATTTCGTCGGATCTACATATTCTGAAGGGCTAGCTTCTACAGGTGCTTTTCAGGAATCGAATGCTGGATTATCTGACTGGATAATCGGCGAAATCAATCAGGAAAGTATCCCCGTTTGGTTAACCTATTACGGTGGAAGTCAAGACGATGCTTCACATAGACTAGTGTCTCTGGGAAATTCTGATTTATTCATCGCGGGTAAAGTTTCATCAATGGATGTTATTGGCTTGGGAAATGCATTTCAACCTAATTACGGCGGTGGTGATGCAGATTTATTTTTGACTCGATTTAGCGCTGATGGCAATCATATTTGGTCTTCTTACTATGGCGGAAGTTCTTTTGAACCAGATTGTGTAAGGATCGCAATGGAGAGCGACAATTTTGGGAACATTTGCCTAGTAACTGACACGTCTTCTCCTAATAGTTTGGTTTATGGCTCAGATCCGTTCGATTTCGAGCCACCCATTAACTTCGGCAGCAAAGGCCTCATTGCTAAAATTTCCTCTGTAACCAATCTCCCCATTTGGTCAACTTATTTTATTGATGGATGCAGTATTTCAGACTTCACCATCGATTCTGATAATAACATCGTTGGCGTAGGAGGTTTTAATTTGGAAGACCAGCAATATATCACCAACGACGCCGTCCAACCCAACTATGGCGGTGGACCCATCGACGGAGCCATCATCGTAATACAGGACAATGTGGTAACGGCAACCAAAGACCGCCAAAACTTGGAGTTTCAAATTTACCCAAACCCAACCTCTGGCAAATTCCAAATCGAATCGCCGGGTTTGCTCGATCGGGTGGAGATTTATGACCAGCTGGGTAAAAAGGTTTTCGAGAATAGGCCGAATGCCAGTCAATGGGAACTTGACATCTCTAATTTACCGAGCGGAATGTATTTGGTGAGAGCGGAGTCAGAAGGCTTTGTAGGAAGTACAAAAATCATCAAAGAGTAAACTAACATGCAGCACAAAAAAACGCCCGACATCACTGTCGGGCGTTCTCAATTAAAGCAAGGAGTAATTATTTTACGGTGATAGTATAATCGGCCGTGGGATTAAGCGGACAGGAGTAAACGTAAGTTCCGTTCTTCAAAGTTACCACTTCGGTATTGCGCTTTTCATTATTTGGAATAAGACCCGCTTTATCTGAATTGGCCAAAGGCGCTTTAGAATCGGCTTCGTGCAGGTAGAATCCCACATCTTTGCCTACTTCTTTGTTCTCAATTTGAAAAATGTAATCGCCGGGGGCAAGAGTCATATTCTTTTGCTCAAACTCCCCGGGTGTCTGGGTAAGGTTAACGATTGTCGGTTTGGTAGGGACTTTCGCAGATTTCGACTGCGCAAAGCCAACATTCGCCAATAAAGCGAAAGCCGCTACAAGGATTGTAATTCGAAGTTTCATGTTTTTGTTTTTGAATTGAATTACAAATATAGTAGCGCAGTTTAAACTCGACTGTCTAAGAGCCGACAATCTCTACATGGATCCTATAGCCCGATTTCTTACGTCCAATTTTAACCCGCTAAGACAAATACAAGACCAAGGAGCATCACCAAGGCACCTGCTATCAAGCTTCCAAAAAGGGTTATCAGGCCGATGACAATTAAGACCCAACCGATGATTCGTAGCAAGCTGCTTTCAGACTTTTTTTGCTCCTTCTTTTCTTTTTTAAATTGCGATTTTATTTCCTGAACACTTTGTGGGAAAAATTTTCCACCATTTGCGCGCACCACTTCCCCGGTTGGCTCACTTGTGGACGATGACTGCACGCGATCAAGTTTAACTGATCGGTCCAAATTCGAATTTTCCGTCCGCAGATTTATCTCGTTGCTAACGGAAGCTTCGAGCGATCCAGAAGAGGCTATTTCAGCTTTTGTTTCGATCGGCTTGGAAGGCACTTGCGCGCTACTTTCCTTCGCTGACTCACTTTGTTTTACAGCTAATTCATCATTTTGAGCGGCTCTATTATTCGCTTTGCTATGCCAATCTAAGTGGTAGCCTGGCAGGTGTTGACGCTTCTGAACGGTGCACGAAGCCATGAGAATGATGCCGCTTACAAACAGCATAGAAAGTAGATTTTGGCGCATGATAGGTTTGTTTTGGTTTTCCGTAGCGGGACAATGCGTATGCCAAAACCATATGGCCCCAACTCAAGGGATGCGATTTGCTAAATCAAGATTTTAAAACTGCAGAAAGAAGTAACCAACAATTCGTATCAACGCATGCCAACAGGCAGTTCAAGATCAGGCAGTCCAAGATGCGATCTGAATTTCTGACCCAAAACATCGGCATTAGAAAGATTGTAACAAACTGAAAGTAATGGGAACACCCCGTCGATCCCAAAGAGCAGAGCAATCCTGACACATCACCTTAATTTATCTGGTAAAACGGCACGGCAATGGATATCCATTTTTGCACTTACACCTAAGAAGGTTGGCAAATCTTTCTCTTATTGCTTGATAAATTTCACGGAGTGACGCGCTGACCGCCCCGAGCCAATCGCGCTCAACACGTAGACCCCTGCGGGTAGAAAGGATACGTTAATCTGTGGATTCGGGCTCAGATCAAAATCTACTCGAATTTCACGAAGCAAACGTCCGGCAATGTCGAATATTCCTATCTTACTTAGATCGCAATCCTTGCATTGAATGCGTGCCCACTCAGTCGCGGGATTCGGGAAAACGATCAATTTATTAGGTGCTCCGTCCGCAAACTCAATGGGCTCATATGGCACATAAAACACCCACGGTCTGGCCTGCTTGATCGCGAGCTGGCCTTCGCTGGTAATTTTGTACTCGATGTCCACGGCAAATGTGGGGTTCCCTTCTGCACCATACAGCCGTTCAAACTCATTTTGAATCACACCTAGAAAGTCCTTCATTTGGTTCAAGTAGGGAGCGCTCATCAATAAGGTATCGGAAGCGATCAGATTGGAACGCTGAATCACCGTGTAATCGTCTTGGGCATCGGACCAGTCCACCAAAATCTCTTCTGGAATGGATGTGCTGTTTGGGTTGGTAATTAAGTCTTCTCCCAATTGTGAATTTAGGTAGAAGGTGCTTTCCGTATTGTAGATTGGATCGATGCTCACGGCTACTCCGTTTACGGTCTCGCCAGAAAAATTAGGGTGGCAGAGTACGCCCATCGATGCCTTGAAATGATCGACCCGATTGAAATCCCGCTCTTCAAACGCCCTTAAATTCCATAAGCTGGCGTACACCTGTTTCACTGTTTTGGAGATGTGTCCTTCATCAGGGTGGTGCGTTTTCGAATCGTATAAACCGGCCCCGCTAAAGCCGGGCAAGTCTTCGTTGTTGGAGCTCGATCGACAGCGTACAGAAGTGCCGCCGGGAAAAGCTGCGTGCATTTCGTGCAGGGCATCCATCATCCAAGCGGGCATCTCTGCCTGCTTGATGACCGCTCTAAAAAATGCCAATTGAAAATTTCTCGCCTCACGGTCCGCCTGGAATTCGGTATCGTTCAGCATCTCGGCAGCAAGCTCAAAGAGCTGATTGTGCTTCATAAACTCCTGATAGAAGTAGAATGGAATTCCGTAGCCTTCCGGCACCGTTCCTTCGGGAAAGCCAAAAGTGCCCATGACGGCCACATTTGCGCATTTCGCTCCAAAAGCATCTGCCATCTTGAAAGCTATGTCTGTCAGCGGCAAGACGGCCTGAAAATCTAAATTCAAAGGCGGCAATTGGATTTCAGAAGGCCTGATTTGGTCGAACCATGCATTGACTTCTTCCAATGTCGCTTCGCGAATGGTGTACTGGTTTTGTTCCACATGGTAATATACGTAGTGGTCGAGCAGGCTTGCAATGTTCTCATTACTGAGCGGATCTCGAATAAAAGCGTTGGGAATTCGATCTTGAATCGCCCGCAAGTTGACGTGCGAAAGCGGGGTTTGGATGGTGCCTGATACAATGCCAGCAACCCTCGGCACGGAATTGGGCAAGGATTCGTAGATCACAATGTCTCTGGGTCCAGGTATCTCTTCGGTCAATATGTGGCGCAGGAGTCCGTAGCCTTCGCCTTGGTTTAAACCCCAATAATCGATCTCTGCGTAGATGTCCGACTCAAAAAGAACGGGAATTCTGGAATTTTCGTAAAGAGCCAGATCGTTATTGTATTCATCCGTGTTGTTGGCAGTGATGAAGTATGACAAGTTGTTTTGTAGGAAAGGCATATTTGCCGCGAGCAATTCATGCGTGCGCTCCACGACTTCAAAATCTTCGCCATGGCCATTGCTGAAGTTGAAAGCGAAAGTCCCGAGTGTGCCATTGCTTGAAATGCTCGTGGGGTGATAGATAACCTGTCCTTTTGCAATTTCATCGCCCAAAAACTCGAGATCCAGCGCATTCGCAAAATCGGAGTGTAGGTTGTGTGTTTCGCTATTGATAAAGTACACCTTTGGATTTGCGTTTAGATCGGTAATCAAATACTTCACAAATTTTTTGCCATTGAGAAATTCCGACCACTGCACTAGATTATGCGTCACCGACAAAGCGTTAAATGTGGAGAGAGCATCGATACCTACCAATCCATCAGCAATAGCGGTAGGCTCAGCGGCATTCAGCGGGCTCATGTCGGGCATAGCCGCATATTCGGTCATATCATCTACTCCATCTCCATCTGTATCATCCGGCGCGAGCTGATCGTGTTCCAGCACTTCATAGTGCGAAAGCGGATAGGCTGCAAGCGACTCGGTGAGTACAGTTGTGCCGCCCTGGCTCAAAGTCATAGATGTGGGCAAGTCGAATTCCCCATCGGGGTTATTCTTTGCACGTAAAATATAATAATGCCCTTGGCTTGAATTGATGGTGAGCTGAACCTGCCCATTTGCATTAGTGTTGTATCCTACAATCGGCACAGTTTGAGCGCTTAGCTCCATACCAAAGACCGCTAACACCATCGTGAAAAATAAGCTGAAACTATTACCTGCTTTCATAAATATCGCTATGGGCTTCTGAATCGCGGATGGCTAAATTCATCTTCAGCTACCAACACTTCAAAACGATAACCGCGATCATCACCTTGTTTCAAATTTAAGACAAATAAGCCAAGCTCACCACTATCATACCATTGGATTCAAAGACTCCACGGCTTTCTGCTTAACAAGGTTTAAGCGCAATCGTTCATCCGAAGCGTGTGTAAATGGTTCTGTAAGCAAAAAGCGCTTCTTGTGGATATCCCATGCTGTATGTAGTGCGCAGAGCTTTATGCGATTAGAAGCACAATCTGCCAGCAAAAAAAAAGCCGTCGCGCAGGCAACGGCTTTAAACTAAAATATGATCAACGCTTAACGCTTGTGTAATTTTACGTCTGATACAGTTAGGCGTTTGCGGCCTTTACGGCGGCGTGATGCCAATACTCGGCGACCATTGGCGGTAGCCATGCGCTCGCGGAAGCCATGCTTGTTGCGGCGTTTTCTATTCGAAGGTTGGAATGTTCTTTTGCTCATCGCTGTTCAATTTTCGCTGGGGCTCCCCAAAAACGGACTGCAAAAATAGGCTTTTTTCGATCTCTGCAAAAACTATTTTCAAGTTTCCTCAAAAACCGGCTCATAGCCCTACCTTTGCAGCCGAATTGAGGCAACGAAAGTACGCAATGGAAGCAGTTAAGAAAAGACCAAGTTGGAAGGAATCCACCCGATTCATGCGGTTTCTAAAACCTTACCGCGGCAGATTCACGCTCGGTTTTGCATTTTTGATTCTCAGCAGCCTCACGGCTATGTTGTTCCCGTATTTTCTTGGCTTGCTCATCGGTCGCGATCCAGCGCAAGCGTCGGGCAGCGGCGTTAATATTCGTTTCGACGCGATCGATCAAATTATTGCAGCCCTGTTTGCCGTGTTTATCGCGCAAGCCATCTTCTCCTTCTTCCGAATCTTGCTCTTTACACAGGTCACCGAGTTCAGCCTCCGCGACATTCGTGAACAGGCTTTTACACGCCTGGTAAGTGCCCCGTTGCAGTACTTCAACCAGCATAAGGTAGGCGAGCTTACTAGCCGCATTGCCACAGATATCAACCAACTTCAAACAACGTTTACAACCACCATAGCTGAGTTTATCCGCCAAATTATTACGATTGTGGTAGGTATCGCGGCTCTGCTTTGGCTTTCCGGCAAACTTGCGCTTATTATGTTGAGCATTATCCCTGCAGTGGCCATTTTGGCGGTGGTATTCGGGCGCTATATTCGGAAACTATCAAAAAAGACGCAGGACGCAGCCGCATCGTCAAACAGTATACTCGAAGAAGCCCTGCAAGGCATACAGAGCGTAAAGGCATTCACAAACGAGTGGCTCGAAATTGGCCGTTTTCGAGTAGTGATCGATGAGATTCGCTCTTTAGCTACTAAGGGTGCGGTATGGCGTGGATTATTCGCGTCGTTCATTATCCTTTGCCTGTTCGGTTCGATCGTGGTCGTTATTTGGCAAGGTGTGCTTATGACCGAAAGTGGCGACTTGCTGCAATCTTCTTTCGTGTCCTTTATAATGTACACCATTTTTCTGGGCGCTTCTATCGGCAGTTTACCCGATTTGTATAGCAATATCCAAAAAGCGGCTGGTGCCACCGAGAATTTAATGGAGATCTTGGACACGGATATGGAAGAGCTTGGAAAAAGAGATATCGCCCACCGCGCCAAGGGCGCTATTGTTTTTCAAAACGTTAGCTTCCGTTACCCTTCCCGACCGGAGATGCCCGTAATCCGCGACCTTTCATTTTCCATCGAACCGGGCCAGCAGCTCGCCATCGTGGGCCCATCCGGATCGGGGAAATCCACCTTAGTTGCCCTACTCTTGCGTTTTTACAAGCCCGATAAGGGAGAAATTTCCTTGGACGGCAAATCAGCGGGAAATTTCGCGCTGTCGAGCTACCGTGGGCAGTTTGCCGTGGTACCCCAGGAAGTACTGCTTTTTAATGGCACCATCCGCGAGAATATCGCCTATGGTAATCCCGATGCGGGCGATGAAGCGATCGGCAATGCCGCCCGCCAAGCCAATGCATTTGACTTTATCGAAAGTTTCCCCGATGGCTTTGATACCTTGGTCGGGGAGCGGGGAGTTCAGCTAAGCGGTGGACAGCGCCAACGCATAGCCATAGCACGAGCCGTACTCCGCGATCCAGCAGTGTTGATACTCGATGAAGCAACGTCGGCGCTCGATTCGGAAAGTGAACAGTTGGTGCAAGATGCGCTCGATAGACTTATGAAAGGGCGCACGAGTATTGTTATTGCGCACCGCCTTAGCACCGTGCGTAACGCCGACCAAATAATGGTGCTCGAAAATGGGGAAAAAGTGGAATTTGGAAACCATGCCGAACTTCTCGCTCGAGAAAATGGGCTATACCGTAAATTGCAATCTCTGCAGCAGTTGTATTAAAGGGGCGCTCTATGTGGAACCTAATAGGCCGAATCGCCGATCGATCTGGGCAATCATAGGCACAATGCCCATTTGAATCTATATTACTTTTCTCTATCTTAGCCCACTAACCACTCGGCTTGGGATGTTCCTATGCCTTAAATGATTAAGATGCGCCACTCCTTCGGTTTATTAGCCGCCCTACTTTGCTGTACATTCCTTGCTTTTGGCCAATCGCCGTTGTGGAGATCCGCTGCTGAGCCCCAGGGGGCAAACAGGCAAATTGTTCCAGCCAAATACCGCACACTTCAGCTCGACGAGGAAGAAATGCAAAGCTTTTTAAGCGATGCGCCAAACTCTCGGACAGAGGCCATAGGTAATTCTACGCTCATTCTTGAAATCCCAACCCCCGAAGGTCAAATGATAGCCTTTCGCATAGCTGAGCGATCGGTAATGAATGATGCCTTGCAAGCGCAATTTCCCGAAATACGCACCTACGTGGGTGAAGCATTGAATACAGAGCTGGCTTTTAGCGCCCGTTTTGATTTTACTTTGAGAGGTTTTCACGGACAGGTTTTTACTCCAAGCGGTACGTTTTTCATAGACCCTTATGCTTTTGGCATCACCAATACCTACATCGTTTACTGGCGAAGCGATTTCTACGCGAATACTTCCAAACAAATGGCTACTTGCGATCCGCTCGGGGGCGATATAAGCCACCCTGACGGAAATCAAAACCGCTTAAAAATCGATCGCCGAAGAAAAGACGGTCCAAGTAGAATGACTTTGCCCGCCGAAGCTAAAGCAGCCAATGGAACCCAGCTGCGCACGTACCAATTGGCTTTGGCGTGCACAGGCGAATACGCAAGCTTTCACGGCGGAACTATTCCCCTCGTTATGTCGGCTTTTATCACAAGCATGAACCGCGTAAATGGGGTTTTCGAACGCGATTTGAGCCTTGAAATGATTATGGTCGCGAATAATTCGGATGTGATTTTCCTAAACGCAGGAACCGACCCCTACACTAATAGCGACGTGAGTGCCATGCTCAGTCAGAATCAAACCACCTGCGATTTAGAAATCGGATCGTCAAATTATGACATCGGTCATGTGTTTGGCACAGGTGGCGGCGGCGTGGCCTTCCTTCAATCGGTGTGCAACTCGAACATCAAAGCTGGCGGCGTTACCGGTGGCTCCAGTCCTGTAGGCGATCCATTTGATATAGACTATGTAGCCCACGAAATGGGACACCAATGGGGGGGCAACCACACCCAAAATAATCCTTGTAATCGTGCTGCATCGGCGGCTTATGAACCGGGCTCTGCTTCTACCATTATGGGCTACGCGGGCATTTGCGCGCCCAATCTCCAGAACAATAGCAACGATTATTTTCATAATCGTAGTTACAACGAAATGCGCACTTTCAGCGTCACAGGTGGAGGAAACTCCTGCGCTACTACTTCGCCTACCGGCAATAACCCACCGGTGGTTACGGTTCCTTCCGGCGGCTTCACCATTCCTATTTCTACGCCTTTTGAACTCACAGCTACCGCTACCGATCCAAACGGAAACACACTGACGTATTGCTGGGAACAATACAACCTAGGGCCGGCAACGGATGGTGCGGACAATAATTTAACAAATCCATCGGGCAATGCGCCCATATTCCGAAGTTGGTTGCCTACTTCAAGTCCCACTCGAATCTTTCCCCGGCTGAGCAATTTGCTCAATAACACCACCGTAATCGGTGAACGATTGCCGACTTATACCCGCGATCTGACCTTCCGCTGCACCGTGCGCGACAATGCCGCAATTGGTGGCGGAGTAGGCGATGCTCAAGTGGCTTTTCAGGTTACATCCAATTCCGGCCCCTTCGTGGTAACGGCGCCAAATACGAATGTAAACTGGGCAGGAAATTCCAATCAAACTATTACCTGGTTGGTGGCTAATACCACCGTCGCTCCGGTAAGCTGCGCCAATGTGGACATTTTTCTCTCTACCGACGGCGGGCAAACTTTCCCGTTCACCTTGGCGAATGCAGTGGCTAATGACGGCTCTCAATCCGTTGTTATTCCAAACATTTCGACAACGCAGGCACGCATAAAAGTAAAGGCCGCAAACAATATTTTCTTTGATATTTCGAACTCCAATTTTACGATCACTGCCGCACCCGTTTTCGCCCGCGATATTGCTATTCAATCCATACTCCAACCTCAGGGAGATGTATGTGGAAATACCGTGAGTCCGCAAATTGCAGTAATTAATTTGGGTAGCCAGACTATCACCACCTTTACCATAGCTTATTCCATAAGTGGAGGCGCAATCAACTCTTTTGTTTACAATGGTAGTTTGGCAACCAACGCCAGTACTACCATCAACTTACCAGCCGTAGCTGTGAATCCGGGCGCGCAAGAAATCAGCGTTATACTCCAAAACCCAAACGGACTCGCTGATCAGGATTTCTTTAATAATGCTGCTTTTGCATCTTTTACAGTTACTTCAGTCGAGAGCGTGGGTCTTCCGATGACCAATAATTTCTCAGGTAGCTTTCCTGGTACCGGCTGGGAGATCAACAATCCGGATGCTTTGACCACTTGGGCGAGCTCCAACAATATCCAATCAAACTGCGTGAATGGCTCTGTGGCGCGAATAGAATTATTTACGTACAATAGCACGGGACAGATAGATGATCTCGTCTCGCCGTGGACCAATCTCACTTCAGCGGCAGCGCCAGAATTGACATTTGATTATGCTTATGCCCGCTATAGTTCAACCTTTTTCGATAGAATGCAAGTTCAAATCATTCGGGAGTGCGAGTCAGACTGGACTACCTTGTGGGATCGGGCGAATTTAGTTTTAGCCACAGCCGGATCCACCACTTCTTCATACACACCCACCTGCGCGCAGTGGAGCGCCCAGACTATTGATTTAACGGCCTATTCAGGCGATGCGGTGCGGGTGCGCTTCCGTGTAATTAATGGCTATGGAAACAATCTTTATCTTGATAATATTTCGATCGCAGAAACTGCCCCACTCGATTGTGCGGGTGTGCCCAATGGCGCTTCAACGCTCGATGCCTGCGGTGTCTGCGATGCCAATCCTGCGAACAACAATCAAACCTGCGCCGACTGTGCGGGTGTGCCCAATGGCAATTCCACCCTCGATGCCTGCGGTGTTTGCGATGCTAATCCGGCGAACGACAATCAAACCTGCGCCGACTGTGCAGGTGTGCCCAATGGCAGTTCCACGCTCGATGCCTGCGGAGTTTGCGACGCCAACCCGGCGAACAACAATCAAACCTGCGCCGACTGTGCAGGTGTGCCCAATGGCAATTCCGCGCTTGATGCCTGCGGTGTTTGCGATGCCAATCCGGCGAACGACAATCAAACCTGCGCCGACTGTGCGGGTGTGCCCAATGGCAATTCCGCGCTTGATGCCTGTGGAGTTTGCGACAGCAACCCGGCAAACGACAATCAAACTTGCGCCGACTGTGCAGGTGTGCCCAATGGCAATTCCACGCTCGATGCCTGCGGTGTCTGCGACGCCAATCCGGCGAACGACAATCAAACCTGCGCCGACTGCGCGGGTATGCCTAATGGCAGTTCCACGCTCGATGCCTGTGGTGTCTGCGACAGCAACCCGGCGAATGACAATCAAACCTGCGCCGACTGTGCAGGTGTGCCAAATGGCAATTCCACGCTCGATGCCTGTGGTGTTTGCGATGCCAACCCGGCGAATGACAATCAAACCTGCGCTGATTGCGCGGGTGTGCCTAATGGCTCAGCTTTGCTTGATGCTTGCGGAATTTGCACAGGCGGCAATACAGGTGTGGTGCCTTGTGCACCATCCATCGCCATAAGTCTCACCTGGAATCCAAACTGCGGGGAACGGCCAATAACCCTCCGTGCTTATGAACCAGGCACTGAAAATGTAATAGGAACTTTTACCGGAATGCTGACCACTTCGGGGACGGCGAATATTGCCACGACCCTCGCCGGAGGCAATTACGATCTATACGTCCGCATAAATGGTAGTCTTTCGAAGGCTTTTTTAAATGTGCTGGTATCTCCGCTTAGCGCAAATAGCCTGACTTTGAACTCCCTTTCCCGCGGCGATATAAATCTCAACGACCGGATTAATTTGACGGATGTCTCTGTCCTATCAGCCGCGTTTGGTGCTCCGCTTGGAACAGTTGGATACAATATCCTGGCTGATTTGAACTGCGATGGACAAGTAAATCTGGTAGATGTTTCCATATTGGCTGGTTCTTTTGGAATGATTGGTGCCGATCCTGCCGCCGGAAATTAAGCTGGCTTTAGCTCAGCTGGTTTAAGAGACCTTCTACTTTATCAATTACCCGTCTACCTGCTTGGTCAGCTTCTCTACCATTCAAAAAAGCTATGTAGCGCTCAGCCTTCGGGCGAAACGTACGGGGGTCGTAAGGTTCTCGCAGGGCAATAAGTACTTCATTACTGGTCAGGCGGGCTGGCTCGACAATTCCATTTTTACAAAAGCCGTAATAGTCGATGGATTCTCCAGTGGAAGCGAAATAGATAGGGCGCCGATTGAAGGCAATTGTCTCCAAAAGAATGTTGCTATCGCCTGAAATGATCGTACCACACCGCATGATGAAATCCAATGCCGACTCATCATTTGGGTTCGATTGCTCCCATTTTTGGGCTAGAAATGGGTTTTTAATCTGATCGGCCACCCCTGGGTGAAACCGCACCGTGAATTGCATATTTTGGTGGTCAAGGCTTTGGCATAAACTGTACACCGCGTCGTAATCGACAAAAGCAGGGCCTATGGCTACTCCAACTTGGTTTGGAATCGGCTCGCTCAAAGCTTTATTTAAGTACTTATCGTATTTCATCGTACCTACCAAGGTCACTTTCGTGTGGGAATGTCCGGCGGCAGCGTATTTCTCAGCGGCATCTTGGCCTTCCAGCAAAGCGTAGGTTACCGATAGCGGTGGAAATTTTTCGCTGACTGATGCGTGCTGCAGGTACAAAGTGGAAATGCGCAACTCATTCGCTACCAAAAAACCCACTTGGCTCAATCCGGAATGATCGTTTGAAGCTATATATAGTTTAGGTCGGGGACTTTTCTCAAATGCCTTATGCAAAAAATGATACTGCCCGAATGGCTTAAAGATATTGTAAAACCGCCGAAGGAAAGCATTGCGAATGAAGCCCCGAAGTGTGAAGAAACCTGCTAAAAGAGACGATGAAGAGTTTAGCGCCAAGGCCTCGACTTGCTCTTTTGTTGGCATGGAATGAAGGATGATTGCGCCTTCAAACTCCAAAAAAAGTTCCGTACGCTCCGTAATTATTTCTAATCGATCTTGAAAATGCTCAATGAGCGGGCGAAGCGCTTCCCGCTGGTTGATGGTATTTGCCGAAAGCAAAATAGGCTTCCGAAATTTGGGATATTCAACCGCTGGCAATCCTCTGCTTTGCTCTCTGATTTTGTTGAGATGGGCGATAATTCCCCTTATTCCAATTTTTGGCCAAGGCGCTTTCCATCCGAATGGTTCCCAAAAATGGATGGGCTCTAGTTGTTCTAGAAATCTAGCTTTGATGGGTCGAATTTAAACGTTTGAAAAATATAAATTCGAGATTTATCAGCGTGTTAAACCGCAATAATATCTTCTGGCTCCAAGTCTTCTACCTTATCATTTGCCCGATGGAGACCAGCATTAATTTCAAATCCTACGAGAAGTACAATCACATTGAGGTAGAGCCAGAACATCACTACCAGAACAGTACCTACTGATCCATAGAGTTTGTTGTAATTCCCAAAATTGTTGACATACCAGGCAAAAAGTGAAGAAACAATAATTAAACCGAGTGTGGCGAAAGAGGCTCCGGCGTTGATGGCTCGCCACGTATTACCAGTACCGGCCCGATAGAGCACTGAAATGCCAATTTCGAAAAGCAATATTACTAACAACCATTTTACGATGCCGATTAGAACATGCCCGAAATCGTTGAAGCGGATGTTGTAATCTTCGAGTAAGTTGAGCACTGGGTCCGTAAATGTGATTAAGGCTACGCCTACAATTACCATGAAGCTCAATACGAGCATCACCAAAAAAGAGACTCCAATTTGCCTGAGCGCCCCGCGGTTTTTACTGCTGTGGTAGCTATGGCTGAAGCCTTCGAGAATAGCCTGTACAGCATTGGAAGCGAAGAAAAGAGCCATGAAAAAGGAAATGCTGATCAAGGTTTCTTGTTTCTTAGTGATCAGATCGTTGAGGGTGTCTTCAAAAAGATAGAAGGCACTTATAGGCATCGCCCGGGCTATGGTGTCGAGCAGATTTTCCTGAAAGTTATCGATCGGAATGAAGGGTATTACAGTTAGCAATACAATGAGAAGTGGTGGTATGGCGAGCAATATGCGAAACGAAACGGCGGCTGATCGGTTGGTAATGCGCCCTTTCTTTAGGCCCACTCCGATAATGAGCAACAACTGATAAAGTGAAAGCCCTTCAAACCCCGGCAATTTTATCGATCGCGTGATTGCGATAGCTTTCTGAACTCCTTTTGAATTCAGAAACTTTCCTTTCCACTTTTCGATCCAGCCAGCCATTTCTAAGCCGCTAAAATAAGCCTTATCGCTTTAGTCTGAACCAAATCGCCTAAAAAGCCTTTAAGCTGATGTCTAAACTTCCGGCGCTATGCGTTAGAGCGCCCATGCTGATATAGTCAACTCCGCACTCGGCGTATTGACGGGCATTTTCGACGCTGATATTACCACTCGCTTCGGTTTCGTATTTGCCATGAATCTTTTTCACCGCTTCGCGTAAGTCTTCAAAGCTAAAATTATCGAGCATGATACGATCAATATGGCCTTTGGCAAGTATCCGGTTGAGTTCTTCCATGTTTCGAGCTTCGATCTCCAGCTTCATTTCCGGAAATTGATCTCGTCTGTATGCGTTGCACCGATCGATAGCCGCTTCGATACCACCGGCATAATCTATGTGGTTGTCCTTGATCATCATCATATCGTATAGCCCATAGCGGTGATTTTTTCCGCCACCAAGTTGAACTGCTAGCTTTTCAAGAAACCTCAGCCCCGGTGTGGTCTTGCGTGTATCTAGCACTTGGGTCGGTAGGCCTTCGAGTTGATCTACCACTTTTCGGGTAAGCGATGCTACTCCACTCATACGTTGTGCGCAATTGAGCGCCAATCGCTCGCCTTTAAGTATGCTGCGTGCGGAACCTTTTACGGTAAATGCGATGTCTCCTTTTTTAACCCGGTCGCCTTCGGATATTAGATGCTCTACTTTGAGCGATGGGTCGATATAGTAGAAGATTTGCTCAGCGATGGTAGTGCCGGCCAGTACCCCATCTTGCTTGATGATCATTCGAGCGCGGCTGATAGCCTTTTCGTCCACACAGGCTTCGCTCGTGTGATCGCCATCGCCGACGTCTTCAAGAATGGCATTTTTGATAAACTCGTCAGTGGTCATAGCTCCAGTTAGAGATTCGGCTGCAAAGTTGGCCATAATTTGTCAATAACCTGAATTCAGGTTCTTTCCTGCACAATAAATGCTCGGAAGCAGCAATTGGCGGAAATAAAATCTACTCGAATAAGTCCTTAACCTTTTGGAAGAAGCTCTTTTCGCTATGGCCTATCACGGGCTGAAAATTCATGCTTTCGCGGAGATTTTCAAGAATTTTTCGTTCGTCTTTGTTGAGTTCTTGTGGGGTCCATACGTTGATGTATACCAACATATCTCCTTTACCATGCTGCTGCACGCTAGGCAACCCTTTGCCCCGCAGGCGGACTAGTTTTCCGCTTTGGGTACCTGGATCGACCGGAATTTTAGCCTTTCCGTCAACAAGATCGACTTCTGCCGAACCTCCCAAGGTGGCATCGATGAAACTTACATAGAGGTCGGTATGCAGGTTTTGACCATTTCGCTTTATAGTGGGGTGCTCTAATTCTTCGATCACCACAAGGAGATCGCCCGGAACGCCTCCCATTGGAGCAGCGTTTCCTTTGCCGCTTACGTTTAGCTGCATACCTTCTTCCACGCCGGCTGGGATATCAATACTGATTACTTCTTCTTTTCGAATCATTCCATTTTCATCCGATCCGGCAGGACGCTTATCGATCGATTTGCCACTGCCTTGACAAGTAGGGCAGATGGAAGTAGTCTGCATTTGTCCGAGAATGGTGTTCGTAATGCGGCTCACTTGGCCTGACCCGCGGCAGGTTCGGCAGTCGGAATAAGTTGCTCCTTCGGCCATTACGAGCTTGTTTACCTTGATTTTCTTGGTGGTTCCATTCATCACTTCGCCCAAGTCGAGCTTTACTTTGATGCGCATATTGGAGCCTTTCTGACGGTAGCGCTGGCCTCCACCAAATCCACCACCACCGCCAAATGCAGAACCGAAAATGTCTCCAAATTGCGAGAAAATATCGTCCATATTCATGCCGCCACCCGAGTAGCCTCCGCCAGCTCCGCGCACACCTTCGTGCCCGAAGCGATCGTAGCGCGCTCTTTTGTTTTGGTCGCTCAGCACTTCGTAGGCCTCAGCCGCTTCCTTGAACTGATGCTCAGCTTTCGGGTCGTTCGGATTTTTATCGGGGTGATGCTTGATAGCCATCTTCCGATAGGCTTTTTTCAATTCAGCTTGGTCGGTCTGGCGTGTTACCCCTAGTATCTCGTAAAAGTCTCGTTTTGACATAAAATAATAATTGCGGCACATTGGCCGCGGTCGTGATGTTTATTCTCCTACGATTACCTTGGCGTATCGCAATACCTTGTCATTGTAGAAATAGCCTTTCTCGGCTTCATCTACCACTTTGCCTTTTTGAGCGGGTTTCGGTGCAGGGATTTTCGTAATGGCTTCGTGAAATTCCGTATCAAAGGGTTCTCCGACGCTTTTCATCGGCTTCAAGCCGCGCTGCTCCATATTGTGCATCAACTTGTTGCGGATGAGCTTGAAGCCTTCCTTGATCACTTCAGGGTCAATGGTTTGCTCATTCACCTGCTCGGCACGATCGAGATCGTCGAGTACGGGTAATAATTCCTTTATGATGTCGGAACCGGCAGAACCCAGCATTTCAAGTTTCTCGCGTGCGGCGCGTCGGCGTAAATTTTCGAAATCGCTGTATAGCCGAAGATATTTGTCATTTAAGCTGTCATATTTGGCCTGCAATTCCGTCAGCGCGTTGTCGGTGTTACCGCCAGTTTCGCTCTCTGAAACTTCTTTTTGCTCTTGTGATTGGTCTGTTACAACATCTTCCTGTTCAGGGGTGGTGTGCTCATTTTCGTTCATATCGTGGGCTGTTTCAGCTTCGGCGGCTGCTTCTTCAGCAGCAGATTGCTTTGCGTCGTGCATCATTACAAATCTAATTTGCCACCGCAAGGTCAAATAACTTGCCAATGGAGTGATTATGCCATTTCGGCAGGATGAAAAATAAAAAACCCCACTCCAAAAAGCAGGGTTTCACGTTTATTTGTATTTCGTTTAGAAACTCGCTACCAAACCGTCGAGCGCCATATGCAATTGTTGGCCACGCAGGTTTTGAGCGATGATGATACCGTTCTTGTCGATCAAGATACTTTGGGGAATGCTGCGGATTCCGTAAGTGCTTACTGGTGCTGATTCCCAGCCACCAAGGTCGCTTACGTGAGCCTTCCAATGCAATTTATCCTGCTCAATGGCCTCTACCCATTTGTCCTTGCTCTTGTCTAAACTCACGCTGTAGACTTCAAATCCTTTGCCATCTTTAAACTTAGCCTTGCTGTACTTGTCGTAAGCGGCTACCACATTGGGGTTTTCGCGGCGACACGGGCCACACCAAGAAGCCCAAAAATCGATCAATACCACTTTTCCGCGTAGGGAGGAAAGTTTTATCACTTTTCCGTCCGGACCTGCAAGAGATAGCTCAGGAGCTTCATCGCCAATGTGCAGACCTACAGTTTGCGTTTCTTCCACATTGGAATCAGCATTGTTAGCGTAAGCAAAGGCAGCGAAAACACCCGTGAGTGCAAGTGCTGGGAGAATAATTCTAAGTTTCATAGTACATTAATTTCAATGCCCTATGGGCAAATATTATTCCAAATTACGACATTCTTTGGATATCTGCACCCAAAGCTTTAAGCCGCGTATCGATATGTTGATACCCGCGGTCTATTTGTTCGATGTTATGAATGGTGCTCTTACCATCGGCGCTCAGGGCGGCAATAAGAAGTGCTACGCCCGCGCGGATGTCGGGCGACGTCATGGAGATACCGCGAAGGTTCACCTGTCGGTCGATGCCAATAACAGTGGCGCGGTGCGGATCGCAGAGGATGATCTGCGCACCCATATCGATCAATTTATCGACGAAGAATAAGCGGCTTTCAAACATTTTCTGATGCACCAATACGGCTCCTTTAGCTTGCGTAGCCACCACCAGAACGATGCTTATCAAGTCGGGTGTGAAGCCCGGCCAAGGGTGGTCGGAGATGGTCATAATCGATCCATCGATATAGGTCTCAATGGCGTAATGATCTTGAGCGGGTATGTATAGATCATCGCCCTTTAGCTCTATTTCAATGCCTAAACGCCGAAAAGTATCTGGGATAATCCCAAGCATCGGGTAATTGACATTTTTGATCGTAATTTCTGATTGTGTCATGGCTGCAAGGCCGATGAAACTACCTATTTCGATCATGTCGGGAAGCACGCGGTGCTTGCAACCACCTAGGTAATCGACTCCTTCGATATGAATAAGGTTCGATCCAGCCCCGGTGATTTTTCCACCCATGCTATTGAGCATTTTGCAAAGCTGCTGGATGTATGGTTCGCAGGCGGCGTTGTAAATAGTAGTGGTACCCTTGGCCATCGATGCGGCCATAATAATGTTTGCGGTACCCGTTACCGATGGTTCATCGAGGTGGAGGAAGGTGCCGCGCAGCTCTTTAGCTTCTACGCGATAAAAGCTTTCTTTCGACTCAAAATCAAATTTCGCTCCCAATTTTTGGAAGCCAATGAAATGCGTATCCAATCGCCGTCGGCCAATTTTATCCCCGCCGGGTTTGGGGATATATCCTTTGCCAAAACGGGCGAGCAGAGGTCCCACGATCATTACGGATCCGCGAAGGCTGCCACCTTTCTTTTTAAATGATTCGCTATTGAGGTAATCTACGTTCACGTCAGATGCCGTGAAAGCGTAGTGTTCTTTGGCCAGTTTCTCGACTTTTACGCCGAGGTCGCCGAGAAGGTCGATGAGCTTGTTGACATCTACGATATCTGGGACGTTTTCGATTTCAACACGTTCGGGAGTGAGAAGTACGGCACATAAAATTTGCAATACTTCATTTTTGGCTCCCTGCGGCACGATCTCACCTGATAATCGTTTGCCGCCTTTGATTTCGAAATACCCCATACGCTATTTTCTTTTTTTGAACTGGCCTTTCCGGCCTGAGAACTTGTTTCGTTTTTGGTTATTTGTCGGTGTGCTGTTGGTGTTTACTCCACCCATTTGCTGGATTACGTCGCGGGTGGGAGTCAATGCTTCTTCAGGGTTTTCGACAGTTAGTCGGCCGTTTGAAAGTTTCTTTAAGTCGTTGGCTATCACTTCGTCCTTAACGGAATTTTGATTCCAAACTACATAGGAGCGTTTCATTAGGTTGGCTACCCCAATTGACGCTTGTCTGCGTTTTTCATCGTCCTCTATGGCCGCCACTTCTTCGATAATCAATTCCACGGTTTTACCATAGTGCCCGTATTTTATATTTCCTTTTGGATAAGGCACAGGTCGGGGTTTAGCCGCCAATGACTCCTGCGAAGGAACGGGGTAGGGGGAGTCAACGTCGAGTTGGAAGTTCGACATCACGTGTAGGTGATCCCAAAGTTTATGGCGGTAATCTTCGACGTCGCGCAATTGTGGAAATAGGTTGCCCATGGTACTAATGATCGCTCGGGCGCACCGGTTTCGTTCTTCACGGTCGGCGATGCTTGCGCAATGCTCCACCATAAGGTGGATGCCACGGCCATATTCGGCAATAATAATGTCGGGGCGGCTGCTGTTGTATGTCAATTTCATAAGTGTGTGTAGATGGCCCGCCATGCTAACCGATCGAAAAGTAGTGAAGTTGAAGATGCCCCGAAGAACGCTCTGCCTAACTTATTTACATCGGAATGTGGAGGCCTGTTGATAATGGTGTACGTGTGCTAAATTTAATTGGACACCTGTTGCAAAGGTAATTTTTTCTTTAGCTTGGGAACGATCAATTTTTAGTAGGTCAAAGCAGCATGTAAACCGCGAAGGTGGAAATCGAAGCAATCAATTTTCTAAAACATCGAGTTTGGCATATTTGAGCAATAATTGCTTTTGTCCGACGCTCGGGAAAAACACGGTCGCCTTTTCGTTTGGAGCTTCCCCTTCTATATTCAGTACTTTTCCTTTGCCAAATTTTTCGTGGGCTACTTGCATGCCGGGCAAAATACCGGTGCTTCCGCCACTTCCAGCCAAAGCTACCTGGCTCACCCGCTTCATATTGGCCGGTGGAGCTGCTGACTCCAGCGGGCTGTTTCGCTGCGGAGTCTGGTAAGCGGGCCGACTATTTCTGCCCCAAGGTGTGCCTCCAAAACTGCTTTCCTTTTCTTGATACGGTAGACGCACGCTGGAGGGCAAATCCAAATATTCCGGATCTATTTCGTCGATAAAACGGCTTGGCTCCGATTGATTGAGCTGTCCATAACGATAACGCGACATGGCATAAGTAAGCGTCGCTTTTTTCTCGGCTCTTGTTAGCGCCACATAGAAGAGACGTCTTTCTTCTTCGAGTTCACTGCGCTCGCCCAGCGATAATTGTGATGGAAAAAGGTTCTCTTCCAATCCGACAATATAAACGAAGGGAAATTCAAGTCCTTTTGACGCGTGTATCGTCATAAGCCCCACCTTGTTATCGTCGTCGTCGGTTTGATCGGCATCGGTGAGCAGAGCCACATCAATAAGGAAATCGCTGAGGTTTGGCTTTTTGCCTTCTTCAGCTTCCGGGCCTTTGTCGGTAAATTCCTTAATACCATTGAGCAATTCCTGCACATTTTCAAATCTGCTTAAGCCCTCCGGCGATTTATCGGCGTAAAGCTCGCGCAGCAAACCGCTTGATTTGGCGATATCTTCTGCTAGGGTGAAGGCTTCCGCCGAATCGATTTGAGCACCATGGCTCCGCACCATCGTGGTGAAATCTTGCAATTTCAGTTTGGCACCCGCATTCACTTCGAGCTGGGGTAGGTAGGTGGTTATGGTTTCCCAATAACTTACGCCTCGTTCCGACGCCAGGATGGTTACTTTCTCTAAGGTCGTTTTGCCAATGCCCCGAGCGGGATAGTTAATTACCCGTTTTAGCGATTCTTCATCTTTGGGGTTTGCCGCCAGGCGGAAGTAGGCAAGTAAATCCTTAATCTCTTTCCGCTGGTAGAAACTCGTTCCACCGTAAATTCGGTAAGGGATATTTATCTTTCGAAGGGCTTCTTCCATGGCCCGGCTTTGAGAGTTGGTGCGGTAGAGAATGGCAAAACTCTTGTTGCTCGCCCCCGAAATTCCGATCTCTTTGAAAATGTCGTTGGCCACAAATAGCCCTTCATCGTTGTCGCTGAGCGATCGGTTTACTTTGAGTTTGTTGCCTTCCTCGTTGGCCGTCCACACGTTTTTTTTGATCTGATCTTTATTCTTGCCGATGATGCTATTAGCGGCTTCCACAATGTTTTTGGTCGAGCGATAATTCTGCTCCAACTTGAATAGGGAGTAATCGGGATAATCCTTTTTAAAATTGAGAATATTTTGAATGTTGGCGCCGCGAAAGCCGTAAATACTTTGAGCGTCATCGCCTACCACACAGAGATTTTCGTTGAGCGCGGCAAGTTTTTTAACGATGAGATATTGGCTGAAATTGGTATCCTGATACTCATCAACTAGAATATACCGAAACTTATGCTGGTACTTTACCAGCACCTCTGGAAAGTCGCGAAGCAGGACATTGGTTTTGTAGAGCAGATCGTCAAAATCCATCGCCGACGATTGAAAGAGTCGCTGATTGTACATGGCGTACACGTCCACCAATTTGGGTTTGCCGCTCATAGCATCTTCGCCCATTATTTCCGGGTTCTCGCGGTAAGCTCTGGGTGAAATGAGATTATTTTTAGCACTCGATATGCGGCTGGCCACTGTACTGGGTTTGTAAATTTTATCATCGAAATTCATCTCTTTTACAATGCTCCTGATCAAACTTTTGGAGTCGGCACTGTCGTAAATAGAGAAATTGGATGGATAGTTAATTTTGGAAGCTTCGATCCTTAATATACGAGCGAAAATGCTGTGAAAAGTACCCATCCAGATATTGCGCACGTCGGCATTGCCCAGCAATACGGCAATTCGTGCTTTCATCTCCTTGGCGGCCTTGTTGGTAAAAGTGAGCGACAGAATTTGAAATGGATCGACCCCTTTCTCAATGAGGTGTGCTATGCGATAGGTGAGCACGCGTGTTTTACCCGAACCGGCACCTGCGATAACCATCGACGGCCCTTCGGTATGTTCGGCTGCCGCGCGCTGGGCGGCATTAAGTGAATTTAAGTCTAGCATTGCCCGCGAAATTACGATTTCGAAGGCGATTATACGGGAAGCGCGGGGATGGTTTTTGAACGATGATTGGAGATGTGATCTCGGCGGGTCATGATTGCTTTCATTATTTTGCTCTGCTGGAAATTCTCCCTGTCGCAGGTCTAATTTTATCTTTTCGGTTAAAGAACCCTGATCCGAAGCATCTGGGCTCATGCCATTAAGCTCCGCTGTGTAAACCCCTACCAAACCCATCAGTATGCTGGAACACCTATATATCGCGAAGGATTCAATTCCACAACCTGTAACGTTAGCTCCACAACACGCTGTCCGCGGTAAAATGCGAGCTGATTTTATACCGCTCAAGGTCAGCGCATTGATTCCTGTCGAAACTATTGTATCAACTTGGAACACTTCCTGCACGCTATTACATGAAATTCGGATGGTAACGCGGACAAGCAGTTTCCATCTCTCTATAAACCTTTAAATCACAATAAAATGAATTCACAAGAAAGAGAAAACCTTAATGGAAGAAAAATAGCCATTTTAGCTATGGACGGCTTTGAACAGAGTGAACTTTTCGAGCCACTTGAAGCAATGAAAGCGCAGGGAGCCATATGTCATATTATTAGCTTAAAATCTGGAGAAATCAAGGCCTGGCATGAGGGCAACTGGGGCAAAACTATTTCAGTAGATCGCACACTCGATGAAGCAAACGCAAATGATTACAACGCCCTATTCATTCCGGGCGGGGTGATAAATCCCGATAAACTCCGAAACGAAGAAAGTGCATTACGATTCACCAAAGCATTTTTTGGCCAGAAGAAGCCAGTAGCTTCTATCTGTCACGGTCCACAAGTTCTAATTAGCGCCAAAGTAGTAGAAGGTCGTGAGATGACATCTTACCCTTCTATCCGAATCGATCTGGAAAATGCTGGTGCGATTTTTAAGGATCAAGAAGTAGTTGTCGACGACGGCTTGGTAACATCACGAAGCCCCGAAGATCTTCCTGCTTTTATCGACAAATTGATCGAAGAAGTGGCTGAAGGAAAACATGAAGAACAGCACGCATAAAATTGATTTAATGCCAATTATTAAAAGACCCCGTCGTCAGGACGGGGTCTTTCTTGTATAACCAAATTCTCAAATCATGGATCTCACCTCTGGTCAGCCGTATTGGCTTGCTAAAAATGGATTAACCGATTTCGCGCATCTGTCGAACAAGAATAGGGACACAGAAGTGGTGGTAATCGGAGGTGGCATAACCGGTGCCCTCGTGCTCTATAATCTTATCAAAGCAGGATTTTCAACTGTTTTGGTAGATAAGCGCCGCTTTGGCAAGGGTTCGACGAGTGCGAGCACGGCTTTGCTCCAATACCAAATAGACGTGCCCTTGTCAGAATTGCAAGAAATGATCGGGGTTGACAAGGCCAATAGAGCCTATAAGCATTGTGCCCTCGCTGTTGATGAACTCCTTCGGATTAGCAAAGAAATTGACTTTAAAAATATTTATGCTCGCCCCACACTCTTTAAAGCTTCCGATAGACGGGGGCAGCAGCTAATTGAAAAAGAATTTGAACTGCACCAGTCATTGGGCTTAAAAGTGGAACTCTTATCACAAAAAGACATCGGCAACACTTTCGGATTTAAGGCTCCCGGCGGCTTGTGGAGTGAGCATAGCGCAGAGACCGATCCATTCCAACTCATGGATGCCTTACAACAATGGTCTGAAAAGAAGGGCGCGGTACTGCTTCAGCTCACTGAAGTAGAAAGTTTAAAAACTACCGAGGGCGGAATTGAAGCCCATTTGAGCGACAAGTCAACTATAAAAGCGAAATACGCAGTCTATGCTTCTGGTTATGAGATCGACGAAAAGCTCTACCGCGACATCGTGTCGTTGAACACTACGTTCGCATACATCACCCAGCCAAGCGGCAGCGCCGAGAATTGGCATCAGAACAGCCTGATTTGGGAAACCGCCGAGCCTTATCATTATATGCGGAGCGCAGATAATGGATCCATCATAGTGGGTGGGGGCGATATCAAAGGCAATGATCCGAAGCGCAGGGCTCGGTTGCTCAATCGAAAAGTGGTAAGATTGCGCAAACACTTTCTGAAAATGTTTCCTCACCTGAACCAGTCCGTCGAATTTCAGTGGGCCGGGACTTTCGGTTCTACGAAGGACGGTCTGCCCTACATCGGTGCAATTGATGGAACACCCAACGTGTTTTATGCGCTCGGTTTTGGAGGCAACGGAATTACTTTTTCGACGCTTGCAGGAAAGCTAATCACGCAGCAAATGAAAGGGGAATTTTCTGCTGAAGCAGAACTGTATAAGTTCGAAAGGTGATAAGCTGTATTTCTTCGGCTCTCATATATCAGGCTGGGATGTGACGGCTCCGCAATCGCCCTGCGATTGGAAACTTGGTATGTTCTGCATGTATATTCCCGAGATGAAATAGTAGTTCTAGTGTTTCCGCAGGGAGAATCGGCATGTAATATTCAAAAACCTGGAACAAAAAAAAACGGCAATCTTTCGACTGCCGTTTCCATTTCATAAAGAAGGGATATTAATCCTTGTATTGGCCGTTGATGATGATGGTTGTACCAGCTCCACCGGTAGATACAGTTCCTTGCTCGACGCGCAAAATATAATTTACTCCGTTGTGTATCACTCCAAGCACATCGCTATAAGTCCCGTTGGCAGTTGAAGAGACTCCGCTGTATTGAGTGATGGTGGTCCCTGCGTTGATTGCGGCATTCAACGCCTGCTGGGTTTGTAAATCAGTCCAAGCAGCGGCGCCGAGATTTACCATAGTTGTCCCGCTGTTGATAGCGACAATTGCACTGGTGGCAGTATTGTTAGTCCACTGCAAACCAAATTGATCCAGACCAGTTCCGGCGGCTCCGCCTACGCGCGTCCAAGTGAAGGGCTCCGGCGCAGAGAGGGAAATATCACCACTAAAGACGGTCACGTCAAAAGAGGTACTTACTGAGCTTCCCAGTCCATCGGTAACCGTAAAGGTGTAAGTGGTAGTGCCGATATTAGAGCTGCTAAAAACCACCGTATCAACGTAGTTAGCAATATCGTCATTCAAAATCTGGTAAGGAAAGGTATTTCCATTGAAGGATGTAGGGAGCGGGTCTACTTCATTTGCACCATCTACAGTCATTGAAAAAACATCGAGATCACTCGTGCCTTTGATAGCGTTAATAGCAAATACGATTGGTGTACCTTGTTCGATAGAAATCTCACCACCAGTTGATGCGGTTCCTACTTCAGTAATATCCAATCGTGGAGATACGGGTGCGTCTTCTGTTTCATCGTCAGAACAGGCGGAAGCAAAGAGTAAAAGAGTTCCGGCCAAGCCGAGTGAGAATAGACTTCTTAATTTCATTTATTTTGATTTTAATTTCGGCGAAAATAAATAAGATATGCAATACTCAAATTACCATTGGTAGAGAAGTTATCAACCTGCTGCAACGAACTATCAGCAAGCCTTAAGGATCGTTCCATTTCTCCGCTACTTTAAGTATTCGCCCTGCCGAATCTGAGAATCCGTCGCTTTATCACGGTCACGTTTACAAGGAATTTGATAAGGATAGAACGTTTGTATTTCAAAAGATGATTTCGCAAGGGTCTGCTCAACGGAGCGATGCGAGATCGAACAATCTCATCTGTAAGAATTTAAATCAACTTTAACGCAAATCTGCTCCGCCAGGCATGCGCCCTTATATTGAGCCTAAGCAATTAATATTCAAAAACCTGAAACAAAAAAAACGGCAATCTTTCGATTGCCGTTTCCATTTCAAAAAGAAGGGATATTACTCCTTGTATTGGCCGTTGATGGTGATGGTTGTACCAGCTCCACCGGTAGTTACGATGCCTTCTTCTACCCGAAGAATGTAATTAACTCCGTTGTAAATAACTCCAAGTACATCGTTGTAATTGCCATTGACAGTAGCCGAAACGCCGGTGTATTGGCTAATGGATGTTCCGCTGTTTATAGCCGAATTTAGTGCTTGCTGAGTTGTGATATTCGCCCAGGAAGCGGTTCCAAGATCTACCATTGTGGTGGCATTGTCGATGGCTACGATAGCATTTGTGGTACTGTTCTGAGTCCATTTCAATCCAAATTGGCTCAGACCTATACCGTTAGCACCACCTACTCGCTGCCAGGTAAAAGGCTGCGGAGATGATAAAGATGTAGTACCACTCACTACCGTCACGTCGAAGGAGGTGCTCTTTGAGGCGCCATTCCCGTCGGTAACAGTGAATGTATAAGAAGTAGTTCCCAAATTGAGCCCGCCGTTGATGAAGGCTAACGTGTCGATGTAAATTTCGTCGTCGTCGTTTGAAAGCTCGTACGGATACGTTTTACCACCGTAACTTGTTGGTATTGGATTTACTACGTTTACACCAGTTACACTTACCGAAAAAGTTTCTAAATCGGTTGCTCCCTTGCGCGCGTCGAAGGCAAAAGCCAGGGGTGTACCCTGCTCAATGGATACATCACCACCAATTGATCCGGTTCCAACTTCAGTTACATCGAGACGGGCAGAGAGAGGCGTATCTTCTGTGTCGTCGTCCGAACAAGAAGCGGTAGAAAGTAAAAGCACTGCGGCCAAGCCGAGTGAAAAAAGGTTTCTTGATTTCATTTCTTTTGAATTATAGTTCGGCTAGGACATGCAAGATGTGCTCCACTGTAATTCAGCTAGTCTAAAATTTCATAAACCCATTATAAGGTGTTGGTTAACATGACTATACAATCAAGCTTATTTTGCGGCAGTGTTGGCACGCGTAAGCCAAAACAATCAAAAGTCGGGCATAATATCCCCACATTGTGGTAAATCCAACCAAGGCTGCACCAAATTACATTCCGAAAATGGCTCCCGAAAATCCGAAGGTGGTATTGAGCAAGGATACGTCCACCAAGTTAACTACCCCGTCGCACGAAAGATCAGCCACCGGATTATAGCTTGGGTCGCCCACCTGGCTTGCCCAGGATGCATTTAGCAGGGATATATCAGAAACGTTTACCACATTATCGCCGTTGATATCGCCTAATTGTAATGCGCTCAATTCAAAGGAATTTACACCCGCACCGATTGCGACATTCAGAAAGAGTTGCGCCAAAGCACCCGCCACCTTAAATCTTACATCGTAGGATCCGGGTAGCATGGTGGATGTGGAAAACGCGCCATTTGCTGCCAGGGTAGTCGCCATGGTATATTCCGTAATTCCGGTTTCGGTATCGCGCATCTGAATAACCATAGCGCGATCTCCACAGCTTTCTGGCCAAGCTACGCTACCCGAAATGCTGGATTCTTCGGGTGCGGCAGAAATGCAGGGCCCCGAGGCGGTAAGCACGCCGTGGTAATCTTCGTTTACAACATCGACTATTTCGCTTATGCAAATTTCTTCGCCGGTGAGAGCCGAGAAATAGATGCGGAGCAGGGGAAAAGGCGAATATTGCTTAATCAAGAACTGGGGTACTTGCGAAAGCGCCGCCACCCGGTTATCAGTAGTAGAAACAGTGGTGCCGAAGGTAAAGAGCTCTGAGCTAACCAAAGTTTCAACCGAAGAGATATGCGCTCCAGAAATCAAAAATTCGAAGCCGACGATCTTGCAGTCTGGATTGAGCACGTATAGATCGAAATACCCATTTTCGGTATCGAGACCGCCGAGCGAGAATGTTACCAAATCATTTGGGTTAATTAAGTCGTTGCCGAAAATGCAGTGGTTGTGTACACCCGTTTCGTCTACTTGGGCGGTGCCTTGTATCACACAGTCAGACACCAAAGCGGCATCAAAAACCGTAATGCTTCCGTCATTATTCACATCGGTACAGTTGCTCACATCTATTGATCCATCTGCAATACCTGTTAAATAAAGATCGACATCAGCGGTTTGAAGCTCTGGATTGGCGTTTAAGTTACCCACATGATTGTCTCCTCCGCACTGGCCGGTGCAATCGGGGATATTGTTGCCAAAAGGCTGGCCGATACAGTCGATAGGTATTACACAATCGAGCGACTTCGAGAAATTGATAATATTATTGCTGGCATCGCGCTCAAAGGAAATACAAACAGCCGCCCAGTTATTGTCATAACGCAATTCGAAGCGACCGGCGTTATCGGGCGATTGATCCCAGTTGGTGCGAGCCACCATGGTGTATGTACCAGCGGGTACGTCTGTAATATCTACCCACTGGCATTGTAGGCCGGAAGAGTAATAATCGGCGCAACCTGCCGTAATACCCATATTGCCGCAACCAAATTTTGCCACTCCGCCGTTGGGACAGGTTAAATCTAACACGCAGAATCCGTTCTTGAATCCTATTTGTGGCATTTCATATCCATCTCCATCAAATAGAAGGTACTCTGCATAACCTTCGTAGTGGTAGTGATTGTGGCAAGGGTCATATTCAAATTGTGGGTTGCCAGCATTTGGAACACCTATGAAGTAATCTTGAGTGCCTATGTTGTCGATAAAGGTGGTAAATCTCACCACCTGCCGTTGACCAAAGCCTTGAACGCATCCTTCGCTCACCAAGCAGGCATCGGTAGCGTTGATGGTTGTTAAATACATGGAATTGAAGTAAACGTCGCCGCGTACAGAAAGGTCTGGCCCCAGATTGCTGCATTCGGGATCATCATTAAAGTAGCATGGGCCAGGTATTTGAGCCAGCGGCTCATAGTTGCAGGCTGATGGGTTGGAGCAGCCGGGAATGGGCCCGAGAAAATCAATGAACAAGTCCTTTTGACAGAGCGCAAGTGGATCTTCCGTCCAGCGAACGCGAATAAAATACTCCGTACCAGCTGCCATTACATTGGTAATCTGGGCTTGGTTGCCGCAGAATCCGTCGTTGAAGGTGTAAGTGGCCGCATTTGATTCGTCAAAATTGGCCATATTGCAATAGTCATATACCCAAATAGTAGTAGGGCAGGTAGTAAGATCGCAGGTAGAAATAATGAATTGACCACTGGTATCGGGTGTAAAGGTGAACCAATTTTCGTTTAGCGGGGCGGTGTGCGTGCCTAGACCTACGGCGATGGCATTGTTGCAATCAGAGCCGGGAGGGCAGTTTACTGAAGTACCTTCTTCGAAACCGAAAAACCCACCTGTACCTACCTCGACACCGCCGAGTAAAAGGGTGTACGATCCTTCGCCATAAGCGCAGCAGAGACCATCTCCGTAAGAATCATAGATCACAAATTGGTGACATTGATAGGCGTCGATACATACACTCGCACCAACAGATCCGCCCCCAGCGACTTCAAGGCCGAGTTCATTGAACAATTTCCACGAAGTTTCCACGGGATAATTATCCTGTACGATTTGGACTTCAAATTGCAGTTGGGCCTGCACATCTACGTTTTGTGACATCGATGCCTGGCCACCCCCAAATTCTGTAGCGGTAAGTGTAGCGCCGTATATTCCCGCTTCTGGATAGGTTACTGTCACTACCTGCTCTGACGACGTGGCGGGCGCACCGCCGGGGAAATCCCATAAAAACGTTTGAATATTGCCCACGCTTTGGCTCGTGTAAGTTACTCCGAGTACATCGCAATCGAGCACCACATCGTAATCGAAGGCCGCGGCTAGTGCGTCGAAAGTGCAGCTCCCATTTTCTATGGTAGCGCATGGGTTGAAATTATTTGCGAGTGCGTTGGAGCAGCCTTCCACGTCGGTGCTCTCGATTTTGATACTGAATGTGCCAGCGAGCTGCTGGTAACCACCGGCTTGAATTAAGTAAGTTTGGCCTACCACGAGCTGTGCGCAACCCAGCGAAAGCCTGGAAGCAAGGCCTATTCCCGATGCATCGTCGTTGCAGGCAATTACAGGAGAAGTGCAAGCTTCCCTTACCCCGATGCGGGTGTCGTTCAGCGTACCGAGTTGCGTAGTGATGGTAATATTCCCACCTGCGAATTCAAAGCTGAACCATACATCCTTGATCAGTTGTCCGCCACCGCAATTCAAGTTCGGACCGTTATTGGCCGAAACGGTATTGGCATTACTCGCTGCCACCCAACCTGCATTTATTGCTATAGGTACGGCACCGGCACATAAGTCGTTTGCCGGAGCTTGCGCGCTGATGTGATTGGAGAAAAAAGGTACGATCAAAAAGCAAGCGCCAACGAGAGATTTTCGCAGGGTTTGCGGTGCGCAGAATGGCTTCATTCAGATGGGGTTAGATACGATTGGAAGCTCTAAAACTAATCAAGTTTAATTTATGATGCAAATAGCTGGAATTAAACGATCTGAAATTCCGATTTTGAGAGCAAATTTGCGGGTTCTTAATCAAACGATTGGAGGTCGTAGAGCCTTTTGTAAGTCCCCCGCAAAGCCAGGAGATCTTCGTGTTGACCTATTTCTGCTACTCTACCTGCTTCGATCACCACTATGCGGTCTGCATGTTGAATGGTACTTAACCGGTGGGCTATAACGAGGGAAGTTCGGTTTTCCATCAATTTATTGATAGCGTCTTGCACGAGTCGCTCCGACTCGGTATCGAGGGCAGAAGTGGCTTCATCGAGAATAAGAAACAAGGGGTTTTTCAGCACAGCCCGGGCGATGCTCAATCGCTGACGTTGACCACCGCTAAGCTTGCTGCCTCCGTCGCCTACGGTCGTCTGAAAACCGTTTTCCAAGGCCATTATAAAATCATAAGCATTGGCGATCCGCGCAGCTTCAGCCACTTCTTCATCGCTTGCTTCGGGGCGCGAAAGCCTGATATTGTTGAGCACCGAATCGTTGAAAAGCACGGAGTCTTGGGTCACGATTCCAAACTGCCTGCGCAAATCCTTCAGCGCCATTTGTCGGATATCGACCCCATCTATGGTAATAGAACCGCCGGTAACATCATAAAATCGGGGAGCAAGATTTGCGAGCGTGCTTTTCCCTCCACCCGAAGGGCCCACCAAAGCAATTTTTTCGCCTTTTCTGATTTCAAGGTTAATCCCACCGAGTATAGGCTTGGAGCCATAGCTGAACTGTACATCTTTAAAATGGAGCGATTCGGCAAAATCTCCGAAAGGAGTGGGGTTTTTGGGATCCTTAATTTTCTCGTCGGCATGCAATATTCCATTCACCCGATCGACCGAAGCCAGACCGCGCTGAATTTTAAAATAGGCTTGGCTAAACGACTTTGCCGGCGTGATCAATTGCGAAAAGATGAGCAAGAACATGATGAAAAACTCACCTGTAAATCCAGAGTCCGATTCGGAAAGCACGAGGTTTCCACCGAAGTAAATGAGAATCGAAAGGGTAATGGCGCTGAGTATTTCGGTAAGCGGACTGCCCAAATATTCCTTCCGAAACAGCTTCACCATCAGTCGGTAGAACTCGTTATTGGCCTTTTCAAAACGCAGGTGGGTAGCTACCTGCGCGTTAAATGCCTGAATAATCCTTAAACCGCTCAGCGATTCTTCAAAAATGGTCATTACTTCGCCAAGTTTTGATTGACCCCTTGTCGATGCATTCTTCAGGCTTTTGCCAATGATCGAGATCAAATAACCGCTGATGGGTAAAAGTACGAGTACAAAAAGGCTCAGTTTCCAGCTCAGAAAGAACATAGATCCCAAGTAGGTGATGATCAAAATAGGGTCGCGAAATACCATCTCGAGCGAAGAGATGATCGAATTTTCTATCTCACTCACATCGCTGGTGGCGCGGGTCATGATGTCGCCCTTGCGCTCATCGCTGTAAAAGCCCAGGTGGAGCGCCAAGACTTTGTGATGCAGCGATTGCCGCAAATCGCGGATTACACCTACGCGGATGGGTGCGAGGAAATAGAGGGTGAAATAGCGCGTAATATTCTTCAAAAAGAATATGATAACCAAGATAATACAGAAATAGAAAAGTGCACGGCTGGGGCCATTGACCACAATAAAGTAGCTAAACCAATAATTGATATAATTCAAAAAGGCTTCCGAACTAAAACCCAAATGGGGCACCGTTTCCGGAAGGGCGATATTATCGGAATTAAATAGAAGCTTAAGGAAAGGAGCCACTGCCGCCAGCGAAAAAAGTGAAAAGATCGTGGACAGAAGGTTGAAGAAAATGTTTCCCGCTACTTGTGCGCGGTAATTTCGCATCAACCCGAGTATCTGGAAAAATCCTTTCATCGCGACGGAATCGGAATACCAGTATAATTAAATGGGCTGATGACCTTTAACTCCGCTCGGATGTCTTCGCCAACGTCTAGTCCGTCGATAAAAGCGTGGAGACTTTCGCGGTTTATATGGGCATTGGTTCGGGTTAAATCGCGTAGAGCTTCGTACGGTTTGGGATATCCTTCGCGGCGCAGAACAGTCTGTATGGCTTCGGCCACTACGCTCCAATTAGCTTC
>JBBQFC010000030.1:0-39812 GCA_038321615.1 Flavobacteriales bacterium | reverse complement strand
CGCAACGACTTGAACATTCAATTTGATTTGGCGGAAGCTCAGCATGTAAGTGTTGATGTGCACGACATACTCGGAAAACTTATCAAATCTTTCGACTACGGAATGCTTTCGGGAACGAATCTTCGCATGATCAATATGGACAGCGAAAACGAAGGCATGTATATGCTCGTTATGAATATCGGTGAGCAGCGCTCGGTGAAGAAATTCACTTTAGCGAAATAATATTGCTTTCCTTTAAGTACTTTAAACGTTCGGGAATTATCTTCCCGAACGTTTCTTTTTAACTCAAATTGCAGCACGTGAACCTTCTAAAAATCGGCGGTCTATTTATGTTATCCTTGGTAACATCTTCCGCATTTTCGCAAGAAAAAACAATTCCTTCTGCTACTGTAGCTGCCCTCGATGGCAAGCAAGTCAATACCGCCGACTTCTCAAACGATGGTAAGCCGATCATTATCAACTTTTGGGCTACATGGTGCTCGCCCTGTAAGCGGGAGCTCAACACCATCGCCGAACTATACCCCGAATGGCAAGAAGAAACGGGCGTTAAACTCATTGCCATCTCCATCGACGATGCGAGAAGTCAATCGCGGGTTTTGCCATACATCAACGGATCTGCATGGGACTATGAAGTGTACGTCGATACCAATCAAGATTTCAAACGAGCTATGGGTGTAAACAATGTGCCACATACCTTCCTGGTAAATGGACAGGGAGAAATAGTATGGCAACATAATAATTACAGTCCCGGCGATGAACTCGACCTTTACGACAAGATTTTAGAAATTTCGAAATAAACAAATGAAGCAAGGCCTTCTCTACTGCTTTTTGTTAATCAGCGCTACTGCTTTACAGGCTCAGGACAAGGGTCAGGTTACGGGCAATTTTGCCCTTGACGGGCAATACTACCGGCAGGACTCAGCGATTTCGGCCGTAGTTCCCGATCAGCAGGTGGCACTGCAGGGCTACGGCAACATTATTTATACAATCGGGGCTATTGAAGCTGGAATCCGGTTCGAAACCTATGTGCCTGCATTTGTTGGTTATCCAGCAGGCGCTCCGTGGAGTGGCACGGGTATCGGCTATCGATATGCCAAATACAAACAGGACAAATACGATATAACAGTTGGCAATTTCTACGAGCAGTTTGGAAGCGGTATGGTACTCCGCGCTTGGGAAGACCGTGGTCTGGGTGTTGACTACGCTCTGGATGGTGTACGCGTAGTAGCCCGCCCCTTCGATGGTGTGTCCATAAAGGCGCTCTATGGCAAGCAGCGTTTTAATTTTGATGATGGCCTTCAGAATGGCGACGGCATCGTGCGCGGTGCCGATGCCGAATTCAACCTTTCCCAATTGCTCGATTCCGTTGTCGATTTCGGCGGGCAGCTTTATGTTTCGGGCAGCTTCGTGAGCAAATTCGAGCGCAACAGAAGCTCAGTTTATGACTTTCCGGAGAATGTCGGTGCGGGCTCCTTCCGTCTGAAATACGCCACCGATAAAATCCAATTCACCGGCGAATATGCGCGCACGGGTATTAATCCTTCCCTTTTTAATTCTCGCCTTATTTCAATTCCCGATTCGCTCGACCCGGCCGTTGGCTTATTCCAGTACGGACAAGGCGTTAATCTTCAGGCTACCTATTCCGTAAGGGGTTTTGGGGTTTCTGGTACCGTGAGTTCGCTCGCTAACATGTCCTACCAAAGTCAGCGCAACTCAGGGCCATTCGATAGTTGGATTAATTATTTACCCGCCACCAGCGTGCTTCAAACATATCTGCTTGCGCAGCTTTACCCTTACGCTACCCAACCCAACGGTGAGTTTTCCTATCGGGCCGACCTATTCTACACTCTTCCCAAAGAGACCATTTTAGGAGGGAAATACGGCTCCAAACTAGAATTGAGTTATACCCGTGTTATGTCGCCCGACCTTCCAATGGAGGATGATTTTACAATAAATCGCGAAGGGATCGATCCAGTTCTATTTACTATAGGAGACCAGACTTACTATTCCGACTTCAATGCGAAAATAACGCGCAAATTTTCTAAGAAATTCAAGGGTAGCCTGTTCTATATGAATACGGTGTACGACAATGATGTAATACAAGGAGCCTACGATTACGACAATATCCCTGCAAATGGAACAATTTACTCCGATCTATTTGTGTTTGAGGGAACTCTCAACGTGAAGAGAGGGCACAGCCTGCGATTTGAAGCACAGTTGCTCTTTACCAACCAACACCTTCAAGACTGGGCCGCGGTGGTGCTGGAGTACACCATTACGCCAAGTTGGTTCTTTAGCATAATCGATCAGTACAATTACGGCAATGCCGATGGCGATGATCTTCATTTCCCCGTTGTCACGGCTGGATACATAGGGGGCAGCAATCGAGTAACAGTAGGTTATGGGCGCCAACGTGCAGGCGTATTCTGCGTAGGTGGTGTATGCCGAGTGGTTCCCGCTTCCAACGGGTTGACCGTGAGTTTAACAAGTAGTTTTTAAAATTATGGCAAGGCATTTTCTATTCTTTATTTCAATCGCTTTGTTGTGCGCAGCGTGCGACAAATCTGATTGCCCTTATGTCAATGAGCGTTTATGCGATCAAGCCTACCGCGATAGCATAGCCAACGATACCATCACGACAGGCGGAGGAATCGGTACGGATACGGGCACCGTGGTTGGCAACTTCGTGGTGTACAGCCCGGAAGTATTCCAAACGTATGAAAGTGCCGTACAACTTGAAGATTTCACGGGTTTCCGCTGCAGCAACTGTGCTTTGGCTCTGGCCACGGGCGAGAATTTGAGCAATCAATGGGGTGAACGTATTACCGTATTGGCATATCATGTATTCCCCGAATTTGCGGCACCCATAGCGGATCCACCTGCTCCGTTTTCGACAGATTTCAGAACTTCGGCTGGAGAGAGTTACGCCACCATATTTCAGCTCAACGCCTTACCGAATGGTATGATAAATCGCAAAAATTTTGGAACTGGCGTAATTCAAAGCGTGGGTAATTGGGCCGATCGGGTGAGTGAATTGCTGGAGCAAGAACCCACGGGCTTCATCCGCTTCCGCGATATCCGGTACGACCCTATTTCACGAAATCTGACCGCCCGCGTGGCTGTAGCGCCTCTAATGCCAATGTCGGGAAATATTCTATTGACAATAGGGCTGTTGGAAAGTGGAATAATTGAAGCACAAAAAAATGGCACGGAGACAATCTTCCCATTCACACACAATCACGTATTTCGTGGAAATGTAAACGGTCTCTACGGCAGCCCCGCATGGCCGTCAGGGACAATATTTGAAGCAAATTCAGCCTACCTTCATCCTATGGAATTCACGCTACCTGAAAACTGGAATGAGGAGAAAATGTCGCTCTTCGCATACTTGCATTTCGAATCTACCCGAGTAATTATTCAAACTTCCGAGCAAAAAATCTTCGAATGACTAGATTGCTGCCCTTCGTGCTAAGCATCTTGCTAGGCTTCGCATCCACCGCAGCTCTGGGACAGGGCAAGGCGGTAAGCCAAAATGAGTCTTTTATTCTGTTTGCACACTTTGGAGCCAATGGTAGCCAAATACACAACGATGCTTTGGGCGGTTTCGATAAACTCAATCTCATGGGTGGACTGGGTATTACACGTCGATTTAAGGAGCGCCTTTCGGCTGGATTTGAACTTAACTATTTGGGGAAGGGAAGTAAGAAAAACTTTACATCGCAAAACAGCGACCCCAATCAGTACAAACTAAGCTTACACTACCTACAGGTGCCTGCACTGCTGATTGTTGATTTCGGCAGCCGCATCGACTTATTTGGGGGGCCTGCTCTGGGATTCTTAGTCTCCGCCCGTGAAACCGATTTTTTCGATACGTCCGACATAACCTCCGAGTTCAAAACCACTGAGTTTTCCCTTATCGTCGGTGGTGCTTACAAGCTTTCTGACAACTGGCTCTGCGAGCTGCGGTTCGACCAATCCATACTTCCCGTGCGCACGGCCACTTCCGGAGATTCTGTGCAATATCAAGGCCGCCAATACAACACGGTGCTCGGGGTTTACCTGGCTTACATTTTCAGGTAAGTTAGTCCTTCCGCGCACCCATAATAGATTCCCAAAAAAAAGTTAAAGAATCCTCTTCGCATGTATTAGATGAATCATCTATGCGTTTAATGTCTATATTTAATTTCTGAAATCCACCCACTGAACCGCAAGAATATGTTAGAAATGAGCAAACAAATTCTGCAAAAAGTAAGTTTTGACAGAATTTTGTTCCGCAAGGAACTCTACAAATCTTTACGCTGGATCAAGCCCAGCGAGCGATTACTCTTGAAAGGCTGGTGTTTGGCGACCTTTGGAGCCATGTACACCGACGTAATTCTCGAAGTATTCGACCGACAAATAGGCGCATCTTTCTGATGCGCCTTTTTTTTGATCAAAAAAGGAATTGCTGATCGGCTGCTGGCCTGCGACCTAAATGTTTGTATGCAGCTTCGGTGACCTGGCGCCCGCGCGGAGTTCGCATTAAGAAGCCTTCTTGAATCAAAAAGGGCTCGTAGACTTCTTCGATGGTGCCTGCATCCTCGCCGACGGCGGTAGCCACTGTATTTAAACCCACTGGCCCCCCTTTGAACTTATCGATAATGGTGGCTAAAATCTTGTTGTCCATCTCGTCTAGGCCGAACGTGTCCACATCGAGCGCTTCGAGGGAGTAATGCGCAATCTTTAAATCGATGATACCAGTACCCTTCACTTGCGCAAAATCGCGCACACGCCGCAGCAATGCATTGGCTATGCGCGGTGTACCACGCGACCGCCTGGCAACCTCGTAGGCAGCATCATTGTGAATAGGGATTTCGAGAATTCCAGCACTTCTGCGCACAATACCAGCCAACACATCGGCAGTATAGTAAGAAAGGCGGCTGTTGATACCAAATCGCGCGCGCAACGGAGCGGTAAGTAGACCGGAACGCGTAGTAGCACCAACAAGGGTGAATGGATTCAGGCTTATCTCTACACTCCTGGCATTCGGCCCTGTATCGATTACCAAATCGATCTTGAAATCTTCCATTGCTGAGTAGAGGTATTCCTCTACCAGGGGAGATAGCCGGTGGATCTCGTCGATAAACAGTACATCCATCGGCTCAAGATTGGTGAGCAATCCCGCCAGGTCACCCGGTTTGTCGAGAACTGGGCCCGAAGTAACTCTAAAGCCTACACCAAGCTCTTGCGAAATAATATGCGCCAGCGTGGTTTTGCCCAAACCGGGCGGGCCATGCAGTAATACGTGGTCGAGTGCTTCCGCGCGATTGCGTGCTGCGGTGACAAATACCTTGAGGTTTTCGAGTATTTTTTCCTGACCAGCAAAATCTTCAAAAATCCGCGGCCGCAGCACACGGTCTATCTCTGCATCGGAGCTGTAAGCGCTATCGCGCACGTCGAAATCTGGATTTTCCATCAGCTACAAATATACTCAAGATAGCTGCTGCAAATGGTCAGAAAAAAGCCGCACGGGAATCCGCGCGGCTTTGAATCTTTCTATTTGATCGACCGTCAATGCTCTTCTTCGTCGTGATCTAAAGGAACCGTCTGTGGCACGTAGTCGAGCTCTTTTCCAGGCTTGCTGTAATCGTAAGGCCAGCGATGTACTTCGGGCAATGCGCCCGGCCAGTTGCCGTGTAAATGCTCCACCGGTGTAGTCCACTCGAGCGTATTCGATTTCCAAGGATTTTGAACTGCTCTCTGACCACGGAATATGGAATAGAAGAAGTTGGCCAGGAATATAACCTGAGCTACCGCCGCCAAAATGGCAAAGTAGGTTATTACCACATTCAAGTCAGCGATACCATCGAACATCGGATAATCGGTGTATTGGTAATACCGACGTGGAGCCCCTGCCATCCCAACGAAGTGCATTGGGAAAAACACGCCATACCCACCTACTATGGTCAGCCAGAAATGGACGTATCCCATGCGCGAATTCATCATTCGGCCAAACATTTTTGGGAACCAATGATAAATTCCGGCAAACATTCCGAATATAGCGGAAAGACCCATTACAATATGGAAGTGAGCTACTACAAAATAGGTGTCGTGAAGGTTGATATCCAAGGCCGAATCGGCGAGAATGATGCCAGTCAATCCGCCAGACACAAAGGTTGAAACCAAGCCGATAGAGAAAAGCATACCGGGCGTAAAAATTATATTTCCTTTCCAAAGAGTTGTAATGTAATTAAAGGCTTTCACGGCCGAAGGAATGGCAATAAGCAGCGTAGTAAATACAAAAACCGAACCCAGGAATGGGTTCATACCCGACATGAACATGTGGTGACCCCAAACAATGAACGATAGGAAACCAATGGCGAGAATAGACCCGATCATAGCTCGATAACCGAAGATTGGTTTACGAGAGTTGGTTGAGATTATCTCGGAGCTTATTCCAAGGGCGGGTAGAAGTACAATATAAACTTCCGGGTGACCCAGAAACCAGAACAAGTGTTGGTATAAAATCGGGCTTCCACCAACCGGGTCGAGCGCTTCGCCGCCAATATAGATATCACTCAGGTAAAAACTGGTACCCATGCTGCGATCCATAATCAGGAGTAGTACAGCGGCAAAAAGAACAGGGAAAGAAAGCACACCTAAAACCGCAGTAATGAAAAACGCCCAAATTGTAAGTGGCAAACGCGTCATTTTCATGCCCTTGGTGCGCAAATTCAATATCGTAACGATATAATTCAAGCTACCGAGAAGGGAAGAAGCAATGAAGATGGCCATGCTCACCAGCCATAGCGTCATACCTAAACCGCTCGAAGGCATAGCCTGTGGTAGCGCACTCAAAGGCGGATAAATAGTCCAACCGCCACCTGCGGCTCCTGTTTCCACAAATAGAGAGGAGAGCATAATGATACTGGAAATAAAGAAGAACCAGTAAGAAAGCATGTTCAGGAAGCCTGAAGCCATGTCGCGCGCTCCAATTTGAAGCGGGATAAGTAAGTTGCTAAACGTTCCGCTCAACCCTCCGGTAAGCACAAAGAATACCATAATGGTACCGTGGATGGTAACCAACGAAAGATACATATTGCGGTCGAGCACTCCGTCCGGAGCCCATCGGTCGCCCAGGAAATAATTCAGAATAGCGAAGCTCTCGCCTGGCCATGCAAGCTGTAAGCGGAAAAATACAGAGAGCATCATGGCGACGATGGCCATGAATATAGCAGTAATCAGGAATTGCTTACTGATCATCTTATGATCTTGTGAGAAGACGTATTTCGTCACAAAACTCTCCTTCTCATGGTGGTGCGCGTGATCAGCGGCGTGTACGTGTGCTTCAGCTATTGCGGCCATAGTTATTGTCTTCTTTTAATTAACGGCTATTGTACCTTCTACTTCTACCTTCTCCTTCAATTCGGCGCGAACGGGTTCTGCCGGCACAAAAGTTTTCTGCTCAGCGATCCACTTCGCATAGTCGGCTTCGCTATCTACAATAATATCCATCTGCATATTAAAGTGAGCGGAACCGCACACCTTATTGCAAAGTAATATAAAATTGAAATTTGCATCTTCTACTATCACCCGCATGCTATCTGTAGTGATGGTTGGAGTAAATGTAAACTGTGTATTCATACCGGGTACGGCATTCATTTGAGCTCTGAAATGAGGCATGAATGCGCTGTGAATCACATCGCGCGCACGAATTTGAAAATTCACTTCCTTTCCTACGGGAATATGCATTTCCCCTTTCACCAACACATCGTCATATGCGGTTTGGAAATCTCGTCCGCTATCGCGGTAATTCAACACTTTAGACTTTTGTCGGCGACGCATGCCAATGCGATCTTCTAATTCTTTGACCCGACTCTCGGGTAGTACTTCATTACGGATACTCATTTCAGCCTTCTCTATCTCTTCGTCCAATTCCTTCAACTTCACCTCAATTCCGTCGGCTGTGATGATGCCCAACGGATTCTCGGCGGTAATTAATGTGAAATTCACATCGCCAAGGGTATTGTCAATTCCTGAATAACGCGCTGTCCAATCGAATTGTTTCGCATATAACTCGATTACCAAAGCGTCTTCGCCAGGCTCATCGGTAATATCAATCCAGGTCAAGAGACCCCAAATAATAATAACCACCAGCACAATAGAAGGAATGATGGTCCAAATAAGCTCCAAGGTATTGTTGTGGGCTAAATAATAGGCTTTCCGATTGGGATCGTAACGGTAACGACGTGCGAAAAAGAAAAGCAAAAAATTAACTACGAAGAACACCGTGAAAATAATCCACCAATTAAAATTTAGCAGGTTATCAACCTTAACACCGTGCTCCGAAGCTGCTACTGGGAGCAATACATCGTCGAAAGCCACCATGTGCCAAATCAAAAAGGCAAACATGAAAACCATGAAATAGATCATCAGATTGCTGTTGACCTTGTTGGCTATGGGCGAAAAATCTTCTTCTCTTTTCTTGCTCAATACCGACGACACTTTCGATAAACGAATGATTTGAGCTACGGCCACAACCGCGAGAACTACAATTAAAACTATAAACAACTTCTCTATCATGAGATCTTATGCTATGGGTCGTTAAATTTGGTGATGTAAGCTTTCGTCAAGGTAAGGCGAATTCTTAGGAACAAGCGAAGCCTTCGTAAGCGTGGTAAGCACACGGTTTATAAACAAGCCCGTGAATCCAAGGAAAAAACCGATTTCGATCCAGCCAAAATTCCATTGATCCAATACCCCGGGGGTAATGAGCATATAGGTATCTACAAAATGACCTATAAAAATGATTGTTCCGATGGTGAGCAAGAATCCGGGATTTCGTTTGGCGTCACGAGACATTAATATTAACATCGGTAAAGCAAAATTGATGATGAACATGCCAAAGAAAGGTACTTTATAATAGTCAATTCGCGTTATAAAGTAGGTTACCTCTTCGGGGATGTTGGAATACCAGATAAGCATAAACTGCGAAAACCACAGATAAGCCCAAAGGAAACTCAAAGCAAAAACCCATTTACCCATATCGTGCAAGTGGCTGGAATTAATCTCCTGGAGATACCCTTTTGAAATAAGGTAAAGCGTGAGTATGGTAATGATATTCATGGCTGAAACCCACATACCCGAGAATACATACCATCCAAACAGTGTACTGAACCAATGCGTGTCTATCGACATAATCCAATCCCATGAGAGCGTAGATGAAAACACAGCGAACACTACCAAATACACTGCCCCGCGCTTATAACCTTTCAGGTGGAGCTCGGTGCCGCCTTCTTCGTCTTCACGAAGCGACCGCCTTCTGAACCAGCGTGCGAAAAAGATAAATACGCCAATGTAGATGAGCGTCCGAACCCAGAAAAATGGAATGTTCAAATAGGCAGATTTATTGGCGATTATGGAATCGTAGGCATCATTTTTAATGACCGCTACGCCATCGGCAGCGGCCTCGGCTTCCGAATGATAATAATGTGGATGGTCAGAGCCTAATGTCTCTTCGGCTACAAATTCAGTTCCGACTGCCGGATCCATCCAATGATAGATATGATTGAGGTGAAAAGTGGCCCCGATAAATACAATGATGAGCACTATAGATGCTATAGGTATAAATGAAAATACAGACTCCATAACTCTTCGAAGTACTACTGCCCAAGCGGTTTCGGTAGCAAAATGGAGCGCGTAAAAGAACATTGCCCCTAATGAAATGGCCATAAAATAAAAGCCGTTTATCAATAAATTGGTCCACCAGCGGGCATGATGGTCTTCGCCTGTAGCGAAATATCCACCTATGATAGCCACCACTCCTATACCCATAAGGATATACGAGAAGACTTTGGCACGTTGTGAGAAAATGAAATTCATTTCTGGTTGGTTCAAGGGTTAGTTTGCGGCAGTAGCGTTTGCCTGAACAGTAGTAGCAATGGTAGTGGTAAGTGTGTCTGCGGGAGCTTCGATGGAAGGGTTTTGAAGCGTCTTCACATAGCAAAGCACTTTCCAGCGTTCTTCTTTTGTAAGCTGAGATGCATGTGAGCCCATCACCCCTTTGCCGTAAGTGAGCGTATGAAACATTTTACCTTCTTCAAGATCTTTGAGTGCTCCATTGTAAGCTCCCGGTGCGGGATGCCCGCCAATGGCCACTACAGCGCCGTTTCCAGCACCTTCGGCACCGTGGCAATGCACGCAGAAACTGATATAGATCGACTGGCCTTCCGAGATATTTGCTTCCGTCTGTGCCAAGGGTGATTTCAAAAATTCGCCAGCACGCTCATAGCCTTCGATATTATTGGCATACGGATAAGGCATATCGTTCATGAGCTGCTCCGACATGGGTACGGTGCCTGCCACAGGATGACGGGCGGATAAATTCTGCATGACTCCGTAGCGCAACGTATCGCGCACTTCCCCGTAATCTACGTAGGCTTCTACAGCCGGACTGCGGTACATGTCGGGCATGTATTCATACCCAGGGCTATTCTCATCGCGCACGCATGAAGTGAGCGTTGCACCAGCAAGTAGAACTCCGACTATAACTGAGACGCTTTTTTGAATGATCTTCATATCAACGAGATAAATCTTTTTGATTAATTTCTATCGCCCCGGCATTTTTTAACATGGTATTGAGATCGTCGGCGTTCAAATCTTGATTGTCTGCATCCGTAATCTCCATTACAAATTTATCGTCGGTGGTACGCGGATCGGGATTCACCGCTTGCATTCCCGGGAGCGTCCCGTTTCGCAACATATAAGTTAGAGCCATTCCATGAGCAGCGCAAAACACGGTAAACTCGAAAGCAACCGGAATAAAAGCAGGAAGATTTTCCATAAGGCTGAAGCTCGGCTTACCACCAATGTTCATAGGCCAGTCGTAAATCATGAAATACCACATGCCCAGCAAAGCCAGAGAAAGACCCGCAGCTCCAAACATAAAAGAGACTACCGCCAGGCGCGTGCGCTTAACACCAATCACTGGGTCTATTCCGTGAATCGGGAAAGGAGAGTACACTTCCTTGATACGAATACCCTGTGCAACCAGAACTTTCGCCGCATCTAAAAGGCGGTGATCGTCGTCGAACATCGCGTGGATCACGCGGTTATGGTGATTATGCGTAGCCATTAATGGTGGTCTTCATTTTTATATTTCTCACCTGAAACTTTCAGGATCGTTTTCAACTCATTGAGCGCCAAAACCGGAAAGAATCGTGCGAACAACAGGAACAGGGTAAAGAAAATGCCTATGGTTCCTACAAAAATACCAACATCCACCCAAGTAGGATAGAACATTGACCAGCTCGAAGGCACATAATCGCGGTGAAGGGAAGTAACAATGATTACGAAGCGCTCAAACCACATTCCGATATTTACGACAATCGAAAGAATAAACGTGGCAGTTAAACTCGTACGGATTTTCTTAAACCAAAGAAGCTGCGGGCTGATAACATTGCAAGTCATCATGGCAAAGTAAGACCACATATAAGGACCGCTAAAGCGATTAATAAAGGCGTAAGATTCATACTCCACACCCGAATACCAGGAGATAAATAGCTCGGTGAGATAAGCAACACCCACGATAGAACCCGTAACGATGATTACGATATTCATATACTCCACGTGCTTGATGGTAATGTAATTTTCCAATTTCATCACTTTCCGCATAATAAGCAGCAGGGTGAGCACCATAGCAAATCCAGAAAAGACAGCGCCCGACACGAAGTACGGTGGGAAAATGGTGGTATGCCAACCGGGTATAACGCTTGTGGCAAAGTCCATAGATACAATAGAGTGTACAGAGAATACTAGTGGAGTGGCCAAACCGGCCAAAACCAGCGAAACTTCTTCGAAGCGGGTCCAGTTCTTAGCCTTACCCGACCAACCAAAACTTAGGAGTCCATAAATCTTCTTGGCTAAGGGCTTGGACATACGATCGCGGATGGTAGCAAAGTCGGGAATAAGCCCAATATACCAAAACACAAGCGACACACTGAAATAAGTTGAGATTGCGAACACGTCCCAGAGGAGCGGCGAGTTGAAGTTTACCCATAGCGATCCGAAGGTATTTGGCAGGGGGAGTACCCAATATGCCACCCAAATTCTGCCCATGTGAATACCGGGGAAGAGTGCCGCCATCATTACGGCAAAAATGGTCATCGCTTCCGCAGATCGGTTAATAGCCATGCGCCATTTCTGACGAAACAGCAAGAGTACCGCCGAAATCAAAGTTCCCGCGTGACCTATGCCTACCCACCACACAAAGTTGGTAATGTCCCAAGCCCAACCTACCGTTTTGTTCAAACCCCACACTCCTATACCGGTGCTGATGAGATAAGTGATACAGCCCAGACCCCAAAGGGCAATAAGGCCGGCGATGGTGATGAGGACGTACCAAGCGGTAGGTGCCTTATTCTCAATAGGTCCTACTACATCGACGGTAATGTCGTGGTAGCTCTTGTCTCCCAAAATGAGTGCTTGACGTATGGCAGCTTCTTTATGCATGCGGGCTTATTTTCTTCAATTAAATATTTCTCACTTTCACTTTGTAACTCACGTTTGGCTTTACGCCCACATCGGCAAGTGCATGGTAGCTGCGCTTATCGGTTTCGCTCGCGGCTACAATGCTTCCCGCATCGTTCAAATCGCCAAAAGAAATAGCTTGAGCTGGACAAGCTTCGGCACAGGCTGTTTGAATAGCTCCATCTTCTACCGGCTGGCTTTTTATCTTAGCCCCTAATTTTCCAGCCTGGATGCGCTGCACGCACATGGAACATTTCTCCATCACTCCCCGTGAACGAACGGTAACATCGGGGTTGAGAACCATACGGGCTGTGGCATCTTGCGATGGATTCACATCCGTAAATTTCGCATATGCTTTGTAATTAAACCAGTTGAAGCGTCGTACTTTAAATGGACAGTTGTTGGCGCAGTAGCGGGTTCCGATACAGCGATTGTAAGTCATCTGATTTAGGCCTTCGTTGCTGTGAGTGGTAGCCGCTACAGGGCAAACTGTTTCGCAGGGTGCGTGGTTGCAATGCTGACACATCATCGGCATGTGCACGGTGCTTGGATTGTCGTAATTGGCAACCTCCATTTGTCGGTAGGTATCAACAACGCCTATTCCTTCTTCGGCGCCTTTTTCGAGCGACATGTCGGAAGAGTAGTAGCGGTCGATACGCAACCAGTGCATATCTCGTCCGCGGCGGATTTCATCTTTACCCACCACAGGCACATTATTTTCAGAATGGCAGGCGGTAACGCACGCTCCGCAGCCAAAGCAAGTGGAAAGGTCAATAGACATTCCCCATCGGTGACCAACTCCAACTACGGGGTGGCTTCTCCAAATATCTACTTCTTCTACGTCCCTCTTCAGTATTTCACCGTTCTCGCGGACCTGCAGCAAATGAGCAGGGTTGTAAACTTCTTTTGGTTCAGATTGGAAAGTAGAGAAGGTAGTTTCCTTCAATACAGAGTCACGACCCATAATGGTATGGTGCGTTTGGGTGCAAGCCAATGGATAGGTTTCGCCCAACTTCTCAATAGACACTGACCCTCCTTTGTAATTCATTGCGCCATTAGCAACAGTAACCAGGGGATAAACATTCTTACCTATGGTAATCTTGCGCCCTTCGCCGTCGAGATCATACCCGCCATATTCCTTGGTTCGGAAAGCGGAGCGTCCAATGGCTTCTCCACCCGCCCCGCGGCCGTAACCAAGAGCGATCGACACGGATCCACTCTTCTGTCCTGGTTGTGCCAAAGCTGGGAGTACTACTTCTTTGTCGCCCATCGTAACTTTTACAAGCGATGCCGGTTCTTCTTGCCCGATGGTAAGGTTGAGTCCTAATTCCTTCGCGTCAGCTGGGTTAACGGCCACATAATTATCCCACGTTACTTTTGAAATCGGGTCTGGGAGTTCTTGAAGCCATGGGTTCGTAGCGTGCGAACCATCGCCGATTCCAGTATTGGTATATAGCACCAATTCAAAAGCGCCTGATCCAGAAGAATTTTTACCTAAACCGCCGGCAGCAGCTGAAACCGCAGCTGCATTAAGAATTATTCCTGAGCCGCCTGTAGCCACCGATTCGCTAACCGTTCCGGTGCGAAGCGCATTGTACCAATAATCGTCGAATAAGAAAGATTCGCTTCCATTCGACAAAGAATACGATTGCCATTGCTGGCGCAAAAAATCATGATAATTCCCTTCCATGCCGCAGAATCGCATGAGCGATTCCTGAAATTGGCGGGTATTGTAAAGCGGATTGATAGTGGGCTGAGCCAATGCCAAATGACCGGATTTTGGTCGATAATCGTTCCAGGCTTCTAAATAGTGATGATCTGGACAAAGATACCCGCAGTGTGTGGCGGTTTCGTCGGCCCATCGGGCGAAGGATACAGAAGTTCCGACCTTAGCCAAGCCGGCAACAAATTCGTTGGAATTCGGAAGCGCGTAGGCAGGATTAATATCTCCAGAAATAAGGATAGCCCCTACCTTGCCGGCATTCATATCGCTAACAAGTCGTAGCACTTCGGCATCGTTGCCTTGCTTTACAAAAAGCTCCCGATCGGTTGAGATGGTGCTTCCATAATTGCCGAGCATGCTGTTGATGGCATTAACTACCACCTGAACCTGCGGATCGTTCGACCCAGAAATTACAAGTGACTTCCCCCGGTTTTTTGAAAGATCCATCGCGGCCGCTGCAATTCGATCCATCGGCAGTCCATCTGTTTTTCCGGCAGCGGATGTTCCCCCCACTAGTTTAGACACCTCATTGTGCAGCGCTAGAATAGCAGCGCCTTCTTGAGAAGGCAGAATTGGAATGCGCACATCGGCATTTGAGCCTGTGAGCGATAAGCGACTTTCGATATGGTAGTGTTTGCTCATCCAGTCGGCCTGCGGATTGCGGTTCTTCGAATACTGCGCGATGAACTGCGTGGGCATTACCCAGCTGTCGAGGAAATCGGCATCGAGGCTTACGATTACTTTTGCTTTTGAGAAATCGTAATCGGGAATCATTGATTTTCCGAAAGAAAGTTCATTGCCTTTGCGAATTCCGTATGCGCTGTAAGCATCATAGCTCACGTGACGCACGGCCGTTTCCCCATATTTTTCGGTCATGGCTTTAACGATCGCCATGGTCGAAGGGCTCATAACTGTACCTGTCAGCAACACAATTGATTTACCGCTGTTGGCAGCACTTTGGAGTCCGGCGGCAATCTTCGGATCGACATCGGCCCATGAAGCCGCTGATCCTTGGGCCATAGGACCTTGAAGGCGGTTGCTATCGTATAAACCGAGCACCGAAGAATTGATTCTCGCTGTAAGCGAGCCTTCGTTGATGCCATGTTTCGCATTTCCTTTGATAAAAATCGGGCGACCTTCACGCGTTTTCACAACGATGCTTCCGTAGTCGCTGCCATCGAAATAGGTGGATGCGTAATAGGTCGGAACACCAGGCGTGATGCTCTCGGGCTTGTTAACGTAGGGAACGGAATTGATTATCGGGGTTTCGCAGGCCGCAACGGTTGCCGCAGTAACGCTAAAACCCAAGAATTTCAAGAAATCCCGTCGGTTAGTAGACGTTTTCTCCAAATTCGTTTCTGAAAGGAACGTATCAACCGACACCGCCTTTTCCGAAAATTCATTTTTCTGAGCTGCCTGAAACGATGGAGTATTCTCCAGTTCTTCCAATCCTACCCAATACTGTTTTTTGTTTGCCATATGATATTGCGCTACAGCGATAGATTAATAGTGACATTTTGAACATTCCCAGCCGCCCAATTCACGGGCTGTGATGGTACCGTCTTCCAAATATTCTTTTAATTCGTCTTTGCCATGGTCTACCAATCGCTGGTGAACTTCGTCGTAATAACCATTGCCAGCCATATTTACGGCTGTCTTATTGTGGCATTCGATACACCACCCCATGGTGAGTGGAGCGTACTGGCCTGCTACGGTGTATTCCGCTTGGATTTGACCGTGGCATTCCTGACACTCGATTTGCCCTACCACGTAATGCTGGGCGTGGTTAAAATAGGCATGGTCTGGAAGGTTGTGAACCTTTACCCATACAATAGGTTTTTCTTCGCCGGTGTACTCTTGCGCCTCTTGATCCCAGCCAACGGCGGCGTAAATTTTCATGATATCGGCAGTGCCTTCTTCACTTTTTCCTTGATTGATTGCCTTGTGGCAATTCATGCAGATATTGGCAGAAGGAATACCGGCATGCTTGCTTTTAAGCGCACTGTGGTGACAATATACACAGGCCACTTGATTTGTGCCAGCATGAAGCGTATGATTAAACTTAATGGGTTGCTCGGGGGTATAGCCTTGGTAAACTCCTACACCCATCAGCGACTCGTAGCCGCTTACTGCTAAAAAAACGACTACCAAGATACTGAGCACGGAAACAAGCAATTTATTGTCCCAAGCCCAAGTGCCAAGACGCTGACCCATTGGGGCTTCAGAAGTTGGAATACCTTCTTCATCGAGAGCGTCCTTATTAATTTTGGTAAGCGAAGAATTAACTCCCCACAGCGAGAAAACTAAGATGAGAAGTATGAATAAGATGATGAGCAACCAGGATATTGAAATCCCACTATCCACCGGCTCAGCTCCAGGAACTACTGCAGGGCCTACTGCTACTGGCGGAGTCCAATTGGTTATGTAAGTTAAAATGGCATCTATGTCTTCGTTGCTCACGGCCTGAGCTGTCATCAAGCCGGCCTTAGGCTCCCACTCAGCAAGCAGTTTATTTACATAAGGATCGTTCATATCCTTAACCTTGGCCGGATTTTGAATCCATTGGTAAAGCAATTCTTTCTTGCCCGCCCAACGCTCTTCCACACCTTTCAATGCAGGACCCGTCATATTCTGATCTACCTTATGACAGGAAGCACAGTTGGCTTTGAATAGCTTTTCTCCGTCCTGCGCTGCGGCAGGATTTATCGCAGCCGCCGCCACCAACACCAGCATCAATCCAAACGCGCGGCAGGCCAAGAGAACATTTTTTGAAAGGTATTTCATATTGAGACTCATCTTCAGATAAACTGCTCCTAAAATTGGCGCAAATTTAATAGAAACAAGACTTGAATTACGGCATCAGACCACAAATTGAAGGGGTAGCAAATAATTTAGAATCAATCTAAATTATGGGCGCTTCTGCGCTGCTGTAACCGTTCTCGGAATTCAATTTGCCGCCATCGATACCCTTAAGCGCATTGCGGGTAAAACACTATGGTTTAGTTTTTGAAGTAAGTTTGCAATCTGGAAAATTAACATTTCGAATGCGGAATCTCATTTACGTCACCCTATTGCTCACTGCAGGGCTCCAAATTAACGCGGACGCTCAAGAACCCACGTGGTATGGCTCAAAGTCGAGTCACACGGAAGGATTCATTGTCCAGGAACCAGGAAATATCAGCATCCACGCCAATGGCGACATATTGCGCCTGGATTCGTTGAAGCGTCTGAAACCAACACTTCCAGATGGTTACAGAGTTCAGATTTACTTCGGAAAACGCGAAGAAGCCCAAGAAAAACGTGCTGCATTTTTGCGTCAGCACACCGAAAAGGGTGCCTACATCTCTTATTTGGCTCCAAATTTCCGACTGCGCGTCGGCGATTTCCGAAACAGAATTGATGCCGAAAAATTTAAGCAATCGCTCGCTGCTACCTTTCCGGGAGCCTATTTGGTAAAGGACAAGATAGAACTTCCTCCTATCATTGAGCCCGGTTCGAAATAAAATTGCGATTTACGAATCGAGTGTTTGTTTCACTTCCACTTCTTCGTAAGCTTCGATCATATCGCCTTCCTTGATATCGTTGAACTTATCGATATTCAGACCGCATTCGTAGCCTTTCACCACTTCTTTCACATCATCTTTGAAACGCTTAAGGCTTCCAAGGTGACCGTTGTAGACCACAATTCCATCGCGAATTAAGCGAATTTTCGAGTTTCGGCTAATCTTACCGTCTGTAACGAAACAACCTGCGATGGTTCCGACTTTGGTGATTTTGAATGTTTCACGAATTTCGGCATTACCCACCACTTTCTCTTCGATCTTCGCAGAAAGCATTCCTTCCATAGCGTCCTTGATCTCTTCGATGGCCGCGTAAATAATGCTGTATGTTTTGATCTGAATTTCTTCTTTTTCGGCCAATCGGCGCGCTCCTGCGGATGGCCGCACTTGGAAGCCCACTATGATTGCATCGGAAGCTGAAGCTAAGAGCACGTCGCTCTCGGTAATCTGACCCACCGCCTTGTGGATCACATTCACCTGCACCTTGCTGGTAGATAGCTTTTGCAAACTATCGGCAAGCGCTTCCACCGATCCATCCACGTCTCCCTTGAGAATAATATTGAGCTCTTTGAAATCTCCAATTGCAATACGCCGCCCAATTTCGTCGAGGGTAATATGCTTTTGAGTACGTACACCTTGCTCACGTTGCAATTGCTCACGCTTCGCTGCAATCGTTCGGGCTTCGCGCTCGTCGTCGAGCACGTGGAACTTATCCCCCGCATTTGGGGCACCATTCAAGCCCAACATACTCACTGGAGTGGAAGGCCCTGCATTTATTATAGCCGTTCCACGCTCATTGAACATGGCTTTCACTCTACCCGAATAATGTCCGGCAAGTACCACATCGCCTACTTTCAGGGTTCCGCCTTCTACAATGAGGGTGGAAACGAACCCGCGACCTTTATCGAGGGAAGATTCTATGATAGTACCAAGGGCATTTTTCTTCGGATTGGCTTTGAGTTCGAGTAGATCGGCTTCGAGCAGTACTTTCTCGAGCAGCTCTTCAACGTTTGTTCCTTTTTTGGCTGAAATTTCTTGACTTTGGAATTTACCACCCCAATCTTCAACCAGAATATTCATCGCCGCCAATTGCTCCTTGATTCGCTCAGGGTTCGCGTCGGGTTTATCAATTTTGTTAATGGCAAAGATCATCGGAATACCGGCCGCTTGGGCGTGGTTGATGGCTTCGCGGGTCTGGGGCATTACGCTATCATCGGCAGAAACTACTATAATGGCCAAGTCGGTGACCTGCGCTCCGCGGGCACGCATGGCGGTGAACGCTTCGTGGCCGGGAGTATCGAGGAAAGTGATCTTGCGACCATCTTTGCGCTCCACGCTGTATGCACCAATGTGCTGGGTAATACCTCCGGCTTCGCCAGCGATTACATTCTCCTCTCGAATGTAGTCGAGGAGGGATGTTTTACCGTGATCGACGTGACCCATAACGGTGACGATTGGGGCGCGTTCGAGTAAATCTTCCGCTTTATCTGCTTCGAGTTGAATAGACTCCGCCACTTCGGCGCTGGTAAACTCTACGGTGTATCCAAACTCTTCGGTAACGATAGAAATGGTCTCAGCATCAAGGCGCTGATTAATCGATGCCATAATACCAAGCGACATGCAGGCAGAAATTACTTCTGTAACGCTCACGCCCATAAGGCTGGCCAAATCGGAAACGGTCACAAACTCCGTGAGACGCAAAATTTTTGAATCTTCTGCGGCCTGAAGCTCTCGCTCTTCCAATTTTCTGCTGTAATCGTCGCGCTTAATTCGGCGGTTCTTGGCTCCCTTCGACTTATTACCCGTGCTATTCATTTTCGCAAGGGTCTCGCGCAACTCACGTTGGATATCGTCCTGGCTTACTTCCTGACGAAGGCCGGTTTTGGCGGCAGGTGCTCCTTTGCGGTTATTATTACTGTTATTGCTGTTGTTGTTGTTTCCAGGCCGCTGCTGGTTTCCGCCGGCGCTCTGGTTGGTTTGTCCAGGGGTATTGGTGGTAATGCGTTTTCGCTTCTTGCGATTTTGTTGCGTTTCCTGATCCGGATTGGTGCTCATCACCGGTTTTGCAACCTTTTTCGGACGTTCAGGCAGGTCGATTTTTCCGACCACATTTACCCCAGCCAATTTACCGGCCGAGCTGCGAATCGTTTCAATCACTCTTGGCCCTTCGACTTGCGGCGTGGCTTTCTTCGCTTCTACAGGGACAGCAACTTCTTTTGCTGGAGCTGCGACCTCTTCTTTTATCTCAACAACTGGTTTTTCAGTTTCGGGCTCGGGCTTCGCCGGTTCTAATTTTACTTCCGGCTCGGGGGCTGGTTTTTCAACGGGCTGAGGAGCAGGTTTCTTTTTGTCGAGGTCTATGCGGCCTACTACATTAAGTCCGGGAGACCTTGCAACCATTGGACGTATAATGTCTTCAGCGCTTTGAACATTTTTGATCAGCACTTCTTCGACTTCTACCGGAGGTTTGGGTTTTGCAATTTCCGATTTCTCGGGATTGATAGACACCGTTTCGCGTTTGCCAGGCGATACGCCCACCATTTTGGATTTTTCCTTTATTTCTTTGGAGTCTGCGAATTCCTCCATTAAAATTTGGTATACCCCGGTCTCGATTTTCGAATTGGGGTTATTCTCCAAGGGAATACCTTTAGACGCTAAATATTCAATGATGGTTGAAGTACCTACATTGAACTCTTTGGCGGCTTTACTTAATCTTACTGGTGCTGCTTTTGCTGGCATAAATTGTTTGCTCCTGGCTTGCAAAGTTAGGAAATAAGCCTAATTAGGTTTATTCCAGCTCTTCGCGCAGGATTTTCATGATTTCAGTTACTGTTTCTTCTTCGAGATCGGTGCGTTTTACCAAATCTGCTTTTGTCAATTCCAACACGCTGCGGGCTGTGTCGAGTCCGGCCGACTTCAATTCATCGATAATCCAGCCGTCGATTTCGTCCACAAATTCTTCCAAATCCACATCTTCATCTTCGGTTTCGCTATCGCGGTACACATCGAGCTCAAAGCCCGTTAGTTTTCCGGCGAGTTTAATGTTGTGACCACCTTTACCTATAGCAAGTGAAACCTGATCGGCTTTGAGAAATACATCGGCCTTTTTCAACTCATCGTTGATCTTGATATTCGTGATCTTAGCTGGACTAAGTGCGCGTTGTATTAGCAATTGCATATTCGACGTGTAATTGATTACGTCGATATTTTCGTTTTTCAGTTCACGCACAATGGAATGTATGCGCGATCCTTTCATCCCTACACAAGCCCCTACCGGATCGATCCGATCGTCGTAACTTTCCACGGCCACTTTAGCTCGCTCGCCAGGTACGCGTACTATCTTCTTAATGGTTATGAGCCCATCGAATACTTCGGGAACTTCCATTTCGAAAAGGCGTTGCAAAAATTCGGGTGCAGTCCGCGATAAAATTACCACCGGATTGTTATTCCGCATTTCCACTTTGGCCACCACTGCGCGAACCGAATCGCCCTTCTTAAAATAGTCGGAAGGGATTTGCTCGGATTTGGGTAGAATTAGCTCATTGTTTTCGTCGTCGAGAAGCAGAATCTCGCGCTTCCAAACTTGGTACACTTCGCCGGTGATGATTTCGCCAACGCGCTGGCTGTATTTCTTGTAAAGGCTATCTTTCTCTAATTCGATGACCTTTGAAACCAGATTTTGACGCATGGAGAGAATTGCACGACGTCCGAAATATTCCAGGCGGATTTCTTCCGATGCTTCTTCACCGATCTCAAAATCGGGCTCAATCTTGATGGCATCGCTGTACGCCACCTGGCTATTATCGTCTTCCACTTCACCATCGTGCACGATTTCACGGTTTCGCCAAATCTGTAAGTCGCCCTCATCAGGATTGATAATTATGTCGAAATTCTCGTCCGTACCGTGCTTTTTGATGAGCATATTTCGGAATACGTCTTCGAGAATCCGCATCATTGTTTCGCGGTCGATATTCTTAAACTCTTTGAACTCGGCGAAGGACTCGAATAGGTTAGTATCGCTCATGGCTCCTTAATTAAAGGTTATTTTAATCTTCGATTGTTTTATATCCGGGTAAGGCAACACTATGTCGCGCTCCACCCATTCTTTCTTTTTCTTGCCTTCTACCGGCTCTTTCGTGCGGGTGTGCAGGGTAACTTTAACTTCGTCGGCAGCGATGATTTCTCCTTCTATATCTTGCCCATCGGCGAGTCTGATTTGCAGGCTACGGCCAATGTTTTTGATATACTGCCTGTAATCGCGGAGTGGCTTATCCAAACCGGGTGAACTGACTTGCAGCGAAAAGTCTTCCGCCTCACGGTCGAGGTTATGCTCGATCTGCCGGCTTATGTCCACACAATCGCTGATGCCCACCGGCCCCATGCCTTCTAGCTCTACAAATATGGCGTTGCCGGGCTTAATTTCTAAGCTCAGTACGTAATAATCTGTACCGACAATTTTCTCGCCGATAAGGCTTCGTATAGTAGATTCGCTGATCAAGAGTTCGAACAAAAAAGAGGGGCAACGGCCCCTCTTGTTTTTTCACTTTACTAGTGCAAAAGTAAGGATTTTTTTGAGTGTGGGAAAAATAAAATCGTTAGGGCGTAGTAGAGACGTTGCACGCAACGTCTCTACACGGGTTGCACGCAAAGTCTCTACTACGGTTTGCGATTATCCTGCACGACCTTTCCCTTTTGGCCGTTTGCATACTCCACCTCATGGATCACATTGCCGCGGGGAGAATATTCGATGGATCGTCCGTTACGCTTACCGTCTTTGTACATTTCGCTCATGTGCACTGCGCCGCCTTGCCTATGGTAAGTGGTGATGATGCCCTCGAGCTTGCCGTCTTTATACTCGGCTTCTCTCAGCTTCCCGCCTTCCGGGAAATAGTAGACCCACTTTCCGGTTGGTTTTCCGGCGGTGTAGGTACCTTGCGACTCGGGGATTCCATTTGCGCCATATCTCGTATAAGGTCCATTGAGCACACCGGCTTTATGCCAAGCGGTTTCTTCTGGATAGCCCTCTGCTGAGAAATGCTTCCACTCTCCGTTCTTTTGATCATTAGCCCACGTCCCGGTGTAGCTCTGTTCACCATTGGGATGCCATCCTTTCCAAATTCCCTGAATCTTGCCGTTCTTAAAATAACCTTCGTCCTTTCGATTCCCGTTTTCAAACCATGATTTCCAAAGTCCTTCTTCCTTGCCATCGATGTACTCGCCCTGTTGGAGCATTTTACCGTTTTCGAACCAGGTGGTCCAAGTGCTTGTTTTTAGGTCGTTTATGAAGTTCCCTTCCCGCCATTTCGATCCATCGGCGTAGTAAAAATACCAAGTACCATTGCGCTTGTCGGCTTCCCAGAGTCCTTCAGATTGCACCTTCCCGTTGGTATGATAGTAAGTCCATCGCCCATTGCGCAAGTTCTTCTTGAAGGCCCCGTTCATTTCTACCTTACCCGTGTTGAAATAGAAAGTCCAGGTACTATCTTTTTCGCCTGCTTCGAAGCGGCCTTCGATGGATACTTCGCCAGAGTCGAAGTAGGTAATCTGCCCACCGTGCAAGGTATCGCTCCGGAAGGTGGACACCAATTGCTTAGCCCCATCCACCTGATAATAGTTCCACACCCCATTTTTTCGGCCCGCCTCGTAGCGCCCTTCCGAGCGCAGCGTACCCTCGCTATACCAGGTCTGCGATAGCCCATCTATTTGGCCATTGTTATATTCTTCCTGCAATTTTATTTGGCCATTATCGTAGTAATCCGTCATTCGCCCTTTTCCCCCGGCTATGAGCTGCTCCCCTTGCGGGTTCCAAAAAGCGATCATTTCGCGGTTGCCCTCAGCGGGATATCGCTCTTCAAGTTTGGAATTTCCCGATGGGTACCACTCTTTCCAAATACCCGAGCGCTCCCCTTTTTCGAAATAGCCCTGCACTTCTCTTATGCCTTTGGCATTGAACGACTCGTAAGTACTGTCTTGTTGATCCCATTCAAAAAATCCTCGGTCTTTTACCCCACCATCGCTAAAATAGGTTACTGTTTCCCCATCGCGACGGCCGAAATTATAGAATGCTTTTTCGATCAATTGGCCATTATAATCGTAGTATTTCCATTCTCCATGCTCAACTCCATTTTTGTACAGCCCTTCCGAACGTTTAATCTTTTTGACTTCGTCCCAATAGTCTACATAAGTTTGGTCTTGGGCGCATAATGTCGCGGATACCAAGAAGGCAGAGAAAAGAAAGCTGGAAATGATTTGTGATTTCGTCATGGTATTCGATGGTGCTAATATCGGAATCCACGCGCAGGTGATACGCGCTCGCAACATCCGATTTGCACAAAGGGTTGTGAGGTGTGAGCGCCTAACGAACGTCAAAAAGATCAAAATATTGAACAGCTTCGCGGTGCTCCATATTTCGTACATTGAGGCAAGAACTCACAACGATCTCTTAACTTTGACCTATGAAAACAGTACTCATTTCTGGTGGATCGGGTATGATCGGTATGGCGCTTACTAAGCGATTGAAAGATAATGGCTACGCCGTGCATCACTTGAGTCGTGAGAAAGGCGATATAAGCGGAGTCGAAATTTTCAAATGGGACACGAACCGTCAGGAGATAGATTTGAATGCGTTCGCAGGTGTTTCCAATATCGTACATTTAGCCGGGGCTGGTATAGCAGATAGGCGGTGGACAGATGCGCGCAAGAAGGAGCTTATCGATAGTCGTGTAGAAACGGCGGCATTAATTTACAAGGGATTAAAACTCTCCGGACAGGCCATCGACACTTTCGTTTCGGCGAGCGGAATAAACTATCACGGAAGCAAAACCACCGAACATATTTACGTCGAAACCGACCCGCCGGCAAGCAGTTTTATTGGGGAGTGCTGCGTGAAATGGGAAGCTGCAGCCGATCATTTCCATACGGTAGGGCGGGTTGTAAAATTGCGCACAGGAGTGGTTCTAGCCAAGGACAAAGGCGCCCTGAAGCGGATAGCCGCACCTGTGAAACTGGGGTTTGGTGCAGCCTTGGGGCGGGGAGATCAATACGTGCCTTACATACATATCGACGATTTGGTAAATCTCTACATCACCGCGATTGAAAACCAAGAAATTACCGGAGCTTATAATGCTTCCAATGGCGACCATGTGACAAACGAAACCCTAACCGCGACCCTGGCCAAGGTTCTCAAAAAACCCTATTGGATGCCGAATGTGCCCGAATTTGCCCTCAAATTGGCTTTTGGCGAAATGTCCGAGATAGTGCTCGAGGGTAGCCGGGCTTCCGCTGATAAATTGAAGGATACTGGTTTTGCATTTAAGCATGGAGATTTGGAAGGCGCCCTGAGGGAATTATACAGCTGAGTTTCCTCCCGAGCCGCCCTTATATCACGCCTTCCTCACCATTAGTTGCCTTGCGAAGGCCCTAAAAGGTTCCTTCTGCCCTTCGCTAAGCTCCAATGATCTGAGTAATTCTTCGGCTTGCATGAAGTAGGATTCTATAGCCAATAGCGCCGCTTCGTCAATGCCGTTTCGACGGAAGTGGGCAGTTACTTCCCTAATTTTTACGGTTGGATCGAAGCGCGGCTCTTGACTCATCAAGCGCTGAAGCTCTTTGCGATCCGAAGGCTGCATTACTTCCATAGCCTTGGCCACTAAAAAAGTCTTTTTATTAGCCAAAATATCTCCACCCACTTGCTTTCCGAACTGATCGGGATTGCCAAAGGCATCCAGGTAATCGTCTTGAATTTGAAATCCAACGCCCGTAAGTTTTCCGAACTGGTAAAGCGCATCAGCATCGAGGGTGCTTGCTCCGCCCAGCATGGCTCCCATCTTTAAGCAACAACCTAAAAGTACCGCCGTTTTGAGCCCGATCATTTCGGTGTAACCAGCTACCGATACTTCCGCGACTTTCTCAAACTCCATATCGAGCTGTTGCCCTTCGCAAACTTCGCTCGACGTTTTATTAAATAAATCGAGAGCCGGTTTAAGCCATTGCGCATTGATGCCCGCGAGTTGTTTATAAGCTTCGATGAGCATGGCGTCGCCACTTAGGATGGCCAGATTCTCATTCCAGCGGGCATGAACGGTTGCTTTTCCACGTCTCAGCGGGGCGGCATCCATAATGTCATCGTGGACGAGGGAAAAGTTGTGGAAGATCTCCACAGCCAGTGCAGCTCGAATCGTACAAGTTTCATCGGCTTGGTAGGCATCAGCGGCAATCATCACCAGCACGGGGCGAATACGTTTACCGCCTAAGCTGAGAATGTAGCGTATCGGCTCATAAAGCGAAGTGTTAGGAAGGGTGGCACAATACAGGCTCAAGGCATGCTCAAACTTGCCTTGCATTTCGGCCAGAGTTGGGGTCATTTCAATAAGTTCAATAAGTATTGGCCGTAGCCGCTTTTTACGAGTGGTTGGGCAATTTCACTCAACTCTCGGTCATTGATAAAGCCCATATTATAGGCAGTTTCTTCAATACAACCTACCTTGAGTCCCTGGCGCTCTTCGATTACCTCTACAAATTGGCCGGCCTGCATGAGTGATGAGAAGGTGCCCGTGTCGAGCCAAGCAGTACCGCGGTCGAGAATCGATACCTTAAGCTTTCCACGCTTCAAATACTCCTTATTCACATCCGTAATTTCATACTCCCCGCGCACACTGGGCTTGAGTGTTCTGGAAATAGAGATTACCTCGTTATCGTAAAAGTAGAGCCCGGGTACGGCGTATTTTGATTTAGGCTTCTCGGGTTTTTCTTCAATCGAGAGCGCGCGCTTCTCCGCATCAAATTCTACTACACCATAACGCTCTGGATCAGAAACGTGGTAGGCATAGACAATGCCACCGTCGGGGTCGGTATTTGCTCTCAGCAAATGGTCAAGCGACAGTCCATAAAAAATATTGTCGCCCAATATGAGAGCCACTTTGTCTTTGCCGATAAAATCGGCTCCGATCACAAAGGCCTGAGCGAGTCCATTGGGCACTTCCTGCACAGCGTATTCAAAGTGGCATCCCAACCTTGCGCCATCGCCAAGCAATCGCTCAAAGTGGGGCTTGTCTTGCGGGGTGCTAATAATCAGAATGTCACGGATACCGGCGCTCATCAAGGTAGAAAGCGGATAATAAATCATCGGCTTATCGTACACTGGCATAAGCTGCTTACTCACTGCTATGGTGAGTGGATAAAGACGTGTGCCGGAACCACCGGCCAATATTATTCCTTTCACAGATTCTAAATATTAAATCGAGTTAAGGCTTTCGCTGTATTTCTAGGTCGTCGAGTTCAATGTCTTCTTCTTCATCGACTATTTCCAAAAGGGGTTCTTGAAAAGATTTGGTAATCAAGCTCCGCTGAAACGACATAAGTAAAGTGGGAAGCAACACCAAGTTAGAGAGCATGGCTACAAGCAGCGTCACTGACACCAAGAAACCAAGAGCCACCGTACCACCGAAATTTGAAGCAGTGAAAACCAAGAAGCCGAAGAAAAGAATAATCGAGGTATAAATCATCGAAACCCCCGTTTCGTGCAGGGCTTTCAAAACACATGTAGAGATATCCCAGGATCGGTGCTTCAACTCTTGCCTGTATTTCGATAGAAAGTGAATGGTATCATCAACAGAAATTCCAAAGGCAATACTGAACACTAAGATCGTGGAAGGTTTAATAGCAATACCGAAAAAACCCATGAGACCAGCGGTAAAAATAAGCGGAACGAGATTGGGAATCAACGAAATGAGCACCATCCGCGCCGAGTTGAAGAGTAAAGCCATCAATAGTCCAATGACCAAAATGGCTATGGCCAAAGAAATAAACAGATTCTTAACGAGGTAGGAAGTACCGTTGAGGAATACAATGCTCGTACCGGTAAGGGTAACTTTGTACTGATCGCTTGGGAAAATATCGAACACAGCAGGTTTTAATCGCTGCATGAGCGAGTCGAGTTCTGCAGTACCTATATCGGCAATCTGAGCCGAAATACGTGTTGTTTGCTGGGCGGAATCTAGAAACAGCTGTGACACACCGCCTACGTCTGACTCATTGCCACGGATATATGGAGCGATGAAAGACTTTTCATAACCCGTGATAAGGCTATACTTCGAAGGAGCACCGTTGTAATAAGCTTGCTTGGCAAACTTGATGGCGTCGGTGATAGCAAGCGACCGTGAAATTTCTGGATACTTGGCAAGTTCCGCTTGGAGCTGCTCGATTTTTCGAAGGGTTTTTTCTTGAGTTACGCGTGTGCTATCGGTGGTATTCACCAGTATTTCAAGGGGCATTACACCCGAAAAGTTACGCTCGAAGAAATTCAAATCTTTAATAATCCGGTCGCCCTTCGGCAAGTCGTCTACAATATTGCCCGTGGTATGAATAAGAGTAATGCCATAAATACTAAGCGCCAAAACCATAAACGTAAGGCTGTAAACCAGCTTGCTCCTATTGCGCACCGCACTCTCGAGTATAGATACCACGCGCTCCACCCAGCTGCGATCAAGATGGGTGATGTGACGCTCCTTTGGTGGAGCCATGAAGCTAAATACGCAGGGTACTATGATAAGGGAAATGAGAAAAACGCCTAGAATATTGAGCGACGCAACAACCCCAAACTCTTGAAGCATGGCGCTGCGGGTAAATATAAAAGTAGCGAAACCCATGGCCGTGGTGGCATTGGTCATGAATGTGGCATTGCCGATACGATGAATTACTCTGCTCAGCGATTTAATCTGATTGCCGTGCAGACGAAATTCAGAATGGTACTTATTAACCAGAAAAACACAATTGGGAACCCCGATCACGATAATAAGCGGAGGTATTAGCCCCATGAGCGCCGAAAGCTGGTAACCCAAAATACCAATTGTTCCTATAGACCAGATTACCCCAATAATCACCACCAACAGGCTGACAATCATTACTCGGAAGCTCTTGAAAAAAAGCAACATGAGCAAGGCGGTAACTGCACCGGCCAAGCCTATAAACATTCCTAGCTCCTGTTTGATCTTCGCAGTCTGCACCGTTCGTATGTACGGAAGACCAGAAAGATGCACTTGCAAGCCTGTTTTTTCGGCAAAAGCGGCCGTAATGGCTTCTATTTCATCGACCACGGCCACCCGTTCCTCGCTGTTAAACTTATCGCGATTGGTGAACAGCATCATGATGCTCGCGTTGGTGCTATCGTTGTAAAGCAAGCCTTGGTAAAAGGGAAGGGAATTGATCTTTCGCTTAAGGCTGTCCACCTCTTCGGCCGATTGAGGCCTTCGGCCCACAACTTTGGCCAGATCGAATTTACGAAGGCTGTCGTTCTTAATCAGCGTAAAAAGATGTGCTTCCGAGAAAACGCTGTCAATGCCATCAATCTTGCGAAGGTTTTCACCGAGGTCGTACCAATCTGCAAAAGTTGGGTAGGTGTGCAATTTCTCACCTTCCACCCCGACTATTAACACATTACCGTCTTCTGAGAAACGCTTAGTGAATCGATTGTACTCCACCAAAGTGCTATCGTTTTCCGGAAGGATGCCTCCAAACTTATACCGCATCGTAACGGTGCGTGCCTGAAAAGCCATAAAGATGGTAACTATTCCCACTCCGGCCAACAAGGCAATACGATTGCGTAAAATTTTACTGGCTATTCTTTCCCACATGTAGGCTCACTAAAGCGAACAAATATAATAGGTTTTGCCAAGAGAGAAATCTTGAATACGAGAAGGTGAGATATTTACCTTTGGCCTATGCTGAAAGCCAATGCTAAGCGCGCACAATACTTTCTGACTCATCTCAGCCCGAAAAGAATAGCCAACTCCGGTAGGCTGATAGCTGGCTTTCAATACTCCCGGTTTAGAAAACAGCCATCGCAATGGGCGCTTCCAATCTCTATAGCCATAGAACCTACCACGGCCTGCAATCTCGGTTGTCCTGAATGCCCCAGCGGCTTGAAAAAGTTTACGCGCCCTACTGGAAATACGCAAATCGAAACAGTAGAAAAAGTACTTCACGAAATCGGCGATACGCTTCAATATCTCACATATTACTTTCAAGGTGAGCCGTTTATACATTCCAAACTGATTGATATGGTGGCCTTGGCCAGCGATCGCGGTATTTACACCGCTACTTCGACCAATGGCCATTTCATGGGCGAAAAATTGGCCGATCAAATCGTAAAATCCGGATTGAATGAGCTCATAATATCGCTCGATGGAACCACGCAGGAAGTGTACGAGCAATATCGGATCCATGGAAAATTGAACAAAGTTTTGGACAGCACGCGCGAAATCGTCGATGCTAAAAGGAGAGCCGGATCCATATTTCCATTGATCTACTTTCAATTTTTGGTGGTGCGACCCAATGAGCATCAGATCGAAGATGTGAAAAAGCTTGCCGCTAAAATGGGTGTTGACGGGGTGAAATTCAAGACCGCCCAAGTTTATGAATTCGAAAATGGAAATGAGCTGATCCCCACGATCGAACGCTACTCCCGTTACGAGCAAGGCGCCGACGGACGCTGGAGCATCAAAAACAGTCTGGAAAACCAATGTTGGAAAATGTGGCAATCGTGCGTAATGACTTGGGATGGGCGCGTGGTGCCGTGCTGCTTCGACAAGGATGCCACCCACGAGATGGGCAACCTTAGCCACCAATCCTTTCGTGATATTTGGTGGGGTGAGTCCTACCAAGCCTTTCGATCGGCGCTGCTCCGCTCGCGTCAGGAGATTGACATTTGCAAGAATTGCTCGGAAGGGACAAAGGTGTGGGCATAGGGAGCCCATAAAATAAATCGAGCCCGGTATTTTGAAATTATGAATGCTCACCTATTCCCGCGCCGTTTGATTTTTTTACTCAAAGGTTCAGACTCTTATCTAACTTTTTGGCGATTTTGTTAATTAGGGAATCTGCTATTCTGCTTGTTTAGCCCAGGGTCAAATAGATAGTCGCAATCGAAATTGCTATCGATATCGGTTATCTTTCAATTAATTGTTACCCAGTCGCTTCGAGTGATTTTCGATGAGGAAGGAGTCGAAAATTGTATCGGGGAGGCTCATGAAGTTTGATTTTTCCACCTGTTTTCGATACCCATTTTCTCATCGCTAAGGCGCTGTGAAAATTTAATCTAACTCGCTCAAAATGACAGTTTTAAATCAAAAAGGTTGTGATTATGATTGGGTGTTTCGTTGCTTATCCCAACTTCAAGGTAAACAAGCAGACTAGCATTTTAGGGAATGTCAAAATAGATTTTTAGGACATTTTGATGGATCCAATTTTCGGAAACATCGAACTCCGGAAATTACAAGTGCATGATTCCTTTTCAGAGTTCTACTTAGCGGACCAAGTTAGGGCACCAAGCGCATAAAATTCCCAACAATCTCCCTCCCCGAAGGAGTCAATACGCTCTCCGGGTGAAATTGAATTCCGTACCAAGGGTTGATGCGGTGCTCCATTGCCATTACTTCGCCATCGCTATCGCGGGCAGTTACTATCCATTCATCGCCCAAACTGCTCTCCTTCACCATCCAGCTATGGTAGCGCCCGGCTTCAAAAGCCGCAGGTACGTTATGGAATAGCTTCGATTTTCCGTTGTGCCTTGCCTCATGCGATACGCCGTGGTGCGGAGCTGGCAATTGTTTCAGCATGCCGCCCGATACTTCTGCCATGGTCTGTAGGCCCAGGCAAACACCTAGAATGGGCAGATTTGCTTCCATCGCCGCGCGCATCCAACCAAATAGATGCGGAACTTCCGAAGGTAACCCCGGTCCCGGAGAGAAAACGACAGCGGTAACTCCGTCTAATATTTCTGAATGAATAGGGCATGGCCGAATAACCCTGACGGACGCATCGGTGCAGCCTTCGATGTAGTGCACCAGGTTAAATGTGAACGAATCGAAGCAATCAACGAGCAAAATGGCCATTGATGCAGCGATCAAATAGTCAGGATATCCTGCTCCTTTCGATCGACTTCCTGATCGGCTTTTCGATTGTAATCGTCCGTAAGTTTTTGAACTTTGGCTTCCGCATCCTTCGCAAGGTCTTCACTGAGGCCATCTTTTTGCAATTGTTTGATCTCGTCATTGGCTTCTTTTCGGGCACCGCGAATACCCACTTTGGCATGTTCTGCTTCGGCACGAGCGCGTTTAACCAGATCTTTTCGTCGCTCTTCGGTAAGTGCAGGTACGTTGATCATAATTACATCGCCATTATTCTGCGGATTGAAACCCAGATTAGCGTAAAGTACAGCCTTCTCGATGGCGTCAATCAATCCTTTCTCCCAAGGTTGGATTCGAATGGTACGCGGGTCGGGGGTATTTACATTGGCCACTTGCGAAAGCGGAGTCATACTGCCGTAATATTCCACCATTACCCCTTCGAGCATACTCGGACTGGCCTTACCGGCGCGCACCTTTACAAGTTCTTCCTCGAGGTGCTTGATAGCTTTCTGCATAGCTTCTTCGGCCGCATCAATGATCAATTCTAATTCTTCGTTCATGGTATTTCTTGTTTTGGAATAGTCGCACTGGTTATAAATCCAAAACGAAATCCCTGGCCATCGGCGATTTCCTTTGCGGAAATCGTGAATATAGCTGCGAATTTAAAAATTTACCAGCGTTCCCACCTCTTCACCTTCCACCACGCGGCGCAGGTTGCCGGGCGCATTAATATCAAAAACGATAATGGGCAATTTATTCTCATTGCAAAGCGTGAAAGCCGTTAAATCCATTACGTTCAGGCCTTTTTCATAAACTTCGCTGAAAGTGATCGTGCTGTATCGGGTGGCTGTTAGGTCCTTTTCGGGATCTGCGGTGTAAATGCCATCTACCCGCGTACCTTTGAGTATTACGTCGGCTTCGATCTCTATGGCTCGCAAGGCGGCTGCCGAATCGGTGGTGAAATAGGGGTTGCCTGTACCGGCACCGAAAATTACTATTCTCCCTTTTTCCAGATGGCGCACTGCGCGGCGACGGATGAACGACTCGGCTACTTGCTCCATTTTTATGGCCGACATCAGCCGGGTCTTTAAATCGAGCGCTTCGAGCGACGATTGCAACGCCATACCATTGATAACGGTGGCCAGCATTCCCATATAATCGCCTTGGGTGCGCTCCATGCCGCCTGCTGCCGCTTGTACACCCCTGAAGATATTTCCGCCACCAATTACGATGGCAAGCTCTACCCCCATGTCGGTGATGTCTTTTATCTCTCGGCTGTACTGGGCCAATCGATCGTTGTCTATTCCGAATTGCTTCTCGCCCATCAGGGCTTCTCCGCTCAGTTTGAGTAAAATGCGTTTATACTTCATCTTTTCAGTAGTCCATGATAAGGTTGGCGAAAATTATCAAAAAAAAAGGAGAGAACTACGGTCTCTCCTTTTTGATTGCTCATTGCGATTAGCTCAGGGAGTAACGCTTGAATGAAGTTACGCTCAAGCCTTTCTCCGATTCACTTAGGTATTGCTTGATCGATTTCTTGTTGTCCTTTATAAAAGCTTGGTTCAACAAGGTGTTTTCTTGATAAAATTTGTTCAGGCGACCAATGGCTATTTTATCGGCCATCTCAGCGGGTTTTCCTTCTTGAATGGCCATATCGCGGCCAATTTCGATTTCCCGGGCTATTACATCTTGCGGCACATCCTTCTCATCGAGCGATACAGGCGCCATAGCAGCTACTTGCATAGCCACATCTCGGCCTACTTCGCTGTAGTTTCCGGCAAGACTCAAGCCTACAATCGAAGCAAGCCTATTGCCCGGGTGAACGTAGCTCACCACGCTTCCTGCTTGTACCGTTTCGTAAGCCGAAAGGTCTAGTTTTTCGCCAATTACACCGGTCTGTTCCGTTATTTTCTCCTCGATTGTCATGCCGCTCTCCATATATGGAAGCGCCTTCAAAGCATCGAGGCTTACTGGCTTTTTGGCTATGGCTATGTCGAGTATATTCTCGGCAAAGCGTGTAAAGTCCTCGTTCTTAGCCACAAAGTCTGTTTCGCAATTTAACACAACAAGGGCACCGTAAGCACCATCGGCTGAATTTTTGGCGAGAACCACGCCTTCACTAGCGTCGCGGTCGCTTCGCTTGGCAGCGATCTTCTGACCTTTTTTACGGAGTATATCCACGGCTGCTTCAAAATCGCCGTTGGCTTCTACCAAGGCATTTTTACAGTCCATCATTCCGGCTCCGGTTTGCTTTCTCAGTTTATTTACGTCGGCAGCAGTAATATTCATAATTTCAGATATTGGAAAAGTTTTGGAATTAAGCTCCGGCTACTTCGGCTTCGGCATTCTCAGCCTTGTCGCCTTCGGGCTTGTCTTTAGTAGTTTTGCGTTCCTCCAGACCTTCTAGAATAGCAGCAGCTATGCGATCGAGTATAACGGCAATTGATTTTGACGCATCATCATTTGATGGTATGGCAAAATCAACTTTTGTAGGGTCGCTATTGGTATCGACCATCCCAAAGGTGGTGATATTCAATTTTTTGGCTTCCGCCAGGGCGATTTTCTCTTTATTGATATCGACGATAAAGATAGCCGATGGGATACGCGTAAGGTCGGCAATACTACCTAGGTTCTTCTCGAGTTTGTCGCGCTGACGGGATATCTGGAGACGCTCACGTTTCGAAAGTGTCAACATGGTACCATCGGTGATCATCTTATCGATGTTCGACATTTTGCGCACTGCTTTGCGGATTGTAGCAAAGTTGGTAAGCATTCCACCGCTCCAGCGCTCGGTGATATAAGGCATACCGGTCGGTTTAATTTTCTCTTCGATTATATTCTTCGCTTGCTTCTTGGTAGCAACAAAAAGAATACGCTTCCCCGAGCGAGCCACTTGACGGACGGCTTTGCAGGCCTCGTCGAGCTTTACGGTAGTTTTGTTAAGGTCAATAATATGGATCCCTTTCTTCTCGTCGAAGATGTAAGGAGCCATGTTGGGATTCCACTTTCGGGTAAGGTGGCCGAAGTGAACGCCTGCTTCTAGCATTTCCTGAAAGCGGGCATCGTTTGGATTTTGAGACATACTACTGTTTGAGTTTACATTCTGATTAAAAACAATCGACGGGTAGCTCTCAAGAGAGGTCCCGTCAATTTAGATACTAAACAAGCGCAGGTATTAACGCTTACTAAACTGAAATTTCTTACGCGCTTTGGGTTGACCAAATTTCTTACGCTCCACCATTCGTGGATCGCGGGTAAGGAGGCCTTCTGCGCGAAGTTTGCTTTTCCACTCCGCATCTACTTCCACAAGTGCGCGCGAGATTCCCAAACGCACAGCTTCGATTTGACCGGTGATACCCCCGCCTTTCACGTTTACCACTACGTCGTATTTGCCGGTAGTTTCGGTAAGCATAAAGGGTTGGTGCACGCGATACTGGAGCGGCATAGTGGGAAAATATTCTTTAAAATCGCGGCCGTTTACGATTACCGAACCTGTACCATTGCGCATAAAGATGCGGGCTACAGAGGTCTTGCGTCGGCCGAGGGTGTTGATCACTTCCATTACTTGATTGTATTGAGATCTAATTTTTCTGGCTGTTGGGCTTCATGGGTATGCTCCGGACCTTCGAATACACGAAGGTTAGTGTAGAGCTGGTAGCCCAGTTTATTCTTGGGGAGCATCCCTTTCACGGCTTTTTCTACCATGGCAATCGGCTTGCGCTGGAGCAGATCGACTGCTTTCACCATGCGCTGACCGCCTGGGTACCCGGTATGACGGATGTATTCTTTGTCCTGCATTTTATTGCCGGTAAGAACAATTTTTTCAGCGTTCACCACAATCACATAATCGCCACAATCTGCGTGGGGTGTGAAATTGGTTTTATGCTTTCCGCGAATGATTTTAGCCACTTTACTGGCAAATCGTCCGAGTCGTTGCCCTTCGGCATCGACCAAAATCCATTTCTTATCGGCGGTTTCGCGATTGGCCGAGATGGTTTTATAACTTAATGTATCCACTGTAGTTGAGCTATTTAGCTATCACATGCTCCCGAATTGGGGCTGCGAAGATAGTTAGTTTTTTCTTTTGCACAAAAGGTTAAGAAGATATTTATTGAGGAAACCGTTCACAGCCTACCTAATTTCGATCGAACGAAAACGTCTCCAGTCAAGGCTGCCGCGATTTGAACGATTCTAATCGTCGCAAGGCACTTCTCAGCTGCCCTGCAAATCTAATCAGAGATGACAAGTTTATGACGTTCTACTTTTTCGGTAGCTACTGTTATTTCGATAATATAAACGCCATTCGGCACATTCAAATGAATGTCGACATCTGTCTCTGCTGCCTTTCCCGAAAGGACTACCCTGCCGGAAATATCGAAGATTGCCCAAGATTGAATGTGCCCTCCTTGAGATGCCTGTAGATGAAGTTCACCCTTACTCGGGTTTGGAAAAACCTTAGAATAGGGTAGCATACTGGGTTGATCCAAAGTATTTAGAAACCCTTGTTGGTGGTAAAAAGCCATAAATCCATCATTGGTACTGAGCTCTTGTAACTCCGATGAAGTGCCAATTTCAAAACTAGAGATTACATTTCCTTTACAGACTCCCTGAATCAAAATGGTATCTGTACCAAAAGGAGAAACCCCACGAATATTAATTCGACCCGTTGAACCTTCCTCTACACGGATAACCCAATGATCTTGGATTTTGAGATCATGATCAAGCCATAATATGCTCGCTCCTATGCCAGCCGGTAAATCAACAGGCAATATTTGACCAGCACCGGCTCCTTCTTTGTAGCTAAATGCGTAAGTAGTGTCATTCAAAGATTCGTGATTGAAAGTCCAAGCAATATGTTCGCCGAAATCAAAAATATCCGTTACGAAATTCGCCGTTTTTGGAAGATTGGCGCTCAGCTCCACCAAGGGAGCACCTGCATCGGAAACCTTGGTAATTGCGATCCGATCGAGCGCCACTTGATCCAAAATGTTTAGAGTAGCGTTCGCTACCATATTCTCTTCTCCCCAAATATCTATGTACAAGAGTGAATCGCCCAAGGCTAGTCTAGAGAAGGTTCTGTAATTAAATACAGAATAATCTTGAAAAGGAAAGTAGCCATAAATGGAAGTAGCCAATTGAGCTAAAAATGAATCGCCAGGAATGGTGGATATGGTGTCATTAATTTTATTGTTCAGGCCTGAAATTGCGGTAATCCATTCCAGTGCGCCATCGCTACCGAGTTTGGATACATAAGTATAATAAAGTGAATCGCCAAGGAACGTCATCCAATGTGGCCCAGACGGACTTACCTTCACGTCGTGCCCCCGTACCACCCCAAAATGCGCCAAGCTCTGCCCATTATACCCAGCATACATGGCATAGGAGCTGTGATTTCCCGCACTGCTTACTATTGGGATACCTTCTGTTACTCCCGTCTGCAAATCTGTTGACAACCAAAGGTAGCCCGCATGTTCAAGCAGTGGACTAAACTCTAAGGTGCCATTAAGGTGCTGCTCTGTATCTAGGCTCAGGGCTGAAATATGCAGGCCTTGATTAACCAGCGTTGCTGTAGCGAATCCCTGCGGTATAACTGTCGACGTGGCGGTAGCGTCTCGGTAACCTGGGTATGGCATACTATTCGAACTAGGAGTAAAGGAGCGGATATCCATCAGTTCAGATGCCGTATTCTGAGTTGGCGAAACACGAATAAGTCGAAACTCGCTGCCCTCATTTCCAGATTGGTTCTCAATTGCCGGAAAACTTAATAATGGATCATTCAAGGTGGAATTAGATCCGAAAAACATTAGGACATCCTCACCAAAGGCAGAAATCGATTTGTTGATTATAGGCGTTTGATTAAAATCTATTTTGCCTATTACTCCTAAATCACTTCCATAGAAAATGAAAGCTTCTGCGTCCTCCTGTGCTGGAAAAGACATGGGAAGCGGCTGATTAGAATTCCATACGAAGGGAAAACCAGGGTTTTCGTCATACCGCCACCGTGTTATATAAATATCTTCGGAGCTGAGGAAATTATAGGGCTGAAATGCATTTAAAAAACCAGAGTTATCAAATACACGCAGATAGGAAAGCTCTGGCTGAGCGGTCAAATCAGGACTCGAAATTAGAAAGATAGCAAACAAAAGATATACATGATAGCACTTTCTCATACGTTTCGATTCCTTCTTCAAAGTGGCTTTTCTAAAGTTTGGCAAAAGCCATTCGATATTCGGTGAAGTAATCTTGCCAGCCACCAGAAATTTCCCAGCAATTGTACCCTGATAATGCGGACGATCCACCACAACCATTTACATAACCATTATATTCGATAATTTCGGTGTTCCCAGAAATAACGATTTTTACCGAACAAGGGTATTCGCCTGAAGGGCAACTCCCGTTCTCGACAGTGTTGGGCTGAATGGTAAAGGATTGAATATCCGAACCACTGCAATAAACAATAACATCAGCAGCGCAGGATGCTTTGCTATCAATTGCCCAGTTATTAGATTGTGCAGTTATCGTAAAAGAGAGTAATGACAAAACAGTAATTAGTCCAAAAGCTTTCATAATTTTAGGGATTAAAGTGTGAAAGCGAAAGAAAGAAAGAAAGAAAGAAAGAACCAAGTATTGTTGATAACTTCTTCCATTCGCTTTGCTTTTTTCAGAGAAATAGCAAGTGGGAAATCTCAGTCCTGCGCGATTAAATCAAATATCAAAGGACGACTATTCCGTAAAAAAATGTCGGCCTTATCAATTTTTCAGATATCGCTTAGCAATTTTGGGTTCTTAAAATACAATCAACTTCAAGGCCATTACAGCAGTTCCAATACTAGTTGCACCATTCAAAAATCAATAAAACTCCGTCCCTTCGAGCATCCGCCACGAAATGTATTTTCCATCTTTCGTTTGTAGATCATCTTCACCGCCGTAAATCAGATTTAAATCTTCGCTTGGGGTGCCCGCCATTTTTTGCCAGAGCTGTAAATTTCGCAGGAGACTGGGATTTTTTGTTCGCGACGATTTTATTTCAAAAGGGAGCAAGTTTTCGCCTTGATCGATTATTAGGTCGATTTCTTTGTTATTCTTCCCTTGCCAAAAATAAGTATGGCTGCGTAGGCCCTTATTAAAACGGTATTTTAGAAATTCATTGATTACCAAATTTTCGAATAGGTTTCCTTTAAGGTAATGGGATGCCACTTGGGTGTGATTTTCAATTCGCAGAAGCGAGCAGGCCAAACCTGTATCGTAAAAGTAGAGTTTCGGACTTTTTATAATGCGCTTATTAAAATTTTTGTGGTGCGGCTGCACAAGGTGTATAATGTAAATCGCCTCCAACAACTTTACCCAAGCCTTCGCAGTATTTGGGCTTATACCGGCGTCTGTAGCAAGCGATTGGTAGTTGACGAGCGAGCCAATTCTGCCAGCGCAAAGCTGTAAGAAAGAACTAAAGGCAGTCATATTCTCAATATTTTGAATTTGCCTTATGTCCCGTTCAACGTTGGTATTGATGTAGGAAGGATAGAAATCTGAAGGTTCAATTATCCCTTTATAAAGTCTCGGATAGAACCCTTGAAAAATGGCTTGCTCGTAGGAGTCAAAACGGAATTCGGCATCCGACAATTCCGCCAAACTCAGGGGCAAAAGGGTTAGAACGGCAGCTCTTCCTGCAAGACTTTGAGATATGGCTTCCAAAACCAAAAAATTCTGAGAGCCCGACAGAATAAATTTCGCGTCGGTGGAGTCAACTATCGTTTGAATATATGAGAATAAATTAGGCACGCGTTGCACTTCATCAAGAATGGCTCCTTGTGGATAATTAGCCAAAAAACCTCGCGGATCTTCTTGCGCTATGAGCCGCGAGTCAGGGTCTTCTAAGCTTACATAGCTCAAATCGGTAAATGCCGATTTAATTAGGGTTGTTTTACCGCTTTGCCTTGGCCCCGTTACGAATATCACAGGAAATTTTTCTCCCAAAGCTTTTAGTTTTCCGTATAAATGACGTGCAATCATACACGAAAATAGCAAAAAAGTGGCCAAATCCGCAATTCAATTGCTGATTTGGCTGCAAAAATGAATAACTGTGATTTACACCATATCCAGCACACCCAATTCCTTCCC
>JBBQFC010000029.1:0-39887 GCA_038321615.1 Flavobacteriales bacterium | reverse complement strand
ATGGGTACATATCGCACACCACTTATGGAAAAGCATGTTTGCTTAAACATAAGAAAGTCGGCATAGAACAGTAATTTATTCATCTTCGTTTTGTAGGGTTCAAGTGCTTCAGCAAAGAAAACGACCATCTCCGTGAGCTTTGCGAAATCGGGTATTCGGTAGCCGGTATATATGCTCGCATCCTGCTGTCCTAAAAAATAGCTTCGAATATTTCTGGCAACAGCCTGCTCCTTTGCTTGGTTATTTGATTATTGACTCGCGCGATGTATTTGGCCTTAGTGGTTTCATTGAGCGCGTCGCACCTTTCGACCATAGTCTTGAATATGGCTGGGTTCGCCGCGAGCTGAATCAACTTGGAATTTGACAAAAGCGGTATCTCCCCGGCTTCCCAGAGCCGGTAGAAATTTAAACCAAAGCCCAATATTAAAGACATTTTGCTGGCTGGTATTCCATATTGATTCCGAGCGCGCTCGATTTCTTCGGGAAAGGGAATGTTTAATCGCTCCCGATACTGGTTGTGAACTTGGGTAATGTTTATTTCGTCGGTGGAGGTATCGGTGAAACTCTCGCCGCTATTCATACATTTATAGAAATGGTATTACACGTCAAATCTTTCTTTGCGAAACTCGAGTGATCGAGCTTCAATGAGATGCTGCATTTCTTTACCGGTATAAGGGCTTTTCATGGGCGTTTTTTTTAAAGGGTATTTCAACGAGTATGCTTTAACATGGAAGGAAATGCAAATAACATGAGAACCCGAAACGCCCATGGTGATTTTAATATAAACTTCTCTCCCGTTTACTTTTTTTCCGAATACCCAAAGAGCGGCATTTTAATTTATGGTATCGCTTATCGGCCCTTGGCAACAGTCGGCGGTATCAAGCTTTTCCAAAATTGCCTTGCGTGCATGGGCCGTAATTTCTAACTCTGGGAGTGCTTTCGTATTCTTGCCTCGGTCATCCCAAAAAAGAACGTCCCGGATTTTCATCTTGATTTTGAAATCGCTTAAAAATAGCGGTACGGATTCGGAAGGTGAAACGGATTTTTAGAGTTCAAAAGTTAGACATTTAACCAAATTTGACCTATACAATCGATAATAGCAGAATTTTGTACTGATTTTAAACTGTAGAATGCTATCATCCAAACTTGTTTTCTGCTTGGGTTTAGTCTGAGCAGCTTTTTCCCTCACTTGGCAGATCACGCGGAGAAGAATTGGTTGTTGCGATTATATCAACCCTCCACCCCTCAATTGCTCATTGCGATTATTCGACTATTTTTGCCCCACCATCATAGAAATTCGTGTATGCCAGAAATTGAGTTGCTATTGCCGAAAATGGGCGAGAGCGTAGCCGAAGCCACCATTGTAAAATGGATAAAGAATGTAGGCGATAAAGTTGAAGCCGATGAGCCGATTATCGAGATTGCTACCGATAAGGTAGATAGCGAAGTGCCGGCTCCGGAAGACGGAATACTTATAAAGCAGCTTTGCGCCGAAGGCGATGTAATAGCTGTGGGTCAGCCCATTGCGGTTATTAGCGTGGGTACAAGTGAGACCAGTGCACCATCGGCTCCAGCCGAAACACCAAAGGTGGAATCCGTAAAACCTACTGCGGTTGCTCCTACAAATGGCCATGAACCCCAACTCGCAGTGTACGCCGCCACCGATAAGATTACCAAGGCTGGCCCTTCCGGTAGATTTTACTCCCCGCTGGTGCGAAACATTGCTCAAGAAGAAGGGATAGCCATGGCTGAACTCGAGCAGATTGCCGGAACTGGCGCAGAAGGACGGCTTACCAAAAAAGACTTACTCAGCTATCTTCCCGAGCGAGGAAAGGGCGAAACATCAACCGTATCGATCAAAACTCCTACCCCTGCAGCTACTCCTTCGGCTCCGCAAACCGCTCCGGCTATTAAGGCGCCCCAGGTTTCCATTGGCGGCCAGGATGAGTTGATCGAAATGGATCGGATGCGGAAACTCATTGCCGATCATATGGTGATGTCGGTGCACGTTTCGCCCCATGTTACTTCCTACGTCGAAGCAGATGTGACCAACTTGGTGGCATGGAGAGAGAAGTGGAAGAAAAAATTCCAAGAGCGGGAAGGCGAAGCACTCACCTTTACGCCCATTTTCATGGAAGCTATTTTGCGGGCGCTGAAAGATTTCCCCATGGTGAATGTTTCTACCAATGGCACCCATATTATAAAACGCAAAGACATTAACCTGGGAATGGCCACTGCCTTGCCTTCCGGCAATTTGATTGTTCCGGTTATTCACCAAGCCGACCAATACAACCTTACTGGCCTTGCCAAACGTGTAAACGACCTGGCCAAACGCGCCCGTGAGAATAAGCTCAAACCAGAGGAAATTCAGGGTGGTACGTATACACTTACCAATGTGGGCACTTTCGGCAACGTAATGGGTACGCCCATCATCAATCAACCCCAAGCGGCCATTATGGCGGTGGGCGCTATTCGCAAAAAGCCGGCTGTAATAGAAACCCCTCAAGGCGACTTTATCGGCATCCGCCAAATGATGTTTCTATCCCATTCTTACGACCATCGAATTATCGACGGAGCCCTGGGCGGATCATTCGTGCGGAAGGTTGCCGATTACCTTGAAGCCTTCGATCCAAACCGGGAATTATAAAACCAAATTTCGGGTAAACATTCCTTTTTATAGCTTTGGAACGTCAACTAAAGTTCCGAATGAAATCCAAAGCACTGTTTATTACTCTTTCTACCCTTTTGGCGGGTAACTTTTCATCAACTCTTATGGCTCAAACCATGAGTTTTGGTGAGCGATTTGAAGAAGCCAACCGCCTCGATGCAGAAGGCGAACTTAGCCAAGCTCAATTGCTTTGGACTCAGCTAGCCACGATGGATCCTGCCAATGCAAATGTGAACTACAAGGCTGGGCGGGCTTATCTAAATTCCTACAGCAAGCGCAATGCTGCTCTTCCCTTTTTCGAAGTGGCCGTGCAAGGCAAAGTGACCAAGAACTATGATCCCATTAGCCCTGGCGAGAAAAGCGTTCCCGTTGAAGTGTATTATTACTACGCCAAAGCCCTGCACATCAATTACCAGCTCGACGCAGCACAGGAGAACTACGAAAAATTTATGACGCAGGCCCCGGCCAAGCATTTTCTTTGGCTCGATGCCGATATGGGCAGGCAACAGGTTGATTATGCGAAGGTACTTACCAAAACACCAGTCGATTTTGAAATCGTCTCATTGGGTCCGGTCATCAACACTATTTATCCCGAATATTCTCCAGTGATTTCGGTCGATGAAAATGCGATTTTTTTCACTTCCAATCGTCTCCGACCCGATAGCTCGAACGCGACAGCGAAAGACCTGAGCACCGGATTTTACAAGGACGATATCTACGCTTCTTACAAGGACATGAATGGCAATTGGCAGACGCCGGAGCTGCTTTCCATCAATACCTTAGAGTCATCGGCAACGATCAACGTTTCGGTCGATGGGCAAACGCTTTACATATATAAGGATGTCAACGGGAACGGCGATATTTTCAAAACTACCCTGGTCGGCGAAACCTGGTCGAATCCTGTGCCTATGTCTTCTGTAATCAACTCCTCGGCTTGGGAACCCCACTTAGCCATTACGCCCGACGAACAAACCATCTACTTCGTGAGCGATCGAAAAGGAGGGCTCGGTGGCCGCGATATCTACCGAGTGCGAAAATTGCCAGATGGCAGTTGGAGCCAAGCCCAGAATCTTGGCGCCACTATTAATACCAAATACGACGAGGACGCGGTATTTGTATCGCCCGATGATAAGATACTCTATTTCAGCTCCGAAGGTCACACCAGTATTGGAGGCTTCGATATTTTCTATTCCCTTGTCGATGAAGAAGGCAATTGGAAGGAACCGATCAATATTGGCTATCCTATTAACACCGCCGACGACGATGCTTTCTTCGTGACCAGCGCCGACGGAAAACGTGCCTATTACTCTTCCATTCGTAAAGATGGTGAAGGAGAAAAAGACATTTATAGAATCAGCCTTCCTGCGCCTACCGAAATTCGTGTAGCCGTGCTGAAAGGCAAGATCGTACCGCCCGATGGTGAGCCTATGCCAGACGATATTTTGGTTTATATCCTGGAATCGGGAAAAGATAAGCCACAAGTATTCACACCCCGCAGCCGCGATGGTGCTTTTGTAGCCATTCTTCAACCTTGTAAGAGCTACGAGATAGCCTATGAGCGCGATGGGCGCAGCTTGGGAACGGATACTTTCAGCATCGATTGCGAGAGTTCCTACCAAGAAATTTACAAAGAGCTGATATTGCAGAAGAATTTAACTGGGGAAGTGGGCGACGATGTAGCAGCATCGGCTGTAACAGGCGATGCGCAACCTTCAGAATACAAGAAAAATTTCGGCTATAACAAAAACAGCATAGAAGCCACTGAGCAACTTTTTACCAATTTTATGAAATCGTTGAAACCGATAGTTGAGCGAAATGGGAAGGTAGACATTACGGTAGTTGGGTCAGCTTCGAAGGTGCCTACGAAAAGCTTGAAGAGCAATGATGATTTAGCACAAATACGAGCAGACGAAGGCAAAGCTTCCGTATTGGCTCAATGCGCGGCTTATGGCATCGACCCATCTAAGATTAATTGGGTAAATGTGAAGGGCCTGGTACAGGGGCCTGAGTACTTAAACGATCCAATTAAAGGCCTTGAGACCTACAAGAAATTTCAGTACATCGAATTGAAAGCCAAATAAGCATGTATGGCAACAGCAATATCAAAACTTACCGAATTTACCCGCATGTGTTCCCGAAAATTCAGTATGCGCTAGGTCTCCTTTTTTTACTGACCTGCTCATCGGTGAGTAGGAGCCAGAATCCTAAAATAGCTGCAGAGCTTTATGAAGTCGGTAATTATTCCGAATCGATAAAGCAATACGCCAAGCTGGTAGATACAGAACCGGACAATCCGGAGTACCAGCATAGATTGGGCTTGAGCTATCTACGGACAAATATCGATCCACTTGCAGCTTTAGACCACCTAATCGCTGCGGAACGGCTGGGTTCTAAAGAGAAGGATTTGAGCTTCGACTTGGCTGCCGCGTACATGTACCATCTGGAATACGACGAAGCCATTGTCCATTTGGAACGATTCAAGGCAGAAGGCAAAGTGAATAAGAAGAACGTCGATCAATTTGAGCGCAGCCTAGCAAATTCGAAAGCCGCTTTAGACCTTATCAAGTATCCTATTGAAGTCAGTTTTAAAAATCTGGGTGAAGCAGTAAACTCTCCCTACCCCGACTATCATCCGTACATTACCAGTAATGGACAAAAGCTGCTTTTCACGTCGAGACGTAAGATAAAGCCGGGCTCTAAACCGGAGTTTGATGGCTACTACCCTTCCGACATCCTTAAATCCGAAATAGAGCGTGGTGCCTGGTCCGAAGCAGGTCGGCTAAGCGATCTCATAAATACGGAGTACGATGAGCAAACCGTAGGACTTTCTGCTTCCGGAGATACGCTGTTCTATTACATTGACCATTTGGACGATTTTGGCGATATTTTTATTTCGACATATCGCAACAGCGCTTACAGCAACCCTATGCGATTGTCCACCCCGATCAACTCTCCTTTGGTAGAATCGGCTTGCAGCATCTCGGGCGATCGGCGCACGATGGTATTCAGCAGTAATAGATCTGGCGGATTCGGGCAACTGGATATCTGGATAACGGAGCGCGATGAAACAGGAAATTGGACGGATCCCACCGTAATAGATGGTGCAGTAAATACAACGGCCAATGAAGATTTTCCGTCGCTCTCTTTCAATGGCAATACCCTTTATTTCTGCTCAGAGGGTCACCCCGGAATGGGTGGATACGATCTGTTTTTCTCAACGCGGGATACTGCGACCGGCTCGTGGACCAATCCGCAGAATTTGGGCTACCCTATTAATACCCCCGGCGATGAGCGAACCATCTCTTTCTTTGACAATCAGCGCAAAGCCGTTATCTCGGCCGTGCGAAGTGAAGGTTATGGCAACCTCGATATTTACGAAATAACATACACTGCTGTGGCCGACGTGGATGAACCCGTAATCTTCCACCTCCAAGTGGTGGCCGAAGGATTACTTACGCCGCAAGTGAAAATCGATATTCGCAATAGCTTAGACGAAACGATAGGCCAATACCGGCCAAATACCATCACCGGAAGGTTCACCTTGGCGCTCTATCCGGGCAAATATTATGTATACGTAGACGCCGAAGGCTTCTCCCCTTACACCGAAGTGTGGGTGGTCAGCGAAGCGCATCAGCGCCAATCGAACAATGTGAAACTTATTAATCTCCAAAAAAAATGAAACTCCATCTCCATAAACCAATCGCCTTTTTTGATTTAGAAACTACCGGTGTTAACGTGGCATCCGATCGAATAGTGGAAATAGCGATCTTAAAAGTCCATCCCGACGGACATATAGAGCGGCGACCGGAGAAAGGATTGGAAGGCGAAAGATTATTGGTGAATCCGGGCATGCCCATTCCGCTTGAATCTTCGCTCATACACGGCATTTACGACAAGGATGTAAAAGAAGTCCCGACCTTTGCAGACTTGGCTCCCAAGCTTTTTAAATTTATTTACGATGCCGACTTGGCCGGGTTTAATTCGAATAAATTCGATGTGCCGATTCTCGCTGAAGAATTTCTGCGCTGCGGAATAGAGTTTGGCATCGAAGGTCGCAACCTGATTGACGTTCAAAACATATTCCACCTCATGGAGCAGCGCACTTTGAAGGCCGGGTATAAATTCTATTGCGGCCGCGATTTGGAAAACGCTCATGAAGCTATGGCCGATGTGGAAGCGACCTACGAAATTCTCTTGGCACAGCTGGAGCGATACGCGGATACCGAGATACTGGGTAGCGATGGCAAACCCATGATACCAGTACAAAACGATATGAATCACCTGCATAAAGTTTCGCAGCGCACCCGTAATGTCGATATGATGGGCCGCTTTGTGTACAACGACAAGGATCAGGAAATTTTCAATTTTGGAAAGCACAAGGGGCGCACGGTAGAAGAAGTGCTACGTATAGAGCCGGGCTATTACGGATGGATGATCAGCGGCGATTTCCCGCTCTACACCAAGAAAGTGTTGAAAGATATACGCGAACGAATGATGACCAAGAAATAAGCAGGATCAAGCAATGAAAATAATTTGTGTAGGGCGCAATTATGCAGAGCACGCCCGGGAACTCAACAACGACTTGCCCACTGAGCCCGTACTTTTCCTGAAGCCCGAAACGGCTCTCTTACCTAAAAATCACCCCTTCTTCTACCCCGATCATACCCAGAATCTGCATTACGAATTAGAGTTGGTGCTTCGCATCGATCGATTGGGCAAACATATAGAACCACAATTTGCCCATAAATACTACAGCGAAGTAGGCTTGGGTATAGACTTCACCGCCCGCGACACCCAAGACCGATGCAAAAAGGCTGGCTTGCCTTGGGAGATCGCCAAGGCCTGGGATCATTCAGCCCCGCTCAGCGAAACCTTTGTGGATTTAAAAAACTTGGCAAACCCGAAAAATATCCTTTTCGAAATGCTTAAAAATGGAGAAACCGTGCAAAAAGGCTACTCTGGCGATATGATATTCGCCTTTGATCAATTGGTGAGCTACATCTCTAAATACTTTACACTCAAGATCGGCGATTTGATATATACCGGAACTCCGGGCGGCGTGGGTCCTGTGCAAAAAGGTGACATCCTTACGGGGATATTGGAAGGTAAAAAACTTATCGAAGTCGCTATAAAGTAGTCTGCGTGCCGAATATTTTCGTAACATTACTTTCGGGTGTCACACCCTCATAACAAACACATCATAAAGCTAAAACAGAGTCGGTCAGGCATGGGAGATTTGGACGTTTTTATAGTAGAGAATAAAGAACAGCGCAAGAAATTCGTTCAAGCGATCTTAAACGATATGAAGGCCCTGGAGGCTATGCTCGATCGCAATATGTTCGAGAGCGACGTAGTGCGAATTGGAGCCGAGCAAGAATTCTGTTTTGTTGACAAGCACTTCCGTCCGGCTATGATCGGCCTCGATGTTCTAGCCGAAGTGGACGATGAACACTTCACCACCGAGCTGGCTAAATTTAATTTAGAAGCCAACCTCGATCCACGCGTGTTCACCGGCACGGCTATTTCCGATATGGAAAAGCAGCTTACCGATTTGCTCAAGAAAGCTGATTTGCTCGCGCAAAAAAGAGGCTGCAGACTTATACTCACTGGTATATTACCCACTATTCGCCAAGGCGATTTGGAGTTTGAAAACATTACTCCCTATCCGCGTTATCGTGCGCTCAACGAAGCTATGATTAAACAGCGTGGCGGCGATTTCGAATTTAACATTAAGGGTACCGACGAGCTTATCACCAAGCATAATACCATGCTTTTCGAAGCTTGTAATACCAGCTTTCAGGTGCATCTGCAGGTGAAGCCCGCTGATTTTGTGTCGAAGTACAATTGGGCACAGGCCATCGCAGGACCCGTATTGGCTATTTCTACTAATTCCCCACTCCTTTTTGGAAAAAGGCTTTGGGAAGAGACCCGCATCGCAGTTTTCGAACAAACGGTAGATCTTAAAAGCTTGACCAACCCCGATCGCGAAGTAAAAAGCCGGGTAGATTTTGGAACGGACTGGCTGAAAGAAAGTGTAACGGAGCTTTTTAAATACGATGTGGCCTATTACAAACTTCTCCTCGCTGCCGATGTGCAGGAAGATGCCATTGAAGCCCTTCGAGCTGGACTCATTCCAAAGTTGCGCGCGCTTACTGTATTCAATGGCACCATTTACAAGTGGAATCGCATCTGCTACGGTATTACCGAAGGAAAGCCCCACCTGCGAATTGAAAATCGCTACATGCCTTCGGGTCCGACCGTTATCGACGAAATGGCCAATATGGCTTTTTGGCTTGGCCTCATGGAAGGTATGCCCGAAGAGTACGCCGATATCTCCAGCCACATGGATTTTGATAACGCCAAATACAATTTCATCAAAGCAGCTCAAGTAGGTCTTGCAGCTCAATTCAAATGGGTGAATGGAGAACGATTCACCGCGCAGGATTTAATCATTAAGCACCTTATTCCGATCAGTCGCAAAGGGCTTGAAAAGCACAACATTATTCCGGAAGACATCGATAAGTATCTCAGCATTATCGAAGCTCGGGTGAACAAGCACCAAACAGGCTCGATTTGGACTACCCACAGTTTCACTCAATTGAAGAAAACTACTTCGATAGAAGAAGCCGTGGTAACCGTTACGGCCGGGATGCTGAGCCGGCAGCATACCAATCAACCCGTTCATAGTTGGGATTATCCTTCGTCGAGCGAGAGCGGCTCCTGGGCCAATAAGTACCGCTATGTGCACCAGGTAATGTCGAAAGAACTTTATACTGTGCAAGAAGAAGATTTGGTAGATTTGGTAACCAATGTGATGAATTGGCGGCGCATACACCATGTGCCGGTTGAGAATGAGCAGGGCGAAGTGGTTGGGACTATTTCTTCGGAAGACATTGTGGGTTATTATTGCCGCAAAGTGGACATTGATGGGCATGACCACGTTACTGTGAACGACATTATGGTGAAGAATCCGGAAACGGTGAGTTCCGACACCAACACGGTAGACGCCTTAAAGCTGATGCGGAAAAAGAACATTGGCTGTCTTCCTGTGGTGAAGAACAAGAAGCTCATTGGAATACTCACTGAATTTGATTTTATAAAAATTGCCGAACACCTTTTTGCAGAACTAATAAAACTTGAAGCCGAAAACAATCAAGCTCTATGATTTTGTCGATGGCTGTGCTGTTCACATAAGCCGTGAAATAGCCCGCATTGATGGTCACGCCAATGGCCCAAACTTGGTATGCCTTGGTGGGATGCATGGCAATGAACCCACCGGCGTGTTGGCATTACACCGTGTGATGCGCGATCTGCGTCAGCTTCAGCCCTTACTGAAAGGAAATGTTTTTGCCCTCGCCGGAAATTTGACTGCGCTCGAACGCGGGGAGCGATATATACTCGACGATTTAAACCGCATTTGGCAAGCCGACCGTGTGGAAAAAGCCCGAAAGCGCGATTATCAACCTGCCGAAATGGTGCATGAAATAGAAGAGCAGATCGAGCTTTGGAGCCATATTGACTCCTTAATGGAACGCAGAAAAGGGGCTTTTATCTTCGTCGATCTGCACACTACTTCGGCCGACACCATACCTTTCATCGCCCTTAACGATACCTTGATGAATCGCCGGTTGGCGAGGCGGCTGCCCGTGCCCGAAGTACTCGGCATAGAAGAGTATCTGAGTGAGCCCCTGCTAAGCTACGTCAACGATTTAGGTTGTCCATCCTTAGCTTTTGAAGCCGGCCAGCACAACGACCCTCTGGCCCTGCGTAACCACGAAGCTTTTCTTTGGCTTATTTTAGAGCGTGCCGGACTTATGTCGCGCCGCGAAATACCAAATTATGATCAACATTTCGAACAGCTTAGATCTTCAGCTCGCGGCAACCGAAAGGTCTATGAGATTACCCATAGCCAGCGAATTGAGCCGGCCGATACCTTTGAAATGTTGCCTGGGTTTATCAACTTCCAACCCGTAAGCAATGGAGAAATTCTGGCAAAACAAAATTTCGAGGCTGTGCTATCACCCCAAAAAGGCCGGATTTTCATGCCCTTGTATCAAAAAATTGGCAGTGAAGGTTTTTTTATAATTCGCCAAATAGCGAAACCTTGGCTGGTCATTTCTTGGATGTTTCGATTCTTGAACCTATATCGCATTCTCCCCTTTTTGCCAGGGGTGCGCCGCTTTATGAAAGGTAGCCACATGATGATGGTAAATACGAATATCGCACGCTGGTACAGTACCGAAATCCTACACCTAATGGGCTATCGTCGCAAAAAAACATCGGGGCATACCACCTTGTATATCCGCAGAAAATACGATGCCCGACCCAAAAAATAGGTTGAGATTCCATAATTTCAAGAAAATTGCACAATAATTTACGGAGTTTTACTGTTCTTTAGCCTTGTATTCATTTCCATGTTGCACTGTTAGTATTGAAACCCTAAGTGCCACATTGCAGTAACCTGTAAGTGTAAATTTGAAAACCATGAAGCAATCCCCTTTTGCCTTTTTGGCCGTATGCCTTCTTCCATTCCTTTCCTATGGGCAGGACAAAATAGCAAGCACAGAGCCGGCCGACACTTATGACGAATTCGAGAAAATAGTTGAGACTTCCGCAGAAGCTGCAGTTGTATGGACTATAAACGACTCGATAAATTACCTTCCGGCTTTTGACACGTATTGCATGTGGAATACCGACCGAGTACACCCATACAGCTACAAGCTCAGCAATATGAAGGACACCGTTCACCTTAAGCTTGTATCTGAGCCTTGCGATTTTCACCCTCCTTTTGTTGGTCATAAGACGTCTGAATTTGGTTACCGTCGATATCGATACCACTACGGAGTAGATATTAAACTGCTCACTGGCGATCCTGTAAGCGCAGCATTCGACGGGGTAGTGCGAATAGCACAATACGATGGAGATTATGGTAAAGTGGTAGTTATTCGGCACAACAATGGTCTGGAAACGCTTTATGCTCACCTATCCAAAATAGAAGTGCGAGAAGGTCAATGGATTGAAGCCGGCGATCAATTAGGCTTGGGTGGCAATACAGGCCGAAGCACAGGAAGCCACCTGCATTTCGAAGTGCGGTATCTAGGTGAGCCAATAGATCCGAACACTATTATTAATTGGGAAACTGGGAAACTCAAAATGAATACCCTTGCCCTTAATCGCAGCCATTTCTCTTATTTGGCTGAAGTTCGGGCTATAAAATACTACACCATACGCCGTGGCGATACGCTCTCAGCTATTGCACGCAAGCATGGAACGACCGTATCAAAACTTTGTCAACTTAACAAGATCCGTTCGAGCACTCCTCTGCGAGTTGGCAAGACACTACGTTTTAAATAAACCCAGAATCTTGGCCAAAACGCCTCGCCAACCTGCAAATCGGAAAGTATCTTCCGGTGATGTTGGCAATAGAAAACCTTCAAAATCATTTCTAAAAATCTCGACAAAGCGCATTCTTAAGATTGCGCTTTTCGGCGTTTTGGGAAGTATAGTTGCGCTCTTTCTTCTTTTTGGAGCGGTGTATATTGGCTTGTTCGGGCCGCTTCCGAGCGAGGCTGACCTGATGGGCATCAAGAATAGCAATGCAAGCGAAATATACAGTTCCGATAAAGTGTTGATGGGAAAATATTTCGTCGAGAATCGTTCGAGCATGGACTTTGACGATATTCCTAAACTGGCAATTGACGCATTGGTTGCTACCGAAGACCAACGGTTTTTTGAGCACGAAGGGATCGATTTTTATAGCATACCGCGTGTGGTTGTAAAAACCATCATCTTCCGCGATCGCTCCGGCGGAGGTGGGAGCACTATTTCGCAGCAACTCATAAAGAATGTGTTTGAGCGCAAACGCTACGGACCTCTAACAGTACTCGTAAATAAACTTCGCGAAAACATTGCTGCACTCAAGCTCGAAGAACTTTATTCGAAAGAAGAAATTGTTACCCTTTACCTCAACACCGTAAGCTTCGGTGAAAACGTTTTTGGTCTGAAAGCAGCAAGCCAGCGGTTTTTCGGTAAAGAACCCAAAAACTTAAAACCCGAAGAAGTAGCTATGCTGATCGGCATGCTCAAAGCCAACACTTCTTACAACCCTCGTCTTCACCCCGAAGCAGCTGTGGCGCGCAGAAACACGGTACTTATCCTTATGGAGCGCGATGGCGTAATAGGGCCTGAACAGCTTCGGCTGCTCATCGACAAGCCATTGGTAATCAACTACCAAAAAGCCAAAGGACAAGAAGGATCAGCCGCGTATTTGCAAGCGACACTAGAGCAGCAGATCAAGGATTTAATCAAGGATCAAAAGAAGCCAGATGGAAGTCCGTATGATTTATATACCGATGGACTGAGAATAGAGCTCACCGTCAATCATGCATTGCAAGCCAAGGCAGAACGCGCTTTGAATAACCACATGAATAAAGTTCAGAAGGACTTTGACAAACACTGGGCCGACCGAAAACCTTGGGGTAAAAGCGATGATTTTCTTTGGAAAGAAGCTAAGAAAACAGCAAAGTACCAACGCATGGAAAAGGCTGGTGCTGGTGAAAAAGCAATTAAGGACTATTTCAATTTACCGAAAAAAACCATCCTCTTTGGACCGGAAGGATCGGTGGTAAAAGATATTTCACCGTTGGATTCCATTGCCTACCATCAGCTTATATTACAAGCGGCATTTTTGGCCATCGATGCCCAATCAGGCGCTGTTCTGGCTTACGTGGGCGGTCGCGATTTTTCTTTTTTTCCCTACGATCATGTTTATTCTCGACGCCAATGCGGCTCCACTTTTAAGCCATTCGTATATGCGGCTGCTTTGGAAGCAGGTTTTTCACCTTGCGATTGGGTGCAGAACGAACCCATCTCTTTTCCCGATTACGAAAATTGGCAACCTGCCAACTCCAATGGGCAATACGGTGGCTATTATAGTATAAAGGGCGGACTCACCTATTCGGTTAATACCGTGGCTGCGCGCTTGATTAATGAAACCGGAACGCAAGCCGTGGTTGACGTAGCAAAAAGGGCGGGCTTGCGGGCCAGAATCCCAAATCTCCCTTCGATTGCCCTTGGCGTTGCAGATGCTTCCCTGGCCGAAATGGTGGCTGCATACACCATGATTTCGCAGCAAGGCCGAAGACCAGAATTAATCTTCATCAAGCAGATATCTGATAGTGAGGGCAAAGTGCTGTACGCATCAAAAGCCGGCAAATCGCGGAGCGGACTGGAGCCCGCGATAGCCGAAGACTTGCGAACTATGATGCAATTGGTAGTCGATAGTGGCACCGCCCGATCGCTGCGAAGTACATACGGTCTGCGTATGGATTTGGCAGGGAAGACTGGCACCACCCAAAATAATGCCGATGGTTGGTTTGTGGCCACTACCCCGCGTGTAGCCGTGGGAGCATGGGTCGGCGGCGAGTCACCTATCGTGCGCTTTCGCAGCACTGCACTCGGGCAGGGCGCGAGTACGGCTCTACCTATAGTGGGTGCGTGGCTCCGATCGGTGAGCAGCGATGGAGCAACAGCCGGATTACTGGGGAGAAATTTTACCGATCTCGATCCCTACGCAGAACCCCGAGCAGACTGTCCGCTGTTTACAGAGCAAGTTGGATCGAGCTTTATCGATGATCTATTTGGCAACCCTAAAAAGATTATTGGCGAAAAAGCACCTGAAGATACAAGCGGTGGATCCTGGATCAATTCGCTTTTAGAAAGGTTGAAGAAGGACAAGGATGAATAAGTTTTCGCCGTAATAAGCTCTCAAATTAAGGAGTCGTTAATTCGAGCTTAAACTCTCCTTTGATAGTTTGGTTGTAGAAACTACCTTTTGACTGGGCATTTTTGAACGCTTCCCAAACTCCGATCGGCACATTTTTATGAACGAATTCTTTGCTTTCAGTAGCTATTATTAGAAATCCCATTTGGCTGTCGCAGCTGTAGTATTCAGCCGATCGAATCCAATCGCTTTGATCTGTGTTGATACGCTCGGAGTATGAAAAAGTGGCTGATCTAACTTCCGAAATAGCCCGAGAATAATTGGAAAAAGTGGATGCAATGCCGCATGGGTTTTGAAATTGGCCAAAACTAAAATACCCTAACCCGAGTAAGACTACAACAATACGCATACGACAAAGATGTATCACATGCGCGGACTTCGCAAGGCTTAATCGAAATATACTTTTTGATATCAAACTTATTACATCCTTGGCGGCATTCCCGGCGGAAATCACTTGGCACAGGCTCCGATTCTGACACTTGCTTAAAATTGCGCATCCGGTAACTCTGCGATAGCCCGAGGTAGCGTTGTAACACGGCGGTTCCAGAATCTTCCACATAAGTGGCTGTTGATGAGCGGCTCAAGCTATTGTTTTGTTTGAGCAAATCGACCTCCGTAATGCGAAGCCCGAGCGACTCATCTTTCAAGAAGCGGTTTTCAAGAGCCAGATTCCACTGGGCAATATTTTGATCTCGATCGCCCAAACCATCCTAAATGGAATAGCTTAGATCGGAGATGATTTCCCAGCGATTGACTGGAGCAAATGTTCAGCCAGCTTTTAAGATGTACGCCCGGAAGTCGAAATTTTGATCTGGATTCACCGTATTAATAACCCAATTGAAATCTGAGCTGGCGCCTAATGTAAAATCAACCTTTTCGGAAATATTGCTGGCAACGACAAATCCAAGATTCCAACCGTTATTGCGCGAGAAATTTGAAAGACCATTAATTTCGCCTGAATTTTGGGTGTAGGCCAAAGTTGAATTCAAATTTAAATGGCTTTTGATAAAATCTACACGGAATCCATAATTCGCAAATGTTCGAAGGCTGTAATAACCGTCGAGATTGACGGGATGTGAAATTTGACCCCTGGCGGGGAGTACGAAACCATTGCTAGAAGCAGTGTCGGATCGGACGATCTCTGTTGCGTTAGCAATACGATTTTGCCGAGCTTGGCCTTCTAAAAATGCAAAAAAGTTTGTTTCTTTATCCGTATTTGTTGTGTTAAATCGGGTAATAAAGCGGTGGCTGGATACCTGCGAAAGTTGGGTATTCCCCACATTTACCTGAAGTGGATTGCTGACATCGACCACATTTTTCAGTTCCGATGCTGAAGGAAGATTGGGGGAACCGCGGTACAGCGCGAAGATGTTAGATTTATTCTCGTAGGTCTTACGGTAGAGCGCAAAAGGAGCCCAATTGCGGTAAATGCGATCGGAACTTTCGGCTAATGGAAATGCTGGATCAATCGAATTTTCGGTGTGTTCGTAGTTTATTCCCACCACCCCACTCGGACTTATCATTTCCGTGGAAGCGCATTCGAAGTCTTCGCCTGTGCGTCAAAAAGGTAGTTTCAAATATATTACCAAGCGTGGAATCTAATATATCGTAATCGTCTGCAGAGTCGGCTCGCATTGCAATCCAATCGCTCTGCGAATGCTCCCAGGCGGGTCGATAGCCAATTTCTAAACTCAACTGCTTGGCCAAGGGATACGTGTACGAAAGATCGAATTGCTGGGCTTGATGCTTCTTCGTCATGAAATGACTCATTGATTTGGAATGACTTATCGACTTGGATTTTGCTAATGGTTCGGATATACCCGAATTATTCTGCCCTATTTAAAGCAATCTGGTTTGATTCTCGGGGTAATTCAAGTTGTAATTCCGCCTGTTTGGCTGTCAAATGCAATGATATACGCTTCGTATAGGCCCCTTTTCATTAAAAAATTTCATTCAGAATACCTACAGTTAATCTAGTAATAACGTACAATTCACGAAAGGCAAGAAAAAAAAATTGCTTAAAAACTTGATTTTCACAAAAATCCTTTTGTGGATTCCAAAATAGAGACTACCTTCATCGCACTCTGTTTCATAGCATGAGACCCCCGCGACCATCTTCCCTTGTTGTGGGGGTTTCTGTTTTTAAAGCTACCCGATCCCCGCAAATCAATCCTAATTAGAACTTTTTCAAGGTTAAGAATTTACGAAGAATCCGTTCAAAGATCTCGACCGATTTAGGATTTTTCCATTGTCCAAAGTTTTAAGATTTTCATTTTCAATACTATGCAGGAAATCTTTGAAAATTAACATTCACAACTTAGTTCGTCCTCTTGAACCACTTTTTTTTCGGCGCCGAGTGAATCAACATTATTCCTAACTTTCGAAAATCTGACGGAATTGCTTGCCCTATCAGATTGCTTAACCAACGATTGAAACCATGACCGAGAACGAATTGTTGGATTGGTTCGCCACCGATATCCAACGTTACCACAAAGATTTACCCGTTTCACTCATCCGAAAGCGACTAAAACCGCTAAAGAACCCATCACATTCCGAATTTTCATTTGTCGTTCAATTCGACTATCCCGGATATTCCGGATGCGAGAAATTTGGGCTTCTCAGCGAAGAAGGTAAGCTGGAGTTGAAGTGTTTAAGCAACCAAATTTACCCTTCGCTGGAATTTATACCAGTTTCCTGATGGCTTTGAGTGACCATTAAAGCGCTGCCCCTTAGCAATAACTATAGGACATGCATAATTCTTTCCAAAACCTACGACCGGCTTCGCCAGGTCGTGGTTTTTTCATGAAAGTGGCTGCTTTGTGCGAGCACAGCTAATAGATCAATTTACATTATGATTGGGATTACCGCCTTAGCAGGCGGTGATCCCGGAGGGGAGACCTACGTCCATTGCAAAACCTACGACCGGCTTCGCCAGGTCGTGGTTTTTTCATGAAAGTGGCTGCTTTGTGCGAGCACAGCAGCCACTTTCATGAAAAAACCCCAAGCCTTGGGGCTTGGGGTTTTGCAATGGACGCGGAGAAGGAGGGATTCGAACCCCCGGAACCTCACAGTTCAACGGTTTTCAAGACCGCCGCGATCGACCACTCTGCCACTTCTCCGCCGCAAAAGTAAACCTTTTGACCATTTATCAAACTCGCAACGAAATATTTTCAAGGTAGCTCGTATAGGGATGTCCATGAGTTTGTTGTACCTTCATCAATCGCAATCACTTAAACGCATTCATGAAGTATCTATCCCACGTTCTCATTGCGCTCTGCTCCTTTTTGTTTTTCATTGATTTACATGCATCTCCCCTTGCTACCTTTAACTATAAACGCTTCTACGTTCCCGGTAAGGGCCCCTTTATAGAAACTTACTTCGACATTTCGGGGTCGTCTATACTACTCGAAAAGCTAAATTCCGGCGCATATCAAGGCCAGGTAGAACTCACACTTATATTTAAGAAGGGTGAAGAGATAGTAACCTTTGACAAAAAAGTACTCCAAAGTCCGGAAATGGAGGAAAATGAAACGGTCGATTTCCTTGACGTTCAGCGCTTTGCTCTCCAACCTGGCACCTACGACCTCGAAATTAACATGCGCGATGTGCTGAATCCGGAAGATGCCGGTTACACATCGCACGAAACAATCGAAATTGAAGAACCTTCCAAAAGCGCTTTTCTTTCGGATATAGAATTGGTTTCAGCCTTTAAGAAAACAGAAACTCCCGGAATATTTTCAAAATCGGGGTACGATATGCTCCCAATGGTGAGCGATGACTATTTAAACCCGTCGATGAATCAGGTGGTGCTGTACTTTGAGATCTACGGCATGGAACAACTCACTGATACTTCGGTGTTCCTCACCAAGGTATTTCTGAAAACCCTTGATACCGATGAGCCCGTCGCTTCTACCATGAAGTATCTGAGAAGAGAGACGGCACCCGTGGTTCCAATTTTCACGAGCCTGTCGCTCGAAGGCATTCCAACCGGTCAATATTTGCTTATGGCCGAAGCGCGCACCAAGGATAATGAACTGGTCGCTTTCAAATCGATGCGCGTGACCCGGACAGCGCCCCGAGCAGAGCTAGATCCCAACCAACTGACGGACGCACAAATAGCAGCAAGTTGGACGGCCAGGTACACCGATAAGAACGTTCTTTTTGAGCACCTTCATTCCATCCGGCCTATTGCCGATGATAAAGTAATTTTCTACCTCGACAACACCTTTCAATATAAAGATTCAACCGAATTAGCTTTTCTTCAACGCTTTTTGTACGCTTTCTGGAAATCGCGCAGCGAGTTAAATTCCGAGACCGAATGGCTTCAATATAAAGCGCAAGTGGAATATGTGCAAGGCAAGTATGGCACCCGAAATAAAAAAGGGTGGCAAACGGATCGCGGAAGGGTCTTTTTGAAATACGGCCCACCGAATGATATTGTTGATCGCGCCCAAGAGCCTTCATCTTACCCCTACCAAATATGGAGGTATTATAAAACGGACATTTTCAATAACGTCAAATTTGTATTCTATGACCCGACTTTGATGAGCATCGATTACGAGCTCCTTCATTGCGAATATATACCCGGCGAGCGGCGCACTCCTCAATGGAAACTGCTCTTGGAAACCCGCAACACACCCACAAATAATGTAGATCGACAAGATGGTCGTGATCATTTTGGCGGTCGGGTGGACGATTTTTACGAGAATCCCCGTTAATTTGACGACCTAAACGTTCCCTTGCAGTTGGAATTAGCCGTCGTTATTCTGAACTTTAACGGTTCGCAGCATCTGCGCACCTTTCTTCCATCTGTTTTAGAGCATACGCCCTACCCTATTTTTGTTGCCGATAATGGCTCTACCGACGATTCGTTGGACTTACTTCGCAGCGCATATCCAACGGTTCAACTTATAGAACTTCCAGTTAATTATGGATTTGCGGGTGGATATAACGAAGCCTTAAAACTTATTGATGCCGAATATTACATCTTGCTTAACAGTGATGTACAGGTAACTCAGGTATGGGTGGAACCCCTGCTTGCTCAATTGAAAAGCGAAAGCGATACAGCCGCATGCCAGCCCAAAATCTTGGATTATAAGAATCCCGGTCTTTTTGAATATGCAGGTGCATCGGGTGGTTTCATCGACCGATACGCTTATCCCTTCTGCCGCGGGCGGATTTTTGATCATTGCGAGCGCAGTATCGGACAGCACGATGATACCCGATCGGTATTTTGGGCAACCGGCGCGTGCATGTTGGTCAGAGCTTCGAGTTTTTGGGAAGTTGGTGGATTCGACTCCGATCTTTTCGCGCATATGGAAGAGATTGATCTTTGCTGGCGCTTACGAAATCGAGGCTACACCATTAGCTGCGCGCCAGAATCAAAAGTTTACCATTTGGGGGGCGGCACATTGAGCAGCCAAAGCCCGCGAAAAACATATCTGAATTTTCGCAATAATCTCATTGTAATGTATAAGAACGATCGTCGCGGAAATTTTGGAAGTCGTTTTTTTCTGCGTTTAATGTTAGATGGCGTAGCGGCGATTCAAATATTATTTACCAAAGGTTGGCATCACTTCGCAGCAATTTTTAAAGCGCATATTTCATTTTACGCCAATTTTCGAAGTCATAGGGCGAAGCGCGAATCTGAGCGTTTGCAGAGCCTGCAACCAAATCTTACCGGCTGCTATGAGCGGAGCATCGTCTGGGACTATTTCTGGAAAGGTCGAAAAGTGTTCGGAGCCTTGCCCACACTTGCGTTCAAATGTCAAGATCGCAAGAAGTAATCAATGGCCATGCGGTAGCCATCGACACCAAAACCCGCGATTACCCCACGTGCGTATTTACTGATAAAGGAGTGATGCCGAATCAATTCCCGTCCGAAAACATTCGAGATATGCACTTCGACTACCGGGAGATCAATACCTGCTACAGCATCGGCCAAAGCCAAAGAAGTATGTGTAAAGCCACCGGCGTTTAGCACAATACCTGTCCAATCTTCACTATCGGCAAGATGTAATCGGTCGATCAACTTCGATTCGTCATTGCTTTGAAAGTGCTCAATTTGGGCTTCTGGAAGCGATAGCTGAATGTGCCTAAGCACTGTGGCAAAATCAATAGAACCATAGAGCAGCGGTTCCCGCTTACCCAATAGATTCAAATTGGGACCGTTGATAATTAAAAACTTCATTGGAAAGATAAGGTGAATAAAGCTCCAAATTTACAACACGCAACTGAACTTATGGATTGGATCGAAGCCGCCCGACAATTTGAATATCATTTAAAACTTGAACGGTCGCTCAGCAAAAATACATTACTCGCTTATCGCGGCGATTTGGCCAAATTGATCCGCTTTTGTCAGTGTTTTTATCCAGATATTTCTCCGATTTCGATTCAATCGGAACAGGTTTCAGAATTCGTATATACCGAAGTGAAAGCAGGCCAAGATCCCCGCTCTCAGGCTCGCATGCTTTCTGCCATGCGCAGCTTCTTCGGGTTTTTGATTCTCGAAGACCTTCGAAAAACGAATCCCTGCGATTTACTTGAATCGCCCCAACTTCCAAAATATTTGCCCGATACTTTAAGCTTTGACGAAATGAAACGATTGCTTGAAGCAGTGGATTTGAGTGGGAGAGCGGGCCATCGCGATCGAGCCATCTTAGAGACACTTTATAGCTGTGGTCTCCGTGTAAGTGAAGCTTCGCATTTGCGCGTAAGCCAAATTTATGGTGCCGAAGGGTATATTCGCATACGCGGTAAGGGCGATAAGGAACGGCTCGTCCCGATTGGAGAAATGGCTTTAAGCCAGATAGCTCTTTACCAAGCCAATTGGCGAAAAACCATGTCGGTGGGACCGAAGTACAGCGACTTCCTTTTCCTCAATCACCGCGGCACTCCTTTGAGCCGGGTGAGCATCTTTAATATTGTAAAGCAAGCTGCCCGCAACGCTGGCCTGACCAAAGTGATAAGTCCACATACCTTGCGACACTCTTTTGCCACGCATCTAGTGGAAGGAGGAGCAAACTTACGCGCCGTGCAGGCGATGCTCGGCCACGAAAATATAACCACAACCGAAATTTACACCCACCTTAGCAAATCGGCTTTGCGCGATAATTTGATGAAATATCACCCGCGCAATGCACCTTGAAGCCAAGGTCTGCGCTTGGCTTCAAACAAGAAAGCACCTAAAAGAATGGCGTATTCTGCGACGATGAAAATCCATTTTGGACCCATAGGCGCCACATAATGACTATAGCTAAATATGGCGGTGCACGACCAAAGCAGTAAGAGCGGGCGGCCGCTCGCTACTGCCAAATAAACTACCGGCAATACATACCAGGGGTGCACAGTGGTAGAAAGCATCAAGAAAACCAGATAGACCACCAAGACCAATTCGTTGAGCTCAGCCCTGCGATAGCGATAACTCAACAAAACGATTGCGCAAAGTGAAATAAGGCCTAAAGCGGGGCCTAGAAATCCGATTGGGTTATACCCAAGCCGCGAGGCAAAGGCTTCGCGCAGCAGGTAATAAGTCGATGCGTTGAACTCAAATTGTGTAAAATACAGTCCGAACCCGGATTCTAAATTCCCTAAAAGTTTCCAAGGCTCCAGCATGCCGATAAAAAGAAACAAAATCAAGCCTACGGAGAATAAGAACTTAAATCGATTGGAGAAACCTTTCCGGAATACATATGCGGGCAAAAGTATAAGCGGATTTAACTTCACCAGAACACTCCCTGCAAAACTCACGGCAGAAGGGAGATAGAGTCGTAGATCGAAACTGTAAAGCGACACCGCCAACCAGGGAACCATAATTGCTTCGAAGTGAAGGTTGCCCAAACCTTCTACTACTACCAGTGGATTGAGAAGATAGCCGACAATAAATCGCTTGGAATCTTTGACCTGGAAGGTGGTATAAATTAGAAAAGCCAGCTCGGTAAGCACTATGAACGCTCGCATAGTATTTACACCGTAATGCACTTTAGCTCCGGAAAGAAAATAACTGAAGCCGAAAATAATCTGGTGAAATGTAGGATAGACGCTGCCGTAGCCCGGAGAGTTCATTTTATCGAGCAAATACTGGGCGAAAATAGGATCTTTGAAACTGCTGAGTCTTTCTTCGATGGGTATTCTACCGAAAGGATTAAATCCTTCGTTAATCAACATTCCATCCCATAGAAACCGAAAATAATCGTCGCTGAGCTGTGGGAGTTCGAAAAAGAAGGGAAGTCGAACGGCAAAAAACAAAATGCATATCGTGGCAAGAGACAGGCGAAATTCAGTAAAAACCAAATTGCCATAAAGCAGAAAAACGGCAGTAAAAACGGCAACAAACAGCGGGAAAGCGGTGCGCGGCAGGGTTGCAAGGACGACGAATCCAAGGATAAATAGCAAAAAATACAACCATTGGTAGCGCACGAGCTTCATCGATAGTCCAAGGCATGCTTAAAGGTATAATAGCACACCGTGGCGAAGCCAAATATAAGCATGAGATGCAGGGGCACAAACCCCCAAGACGAAATTGAAATTTCGTAAGCCAATGAAAATGAGAAGTAAAGGCCTAGTGCGAGTTCAAACCAGGCAATGGTCGAAATACCATTCGATGTGTAGCGCTTTCCGCGAAAAGAGCCTCCGCTTTGGGTGATATTCCATTTTGGGGTGCGAATGAAAGGGGTGCGCTTGCCGCCGAGTCCTAACAATACGGATCGGGCATTGTGCAAACTCATCCCCATTGAAATGCTCAGGAAGGCGGGGTATAGCCAAAGAAAATTACTCTTTCCATTTTCGGATTTCAAGTGGCGATAAGCGGTATAGTAGAATCCAGCTAAGACAATAAAAGCCACGATGAGCGATGAACCCGCGTAGAATAGAATTTTTAATTCGGGATGCTGTTCTTTAATCATTACCAGCGGTAGCGAAAGAATGGCGCAGATGACAATCCAAATAAAAATGGAAGAATTCAAGAGATGAAAAAGCGCGTGTAGCCGGGTAGAAATGGGAAGTTTTGCTGTGAATAGGACTTCACGCAAATGCTTTACAGCGCACTCGGCGGCTCCCTTATTCCAGCGAAACTGCTGGGTGCGAAGGGCTTTCATCTCGGCAGGAAGTTCGGCCGGAGAAACGAGGCCTTCGAGAAATTTAAACTTCCAACCCTTCAGCTGCGCACGGTAACTGAGATCTAAATCTTCGGTAAGGGTATCGGCGCTCCACCCGCCTGCCGACTCTATGCAAGTCCTTCGCCAAATACCCGCTGTACCGTTGAAGTTGATGAAGTGTGCGCTTGCATTTCTACCGCCTTGCTCCACGGTGAAATGCGCATCGAGCGCAAAGGCCTGCACTTGGGTAAGTAAGCTGTGATGGCGATTTACATGACCCCAGCGACTCTGGACCATCCCAATTTCGGGATCGGTGAAATAAGGAATCGTTCGCTTTAAAAAATCGGGAGATGGGATGAAATCGGCATCAAAAATGGCCACATAAGGAGGAAGGCTCAGCTCTAAACCAAACTTCAGCGCTCCTGCCTTAAAGCCTTCGCGATTGGTTCTGCTGATCTGCTTAATTCGGATGCCTGCCGCTTTCCACTTTTCTACAGCGCGGGTGCCTATTTCAAAGCTTTCGTCGGTACTATCGTCGAGCAATTGTATTTCCAGTTTTTCGCGCGGGTAATCGAGCTGGGCCACTGCGTCGATTAAACGCTCCACTACATATTGCTCATTAAATACCGGTAGCTGAATAAGCACAAAAGGCAATGCACTTAGCTCTGTTGGTTCCACTTTTATCGCCCTATCCTTTTTGGTTCGAATATAAGCTAAGAGCAACTGAAGCTGGACGATACTGTACGCGAATATGAACAGCATACCCAGTCCGTAGATGATCAATACGCTATAGACGAGCCAATCAGGCATATTTAAAAATAGTGGTGATAATTTTATAGCCCGCCATCACAGACCCTTTCACGGTACCTGTGATTTTGGAAACTCCTTTTCGCCGCCGATATGAAACCGGAATTTCGGTGTAAGGAATGTTCATTTTCAATATTTTCACTTGCATCTCTACCGTCCAACCGAAATCGCGATCTTGCATTTTTAGATCTTCAAGGGTATTCCAGGCAATAGCCCGAAATGGCCCCAGATCGGTAAAAGTAGCGCGATAGATGCGACGCAGCAAGAAAGTAGCAAGCCAATTTCCAAAGATTTGCTGGGGCATCATGGAGCCTTTTTCTCGTTGCCCCAACGCTCTGCTACCGATTACGAATTTGACTTGACCGTCTATAATAGGCTGCACCAATTTCGGTAGCTCTTCGGGATGATCAGAGAAATCGGCATCCATAAATACCAGAATATCTGGCGGGATTGGATTTTCGGCCACCTTTGCAATGCCTCGCAAGCAGGCTGCGCCGTATCCTTTTTGAGCTTCGAGCACGGGTGTCGCTCCACCACTTAGGGCGGCTTGCGCGGTACCATCGGTCGAATTATTATCAACCACGATCACATCGCGAACCCAATTTCTGGGAATATCCCGCAGCACCAGGGGTAGCGCTAGTACTTCGTTATAGGCTGGTATCACCACGTCGATGATCGGCCGTGCCGTTTGCTCCATTAATTCTGAAGACTTACGCTATTGCTACCGATAAGGATTGGGTTATCATTGAATTGCACACTCCCATTGTTTTCCAATTTGAGCACACCCCTTGGACATACAGATGCACAAACCCCGCAACCTACACAGCTGGACCGCACAATATTTTGGCCTTTCTGGGCGTAGGCTCGAACGTCGATGCCCATTTCGCAGTAAGTGCTGCAATTTCCACAAGAGATGCATTGGCCACCGTTGGTAGTAATCCGAAATCGGCTCTTGAACCGCTGTACGATACCCAGATATGCCGCAAGCGGGCACCCAAAGCGGCACCAAACCCTATTGCCCATTACGGGGTAGAAGCCGGTACCCACCGCCCCGGCAAATACAAATCCAATAAAGAAACCATAGGTGGAGCGGACGCTGTAAGAGTTGATGCCTAGAATTTCAGCTTCTCCGGTAAAAGATGTGTAGGCTGCCAAAGCAGTCATTCCCACTGCAAAAACTAAAACACCATGCACGAGCCACCGCTCGATCTTCCAGGCTTTTAAGCTCTTATCGCTCAACTGTCGGTAAGGGTCTCCAAGGGTTTCGGCCAAGCCGCCGCAGCCACAAACCCACGAGCAATACCAGCGCTTACCAAAGAAATAAGTAAACACAGGCACACCCACGGCGAAAAGGACGATACCCCAGAAAAGGAGAAATAATCCCAGATCCCCAGACTCGAGATAATCCTTAATCCGGTAATCAAAGAAAAAGGAGTACTCAAGCGGCCAGGCACTTTTCATGTCGTAAGCAGGCATTTGCAGTCGAGTCAATATTTGCGGAAGGGTAAAAGCGAATACAACCTGGAAGAAAAATACCGAAACTGTGCGTACTTGCTGGTAGGCGTTGCCCTTGTACTTCAGCAACATACGGAAACCCATTAAACCCATGGAAATGGTATAAAGGAAACCATAAAGGAACCATTGACTCGATGCATTGCCGGCAAGTTTATCGGCGAGTGGGTCGAGCAGCGCAGCTTGTGGAGCAATGAAATGAGCAAAGTGATAGAGCACAATGTAGAACCCAATCAATCCGGCAAAAACAATCCAAGCAGACCCCATAGCATTCTGCCGTTTACGGTGGTAAATCCCATTGTGCTGTATTCCCGCTTTCACATTCAAGAGTGGCACCATGGTAACGAAACCGCCAAGCAGCGCCAATCCGAAAATTAAGAATGCGGCCCATCCGCTTTTTAGCCAAGCAGGAGTACCGGCGTAGAGCAATGCAAATAGCCGGTCATTTCGATCCGATGCGGGTATACCTTTTTCTTCAGCAATCTGCTGATTAATATCCTGTACCTTCCATCGGAAATTCTTGGTAAACTCTTCAAAAGACGCCCATTCCCGACCAATCATCCAGCTAGTGCCTCCTTTTACCAGCTTAACTTGCTCAGCGTCAAAGTTGTTCTCAATAAATTTTTCGTCATATCGGTTGGCTTCTTCTCCAAGATCGGCAATGACTTGATCAGCCTTCTGCTCTGATATACCAAACTGGTCTTTAATGGATTGATTATAATCATCGAAACTTACCTTTAAGTAATTTACTTGATTTACAATGGAACCGTAAGGCGCCTTGCTCAAATTTTTAGCAAGTCCTTCGTTTTTTTCTTCAGCCAACTGCTGTACTTCTTTGGTATCCAAAGGAATATCAACAAAAAAGCTAAGTGATATAAATAGAACTAAAGCGGCGGTAAACAGGCTCATGCCTAGTACATACCAAGAGCGATTACTCATCGGAATAGGTTTGTTAAGATTAGTTTTCGGGACGTCGTAATCCCGGTTGTTTTTTCAAAATCAGCGACCAAAATGGAATACCAGGATTTATAAAATTCAGGGTCGAAATTGGCTTTTTTCATGCCGCCAATCACCTCGCCTACCTGCCATCCTTGCCGAAGAGCAAGATCGAAATATTCATGGCGGAGTCGGATTCCGAAGGTGTTTACGCCGACGAATTTTCCCGATTCGGGATGGTATGCCACCGTCATGAATTTCTCTTTATCGGGCATTTTCCAGAAATAATGAGTTTGAGTTTCGTCGGCTACTGGCTTTACAATGCCGTAGTTCTGATATTCCAAATCGAAAAATTTGGCTGAGTTAAACCAAGGCCCTGGTTTATAGGCGGTGCGCTGACCAGCGAGCGTGCGTCCGAGCGCTTCGCCCATCATACGCCCTACATACCACACCGGCTCAAGCGGTCGCCGGCCTTCGAGCGGATTTCGCACTTGGGCGCAATCGCCGGCTGCGTAGATACCCGGGATACTTGTTTCCAAGTATTCATCGACTAATATGCCTTTATCTTTTTCGATTGGCAGATCACCAAGCCAGGCAATATTTGCTTTCACACCCGTGGTGATACCTACTATTTGACAATCTATCCGCTCGCCTGCTTCGGTCTCTACGTGGCTCACCCGTCCATTTTGGTCGGGTTTGATGGCTTTCAGATTCGTTTTAAACCGCAAGTCAATGCCGCGCGCAGCGACATGTTCGCCTATTAATTTTCCTTCTTGGTGTGTCAAAACATTTCCCCAAAACACTTCCTCGCGGACTAGAATAGTGATGTGTACGCCCCTTGTGTGAAGCATCTCGGCCAGTTCGACTCCAATTAACCCCGCCCCTACGATTACGGCATGCTTGGTATTCGAATCTTTTTCGCTGGGAGCAGGCCCCAGCGTTTCGAGTAGCTCGAGGTCTTGCTTGCTGTAGAGGCCCAAAACACCTTTCAGATCCTGGCCCGGCCAATTGTAATAATTGGTAGCACTGCCAGTGGCTATCACCAGTTTATCGTAGGGCAATGTTTCGCCCGTGTTCAAGGACAATGACTTAGCTTCCGGATCGATGGAAAGCACCGTCGCCACTACGAGTTCAATTCGATTTTTCTCCCAAAACCAATTCTCGTAAGGCTGAATATGCTCAAACTTCATGTGGCCCATGTAGACGTACATAAGCGCTGTGCGGGAGAAAAAGTAAGGACTCTCCGCCGAAATAACTTGAATTCGGCCTTTGCTATGCTTCCGCAAATGACGAGCCGCAGTGATGCCCGCTATGCCATTGCCGATTATGACGGTGCCATGTTCCATATTCATCAAATTCGCTCCAAAGTAATCCTTTTTTAATTGCTGAATCGGGTCGGTAACCCGACAATCTAGCAAGCTCCTGTTTCGAACAAAAGTTTTCGCCCGGAGGTTGAGTCTTGTTTTGTATTTTCGACTAAATTAAAGTGGATTATGAAAAAAGCATTTGCATTATTGGGAATATCAAGCCTTCTGGCCTTAGGCGGTTACGGCCAAGCCGCATTCCTGGAGCAAGGGGTAATCGAAGCCTTAGATCGATCAGCGCCAGGTGAATTGATACCCATAATCATACTCTTGGCCGATGCTGAAGATCCGGAGCTTCTGAAAGCCGACTTCATTGCGCGGGGAGTGCCCGTAAAAGAACGTCCGAAACAATTGATGCGGAAGCTCAAGACCAAGGCTGAAGCCACACAGCCTGCCGTGCTCAGCATCATTCGCGAAAGCGGAAAAGCTTATAAAAATATACGTGCCCTTTGGATTGGAAACATAATCAGTTTAGAGGCCGAAGCTGACCTTGTAAGGCTTCTTGCCGAATTACCTGCTATTGAGCGCATCGGTTACAATATTCCAATGTATGGCTTAGACAAACCCCAGTTCGAAGGCCATAGCCTCCAGAAATCGGTGGGTGGAAGAGAGCCGGGTCATACGGCTATCGGAGCGCCCGAAATGTGGGCTTTGGGTTATACTGGAGCTGGAACTATAGCGCTTACTTTCGATACAGGCGTTTGGCCCGATCATCCCGCTCACAGCAATCGCTTTTTGCCCAACTTAATGCCCCTTCAAGCCACTTGGTTTGGATTCGATAGCCCATTACCCATCGATAAGTCGAGCAGCCACGGCACCCATGTGTCTGGAACGATACTCGGGCTCGATCCGGCTACAGCCGATACCATCGGTGTAGCATTCGGAGCTTATTTCATTGCCACTGACCCTATTGTATCAAATCTCGCCGACATTAAGCCTATCAGCGATTTGCTACTCGGCTATCAATGGGCCATAAACCCCGATGGAAATGAGGATACCAGTGGCGATGTACCCGATGTAATCAACAATTCGTGGGGTCGAGACAATACCAATCCCGATTGGGAACCTTGCCCAGAATTTGCTATTCCGGTTTTCAATGCGGTTCTAGCGGCTGGTATAGCCAATGTATTCAGCGCCGGAAACCAAGGGCCCGACCCGATGACTATTGGCACACCGCACAATATCAATACGGGGCTGGTAAATTCTTTTACCATCGCCGCTGTAAGTAGCACAGGAAGCTTTCCAGTGGCAGAGTTTTCAAGTCGCGGCCCGAGCATCTGTGGCGGTGAAGGTAGCTTACTCATCAAGCCCGAAGTAGCGGCTCCAGGGGTAAACGTCCGATCGTCGGTAGCCAACGGAGCTTACGATTTCTTTAGCGGCACATCCATGGCCGCGCCCCACACCAGTGGAGCTATACTCCTGTTGAAAGAAGCCTATCCGGAACTAAGTGGCGAAGAGCTCCAACTGGCACTGTACTATTCGGCCACAGACCTTGGCATACCGGGCGAGGACAATACCTACGGCAATGGGATGATCAATGTAATGGCCGCTTATGATTATCTGTCTCAAGAATATTTTCCTACGGCTCCGGTAAGTGGCGATCGGGATATAAGCATTCAATCAATCTTAAGCCCGCAAATCGAGATCGGTTGTGGAGATGCCAATGGGCTTGAAATCAGTCCGGTGGTAGAGATAAGAAATGTAAACTCTATGCCGCTCGGCAATTTTACGATTCACACGGAAGTGAATGGCGAAATATTAGCGTCGTATGTGTATCCTGGTGCGCTTTTAAGCGGAGAGTCAGCAACTGTAACCTTGGATCCTGTAACTATCCTTGCTACAGGTTTGATCGAACTTCATATCTGGATACCCGAGATTGATATGGAATACGATTCCTATAATAACCACCGCACGATCCGCTGGACACAGCTACCCAGATTGGATCTAACAGGCCAAAACTTTTACAACGAAGATTTCAGTGCTGGGATTCCTTCTGACGCATGGACCATCCAGAATCCCGATGGAGCGGCAACATGGGATACCTTATCAGTAATACAAGTGGATGGAGCCATCGGTGTGGCGGCTTGGATGAATCACCCCGACTACAACCCGATTCAGAACCAACGCGATTATTTGATCAGCCCTGTTTTCACCTTAGGGTCCACCGAGACCTATAATTTGAGTTTCGACTACTTCTATCGTAAACGCTCAAACAATACGTTTATCCACGACACTTTGGCTCTTTTCAAAAATGTAATGTGCGAAGACGGCGGCTTGGAAGCGCAAGAAATCTGGAGAGCAGGGGGAGAAGAACTCTATACGAATGATCAAAATCAGCAAGATGCCTTGCCGGAGAGCCCCGACGACTGGGCCACTGTGCAAACTTTTTTCAATTTGGCTGAAGCCGACGAAACGGTTTACTTCAGTTTATCTTCCATCAATAGAAGAGGAAACAATCTGCTTATTGACAACATTAACTTAAGTGGCGTTACGGCCGTGAAGGAATTCCTGAACGGCAGCTTTAAGCTTTATCCCAACCCGGCACAACACGAGTTGACCGTACAAACGCAAACCTTCGATATGAAGAATCTTCGAATCTTCGATATCGCTGGAAGAATAGTATTAGAAAGAAATGCTAAAACCAACTACTTGCGCATAGATTTGCCTGAAATGGCGGCAGGAACTTACGTGGTAGAAGTAAATTTCGAGAACGGTTACCGCAAAGCGGAACGATTAGTTATTCAGTAAAGACGATTCGTTTTGAGCCAAGAGCTTCACCGTTGCGGCTGAAGTGCACGAGGTAAAGACCAGCTGGAAGATTGTTTCGCGAAAAGTAGTGACCCGTCTGTGAGCCGCTGTAAACCAGTTTTCCGTGAGCATCAAAAAGTTGAATTTGAAGCGGCTCTATCCCTGGCCATATCACTTGAAAACCATCTGGCGAGGGGTTCGGATATATAGATAAGCCCTGTTCAAAAAGGTTCTCTTCTGTGCGCAGGTTAATACCATCGACCATCAATCGCGCTGAAAAAATTTGATCATTAATTAAGCTGATTTCCATGATTGGCCCTTCCCTTTCGGGCGATATCCAGGTGTAGTTAACTTGTAGGGGCCGTTGTATCGACTGTCCACCGCCCAATTGCTCAATATTTATGGTGTCGGTAATTTGTATTTCGGTTCGCATTCGAAGCACATCAAAATTTCCGTAGGGACCTTCGAAAGTACCCCAACCATCTACAATACCACTGCGTTCAGAATCTTGACCGTAAGCTCCAAAACCCAGGAGATTAGTAAGGTAGGAACCCTCACCCGAAAACTCCAATCCGTATTCAAGTGGCCAGGGATAGATGCGCTCTACCACAGCATTAGGCGTGGCAATGGGTAAACCCTGCAAGGAAAAAGCGTTACCAGTGGCGTAGTATCCATTGGCATCATTTCTGAAAAAAGCAAAGGCGTCTGTAATTTCGATCGGTAGCTCCGCGCCTATATCGCCCGCCGCTACTTCCAATCCGTGCGTTGAAACATTGCTCGGATAGAGAAATGGGGTATTGAAAAAGAATTGATAAAGGGAAGGTGCTTGCGTAATGGGCACATACGTTTCTACAGCCGAATTAGCTGCCTCCCAGCCCGCCAGCGTCCAAACTTGGTTTTCGCCGGCCTGGGCTATAAGAGCCGCGCCGCCCGTCCATAGCGGGGATGCCTGTTCATAGGTATTTGAACTATTGGCGTGGGTGTATTGATCGCCCGACACGGTAACTTGCCCCCAAGCTGCCATTGCAAGGATGTTGGAAAAGAAAAAAGTGCACACAAGCTTCATAACATTTTCGTTTAGAGGATGGAAAGTTAACGATATTTAGAGCAGAAGGGTACTGCCACTGGTTTCAAAGTGTTATTTTTACCGCTTATGCAAATACGCTTCTACCTTTTTCTGACGATGATGTGCTGGGTGGCAATAGGCCAAGCGCAGCGTATAGACGACGATCTCATACAATTTTCCGGTGTTGTAATTACAGGCGATAGCCTCTCGCCGGTGCCATTCACCAATGTACTCATCGAGCAATCGGGCCGCGGAACGATGACCGATTATTACGGTTATTTTTCTTTTGTAGCTCAAAAAGGCGATTCCATTCTATTTTCTGCTGTAGGTTATCGCCGCAACCGATTTGTAATACCCGACAGCCTTGCTATGGATAAGTATTCCCTTATTCAAATCATGACCGCCGATACCATTGAACTCAAAGAAACCGTAATTTATCCCTGGCCAACGAGAGAACAGTTTAAAGAAGCATTTTTGGCCATGCAAATACCAGATACAGACTACGACCGTGCCCAGCGAAACTTACAGCAAGCCGACATGATAGCCCGCATGGACGCAGCCATGCCGAGCGGAAGCGAAACATTCAAATACTCGATGCAGCAGTTCCAAAGTCAAATATATTACGCCGGACAGGCACCCCCGCAAAATGTATTTAATCCAATAGCCTGGGGACAATTCATCCAAGCCTGGAAACGGGGCGATTTCAAATCGGAACGTGAACGCGGCAAAGGCCAAGGCGGACAATAATTAGGTAATAAAGTAGTTACAAGAGCGCGTAAGCCTAAAGACCGCAGATTTGCATCGAAAAATTTACCTTTTTGCCTTATTGGTAATTGCTACAGCCACCGCATCGGCGCAAACTACGGCCTTGCTGTCTGGTAAAGTGCGCGATAGTAATGGAAAGCCCATCGAATTTGCGAATGTATTTGTACGAAGCCTAGGCGTAGGCACCACCACCGACTCCAAAGGAAATTACAGTATAGAACTCAATCCGGGAGAAGACCTACTTATAGAAGCGAGCTTCACTACTTACGAAGCCGCTTCCATGAAAATTACACTCAAAGCCGGACAAATAAAGATTCAAAATTTTACTCTTCAACCCCGCGAACTCCAAGGCGTAACCATACGCGATGAACGCAACCGCGGTACCACCCTTCAACCTGTTCCAATAAAGAACATTAAAATGCTCCCTTCCGTGCAGCAGGGTATCGAAAGCATACTTACCTCCCAACTCGGAGTGAAAGTGAATAATGAGCTGAGCTCTAATTACAGCGTGCGGGGTGGGAGCTTTGCGGAGAATTTAGTTTATGTCAACGATATCGAAGTGTATCGGCCATTGCTCGCCAGAAGCGGCGAACAGGAAGGACTGAGCTTCCCAAACCCCGATATGGTGGGAAGTATCTACTTCAGCGCAGGTGGCTTCGATGCCCGCTATGGCGATAAGATGAGCTCTGTGCTCGATATTCAATACAAACGGCCACGGAGCTTTGGTGGCTCCTTCTCAGCCAGCCTTTTGGGCGGTTCATTATCGCTCGAAAATGCTTCTAAAAACGGGCGATTCACCCAAATCACCGGGGTGCGGTATCTCACCAATCAATACTTGTTGGGGAGCTTAGATACCCAGGGCGACTATCAGCCAAACTTTGTCGATGTGCAGACCTATCTCACATACGATATCACGGATACCTGGGAGATTGGTTTCTTGGGTAACTATTCCAATAATCAATTCAAATTTGTGCCCGGAACGCGTGAAACGCAATTTGGAAGCATCAACGAAGCCCTTCGTTTCACCGTATTCTTCGAAGGACAGGAAGTTACCAGTTTTGAGACCTTTTTTGGAGCAGTAACCACCGAAAACAGACCCAACCAGAACACCCGCCTGAAATTTACTGCTTCTGCATTCCGAACTTTCGAAAACGAAACGTTCGATATACTTGGTGAATATTTTCTCGATGAGCTGGAGCGCGATCTGGGCGCCGATGAGTTTGGCAACGTGGTGCGAAACCGTGGTGTAGGCGCCTACCTCGAGCATGGACGAAATAGAATTGATGCCACCGTGCTAAGCCTTCAGCATCGCGGGTTTAAAACAATCGACAATAAATATTTGCAGTGGGGATTAACCTGGAATGGCGAAGAAGTCAACGACCGCTTGAGCGAATGGACCTACATCGATTCGGCTGGGTTCTCCGTGCCTATTGCTCCTGGCAACGCCATCCAATTGCAAGACGTAATAAAAGCGAGCAATAAAATTACTTCGAACCGGGTAATGGCCTACGCTCAAAACCGTTGGGACTGGCAAAACGACCGGGAAGATATTTTCTCGGCAACGGTAGGAATACGTGGAAACTATTGGGATTACAACAACCAATTGGTAATAAGCCCACGCGGTACCGTTTCCTGGAAACCCCGAATCATCAAGCAAATTAACGACAGTACCACAAGGCGCACCGATGTGGTGTACCGATTCTCGACGGGTTATTATTACCAGCCACCCTTCTACCGCGAACTGCGGGATATAGCGGGCAACTTAAACCCCGAAATTCGAGCACAGCGGGCAATACACTTCGTACTTGGAGCCGACGTCAATTTTCAAATGTGGGAAAGACCCTTTAAATTTATTACCGAAGCTTATTACAAAGCGCTCAGCGATCTGGTACCCTACGAGATCGACAATGTGCGGCTGCGTTATTATGGCAATAACGATTCAAAGGGATATGCTACGGGCTTGGACATGAAAATAAACGGTGAGTTTATTCCGGGTATCGAGTCTTGGGCCACTTTGAGCTTTCTAAATACAAGGGAAGATTTGCTCAACGACCAATACACCGAATACTACAACAGCGATGGCGATGTGATAAGCCCTGGCTTCAGCTCCAACACCACCGCAGTAGATTCGGCTATTTTTTTCCCCGGCTACATCCCCCGCCCTACGGATCAGTTGATTTACTTCGGCCTATTTTTCCAGGATGAGATGCCGAGCATCCCAAGCTTTAAGGTGCATTTGAGCGTGCTATTTGGAAGCGGCTTACCCTTCGGTCCGCCCGACTTTGAGCGATATAAAGATGTAGAGCGCTTTCGCGCTTATCGGCGGGTTGACATTGGCTTTTCGAAAGATTTGATGCCCAACAGACCCGATAAAGGGCTGTTCAAGAATTTCAATACAGCCGTTTTGAGCTTAGAAGTTTGGAACTTGCTCGATATCAATAATACCATCAGCTATACCTGGATACGCGAAAGCGGCGGAAGGCAATACGGCGTTCCCAATTTCCTAACTTCTCGAAGGCTTAATTTGAAGCTCGCCGTTAGTTTTTGAAGCTCAGAACTACTTTTCGGATTATCGAAACACATTCCATTAACTGAGCTTCCGTCATTACAAGTGGTGGGGCAAATCGGATAATGTTCCCATGAGTCGGTTTTGCCAAAAGACCATTTTCTGCAAGAGCCAGGCAAATATTCCAAGCGGTTTCGCTATCCGGGCTATCGTTTATCACAATGGCGTTGAGCAGGCCTTTACCGCGCACCAGTTTGATGAGGGAACTTTCCTGAATAAGTTTCTGCATTTCGGAGCGGAAAATTTCGCCCAACCAGCGCGCATTTTGGGTAAGTTTCTCGTCCTTGATAACCTCGAGAGCCGCTATGGCTACCTTGCAGCCTAGTGGGTTGCCACCAAAAGTAGAACCATGGGTGCCCGGCTTGATCACATTCATAATGGCATCATCGGCAAGTACGGCAGATACGGGGTAAACCCCTCCCGACAAGGCTTTGCCAAGTATAAGGAGATCGGGCTTTACATAAGTAGCTTGTTGCTCGCAAGAACCTGCGCAAGAGCAGTTGCCGCAAACGGCCAATAAACTACCTGTGCGACCGATACCTGTTTGAACTTCATCGGCCATGAACAGTACGTTTGATGCTCTGCAAAGCTTTGCTGCTTCGCGGAGGTAGTCGGCGTGGGGGACATAAACCCCGGCTTCACCCTGTATGGGCTCTACTAAAAAGCCCGCAATGTGCGGATCTTGCAGAGCTTCCCGCAAGGCATCCAAATCGTTGTAGGCTACCCGGATAAATGCATCATCGGTATAAGGCCCAAAATTTTTGCGGGCTACAGGGTCGCTGCTGAAGCTGACGATAGTGGTGGTACGGCCGTGGAAATTATGATCGCAGACAACAATTTTTGCGGTATTTGAAGGGAGACCTTTTACTTCATGCGCCCATTTTCGGCAAATTTTAATCGCCGTTTCTACCGCTTCAGCACCAGTATTCATCGGCAGCACCTTATCGAAGCCGAAATATTTGGTAACGTAGGCAGCGTATTCGCCAAGCGCATCACTGTGAAAAGCGCGGGAAGTAAGTGTAAGTTTACGCGCTTGTTCCACGAGGGTGTCGATGATTTTCGGGTGACAATGTCCCTGATTTACCGCGCTGTAAGCCGAGAGAAAATCAAAATAACGTTTACCGTCCACATCCCAAACGTAAACACCTTCGCCCCGCTCGAGAACTACGGGTAAAGGATGATAATTATGAGCTCCGTATTTCTCTTCGAGAGCGATAAACGATTCGGATTGCGTATCGAGAACGGTTGATTTCATAAACGGAGTGGTATTAAATTCGAGCGCAAAGGTCAATTAAATAAAGAGATTCCGCAAATTTTCGTTCTTTGCAGGCGTGCAAAAAGCAGCAAAAAACAGCGAATGAGTTTTAAATTAAAGCGCGGCGAAATCCTTGAAGTGCGCATTGTGAAGATGGCCTACGGTGGCCGCGGTATAGCCAAACTCCCCACCGATAAGGGAGAGCTCATTGTGTTCGTGCCAAATACCATCCCCGGACAATTGGTGGCGTGCAAAGTAGAGAAACAGCAGAAAAACCATATCGAAACCAAGCTTTGGAAAATTCTGGAGCCATCGCCCGATGAAGTGGAGATTCCCTATCAACCTATAGCTGGAGCGCCCTATGCACGATTGCCAATTGCCCTCCAAGAGCTTTACAAAAAGGAAACATCTATTGATCTTTTCGCGCGAATAGGTGGTGAGAAAGATGCCATCGCCAAGTTCGATGCCTTCATCTCCTCTCCTACTCACTGGCATTATCGCAATAAAATGGAATACGCCTTTTCGGCAATCCGGTATGATTTACAGACGGGGGAAGAGTGCGATGATTTCGGCTTGGGTTTCAAGCACCGCGGTACGTGGTGGATGGTGGAAAATTTAGATCAGGATTCCGGCCTTTTCGATACCCAATTAGAAACAAATCTTCACTTGGTACGCGAATTCTGCCGATCGAGTGGCTTACCGGCCTGGCACCCGCCGAAGCGCAAAGGTTTCTTCCGCTATTTCACCGTAAGGAAAAGCTATTTTGAAGATCGGCTGCTTTTCAACTTAGTGACATCCGACCAAGGCCTGGACGAATGGAATATTAAGGCTTTCGCCGAATATTTGACTGGGATTTTTGGCAAACGCATGGCCGGATTAATCCACACCATTAATAGAGATACCGGCGACCGTGTTCAACCCCTCGACGGCGATGCGCAATTAATTGCCGGAGTAGATTTTATCACCGAATCGATGCTGGGGCTGAAGTTTGAGATACGCATGCCCAGTTTTTTTCAGACCAATCCAAAAAGTGCAGAAAGGCTTTATTCCAAGGCGCTCGACTACCTGCAATCGGCTGTGGCCGACGAGGGTTTGATACTCGATTTATTTTGCGGCACGGGCACCATCACCCAATTGGTAGCGCAGCGTTATCCGCATGCGAAAGTGGTAGGCGTAGATATTGTAGAAAGTGCCATTGAAGATGCGCGCAGGGCGAGCCGCGAAAACCAAGTGGTCAATGCAGAATACCATGTGGGCGACGTAGGTAAATTCCTGCAAGCGGAACAGTATGCGGGCAAGTCAATAAGTGGCATCATGCTCGATCCACCCCGGGCGGGAATTGCGCCCAAAACATTGCAAAAGATCATGGACCTCGGCTCGCCAAGCATCGTGTACATTTCTTGCAACCCAGCTACGCTCGCCCGCGATACCAAAAGTCTCGCACAGGGCGGCTACCAACTGGTTAAGTTTTCCCTGGTCGATCAGTTTCCCCATACAGCGCATATCGAAGCGGTGAGTTTATTTGCTAAAGCCAGTTAGTAAGAGCGGGTAGTTGAAGTATTCTTCAGCTTTTACAACTTTGATCGGAGCTGCGACTACCTTTCCGCTGCGCGTTTTTGAAAATGGAGCCCTTGTTTGGCCTTTGCACTGATGCGATGTTTACTACCTTTCAAATCTAAATTGCTCAACCGATTGTAATGGACTCTGCACTTCGCATATAAGGGGCATATACGCAATGGAGTTATGGAGAGTAGGGCGTGTAGGGATGTTGGTGCGCGTACAACAAAAAAGAAAAATAGACATGATTCGAAATCTGAATACAACAGTCTGCTTTGCGATTCTGATATTTCTCAATTCATGCGACTATGTCTATAACTATACATATGAGGTTACCAATTCGACAGATGGTGAAATAAATATTGAATTGAAGACTCAATCTATTGACTCAGTTTATTCCGTATCCAAAGATGAAAAAAAAGTATTATTCATTACCGACCATGGAGTTGAAGGTTCAAAAGGACCGTATTTCGAAGATGTATCATTCGACCTAAAGATATTTACAGTAACTAAATCCGACACTTTGAAATCGACCAGAAATTATCTATCAAACTCTTCTTGGACATACAACAACGGACTCTATCGAACAACAATAACACTTGAAGAATTTAAATAAACACGACGCCCCAACAATGGCTAAGAAAGCATGCGGGAACCCGTTGAAATGAAGATGATGACCTTCAACATAAATCACGTCACGGATGATCAGAAATCGGTTTTAAAGCCGCACGTTTCTTAGCCTGAGCGTTGAAAACGATTGACTTGAGTGCTTTGGAGAGCGTTTCGACCGGCCATCTATTTTTATAGCAATCCAGCGACACTCTGGGTTTATTGAAAGATACGATTATCACGAAGTCAACTTTGCCGTCACATTTCATGCGCATGCCGGATGCATAACACGATTTGCCATGCATTTTGACGATTTTAGGATGTAGCTGGTTTATTTTCAAAGTGTTGAAAAGGTAGCACTCGGGTATGTCTTTTTACTTCCAAGACATTGCCCCCTGAAAATTGTTCCGTATTCGAATGTGATAACGAATTTGGTGATCCTTGAAAAAGGCCAACCACTCTTGGCCGATAAACACCCTATCGGCCAAAAGGCAATCTATACATGCTGTAGACATTCCGGTCGATACTGACCCCCTATTCCAGCGATACTGACCACCGGGTCAAAGACTGCCATTCCGGCGTACTGCCCCCCCTTGGTCCATATTTTTAAGTGGAGACGGATTCCTACTTAAGTGGAGATGATCTTTAAAAAGGGCTTTAAAAATAGTTGTGAGCACTGTATATTCGTTGCCAGAGCCGGTATTCGAGATTAGCGCCAATACGTCGAAGAATTAACTTTAATCCACTGAAAATCAGCTGCGTATAAACCTTCTATCTCTTTAATTTATTGACTATTAATTGTTTACAAGGTTTTGTCGTATACTAAAATCATCCATATTTCAGCGATTTAAAAAAAAGCAATCACCATGACAGACATAGAAATCATTGATGTTCCTACCATAAAACGGGGAGTAAAAATAGACAAAGCAACTCGACATAAATTGCTGAGTCAAGTGAAAGAAGAAGCACAGGTAATTGTTCACTGTTCCTTCACAGGGAGTATGGATAGTGATAGAATCAGGATTTGGGGATCAACTTTTCTTTATGCGAAAAATTCAAGCCACAGGAGCAAATTAGTTCATACAGAAAATATAGCCATGTATCCAACATGGATGTATGTGGAAAGCGGGCAGACGGTAAACTTCACTTTGATTTTT
>JBBQFC010000028.1:0-40435 GCA_038321615.1 Flavobacteriales bacterium | reverse complement strand
ATTCCTATTAGAAATACCTTGGACTCTTCGTTTTCACATCGTTGTTGAAGATGTCGTACGTGAGCATAATTTCATGGCTTCCGTTATGGTAATTGTTGAGGTCACTCGTTCCAAAATCATAACTGTAGCCCGCCTGAAGGTGGGGTGTAAACTGGAAAGAAACGATCGCTGCCACTGCATCTTCATATCGATACGAAGCGCCTAACCACAGTTTTTGTTTGATTAAGAAATTAGCAGAAATGTCGAAACTTACCGGCGCACCATTCACCATGCGAACGATGGCTGCTGGCTTGAACATTACACCTACCGAATCGCCGCTGAGGCTGAATACGTATCCACCATGTAGGAAGAAGTGTTGATTGAACAAATCTTCCGCATCATTGCCCGAATTATTACCACTATTCAATTCATTTTCGAGTATAGTGGGAATCGAAACTCCCACGTAACCGCGGCTGCCATAGTAATATGCACCAAAACCTAAATTCGGTAGAAAATTATTTTCGACATTGTTGTTGAAAGCAGGATCGTTGGCGTCGATATTGTCCAAGCCGCGCAGGTTTGATTGGTAAATATCGAAACCAGCTCTAAGACCAAAAGAAAGTTTAGATTTTGCTCCAGTTTGCAGATGGTATGCAAAATCTCCCCAAATTCCAGTGTTATTCGATGGTCCAATATTATCGTTTTGGATTGTGAAACCTAGGCCCACCTTATCGTTTGGCAGAGGGCTGTGAATACTCAATACTTGTGTGGATGGCGCTCCTTCGAGTCCTACCCACTGCTCGCGCCATACTCCCGATACAGACAGCGCATCGCGTGTACCTGCATAAGCCGGATTGATAATCAATTGATTCCACATGTACATGGTGTACAAAGGTTGCTGTTGAGCTTTTAAGCTCATACAACTCACAAGAGCGAAGCCAAAAGCGAGGAGCTTAATTTTTGTAAACTGATTCATTGTCATTCGTTTTTATCGGTTAGTTCTATCGGTTTAAATACACGTAGCCTGTTCGCACGGAGCTGCCATCGCCCAAATCGAGAACGTACCAATACGTTCCTACAGGTAAAGTCTCTCCAGCGTTAATACCAGTGTCTGCTGTGCCTTCCCAAGTATTCTGGTATGGTCGAGCAGTAAATATTTCTGCACCCCAACGATTGAATACTTTCAATATGTTATTGGGATATTGATTAATTCCGGTAATGATCCATTGATCGGAGTTGCCATCACCGTTTGGCGAAAAGCCCTGCGGAATAACCACACCTGGAATAATGCAGTTTCCAGCCGAAACATCTAAAAGAATGGTGGCGCTTATATCTCCACATTCTTCATTTGTAACGGTGTATGTAAAGCTGAACGCTCCGGAAGTGCTCGGGTTAAACGTACCGCTCGTGGTATTTCCATCACCATCGGTCCAAGTACCGCCGGCATCAGCTCCGTTCATTAAAGTTATAAGGTTGAAGGCTGGGCCACCCAGGCAAAGGGCAACCGGGTTCTCGGGCGACCCAGGGTTTGGCCCTTGTACTACATCAAAAACTACCGTACTCGATACGGCCGTACAAGGCTGTCGATCAATGGTGTAAGTATATTCTACTTCTCCGAGTGTTTCAACCGTCACTAAATCATCAAGCACCTGTCCGTCTGCGTTTGTCCAATCACCATCGACGTCGGCACCCACTAAGAAATCATTCAGGTCAATTGATTCTCCGATGCAAGCCGAAGAAGGACTTAATGGCACACCCGTTTCCGGAACAGCAATACTCATCAGTTCGATAGCTACGGTTCTGCTGCCACAGGTTGCGTTTGAAACTTGGTAAGTATAAGTTACTAAGCCCGGATTGGAAACATCGACCACATTGGATATCGGATTATTTTGAAAATCAAACCATTGTCCGCCTGTTTGCTCGCCATCAATGTAGCTCAACAAATCTGCGGTACCATCGCTACTGCACAAAGAGAGATTAGAAGCAGGCACACCTGGAATAGGTTCACCAACTACTATAACATTTACCGAAGTGCTTTGCACATCGCAAGGTGGTGTAGAAATGCTGTAAATGAAGGAGTAATTGCCGGGAATCGTAAAATTGTAGATTCCATCAACCACTGTGTTGCTGGCGCCATCCGTCCAAGTTCCATTTGCATCTCCCCCGGTGAGGTAAGTAAAAAGGTCAACCGAGTTTTCTGTAATGCAGACCGGTGAATTTGCAGCAGCCGTGCCTGATGTAGGAAGTGGAATAATAGTGACTTCCGTGCTTGTAACTGTTGGGCATCTCCCCTGGGTAGTGAACGTTACGGTGTAGGTACCTGGAGTGCTCAAAGCCGGATTTATCGTCCCGGTTTCTGAATCTAATTCAAGTCCTTCCAGATTCGATTCAAAAACTCCTCCGTTCACTCCATCCACCGTTACATCAGAAATAGCACTATTAGAACAGAAAGTGGAAGCACTGTAAGCTATGTCATGCGTGAAGAAGCAGGTAAGCGTAGGATCATTTTCACTGGCTTCATTTGGCTCACCATTTCCATTTGGATCTGGATTTGAGCCTGTGTGCGAAAAGTCCTGACCACTGAACGGGCCGTCTAAGCCATTATTTGGCCCTATGTCTTTACTTGTTACAGTAACTTGATCGAAGTAACCATCTTGCAAGGCATTGTTCATATCGACGCGTATGACCAAATCAATGGCATCAGCGGTATTTCCAGATAAAGCACCAGTACCGGGTAGTAATCGCCGATCACTAGTGCCATTGAATGCTGGATTTATCCCTCCGCTCAGAAATCCGAAAACCAGATTAGGAGCACCTATTAATTCGGCTGTTGCGCCTACAGGAAGTCCTCCATTTATGGACTCTAGAACTTGAATATTCTGACTAATATTAACATCCAAATTTTCTATGAAAATACGGTACGTTACATCAAATATTTTCGAACCAGGAGCCGTTTCAGCCACATTCTCCGCTTGCTTGGCTGCCCCCAAAGTTGATGGGCAAAAAGGAATGGCAAAAGCGTTGGATCTGAAACGGAATCCGCAATTTAAGTCGATTCCATCTACCGCATAATTTCCAGCAAACTCTGGATACAATGTGCTCCCAGTGGCTCCCACGATCTCTTCACCGTTGAAATACCATTGGTAGGCATCAAAACCAAATACCTGAAGTAGGGCATTTCCTGGAATGCAGGGCAACGTACCGGAAATACCAGAACTTAGACCTACTACTGGTTCGAGGGTAAAACCGCTGAAGTAACTGGCTGTTCCTACGTTGTTGTCCCTCGTTAGCAAGGCAACGTTCATTACGGAGTCACTCTCTATAATGATGTTATCCGTTGGGGGATTGAAAGCGTACGTAATCCAATCGTTGATACCTGGCACTGCCAAGCCACCTGCTAGCGGGGTAGCACTTCCGTTTACGAAGACTGAAGTGCCTGCCTTGGTAATGATGTTAATCCTTCCTTGACCGTTTCCGGCAGCAAGTGAATTCACAAAGGGTAAGTTAACTTCTTTAGCCCCAATACAATTGAGTGGTGGTATAAAGTTGAGCCCCACCGTAGGCCCGATGTTTGTGGAAGATCCCGAAAGGGTTTGATACATATAGACTTTCTCCGTAGCGAGGATATAGAGATTGTCGTTCGCTGAAAAGTCAGTTGTCGGGACAAAATAGAATTCTCCTTCGTTGAGTGTTGCAGCAGGTACAGCATTGCCGTTGATAAATATTTCAGTATTGTCGGCAGTAGCAACAACCATAGGACGCTCTGTACTCGCATCGCCCAAACCTTTCACCAGTACATATTCTTGACCGGTAATTTCAGCCGGTACGATCTGGTCGGAGCCAATACACTGACCAGTTTGGTTTCCGGAAAGCCATGAACCCGTATTACAGGCAATAGGCTTGTTGGATGTAATCCGTGTTCCGTTTGCGTTGTTGATTGTAGCATTGTCATATTGCCCATGATCTACGCCAATTACGTAAGACTCGAAGGCATCAAGCGTCACTGTTATTGGCTCACCCGGCGTTTGACCGATGTACGAGATAGGCGCTTTAATCATATCAAAAGTCACGGTGGTATTATCCTGAGTAGCCATTACAGAGATAAAATGCGACCTGCGCTGTAAATTCCAAGTGTTATCCGTATTGTAAATCGTGTAAAGGTGACCTGAATAGAAGCGCGTACCGAGGGCAATCTGCCCTTTGCTGGTAAGCGAAGTACCCTGCGAACCAGACTTATGCCTCATATTTACGAAGAAAGGCTGGAAACTTTCGAAGTACAATCCCTGTGAACGGATGGCCATATTAAGGCTGTCAGTAGGAATAACATTGAGTGGGTAGGTATTGGTATTTGCATTGCCTATTGGCCCGAGTGTGTATTCCATTGGCGCATCGCGCGAGATTTCGACAATTTGAATGATTTCTCCGTAGCCATTTTTGATAGTTACCGGAATTACATCGTCACTGGGAGTCGAGAGGCTTACGAAGTGTTTCTGTATATTGGTTGTTCCTGTTCCAGGCCCAGGTTTGGCGTAGAACGGCGGAATCCAGTGCTTGGTATCGAGCTGTGCCTGAGCGCTGAACAATAGAAGGGTTGCTCCGATAGAGCTAAGTATTAATTTTCGCATAGGGGGAGTCATGATGCTGGTTTTAATTGAGTTCTTCCAGTAGTTGTTTTCGGTTGAATCGGATTTGAATGAAAATTTCATGCGTGCCATTCGAATAGTTTCGAATGGCAGACGTTGTAATATCGTAGGAGTAGCCTATGGTCAAGTAGTCGAGTATTTGGTAGCCGGCAAAAATTGCCATGGCATCGTCAAGCCGATACGTGGCTCCGAGCCAAAGGTTTCTATTATAGATCATTCGTGCCGAAAGGTCGAATTGAATCGGAACAGGTTTTACCACTTTCATCAGGAAGGAAGGTTCTATGGCGAAGGTTTCGCCCAAATCAAAACGGTAGCCTCCTGTTGCAAAACCGTGGACTGCCATTACGGATCCGTCATTGTTTCCGTAGAGCTCTAGTTGATTGTTGAAGATTTGAGTTGCTGACAGTCCGAGATAAAACTTTTCGCCTTTCCAGAGCACACCCGTCGCAGCATCTGGTTTCATTTCTTGCTGAATCCCACCATTCAAACTTTGATCGCCGGCTTCCCGAAGGGTAATTTGAGAACCATCGATGGTGAATTGGGTTAACCCGAAACTGATACCAAATCGCAGATTAGATTTTGCACTTATTTTCAGATTGTAGGCATAGGTTCCAAAAAACCCAAACCGCTTTGTAGGCCCCGTTACATCCGTAAATACGCTTCCGCCAAAGCCCATTTTTCTATTTCTGTTGGGGGCATCTAAGGCTAACTGGAAACTGCGTGGAGCATCGTTAATCCCACTCCATTGCGATCGCTGAATGGCCAAGGCTCGAAAACTCGAATCAGCACCCGCAAAAGCGGGATTGTAGATGATACCCGCCCATTGGTATTGAGTAAAACTTTGAAACTGTTGGCCATACATTCCAATGCTAAGCAGGCATGCGGTAAGGAGATATGTAAAGCGGCGCATCATCTCACAATGGTGATAGGTCCGGTGAAGGGGTCGGGGAAGCGTTGATCATTCAATACGATGGTGTAATAATAAGTGCCCACTGGGAGTTCTTTACCTTCGTATGTACCGTCCCAGGCGTTGCCCGAGTTGTAGCCCATTTGCTGATAAAGGATCGCACCCCAGCGATTGAAGACATTTACGGTATTATTTGGGAACAGTTCCATATTGTCGATTATCCATCGATCATTTACCCCGTCGCCATTTGGCGTAAAGCCAGAAGTAATATTTACTTCAGGAAGAACGATAACGAGGGTACTATCGATGCTTGAACAGCCGTTAGCATCGGTTACTTCCACTATGAAAATTGTGGTGTTCATTACAAAGCCGCTCGGATTAGGCGATGTGGCATCAAAAGAACCACTGTCTGTTGGCGACCAATTATAAGTCACTCCTGTATTGGAAGTGGGGCTTCCGCCCAATGTAAATAATTGTTCAAGAAATACTTCCTGATCGGGACCTGCATCGACATCCGGCTCGGGCAATACATTAACCAAGACTGTGTCGCGGGCAATGCAAACGCCGTTAATACCTTCGAGTATCAGAATCTCGTCACCTGAGCTTCCGCTAAAAAGCACAGAACTTGAATCAGCCAAAATACCGCCGTCTGCGGTTAGCCATACGTATGCATCCACATTAGTTCCACTACCATTTATCCACATCGGCAGGTCACTTGCGCAAAAGGTGAGATCTTCGCCAGCATCGACAGAAATTTCCAAATCGAAATCGACTTGCGCAAACATTGAAGTGGAGCAGCCATTCGCATCTGTGACTTCCACTGTATAGGTACCAATTGTCAATTCGGATAGCGCGGGTTGATCAGAAACAAACCCATTTGGGCCCGACCAAGCAAAGGTATATCCGGGCGTTCCGCCAGTAACGGCAATTGCAAGGGCGCCATCGCTTGAAGTATTGCACGTAGCGTTCAACTGCTCGCTCAAGGTGATACTTATAGACGACGGAGCTGTAATGGTGAAAATTGAATCGCGGCTACAGCCGAAAGCGTCCGTCACAGTAAGCTGATATTCTCCAGGTATAAGCTGCTCGATTGTAATCAAATCGGACGTAAAATTTTCGGGGCCATTCCATGCTATATTAAATGGTGTCGCACCGCCAGATAGTACCAAAGAGATACGCGCGTCAGTAGAATCTGCACAAGTTGGATTCTGAAGAACTGCCTCGACTATGATAGGTGTGGCGTCAAATAATTCAACTGAATCTATTACCGTGCAAAGATTTGAATCGACAAGCGTGTAGGTATAAACGCCAGCTTGCAAATCGATGATATTGGCTTCGACGGAGCTAAAACCTGAGGGTCCTGTCCACGAAATACTGTACGGAGAAATACCGCCAAAAGCAACCGCATTGATCGAACCCAAACTTTCCGGGTCAGAGCATCCAGGAGATACCATGTCAATACTAACCCCGAGCGAATCGGGTTGGGTCAAGGCTATTGCGCCTGCGATTGAGCAACCCGCGAAATCTGTAACAGTGTAAGAATAAGTCCCAGAAGGGAGATTCTCAAGCACTTCTTCTGCCGATTGGAAACCGCCCGGACCTACCCACTGCACGGCTAGTGGAGCTGTGCCACCGCTGGTAACGATGCTCAACTGACCGTTGTCGGTGCCGAAGCAATTCAGATCGATACTGGAAATATTGGCTACAATTTCAGGGTTTTCGCCAAGTGAAGCTATTTCCGAAAATTGACAACCGTTAGCATCGACAACCACGATGGTATAATCGCCAGCCGCCAAATCGGTGAGTACTAAGTTTTGACTTTGGAAGCCATTAGGGCCAGTCCAATTATTATCATATGGGGCAACTCCTCCTAAGATAGCAGCATCAATAGACCCGGAATTTTGTCCGAAACAACTCGCTTCTACTTGTGTGTCGATGGTTATTGGCGTAATAGTTTGGAGCAGGTAGCTGCCAAAATATTCACAGTTATCTGCTCCGATAATTTGGTACGTGTATTCGCCGGGAAGTAAGCCACTGATATCTTCGGTATTGCTAGAAAAACCACTGGGCCCCGACCAAGAAATTGTGAACGGTTGTGCTACACCTTCAACAGTCAGGTCAATAAATCCATCCACAAATCCGGCGCAAGACTCGGTTAGAAAATCGGCGGCGATCGCAGCACCGGGATTTGACAAGGAAACTGCTTCTTGGATGGAGCAACCGTTGTTGTCAATAATCAGAATGGTATAAATACCCGGCAATAGGTTTTCGATAAGGGCATTACCACCGAATGAATTGCCACCTGCGTCGGTCCAGGAAATAAAATATCCGAGATCGGCTGTGCCTCCAAGTATCTGAGCGGTAATCGATCCGTTAGCTAGTCCGCATTCGGGCTGCACTGTTTGAAAGGTAACTTCTAAAGAGTCAGGCGATAGGACTTCAAATTCAAATATGGAAGTACAAGTTCTGGAATCTTGGATGGTTACTTCGTAAATACCAGCCAACAAATTATCGATGCTTGCTAAATTGGAAGTAAATCCATTTGGACCATTCCAATCGAAAGTGTAAGGGGCTGTTCCTCCCGATGTCACCAACACAATGGCTCCATTTTGGTCGCCTGCACAATTCAGATTAGCAATTGCGGCAGTTGTTTCGATATCTGGCGTATTTGTTAATTCCAAAGAATCGGTAAGAACACAGCCCGCCGAATCTGAAATGGTAAATACGTAAGTGCCTACCGCGAGATCTTCTATTTCTGTAGCATTGGAAGTAAAGCCACCGGGGCCTGCCCAATTAATTCCATAAGGACCAGTTCCACCAGAAATGAGCACTGAAATTGCTCCGTCGTTGGCTGTGCAGGATACCAGATCTACCGTAAAATCGGTTACCAAAGCGTCGGGAGCACCTAGCACCAGGGTGGTTCCATAAATACAGCCGTTGCTATCCGTAACAATTATTGAATATGTTCCCGTTGGTACATTGATTAGATTTTGGGCATTGGATATGACAACTCCCTGATTAAACCATTGAAATACAAAAGGAGGCGTGCCGTTAACGATTTCGATAGAAATACTTCCATCGCTGGAATTAGCGCATAAAGGCTCTATCGAAGAAACCACAAGATCTTCCTGGCTATCGCTCAAAACGACCGTCTGAACTAAATTACACCCATTGGCATCTGTAACAGAGAGGGTGTATATTCCAGCGCCGATATTGCCGATTGCGGCTGTATTGCCAACGGCCACGTTATTTTGATCTGTCCATTGAAACGAAAACCCGCCAGATCCGCCGGTTACGGTAGCAGTAAGCGCACCGTCGGTTTGAAGGCAATTCGATTGTTGAACGGCTATTGCAATAGCGATTGAATCGGATTGCAGGATTGTAACGTCAAAATTCTGAGCACAACCGAAGGCATCTGATAGCATCAAACTGTATAGACCCGCCGGTAAATTGTTGATAATGGCGGAGCTAGCAGCAAATCCGTTTGGACCCGTCCACGCAAAGGAAAAAGGTTGGGGGTTGCCAGTTGCAATATTGATCTGCGTCTCAATACTTCCAGTCGGTTGTTCCGCACAAGTCTCGCCCGAAGTAACGAAGGAGACAACGTATTCCGGAGCTTTTTGGATGATGATGATGGTATCGTTGGAGCAGCCTTGCGTATCTGTAATAGAAACGAAGTACTGACCGGGACTCAACCCTGTATTGGAAAGCCCAGAACCGGAATATCCACTTGGACCAGTCCAAACTACATTGTACCCAGGCGCACCACCAGCGGGCTGCAGGGTGATGGTACCATCGGCTGCTAATCCGCACGATTCGCCCGATACTATTGGGTTGAAGACGATCGGTGGCTGAATCCCGATATCGTAGCTATAATTCTCTGTACAACCTGCATTATCAGTAACGGTGAGCGTGTAATTGCCTTGATTGAGATTCGAAATATTTTGCTGATTGGAACTGAAGCCATTTGGGCCACTCCAATCAAAGCCAAACGGTTGCTCTCCGCCAGTGATTGTAAGGCTGATGTTACCGTCCATATTATTATCGCAAGAAACATCGCTTATTTCGGCTTCGACCAAGAAGGAATTCTGTTCTAAAAGAATGGTTTCTTCGATCAAGCAGCCATTGTCGTCGGAAACGATAAGGGTATAGCTGCCTAAACCCAAGTTAGATAATGTGGCGCTTGTTCCCAATGTCGCGCCAAGGGCATTGGTCCAGGTGTAGGTATAGTCCACAGCAACCACGCCACCACTAACGGTGGCTTGAATGCTTCCGTCGTCTATAACGCAACTGGGAATTTGAATCAGAAAGTCGATAACCAATACTTCGGGAATTCCCACTGCCACGGTAGAATCGGCGGTGCATCCATTTTGATCAGTAACCAGTAATACATAGTCGCCGCCTTGCAAATTTGAGATATTTGCTGAAGCGGAAGAAAAACCATTTGGACCTGTCCAAGAAAAAACGTAGTTCGGTGTTCCCCCAGATGCCATTACACCGAGATTCCCATCATCGATTCCGTTACAAGTTACGGGTGTATTGGTAACATCGAGCGATATAGGTAATGGTTCAACTATTTCATAATCTGCATTCAATTCACATCCATTCAAATCGATAGCCAGAAGGGAATATGTTCCAGCTCCCAAGCCTGCAATACTGGCCGCAGAAGCCGAAAAACCATTAGGACCTGTCCAAAAAAGATCGTACGGTGCCAAGCCGCCACTCATAATTACCGAAATTGCACCTGTTGTGAAATCGGAGCAAGAAACATTGGAGATGGTGGCTTGCGCCATTAAATCGAAGACGCCATCAATTGCATATATCCCGGTAAATGAACAGCCTTGATCATCGATTACCGTAAGTTCATAATTGCCTACTTGCAAAAGTCCGATCAAGGCCTGATCGGAAATAAAACCATTGGGGCCTACCCAACTTATTTGGTAAGGCGAGGTGCCTCCAGAAATTTCGATTGTGATACTTCCGTTTGAGTCGCTTGTGCAAACTGCATCATTTACCACGGCATTTACCACCAATCCACTGGGTGCGATGAGCACAAAAGTTGTGTCGAGCGGGCAATTGGTAAAATCAGTAGCCGAAAGGGAGTATGTGCCTGCGGCCAGACCCGAAATATCGGCACTTGTCGAAGAAAAGCCATTGGGCCCAGACCATAAAACACTATAAGGAGCTTGGCCCCCAACGAATGTTACCGCGATTTCTCCATTATTGCCATCGACACAGGAAGGAAGGATCAATACAGCGTCAACCAAGATTTCATCGGGCTGGGTAAGATCGAAATTCGAAATTAACACACAGCTATTTTGATCGGTCACCGTGAGGGTGTAAAGCCCAGCTTGAAGACCGCTCAGGCTGGCAATTGTCGATGTGAATCCATTTGGACCAGCCCAACTTAAGGTGTAGTTTGGCGTTCCGCCGGAAACCACCACATCGATACTTCCATCGCTTGAGCCGAAACAGCCTGGAGCGGATGAACTGAATGAAACAGAAATAAGTAGTGGCTCAGCTATGGCATAGGTGGCGGTTTCGATACAGCCCAATTGGTCGGTAATTATTACCGTGTAATCGCCCACATCGAGACTCGTAATATCTTCAACCGATGCAGTAAATCCATTCGGCCCGCTCCAATCAAAATTATAAGGGCTCAGCCCTCCCATCACAGTTAAATTAATAGCTCCATCAGCATCGCCAGCGCAAAACACAGGCGTCAAGCTAGCGGAAATATTATAAGCTGCGGGGTTACCGAGCGAGGCTTGCGCGGAAAGCATACAGCCATTTGCATCCGTGATATTCAAGAAATAAGTTCCGGCGCCAAGATTATCGATATCTTCCAGATTGGATATAAAGCCATTTGGCCCGGTCCAAGCAAAATTGTAGGGAACAGAACCTCCCAGCACACTTGCATCAATTGCACCGTTGTTGCCATTGTTGCAAGTAATTGGTGAAATGGTAAAGTCAACCGCCAATTCTTCCGGCTCCAAAATTTCTATGCTATCGGTCACGGTGCAATTGCTAGCATCGGTAACGGAAACAACATACGTACCCACGGCCAAAGAAGAAATAGACCCACCACTGTCAGAGAAACCATTTGGACCCGACCAGGAGAAAGTATAACCAGGCGATCCTCCGGTTGCGCTGGCATTTGCGCTCCCCTGTGAGCCGCCAAAGCAACTTAAATCGATCTTGGTTAGCGTGGGAATAATTTCATCTGGCTCGCTAATGGTGTAAGAAACCAGGAGCACGCAGCCCGCGGCGTCGGTGAGCACCAAATCGTAATCGCCAGAAAAGAGATTTGCAATATTTGCCGAGGCACTTGTGAAACCGTTTGGCCCACTCCAATCGGTAGTGTATGGAGGTAGCCCATCCGCTATTACTAATGATATAGACCCTGCGGCATCGCCAAAACAAGGATTTGAAACTACAGTTGGCACCACAGCAAGTTGCGGATTCTCGGTGATCGTATAGTTCGTATCAGCGAGGCAATTATTTGCGTCTGTTACCTGGATGGTATAAGTCCCTGGTGTTAAAGCCGAAATATCTTCCGTGCTGGCCGTAAACCCAAGTGGGCCCGTCCATGCGAAGCTGAAACCGCCAACTCCACCCGAAACGGTGAGGTCAATGGCCGCGTCATTGCCAGCAAAACATAGAATGTTGGTAATTGCGGCATTGAATTGAATGGTATCCGGAGCGTTTGTAAAAACGAAGTTAGAGTCTAATTGGCAGCCAGCCTGGTCGGTAACTTGTAGCGAATAGTCAACGCAAAGAGCGGAAGCCGCCTGGGTAGTTTCCCCACTACTCCATAAATAGGTGTATAAACCGTTTCCGCCAATTACTATCGGTGAGGCGGTACCATTGCAAACATCGGCGCAGAGCGGCGGCGAACTGGTTATGCTGAATACAGTTAGGGGCCCTGGCTCATTTACAAATACGTTGGTATTGCAAGGCAGGCCACCTTGACCCAAGTCAATAACTATGATGGTGTATGTACCAGCGCCAACATTAAGCCATTGCCTGGTAGATGGTCCGCCGACCCACTGAAAAGTGTACGGCCCTACCCCGCCAGTAGGAGGTAATACAGAAGCGATACCATTATTGAAGTCGTTGCAAGTTGGGCCGGTGGGGTTTGGCGTTAAAGCGAAAAACGGACAAGGACCTGCTGATTTCGCGACCGCATTTCCGCCCTTAGTTTGTCCCAAAATGGCTTTTGTTTGGCCTTTTTGTGCAGCACCAGCGGCGTAAAATGGTGGAAACTGTTTTGAATTGGCTAATTCGGGTAAGACATTCTGCCATTCTACCTTTTCGGAAATAATGGTAAGCTGCTGCGAAATTTGAATCGTAGCCGCTTTGGACGCCCGAAATGAAACGCTCCCGCTGCCGGTAATCACCAGGGATCGAATAGCCACCTCGGAAGGAATTTCCAATACAATGTCTTCTTGCGCGTCTATCCAAACCACCGCTTCCTTATTTGGGGGAGTAAAGGATTCAACCCCTGAAACTGTCCAAGAAGAGCCCAAAGCCCAAGAACCAGAACCACCTTGCCATTGAAAAATTGAAGCGGCCGATTGAGCAGCTGCAAAGGAAGCACCCATCAGGGCAAATATTACAAAGCAAACTGAAGAACAACGTAGAAGTAGCTTCAAAATAGTTAGTTATAAGCGGCGCACGGCACAAATCCAACGCGTTCATTGCGCGGACAAGCCGTGACTCCGAGAATTATTTCATGCGTATTTGCCGATCCATAGCGCACACGCGAGTAGGTGAAATCGTAGGCATAAGCCAAGGTGAAATAGTCTAAAAAATTGAATTTCATCATTCCCGATACAGCATCTTCCGATCTAAATCCGAGGCCCAAGGCCACACGATTGTCGTAGTCTGCCCAGAAGTTTACGTCGAGCGCGGGCTTGGAGTTACCGACAAACTTAAAAAGGGCTGCAGGAATGTAACTCATCTTATCGCCACCCTTGTAAATCCTACCCATCATTAGATTAAAATTGGGCTTAATCTGTACGTCAGTGCCAATATCGTTCAGCGTGGGATTGGTCAAATGATCGCCTGCGAAGCCAACAAACCAATTCTTAGTGTAAAGCCACGCTCCGGCCTGAATGTCGGGAAAGACAAATTCCGATTGCGACTGATTAATTACTGGATCATTGGGGTTTGGGACAAATATCTGCGAGGCATCGAAGCGGTATTGGAAAGCTCCGAGCCCAAGACCAAATGCCAATCTCATTTTTCGCGAAAGCGGAAGGTGAATAGCATAAGCAAGCCCAAGCTTTGTTCGGCTGGTTGGCCCTGTGTTATCGGCTTCGATTACGATTCCAGCTCCATGTATTGCGCCGCGATCGCTACTTATGGCTTTAATACGCTGGTGGGCGGTAACGCTTACTGTGCGCGGATTGGCATCCATACCCACCCACTGCGTGCGGTATCCTAAGCGAGTATCAAGACATTCTTTCAAGCCGGCATTGGCTGGATTAAGGGCAAAAGCATTGAACAAAAAGTTGGTGTACTGGGCATTTTGCTGTGCGCGAAGGTGGACAGAAACCAAAAGCAGTAGAAGGATAAATAGCTTCTTCATCGCATTATAGTAACTGAACCCGTGTAGGGTTCAGTGTTAAAATCTACAGGGTTCAACTCAATGACGTAATAGTAAGTAGCCGCAGGTAGATCATCGCCACCCCATTCGTTTCCATAATTGGCAGCCTGGAAAACCTTCTGACCCCAACGCGAATAAACCCGCACTTGTGCGTCAGGCCATTCGGTAATATTGGCGATTTCCCAAGTATCGTTTATGCCGTCTCCGTTTGGGGTAAAAGCATTATAGGGCACTATAGCTGGGCGGATAGTAATCATAACCTGGTCGGTGAAAACGCAGCCGTTAATGGTGGTTTCGACGATGTAAGTAAAGGTGTTGTCTACCCCTTCTGGATTTGCAGTGACTTCCGAGCCATTAGTGGCGTTGAGTGCGGAGCCATTCCACATCAGATCAGGAAAGGCGGGATCGGCGGTCAGAACCAAAGTTTCACCATCATAAAGTTCTTTTGGAATGCGCGATTCATTATTCTGCGGAAACCAATCGGCATCCAAATCATAGGTCACTGCTGGACCCGAAACATTCAAATTGAACGTACACGAAGCAGGATCAGTTGAAGGTGGGCTTCCAAAAAGGCCGCTCACCATAACGTAATAAGTAGTTGAAGGCAACAAATTGCTCAATGAGATCAACTCATCGGCATCGATCAGCGCATTGCAGTAAACAGGTGCATCAAACGTTGAAATATCGCAGAGATCGGCAGCTGCAAAAACGGCCATGCTCAAGCCCTGCCCAAATTGAGGCTCAGTAGCGCAGCTGAGTCCACTCAAAGTAATTTGGGCGGAAGGATCGTTGAAAGAAATTCCCGGAAAGCTCGCTTGGTCTAACGTTTGAAATTCGAAATAGACTGCATTGCCCACCTCTTCAAAGCAAAAAGTAATTGGAACTTGGCTGGGAACACCATCGGCGGTGCTGCCTGGGAGCGGTGTAGTTTGGGGACAAATGAGTGCAGGCGTTGCACATTCCTGGGATTTCGAAAGGAGTGACGAAAGAAAAAAACATAGAAAAATTGGCACCACTGTGGGCGATCGGGAAGCCATAAGGGGATTAATGGTTTTAAAACTAAAGGTACGCAATACGGCATGGCAAGTGTTTCAGTGAAGAGCATTTTTCCACAGGCCAATGTGGGTAAGGACTTCGTTTTAATTCGATTAGAATACAGTTGCGACAACCAAAGCTAACAAGGCCGCCGTAAACGTTCCGGCCAGGTTTACCGCATTATTGGTGATCCACTCCTTTCCGGAATAGGGTTCTTCCATATTTGAAGAAGGAAAATCGGTAAGAGCTGAATCTTTCGATGAACGATATTTTGCTTGCAAATATTGCCCGAAAAGGCTGTCGCAGAGATTGCCCGCTATACCGCAAATGCAGACCAGAAAAGCCGCAAACCAAGCAGATGAAGGGAGCAGGTAAACTGATAAAATACCCATTATAATGGAAGCCAAAACGCCTGCTGCCAGACCCACTTGCGACACTCCACCGCTCAAACCGATAGGTACCTCGCGGAAGCCAATGATGTAAAAGGTGCGTTTACCATAACGCTGCCCAAATTCTGAAGAGATAGTATCGCTCAAGGCAGCAGCGAAGGCAGCTATACCAGCAATGGCCCATGCTTCCGTACGAGAAATGATAAAAATGGCTAAACATATTAGCCCCACGGCTCCATTAGCCCAAACCCTTGCTGAATCGCGGGTGGCGTCCGAGCGGATGGCCATTGACTTGGGCAGCCGAGATGCCAAACTTCCCAAAACCAAGAATACGAAAGGTGGCATAAGCCAAAGCAGGCCGTCGTGATCGGCGATCAATACCCAAGCCATGAGCAGCGCTGCTACGGCACCCGAAGCCGATAGCCACTTCATTCGAAATATAAATGCAAAAGCTGCCAAAATCGCGAGCCAGGAAAAAGCAAAATCAACGATTTGCACTTGGTCATTGAGCAGCAGGAAGTAGACTACTGCCACAGGCACCCAAATATTATCCGTACCGCGAAGTGAAATGGCCTCCAAAGCAGTTAAAAAGATTGCAATCAGAACTGCCAAACCTATTTCGAAAACGAGTAATTCTTGGGGCAGGAAAAATTTCGGAACCCAGTAAAGGCTCAAAAATGCCAAAATGAAGAAAGTGATAGACCCAGCCAATGTCTTTTGAATATCGGGAGCCAAAGGCATAGCAGGTCGAAACCGCTCGCCGACGATGGTGGCAAAGCCATCGGCCAGAGCCAATACCATCATGGCATAGAAAATTATGGCTGTCCTATCTTCAAAAACAAAGAGCAGCGCGAGATATATGCCCACGAAATAAACGATCCCCCAACTTCGGACACCGGTTTTAGGATCGGGTAAAAAACCGCGCCACACCAGAATCAAAACAATAGGAAAAGCTATCGAAACAATGATTTGAATCACTTCAATATCTGGAAAACGGAGCGGAGCAATAGCCGAAAGACCGATGGCGACAATGTGCAGTATCTTTCGACCAAAAGATGCGCTTACAGGATGATTGCGCTTACCGCGGATTGCCAAGCCTGCTACCAGAATAATAATCACCAGGTAAGCAATGAGTTCGATCATAGCGAGCCTTCAAACTTTCGTGAATTCGCGAAGAGCTCCGTATAGATGGCTATCAATTTATGGCTCTCTTCATTCCAATTCAACTTTTTTGCCGCATTTATGGCTCCTGCTCTGAGTTGAATGTAGAGTTCAGGTTCCGAGATCAACGTATTGACAATTTCAATCAATGCGCTGCGATCATAGCCCACCGAAATGCCGATACCGTATTGCGTTTGGAGCTTTTCATATTCTGGAAACGGCGATACCAGGCAAGGCACCCCAGCCATGGTATAATCAAAAAACTTATTTGCCAAGGAGAAATAATAACTCAACCCTCTATTTTCTAATACGTTATACCCTAAAAAGGCCCTGTTGGTCCATTCGGCCAATTCAGCAGGTTTCAGACTTCCCAAAAAGGAGATTTTAGCAGTCGCTTTAGATTGGGCAGCCTGAGCACGCAGCGCATCGTACAAGTCTCCTTTGCCCGCTATTGCTATTAAGCAATTTAAATCTGGCGCCGCATCAATTAGCAATTCCAAACCGCGGCCTTGGTTGAGCGCTCCTTGGTAGAGCAGAATTTTCTGGGAGGAAATCGCCGATTTAGGTTTTTGGTAATAAGGCAGGTTGCGCACCACGCCAAATGGCCTTTTGTATCGCTTTTGAAAATACTCCGTCAATGATTCAGAGACGGTGTAAGCTGCATCTGCTTTCGGAATCCCCCATGCCGCTAAACGCGACCATATCCACTTTGACACGGGCCGGCCTACCAACTCGGGCACTTCTTGAAAGAGTTCGTGCGCATCGTAGGTCCATTTCTTACGTTTTCTACTCGCAGCGAGTGAAACCGCGAGCATGGTATCTAGATCGACAGCACAAAGTGCATCAAACTGCTGGCTCATGAGGTAGCGAAACAATTTCATGTTGTACTCGATGTAGAAGAGCTTACCAGAATTGTGTTTACACACAATCCGATGATGATCGAATTCGGCTTCAAAGACCAACGAGTCTGAGCGCCACCGGCCTACGAGTGTGACGGCAAAACCTTCGTCGTGAAGCGTTTTACAAATTCGCTGCATACGCTGATCAAACGATAGGTCATTGGTTACAGCAAGTATTATTCGTCGTTTGGGCATCGCCAATAGGAGCGGGTATTTGAACGGCGAATATAAGGAGAGGGAATGAAGGGCGGTTACTTCCCGGCCATTCGGGCATCGGATGAAGAATGTGACTTCGCAAAACACCCAGGTTAGCCGAAAATGCGAAATGGTGGTGAATCATTACAACCAGTGCCCTTACCATACTTGCTTTTTGGTTTGGAAGAATTACCTTTGACCCGTGATAAACACGTCTCAAACGCAAAATTTTTGGTGGCGCACCCATGTTTGGAGTGCAGCGCCGTCCGCGTCTATGATACCTTAGTGTTTATAAAAGATACAAGCATTTCGATAGGCCCGCTGCACAAGTAGCGGGCTTTTTTTATTCTAAATTTTTTCAAATTTCAAACATGATTACTTCAAAACACAAGTACATTCTCGACGAATCTGAACTTCCTAAAAGCTGGTATAATATAGTGGCCGATATGCCCAACAAACCCCTCCCGCCTATACACCCGGCGACAAAACAACCCTTGGGCCCAGATGATCTAGCCCCTCTTTTCGCAATGGAGCTTATAAAACAAGAGGTGAGCTCCGAGCGGTATATCGATATACCGGAGCCTGTTCTGGAAATGTATAAACGCTATCGGCCCAGCCCCTTGTACCGTGCATTTGGTCTAGAAAAAGCGCTTAAAACGAGATCTAAAATTTTCTACAAATACGAAGGTGGGAGCTCCTCGGGATCGCACAAGCCCAATACGGCTATACCTCAAGCCTATTACAATATGCTACAGGGGGTAAAACGTATTACCACAGAGACGGGGGCTGGTCAATGGGGCTGCGCTTTGAGTTATGCTTGCCAGCATTTTGGGATCGACCTCGAAGTATATATGGTAAAATTGAGCTACGACCAGAAACCTTATCGCAAGATAATGATGAACACTTATGGGGCTAATGTGTACGCTTCACCGAGTAACCGCACGGCTGCCGGCTCGGAAATATTACGCCGGGATCCCCAAAGTTCTGGCAGTCTGGGTATAGCGATATCAGAAGCCGTGGAACTCGCTCTAAATGATCCGGAAACTAAATACGCCCTTGGCAGTGTGCTCAACCATGTGTTGCTTCACCAAACCATTATAGGACTTGAAGCAGAAAAACAAATGGAAATGGCTGGTACGATGCCCGATATGGTCATAGCTCCATTTGGAGGAGGCAGTAATTTTGCTGGAATAGCCTTTCCTTTTTTACGAAAGAATTTTCAGGAAGGAAGCCAAATTGACTGTATAGCGGTGGAGCCTACATCCTGCCCGAAACTTACAAAGGGCGAGTTCAAATATGACTTTGGCGATACCATTGGAATGACGCCCCTTTTACCAATGTATACGCTGGGCCACGATTTTGTGCCTGCCGATATACATGCGGGCGGCTTGCGCTACCACGGCGCGGGAGTCCTGGTAAGTCAATTGCTCAAAGATGGGTTGATATCGGCAAAAGCCAAACAGCAAAATGAATGCTTCGCAGCAGGTTTACTTTTTGCCCGCACGGAAGGAATTATTCCCGCACCAGAAGCTACCTATGCCATTGCCCAAGTAGCAGAGGAGGCCAAAAAAGCAGATGAAGCTGGGCTGGAGAAGACTATCTTGTTTAATCTCTGCGGCCATGGCCATTTTGACTTGTCGGCTTATGAGCAGTTTCTCGCTGGTAAATTGGTCGATCACGTATACGAACCAACTTCGATTGCGAAATAACAGGATGGTGACAAAGGTGAGCAGCGTAGTCATTACGACTTCCTGCTCACCTCTTTTTTAAAATTCCGCATTGAAATTTCTTCTAATCAGAATCGCAAAAAACAGTGCTTCTCAATTTTTTCTGATCTATTGCGCCCTGTCTGCTTAACTTTACGGAGTTAGTGATACGCCCCCCATCTTTTCCACTTTTTAACCGCTTGCGCATACCAGAACTCGAAGACCAAGGTTGGTTTCCAGCTATCCTGCGAAACTATCAAACCGACTTTTTGGGTATTGCCGCCAAATTGATCAAACTCTATGAACCCTTGATACCCGTCTTGGGTCGAAACGCATCAGCCAAATGTGCGATTTGCGATTTATGCTCGGGCAATGGAGCTGCGGCCATTTATGCAACAGCGGGAGCCAGAAAAGCCGGTGCGAAGCTCATATTGACCGACAAATTTCCAAACACCAACTTTCAGGATTATGTCCAATTAAATTCGGTCGAATATTCGAAAATTTCTGTAGATATTCTCCACGATCGGCTACCGAAGGCGGAGACCTATACCATGTTCAACGGACTTCACCATTTTAACGAACGTCAGATCGAACAAGTGATTACCAAAATAAAAGCGCAAAATGGAGATGCGCTATTTATAGAACCTTTGCAGCCAAACTTTGCCGTATTACTCAAAGTAATGATTGCCACCACCCTGGGTGCTTTATTATTCATTCCATTCATTCGGCCATTTCGTTGGTATCACTTCGTATTCACCTACCTCATTCCGATAGGAATTATAGCCACCATGTGGGATGGGATTGCATCGGTAATCAACGCTTACAGCCAAGGGCAACTGCTGAAAATAGCTTCCGAATTGGAAAAAAAGGGAATCGAAGCCCGATTTGAAGTTTATCGGGGTAAATTTGCCACCCTATTTATACTTCGTTCTTGATATCTCCACTCGCCTTTTGGAAGTTCACTCGCCCGCACACCATACTCGGCACTGTAGTGAGCGTTTCGGCATTGTTTGCCATCGCTACCCATCAAATTGCCACCTGGCCGGAATTCTTTTGGTTTTCACTGCTTTCAGCCATAGGGTGTAATATTTTTATCACAGGTTATAACCAGCTTGTGGATGTGGAGCTCGACCGAATCAATAAACCTGATTTACCCTTGGCTTCTGGAGAGCTTTCAACAAAAAATGCGAAGGCCATTATTCTTATTTCTCTGGCCATAGCATTGGCGGCAGCCGCAAAAGTTTCGATTTTGCTTCTCAGCTTAATAGCGATTATTGCCCTTATTGGTTTCCTATATTCTTGGAAAAATACGTACCTCAAGCGGAGCCATCCGCTGGCGGCGGCTGCCATCACTGTGGTTCGAGGTGTTTTGGTCAATATAGGTTTCTATTACGTATTCAGCCAAAGCAATTGGGGCGATGAAATTCCCCCGGAGATTTGGCTGCTGACCTTTTTTGTAGTTTGTTTTAGCCTGGGCATAGCCTGGTTTAAGGATATTCCTGACGTAGGCGGCGATGCCAAAGCCGAAATTGCTAGTCTCGCATTGAAAGTCGGCGTTGCCAAGACCTTTCAAATTGGTTTTATAACGGTGTGCGCGGGATATTTGGTGTGCGCGGTAGCGCCCAACTTTATGAAATTCTACACCTTCAACGCTAGCCTGTTGGCCACCGGAAGTGCGCTCACAGGGCTTGTTTTTATTTCCGTTAGCCGAAAGGTTCAGCCACTTTCAAGAACATCGATGACCCGATTTTATCGTCACTTCTGGGTGTTATTTGCGGTAGCTTACTTACTATTTGCAGCTGCAGCCGTTCCGATTTAGTTGCTGTTATTCCTGCTTTTTAGGAGCTGGGCCATTCGCGCAAAGCACTTGAAATCCTTCCTCATTGAGAAGTACCCGTTCTTTGTCGATTTTTCCGAAATGGCGATGCTTGTCGGAAATCCGAGCCATGATGGCGATGAGATCCATTTGCTCTGACCCCATCACTCTCAGTGTTTGATCGGCATACCCAATGGCATGCTTCGCTGCATCGACTTCCCGATACTCCCATTTCACATTTTGACTGGTGAGCCACTCCTTGGCTCGATCCATATTTCGAGCCGAATCGGGATCTAGCGGTTGGCCAGGTTGGATGATGACAAAAAGCAGGATTTTACCTTCCGGGGCTAGCACGCTAGCGGCAGCTTCTACCTTTAGATGGAAATCTGGATGAGGGGCGGCGGGGAGCATTATGTTCTTGAATCCGCCTTCCGAAACTTCCGCCGCTTCGTTGATCAGCAAAGTCGGAGCTTCTATCTGTTGCACCAGCTTATGAATTGCGGAACCAAAAATCCGGTGGTCGAGGCTTTTTACCCCATGGTTTGCTGCTACCACTAAGTCGGGCTTTAGCTCGGCGACAATGCGCTCTGCTTCAACAAAAAAATCACCTTCACCTAGCTTCGTAATTGGTTTGGTTATGTTGACACTCATTTCTGTAGCCATTGATGCTAACAAACTCGACGCTTCATCCTTACTGCGTTTACTCGATGCATGATAGACGTGGCATAACGTTAAAGCAGCATGCTTGCGCTGGGCGATAGAAGCAGCCTGATCGAGCGCTTTTCGCGAAGTTTCGGAGAAATCGATGAATACCAATATATCTTTCATGGGCACCTTTCTAAATTCTGGAAAATGGTCAAACTAAGAGGGCTATGAATGTAGAAGATTTAAAGTAAAGATTGTCAATTTGACACAAAGAAAAGTTTTTTGATGTTCAGATTCATTGAAGTCTAAAGTGCTCGATGGTTGTAAATTAATTCATTCAGAAATTTAGAAGCTGGGCATTCCAAAATTAACGAACCACAAAAAAGCGTATAACGAGCCATAAAAACATCGGAAGAGTGTGATATTTCCAAAAACCCCTTATTTTTGAAAATTAACTTTAGAACGTTTCGTGAACATTTATACTTTCCAATTCTTTACAACATTCTTTTCGGAGAAACCCTTTACCATTTAAATGTATTTTTTCAAGGATTGTATCAAAATATTGCAAAAGAAGAATATTCCTTCCCCAAAAGTCGTTTTACCTTATCTCAAACCTCAAAACCCAAATTGCATGCGGATTCCTGTTTTTGTTCTACTCGTTGTTCTTACTTCTTCTCAGATCCGAGCCCAAGAAATAACTGATTCTTTTATCCCTTCCGCAGATCTAATAATACGAGCAGATTCTTTGCGAATGCTTGACAAAAATCTGGAAGCCATAGCGCTTTTTAACCAGGTGCAAAAGGGTGATACGAACTACGTAAATGCGCTTATTAAGAAAAGTTCGACCATGCTCGACTTGAAGCAGTATGATGAAGGCTTGGCGGCTTGCCGCGAAGGGATGAAAATTCCTCGTAATAAGGAGAAACAGGCATTTTGGCTCAATCTTGCCTATACACTAAATAAAAAAGGCGACAGCATCAGTTCTTTAACTGAATACGAGGCGCTCTGCGATGAATACCCCTTCTATCGGCTTGGTCTTTACAACAGAGCCATTCAATACGGCAACGCAGCTCAATACGATTCCTCTTATTCAGCTTATAAGAGTCAAGTCATACTCTTCCCTTTTGATGTGAACGCGCATTTAAACCTCGGTCTTTTTGCTCTGAATGAAGGCCACTTTACTGAAGCCTTTTTAGCTCTAAACACGGCTCTCATGCTCGACCCAGATGGTTCAAAGGCAATTACCATTCTAAGGTTGCTCAATGAAGTATCGAATAACACCAAAATCGAAAAAGAACCTAAGCCTGGTTTTAAGTTGGAGTCTCAAGAGTTTAAAGACATTGATTTGCTAATCGAGAATTATGTAGCCTTAAAAAAGGACTACAAAGTCGATACCGATGTAGATATATACTTGGCAAAACAGAACCACCTTATTTTTTCACAATTGAAGACTCGAAAAGTGAGCGACTATTTCTTTAGTTCCTATTACGCTCCCTTTTTTAACACCGTTATGGAGTCCGGAAAATTCAATTTACTTCAAGTGCTTCTAATCCTATCTTCAGAAAATGAAAATCATAAAAAACTAGTTTCCAAGAAGCTTAAGGATCTGAAAACGTTCAATCTATGGTTGCGCGATACCTGGAATGACCAACATAATATCCAGACTTTCGCATCAGCCCCATACCAGGGAACATACAGGGTTTGGTACAACAACAATTCGAATATTGAAGCGATTTCTAAACTCGCTGCAGACAACACTCAGTTTGACGGCACCCGCGCTTACTTCTACGACAATGGCTGTGTGAGTGCGGAAGGTCCTTTTCGCGATGACCAAAAAGAAGGCGAGTGGCGATATTACTATGAAGATGGAACCTTGAAGCAAGTTCTAAAATTTGATAAAGGCAAACTAAATGGTTCTGCCGAAACCTTTCATGAAAATGGCATTATAGATCAAGAACTTACGTTTGCTGACGGCGAAAAATCTGGAGCATTTCAAAAATTCTATTTGACAGGACGGCTCTATGAAAAGGGTTCGTACTCCAATGATTTCTATGAAGGGAAGGTTAATTATTTTTTCCCGAACGAAGTTTTAGAATATGATACGCAATACAAATCTGGCGAGCTTACCGGAATTTTAGCAGAATACTATCCCGACCAAAAAATCTACCGCAAAGAATCGTACACTTCTGGGGTTTCAAATGGATCTTATGAAATATTTTGGCCCAACGATCAGAATCAAATTAAAGCCATGAAGGCGAATAACGAATTCGAGGGGTCCTACTTGTCAGCCTACTACAACGGAAAAACCAATTCGGAAGGATTATACAATGCAGGATTAAAAACTGGCTTATGGACCGCCTATTATAGCAACGGAAAACTCAAATCGCAGGGGACGTATTCAAAAGGAAAATTGGAAGGAACTCTTAAAGAATACTCTTCAAGAGGGATTTTAATGGCAGAAAAAGTTTTCAAAAATGACTTTATAATTAGCTTCCGTTTTTTCGATGAGAAAGGAGGAATTCTGTTTGAAGGAGGAGATAAAAAAAATCCCTTTTCGTATAAGTCATACAACTCCCAAGGTAGGGTATATTTAGAAGGCCTTTACAGCCCTGAGAAAGGTCAAATAGGGGAATGGAAGGAATTTGATACCTACGGAAATCTGGCACAGACATACTCTTTCGATGATTTAGAGCGAAGCGGTGATTGCCTAATATACTATCCTTGGGGCGATACTAAAGAGAAATATACCTACAAAAAGGGACTGCTCCATGGAAGCTACAGAAAATATTATCCCGGCGGGCAACTAGAAAAACGGGGGTTCTACGCGGATGGGGATTTGGAGGGAGTATGGCTGTCTTATCACCCAGACGGCACCATTATGGAAGAATCCTTTTACCAAAATGGTATAATTAAAGGGATCAATAAGATCTATGCGGTGAATGGTAAGTTAGATTATACCACTGAATACGATGATGGCATGTTGGTTGGTGGTGCATATTTTGATACCACCGGAAATGAGCTTAGTCGGTTTGTTTTCAAAAATTACGAAGGCATCCACGAACGAAATCACTATAACGGTAACCGGGATTTTAGAGGTAAATACACAAAGAGCGAAGCCGACAGCCTATTTACCTGGTATTCGCACGATGGAAAATTAGAGACAGAAGGTAGATACATATCAGGTCAAAAAACCGGAGTTTGGAAGTGGTTTCATGAAAATGGAAAGCTTGAAACGGAAGGCGAGTTCCTGAACGGGAATAAAGCTGGTATTTGGAAAGAATACTTTGACGATGGATCTCTGATGAGCGAAACACCTTATGAATACGGCGACAGAACTGGCAAATTTGTGGAGTACTATCGCGACGGTAATATAGAGCGAACTATAGAATACTGGATGGACGAGATCAATGGCAATTATGTTTTCTACGATGAAACTGGTGAGTTAGAGGTGGGCAGAACCTATAGAGAAGGGGCACTCATATCATACTTTTATCTCAACGCAGCCGGCGATACTATATCTACCCCAATAGCACAAAGCTCGATAAATGTGGAGGGCTTCTTTTCTTCGGGAAAACCATCTCGATCCTTCCATATTGAAAAGGGAGTGTTCGTAGGGAACTATCGCGCTTACCATTCGAATGGTAATATGGTTTTGGATTACGAACTTAAGCATGATGAACGCCATGGAACTTATAAATCCTTCTATTCCAACGGAAACCTAAAACTCGAAAGCTCCTACATCTACGGAGTACTTCATGGACCTTACGCAGAGTACTATGAAAGTGGAACAAAAAAAATGCTGGTAGAATACGTGAACGATGAAAAACATGGCGAACAAATAAATTATGATGAAAAAGGGAAGGTATTATCGAAAGCATTGTACTACAACGGAGAGTACTATGTCAAGCTGTAAAAGGGCGCTATTTGTAGCAATTTTACTACCCTGCGTATGCCATGCTCAGGTTCCGGAAGATTACAATTACAATGCTCTGAAACAAAGGTTTCCAAAGGAGTCATTTGTGAAGTTAAACGTCTTGACCTTAGACGAATTCGACATAGGAAAAGATGGATTAAACTTAACAACAAGTTACCACGAAAAAATAATTTGTTTAGACGAGAATGCTGTAATCCTGAAAAAAAGATCAATCGGTTACGATAGTTTCAGCCCCATTCTCGAACTCGATGCAACACTTTACTATCCCAACCAAGGGAAATACAAGGTCGAAAAGGTCAAGTCATTCGATGATAAAGCAGTTATCGATGGTGGTATGAGCTTTTACAAAGACTACAGAGAACGGTCTTTTGAATTTGAAAACATCCGGGAAGGCGCATTAATCGATTTGAAAATCAAGCGCCAGTCCATAGATGAACATCTTATTTCTGGACGCCAATTCGAGCAAAACATTTACGCAGATAAAACCACCTACAGAATAAAAGTTCACAAGGACATCAAGCTTGGCTTTTTTGAATTTAATATGGACAATAGTGGTTTAAAGCATAGCGAATGGAGTGAAGGCAATTACACCTATCATCAATGGGAAAAAGCAGAATCCAAAAAAGAACTTCTATACGGCGATAACGACTACGAATCGCATTATTGGCCACAAGTGGTTCCGTATATTCAATCGTACGAATATGCCGGAGAAGTGATAAAGGTGCTACAGGACACAGGTGATCTTTACAACTGGTATAGACTGTTGGTTTCTAAAGTATCTAAATCAGAAGCAGCCGAATTGAAAGAGATCGCAGATTCGTTGGCTGGCAATTTTGAATCTGAAATAGCTAAAGTCAAATCAATTTATCAATGGGTGCAAGACAATATTAAATATATAGCTTTTAGCGATGGCTATGGTGGATTCATCCCGCGGGATCCAGATCTAATTCTCCAGCGGCGCTTTGGAGATTGTAAAGATATGAGTTGCTTAATAGTTAGCATGTTAGATGCCGTTGGTATAGAATCGCATTTAACATGGGTAGGTACGAGAGAAATACCTTACAGCTACTCTGACCTTCCGAGCCCTGTAGTGGACAACCACATGATAGTAACCTATCTGGATTCTTCAGGAACTCCTTATATTTTGGACGCTACAAACTCCAACCTCAAGTTTGGCCGTGCTTCCTATTCAGTTCAAGGGAAGGAAGCCATGGTGGCTCTGACAGATAGTGCATATCGCGTAATCAAGCTACCTATAATAGCTGCAAAAATAAATCTTGAGTCTGACACGGTAAAGCTCAGCATCAAAGGCGACGTACTAATTGGAAATGGGCAATTATTATCTACAGGATATGATGCGGAATACATCCATTCAGCTTACATGGGCGAGAGCACTGAAAAAGGTAAACGAGATCTTTTATTCCGAATTTTAAAGAAAGGAACAAATAAATTCTTGTTGGGCGATTATCAATACCATTGGCCAGAAAACGTGAAAGACAGTTTACGCATAACCTATAACTTTTCAATAGAATCGTATTTAAATATTGCCGGCGAAAATTGCTACGTGAATTTAAATCTCGATAAAAATATCAAACAATATCGTATTCCTGAAAATCGAAAAATGTCATCCTTTTACCGATTTTTATTTGCTGTAGAAAAAACCTTCCTTTTTGAAATACCCGAAAATGCAGAGGTAATGTACATTCCTGAAAATGCTTACATTGAAAATGACCTTTTAGCGGGAAGGATAAGTTATTCAATAGAAGGGCGGACTATAAAATATCAGATATATTTCGAACATAAAGCACTGGAAATTACACCATCTCAAAAAGAAGAATGGAACAACGCCATTGGCTTTTTATCTTCAGAACTTGACAGGTCAATTAAACTAAAATATTCCAATTCAGATGATTAACTCCAGAGCAATCTATTTCGCGCTAATGTTTTCATCTACTTCTGGCTATCTCAGTGCGCAACGGTACTCCGACTTTGCCTTTCCAGATCCAGCAACTTACACCAAGCCTCCAGCCGGATATGAAGTTGGGGAAACTACCTTATTCAAAAAGTATTCAACCGAATATAAAATTGATCAAGATGGGGAGCGCGCATACATCCTTTCGCGCACCGTCAAATTGGTGGATAGCGATGAAGCAATTGAATCCAATAATAGAATCTACCTTTCATCAGGTGAAAGTACTACATACCTTTATCAAAAAGCGCGGGTTATCAAACCTAACGGCAAGGTAATTGACCTATTACCAACCGATATTAAAAAAGGCGTTTTTGAGAATAATGGCGTAGAGTCTCCATACGACTATTTCGCATTAGAAGGTCTCGAGAAAGGAAGCATCATTGATCAAGTAAGCTATCGGATGGTTGGGGCTCAATTTTACGGCGAACTAATATATCTGCAAGGTGAAGAATTTCGAATGAAACAAGAATTCGAAGTGATCAGCCCGAGCCACTTAAAATTTGCCTTCAAATCACTCAATGGTGCGCCGGAAGTGATAAATGATACAACTGAAACGGAGGTGAACAGGTGGTTTATAAATGTTGACTCGGTAAGTGGTATTAAGGACCAGTTCTACCTTTACCCCAATACAGTGAAGAAAGGAGTTGTATTTAAACTTGCACGAAACTACGCCCAAAATAAGGCCGACATTACGAACTACAGGAACGTGTGTGCTTATTTTAATGAACGTTTGAAACCGGAAATATCCAAAAAGCAACAAAAAGAAATCGACAAACTAAAAAAAGAAATACCGCTTGAAGGAAAATCAAAAACCGAGCTCATTGCTACAGTTGAAAACTATCTGAAAATTAATTTCAGTATAATCGAAGACGGCGACTCTCGATTTGAAAATTTAGATTTTATCTTTGAAAATAAAGCGACCAATGAGTGGGGTATATCCATCTTGCTTAAAACCATTCTGAAAGAATATGGAGTTGAATTTGAATTAGTATTGACATCCGATCGGTCGCAAATGCGATTTGATCCTGAATTCGAAGCATATCTTTATCTCAAAGCCCTTCTCTTGTACTTCCCTGAGCAGGACTTATTTATTGCTCCAGGTGAGCGCTTTACCAGGGGTAAATATATCCCTGCTACCTGGGCGGAAAATTATGGTTTCTTCATTCGGGAAGTAAGCGTCGGTAGCGTGAGTACGGCAGTCGGAGAGATAAAGTATATAGATGCACTGCCGTATGTAGATAACCGGGACGATATGTTCGTTGAAGTCGATTTTACCAGTTCCATTAAAAATCCTGAAATTAAATTCGTCAAAAAACAACTGGGCTATCCGGCATCGAGCGTTCAACCCTACGTATATCTCTTAAATGAAGAAGCCCGAAACAATCTTTTGACCAGTATTCCTGAAACAATTAATGAAGAGATTAAGAGCAATGACGTAACAATTAGTAACGTTGAAGCAGGTGATTTCGGTTTTAAACCATATGAAATTCAGTTTTCGACCCAAGACCACCGTTTTGTGGAAGATGCAGGGAATGAAATCCTTTTTAAGGTCGGTGAATTGATTGGGCCGCAATTGGCTCTTTATGAAGAAAATGAACGGCAGTATCCAGTTGAGAGCGATTTCAAACGCATTTATGAAAGGAATATAAAATTGGTCCTACCGGATGATTGCGAAGTTCAAAATTTGGAAGCCTTAAATATTTCAAAATCTGGACAGATGGACGGCGAGACGGTTATGTCATTTAGTTCAAAATATACTGTGGCGGGAAATACGGTAACCATCACGTCGACAGAGTATTACGATCGAATTGTTCTTCCCGTCGCTGTTTATGACGATTTCCAGGAAGTAATCAATGCAGCTGCTGATTTCAATAAAATTCTCCTCATCATCAAAAAGAAGTAGGGTCCGCTCCAATCCTTCGGATCATAGGGTCCATCGCCCTAATTTTTTCGGGCAAATACGCACGCTTCCAATGTGTTTCTGGCAGACGACCAGTGCGAATTAGTAAGTATTTATCACTTCTTAAACATAAAATAAACGGCTAAAACCAGCAAGCCGAATGCATCAAGGTGGTTTGTGCGAAAGGTCTCCGTTTTGAATACTACGAGTGTGAAGAATGCGAATACAACCAAGGTCATGAGTTCTTGGATTACCTTGAATTCGATCAGAGTAAAGGAACCACCATTTTCGTTTTACTCTATTCTATTGACCGGAACCTGAAAAGCATACTCGAAAAGAGCGATGCCCCAGCTAATTGGTTCAATTACAACCAATTCCAATTTACTAAACCATTTTCATTCCGAAAATTTTAAATATCCGTACCGGGCGATGACCATAAAAGTGTGGCTCGAGATAAGGAAAGCGATGGTGATCAAGGCTTTCAACGTTTACGATGTGCTAATTGATTAAAATGGCCAAAGCGGTTTCGAGTGGTCGCGAGAATAGGATACGAGATGCGCTGATGGGTCAATAGGCCTGCTTTTTTTGCGTGCATTTGCAATTTCAAAATCTATATTCATTTGGATCAGAAGGTAAAACTGCCGATTATCGAAATATTTCACTCCACTGCGCATTGCAAAATCCACAGTTTGCTCGTGTTGCCATTTCGGCCACTTTACCAATTGCGATCGCAGGGCGTAAACTCCCAATGAAAAGCGCACCAATGCGCTGATAGTAGGTCTCAATACTTACAGGTTATTTTAGTTTGTAACCCGGACAGATGAATCGGATTGAAAATAAGGATCGGGTTCACCGATGTAATCGAAATAACTCTTCCGGTGGGTGACATCATCGGGATTTGCGTAGTAGAGTCCTGTTAGACGAGCCAATTCTGGATCGTTGCGATATTGAAAATCCAAGAGTGTCTGCTGGCTTGTAAAGGCTAAAATTGCACTTATTATGATTCCTACTACGAGTCGATTTGTCCACAGTCTTCGCGTGTCGTGCGTCTCCTGAGCCGATGAAGCTGCAGAATTGGAAAACCGAAGGAATAAAATACAGCCCGCGCAAAACACCAGAGCGACCTTCAGAATGATGTCGTCCATAGGCCAGTATTGCAATTTGAACAACACGCCAACAGCAGCGATAGAGAGCGCATATCCCGCTGCAATAAGAGGTGCCTTTGCAGATAATGCCGTATTGCCTCTACTTTGGGCCATTAATCCTAAGTACAAATAGAGTATTGACAAAATGCTGAGTGTAAGTACAAGCGCGATCCCACCAAAAGGCCACTGCTGCATTTTAAAGACTACCGCGATGAAAACCAGAAATAAAAGAATTCGTTCTACGAGTGGCATATGTTAATGATTGATCTGACAGGTAAAATTAATGGATTTTTCAGATCGGCCATATTGGTCTGACAGGCATTCAAGGCGCTAATTTTTTGATTGGCTCTTTTCCATTTGCAGCCGCCTTCATTTCTGTGAATGAGAAAGCTCTCGATTTATCGCACTGTCTCAGTACTGGGTCACCTTTATCGAAAGTTACAGCGACTTCCGTCTTGCCATTATCTATTAAGCTTCTTATAACCGTGCGACTTTTGGTAATCGGATGCCGCCCGATCTCTCTATCGATCAATCTTTAGAAGATTGGTGTTCTTTTGAATAAGTTTGATCGAAGCATACCAAACCAAACCAAAAACCAAAACCCAAAGCCAATAGGAGTTCAGATTTACAGCCTGTAAACCATCCAAATAACTGCCCAATGACTTGAATGCAAAAATCACCACACAAAGATTCAGAATTCCTGTTTTCTCTTGCCTGATTATTTTCACCCAGCTAAAGGAGTGTTTTGCAGGTTTCCATCCCTTTACAGAAGGTATTAGGAGTGGTGTACCAGCCGAATATGCTTCATACCCCTCACCGTATTTGTCTCGTAAATAAGCTTCTTCGGCAAAAATGATGCGCTCGTAGTAAAGCCAGTACAATAAAACGAAGAAACACACGAACCATAAATCTTGGGTGAAAAGTGCAATTCCCAACCACATGAAAAAATTGCCCACATAAAGCGGATGGCGGCATAGAGAATACGCACCAGATTTGTTTATCTCATCTGCAATTTGTCCTTCCGCGGTATTCCTGCCCGAGGTATTATCGCCGGAAAATCCGACGGCAAAAACTCGAATGAGGAGACCAAATAAACTTATTGAAATACAAATTAGATCATAGAGCAAGCCAGAATATGGGACCGCTCGATTTAAATGATTGAAGACATAAACAGAAAGCCCGCATGTGAGTATGAGAAGTGGTAGAAAACTACGGTATTTGAAAAGGAAATTTCCTTGCGCTTTAAGTTGTTGAACGAACATTCTGATCCCCTTTCGAAGTGAAAATAATATTTTAAAAGCGCAATTTCACTACCAAACTTGTAGAAATTTGGGATTGCCGTTTTGATCGGGCTACCTAGCCAACCTTTTTCATTCCAAATACAAGTAGAATTTAGCTTTTCTTTGGTTTGCATTATGAAAATACTCATAGTAGAAGATGAACGCTCGCTTCGGGAAGCAATAGGAAATTTTCTTTCCAGTGAAGGCTATCGCTGCGAAATGGCTGAAAATTTCGAAATAGCTTCCGAGAAGATGAGTCTGTATGAGTACGATTGTGTGTTGCTGGACATCACGCTTCCCGGTGGAAATGGATTGAAACTTTTAGATGCTTACAAGAAGGATGAAAAGAAAGGTGGTGTAATCATTATCTCCGCCCGCGATTCGCTGGATGACAAAGTTTCTGGGCTGGAGCTAGGGGCCGACGACTACCTAACGAAGCCTTTTCATCTTCACGAGCTCAGCGCAAGAATCAGTTCCCTTATTCGCCGATTGAACTTTCAAGGCAACAGGGTAATTAAATTTGAAGACATTGAAATTAAACCCGATTCGCGAGAGGTAAGCATAGCAGAAACAAGCATCCATCTCACCCGCACCGAGTTTGAATTACTACTATTCTTCGTTCAAAACCAGAGCAGGGTAATTTCAAAAAGCGCCATTGCGGAGCATATTTACGGGGATAATTCGGACATGGCCGATTCCTATGACTTCATCTACTCCCAAATTAAGAATCTTCGCAAGAAATTGAATGAACATAGCTCCAATGATTACATTCATGCAGTGTATGGCGTGGGATATCGCCTTTCGAGAAAATGAAGCTCCTCACCAAAACCAACCAGTACGCCTTCTTGATGGTGGCTTCCGTGCTTCTTGTAGGTGCGGTCTTCCTTCATTTTACGCTCCAATATGTCATTAGCAAAGAAGTATCCGAAATTCTAGAGACGGAGCTTGAAGAATTTACACATGCGGTAGGTCAAGACCCCGAATTCGTGCGAACACAGTCCACCGCGGAATTAGAAATTTCAATAGTGAGTAAAATTCATTCGCCCGATGCTTTTCGAGATACGTTGATCTACAGTGCGTATGAAGAAGAATTTATACCCTACATCCAACTCACCGCTTACCGCAAGATTAATGATCAATACTTCCGATTCACCTTCCGCGAATCGCTTATAGAATCAAATGACATCGTTGCTGTGCTTGTCGGCGTATTCATCGTAATCTGTCTGCTGCTTTTCATTGGTATTATAATGCTGAACAAGTACCTCTCCGGCCATTTGTGGAAACCATTTTATATTATGCTCGACAAACTGAAAGTCTACGAAATGGGCGATCAAATCTACGCAGCAAACTCCGGATCGGATATTGAAGAGTTCAATACCCTACAAGGGGCGCTTGAAGGTCTTTCCCGTAAAATTCATTCAGACTACAACAATCTCAAGGAATTTACCGAAAATGCAAGCCATGAACTTCAAACACCTTTGGCGATTATTAAATCGGAAATCGACCTACTCCTTCAAGATTCCCATCTTCCAGATCACCTTCAGCGCTTAGGTATTATTGAAGAAACCGTAAATAGAGTGGCCGCAACAAACAAGGCCCTACTCACACTCAGTAAAATTGAAAACGATCAGTTTCGGGGGAAATCCACGATTGACTTATCAGCTCTAATTACGGATATCCTAGAACAACTATCCGACTTCATTGGAGCGAAAGAGCTCACCATCCAATTTGCTAATGAGCCTTATGAAATTCTAAAAAACGCCCCATTGCTCCGAATTTTATTTCAGAACGTGTTGAGCAACGCCGTGAAACACAATGTTCAGCAGGGGGTCATTATAATTCGCCTGGAACCGAATAATATCGTGATAAAAAACTCCAGCTCCGAAGTTTTTATCGATCCTGATTTGGCCTTTCAACGGTTCGCTAAAGCAAATCCTGCCAGTCCGTCGCCCGGACTTGGATTGGCCATAGCCAGTAAAATTGCCGAGAAACTTGAACTTAGGTTGGATTATCAAATTCAAGAAGGTCTGCATGCACTTACGCTGACATTCTAGCCCTACTTACAAATTTTCTCCAAGTTGATTTCTCAGTTTTGCCGATCACAAAGAAGAGGCAGCATGAAGCTTACCCAGCTTAACCAACGTAAAATTAAATGGCTTAAAACCCGGAGATGGCTATTTCTCTTCTCTATTTTACTTACGGCTATGCCAGTAAAAAGTCAACAGAAATCGATCACTATTTCCGGAAATTTAAAAAACCAGGCAGACGGCTTAGCACTACCCTTTGTGAACATAATCGTTAAAACATCGACAGACTCCACTTTCGTGAGTGGCACTATATCGAACGAAAGCGGAGTTTTCACTCTCGCTGGGTTAAGCCCGGGTGAATACCTGCTCGAAGCAAGCTTCATTGGATTTAAAAAATTTAACCGTCCCTTTTACGTGGGCTCCAACTCGGCGTTTTTGAATCTCGGCGATCTAACTTTAGAACAGAACTTTGAAGAATTGGGTGAAGTGATTATAAGCGGAGAAGCCGATAATGTGAGCGGTACATTAGATAAAAAAACATACAATGTGGATCAGAATGTAAGCCAAGGAGGCGGTAGCGTGCTCCAATCTATGCAAAGCTTACCGGGCATTACCACCCAGGATGGTGAACTGCAACTCCGCGGAAATAACCAAATAATGATTTTAATTGATGGTAAGCAGACAAGTATTACCGGTTTTGGAAATCAAAATGGATTGGACAACATTCCAGCTTCGGCGGTAGAACGGATAGAAATCATCAATAACCCTTCCGCCAAATATGATGCAAATGGAAATGGTGGAATCATCAATATCATTCTTAAGAAAGAAGACCAAACCGGATTCAACGGAAAAGTCGAGCTAACCGCAGGATTGGGAGCCCTTTGGGTGAAAAGAGAAAACTTACCCGGCATACGTCCGCAATACCAGGCTACGCCCAAAATTAGTCCTTCAATTTCGCTCAATTATAGAAAGAAGAACATCAACTATTTCTTTCAAGCCAACAATCTATATACAGAAACGCTCAACAAGAACGAATTCATTACCCGCAGCTATGCAGACGGGACTGTGGTTAAACAGCAATCGAAACGAAACAGGAATACCAACTTTTTCACTTCTGGCACGGGCGTAGACTGGCAGATCGACGAGCGCCAAAGCCTGACTGTTTCCGCATTTTTCAGCCAAGAAGCGATTAAAGATCTCGGCGATCAACCCTTCTTCAATGAAGACCTGAACGAGCGCTTACGCTTATGGCAATTTTTGGAAGATGAAGTCCTTACCGCGGTTATGGGTTCTGCGGTATACGAATATAAATTCATTGAGCCTGGAAGGAAACTCCGAATCGGTTTCAACTATAGCTTTGATCGGGAGGACGAAAAGTACTTTTTTGACAATACCTTGCCTACCTACGAAAGCCAGGAATCTTTCTTTCTCATTGCAGACCAGCAGGTGGCAGATTTAACCGCAGACTACACCCTTCCGCTCAAACACGGTGTTTTCGAGTCGGGGATAAAATATCGAAGAAGGGTGATACCTACGAATATGCAATTCAATCCGGGTATCAACTCACCTTTGGATACCAATGCCGATGGAAAAGCAACCTATCAGGAAACGATTCCGGCCGTGTATGGCAATTACCGATACGAAGTAAAAAAGCTTGATATGGAGCTCGGCATGCGGATAGAATATGTCGATTTGAACTACGAAGTAGATCCCAACCACAACACCTATAAGAGTAATGGATACCAATACCTTCAGCCCTTTCCGAATGCCCGGGTGACTTACAATTTAAATCCTGAAAACAAGATTTCCGCCTTTTTCAACCGCCGGGTAGATCGCCCCGATGAAGTAGATATTCGCATCTTTCCGAAATACGACGACGCCGAAATTATAAAGGTGGGCAACCCTGCATTAAATCCACAATTCACCAATTCATTTGAAGTTGGCTACAAAAATATATGGGAAAAAGGCTATTTCTACGCTGCGGCTTACCACCGAATCTCCGATGGCACCATCACTCGCATTGCCACTACCGCTCCCGGAAGCAATCTCATCTACAATATATCGCAGAATGCTGGTCGGAGCTACAATACCGGTCTGGAAGTATTAGTGAGCAGAACGCTTTCCGATGAGATTTCGATAGATCTGAATGCAAATGTTTATCGAAATCAGATCAATGCTTTTACCGTGGTGAATCTTTATCCGGTAGCTTTTGTTTTTACTGCCGACAAACAGGATCTCGTATCTGGAAACATAAAAGGAATCATTAACCTGAAGGTTGCAGATCGTTGGGATGCGCAGCTTACAGCCATCTACCTGGCACCCGATATTATTCCACAGGGCAAAATTGATGCGCGCTTTTCGCTCGATTTCGGACTGAAAAGATCGCTCCAAGGTGGCAAAGGTGAGCTATTCATTAACGCCACCGACTTGCTCAATACCATGGTAATACGAAAGCAGATTGATGGCAGTGATTTTAGTTACACAAGTGCCGATTTCTATGAAACACAGGTAATAAGGATTGGGTATAGTTGTAAATTCTGATCAAATCGTTTTACATTTTGAAACGCCTTTTTTGAAATGGGTGTTACCTCATGTAATCAGCACTCTTTGAACAAGTCTTGTGGCCTTTCTTTCAATTCAAACCACTGTTTGCAACGTCAATCTTCGCGTAATATTTAGAGTGCCCAGTCGCTTTCACAGGATGACGTTTCCTTTGGCAGTATGAAAAAGGTGCAGTTGTACTGCCTTTTCAAGCAAAGAGCGTCACACCAAAATGGGTATAATTTCCTCCTTTTGAAGTGTTAAAGTAACCAGAAATTTTTCTAATTCACCCACAATTGATATTGGAAATTGCCGTTCGTTTGCTCACCAAATATCATCAGACCATTTTCGTAACCGCTATGCGCATCACGTGTTTTACAATTTGTTTAATTGTGACGGTGTGCGTTGCAAAGGCACAAACGCCTTCGTACACCATCTCCGGCACTATTACCGACGCTGCTTCTGGTGAAGTTTTGATAGGCGCTACGGTGTACGATTACCTTTCCGGAAAAGGAACAACTGCCAATTCATACGGATTTTACAGCCTAACCTTGCCTTCCGATTCGGTGAAGCTACGGTATGCTTATGTGGGGTATGAGGTGCAGAGCCAAAGCTTTTACCTCAACGCAAACCGATCACAAGATATCGAAATGGGTGGACTCACGGAGTTGCAAGGAGTGGAAATACGCGGCACCCAAAAAAACGATCTAATCGAACGATCGCAAATGAGCACAAACGACATTCCACTCGATAAGGTGAGGGATTTGCCTGTGCTACTAGGCGAACGCGATATAATGAAGACCATCCAACTGCTACCCGGTGTGCAGAGCGGCTCAGAAGGAAGCGCCGGTCTCTACGTGCGCGGCGGCGGGCCCGATCAAAATTTGATTCTGATAGATGGAGTACCTATATACAATGCGAATCATCTTTTCGGGTTCTTTTCGGTTTTTAATACCGATGCTATCAATTCGGTAAATCTCATCAAAGGTGGTTTTCCCGCCGAATACGGTGGTAGACTAAGCTCGGTAATTGACATCCGAATGAAAGAAGGCAATTCCAAAAAGATTCACGGAGAAGGCGGTATTGGCCTTATTGCTTCGCGACTCACGCTTGAAGGACCAATTATTAAGGATAAGACCTCGTTTATAATTTCTGGACGGCGCACCTACATCGATGTGCTCACTCGGCCCCTTATCCGGGCTCAGGGCGACGTAGACGGGGGTTATTATTTCTACGATCTCAATGCTAAGGTCAATCATAAATTTTCGGATAGGAGCAGGCTTTATTTGAGCGGCTATTTTGGCAAGGATCGCTTTTACGCGAAAGATAAATACGAATACGGAAGCGGCGAAACCCGTCAGGAAGACAGCTACGAAGCGCGGCTGCAATGGGGAAACGAAATAGGTGCTCTTCGTTGGAACTATATATTCAATCCACGGCTTTTCAGCAATACTACCGTTACATACAGCAATTACCAATTTGACATTTTCAGCGAATCGAATTACAGCTACGTGGAAAATGGCAATACCGTTAAAAACTCTTCCAAAATAGAATACCTCTCCGGAATCCGTGATTTAAGCGCGAAAATGGACTTTAATTTTCTGCCAAATCCCGACCATTACATTAAGTTCGGCGGAGCTTACACTTACCACCGCTTCAATCCAGGTGTAAACCGCTACCGCGAAAATTCGGTCGATGCCGTGCAGGACACCACTTACGGATCTTCTAAAATTTACGCCGATGAATTTTACATTTATGCGCAAGATGATTTCAAAATTACAGATCGACTCAAGGTAAATGGAGGTCTCCACTTCTCGGGTTTCATTGTAGAGGAAACAGACTATTATTCGCTCCAACCGCGCGTTTCCGGAAGGTATCTGCTCACAGAGCGCACAGCACTCAAAGCATCATTTGCCAGTATGGCTCAGTTCCTACACCTGCTTACCAATGCAGGTATTGGCCTACCCACCGACCTTTGGGTACCACCTACTGCCAATATAAAACCGCAGACAGCACAGCAGCTAGCAGCCGGAGCCGCTCGCCAACTCAAAGATGGGTATGAAGTGAGCATCGAAGGATATTACAAATGGATGAATAATTTGATCGAATACAAGGACGGTGCTTCCTTTTTGGCAAATGCCAATGACTGGCAAACCAAGGTGGAAACCGGTAGGGGCTGGAGTTATGGCGGAGAAGTATTATTCGAAAAGAAGACAGGCAAAACTACCGGGTGGATCGGCTATACACTTTCCTGGAGCGATCGGCAGTTTGAAGAGCTCAATAATGGTGAGAAATTCCCATATCGCTACGATCGTCGACACGACGTATCAGTGGCACTCACTCATAAGTTCAACGAGCGGGTAGATGTAGGTGTGGTATGGGTGTATGGCACGGGCAATGCTGTGACCTTGCCCACCGAGCGATACCGCCCAGCAACGGGTTTTAATTCTTTTGGCAATGACGTGGGCTTTATCGAATCGCGAAATAATTACCGCATGCCAGCTTACCATCGCTTAGACGTCGGTGTGAATTTCCACAAGGATACCCGCTACGGCACCCGTGTGTGGAGCTTCGGATTGTACAATGCTTACAGCCGCCAGAACCCTTTCTTCCTTTACTTTTCGAACGATCGATTTGGGAATACCCGACTCACACAGGTTAGTCTTTTCCCAATTATACCTTCGTTTAGCTATAATTTCAAATTCTAAGGATATGTCCGTAAAAAATCAGCTCAAACTCACCGCAGGCATTTTAGCGGTTATCGCTTTGTCAGGTTGTGAAAAATACCTCGACTTCGAAGGAGATGATGCCAAACCGCGCCTGGTGCTCAATGGCGTTTTCACCGTCGATTCGGCATTCACTGTCGAACTTTCAAACAGCGCAGGTTATATCGACAATCGCCCTTTGCGCGTGCTTACCACGGGCAAAGTAGCCGTATTCAGTAGCGATGGCACCTTCATTGATTCGCTTTACCATACCGGCGAGGGCATTTATCGCAGCAATGCGGTGGGCGAAGCAAACAAGACCTACATCGTGCAAGCTTCCGTAATTGGGCTTGGTACAGTTTCAGCGAGCGATTATATACCATCCGTAGTTCCAATTGCGAGTTGGGATACTACGATCGTTTCGGTCACAGAGTATGACTACACCGATGAAAGGCTCGAAGTAACTTACACTGTTAGTGACCCGTCTGGAATTGCGAATTATTATGCCATCGAAGCTTACAGATTAACTTCCTACTACATTTCTCCAAATTACGATCCTAATACCGGCGAGCTCACGCTGGATACCATTTACTTCGATGAGCCCGAGAAGAGTTTAATTTATTTCAGCACTACCGACCCAATATTGATTAACGAAGGTGTTTTGTCAATAGATCAAATTTCGCTCTACTCCAATAGTTTGGTTTACAGCGATGAACTTTTCGACGGTCGGTTGCAATCTTTTAGAATCTTGCTCGATGGCTACCTTGCACAGCAAGAAGGAAGCGTTATCAGCCTCGAACTCAAATCATGCTCCGAAGCATATTTTAAATACAAGCGCTCACTTGACGCTTATTTTGCCGCCGAAGGCGACCCTTTTGCACAACCAGCGCAGGTTTACAATAATATTCTTGGTGGTGGCTTAGGTATCTGGGCAGGTTATGGGGT
>JBBQFC010000027.1:0-40554 GCA_038321615.1 Flavobacteriales bacterium | reverse complement strand
AGACCCACATTCCAGATACGGAAGTCATCCATAGCACCTTTGAAAGTATTTTGCGCCGTCGAGTAGATTGCCCAATCATCTGTAGCATTGCCCGGTGCAGAGTTAAAGCCAATTGCCAAGTCAGTATTAAGATTAGGATCGATATTGTAAGTCATATTTGTCATATTCCACTCGGCGCCCGGATCAGTGTTATTATTTACGTCGAAAGTTGCCACCGCAAAGCCATCAATATAGACGGCTTTTTGTGACGTAGCATTATCATACGTCATTACCATCTGATGCCAAACACTATTTGTAACAAGGTCACTAATAGATCCGGTATAATTGGTAAGCGTATTACCGCCTATGCTTCCTGAACCGTTCATAACATCATTCCAGGCTGTACCGACAGAATTCATATTGGGGTCGGGAGAAACCATATGGGAAGTGGGCAATTTCATCCAAGCGAGATCATTCCCAAGTTCATAAAAATAACCCATTTTAGCACCAGAGCCGAACAAACTTCGGTTAGTTCCATTGGGGAAGTCTGCATAATCCACCTTAAACCAACAAGAAATGCTGGTACTGGGGTGCAGGAATTGCGCATTCTTCATCACAACAATATCGCCATTTCCCGGTGCGGTAGCTCCGTTAAAGTACGCGGCGCCATTAGCATTTCCAAAACGGTCAACATCATAACTAACCTGCTCTACGTTAGCATCGGATGTCGCATTGCCCGTGATGTCCACAATACCTCCATTAAACTGAAGATAAAGCGTTTGATTCGCTGCTTGCGGCGCACTTCCCAAGCCAACACCAGAAGTTGTAAAATTTGCACTTACGTTTCCAGCAGTAGCGCCATCAGTAGATTGTACGTTATTAATTTGCACAGTGTAGATGGTTCCTCCAAAAAGGGCATCGTTGGGATCAATGGTTACCGTGTTTCCAGTAGCAGTAACGGATGCGGGAACAACGTTGTCACCATTTTTCAAGGCCACACCGCTCAGTGTGTTCCCGTTAACAGCTTCGGAGAAACCGATAATTACACTTTGATCGGCTCCAACAGATGAAGCACTCGTTGCTCCGTATAAATCAGTACCGTCTGTGGTAGTTATAGAACTTACTGACATGCTTGCAGCTTGCTCGTCATCGTCGCTACAGGCGGAGAAGGCGACTACTCCAGCCATGAGCCAAATAAGAGATTTAAATTTCATGGGGTTCATAAAGATTTGTAGGTTTAATGATTTGTTTGTGTAAAGTTAACACAGTTTAGAGAAAATTTACGTTAAACAAAAAGTTTACCACCCCGAATTTTGGGTTAAACTGGAATTCAAAAGAAGTTCGGATGATGGCATCGGGAAATTTTCATGTTTCCCTTCTACAAAGCCCAGAGGCCCTAAAACTTCTGGTGCATTCCCCGTGCGTACCAAATCGAAATATCGTTCTTGTTCCAGAGCCATCTCGTGGCGGCGCTCATTCAAAATAATCGCGCGCAGGGCCGACTGATCCATTTCCGTGATATCATCAAGCCCGGCGCGAGTCCGGATTTTATTTAGCTCCATCAAAGCCATACCTGAACTTCCCACTTCATTGAGCGCTTCGGCTGCAATTAGCAACACTTCGGCGTATCGTAATTCTTTAACGTTATAGCCAAATGGCTCTTCAGTAGTGGTGCCAGGTACCCAAACTTTTTGATTGTAGGTCTCAATTTGGATTACGTTTCCATTGGCATCCAAAATTTCGTCGGGCGTATTGCCATCACCTTCAATTAGAACGTCATCGATCACTTCTCCGAGAAAAATTACGGTTGCTTCCATGCGAGGATCGTCCTCTTCGAATGAATTGATAAGGTCGAGTGTAGGGCGGCTAAATCCCCAGCCTCTATTTGGACTTCCACGCACCGATTGCGTATTGGCAAATTGATTGCCCCCGGTAGCGCCTGCGCCGAAAGGCAATGCACCTACTTCAAAAAGTGATTCGATCCCAAATTGACCGATCGGCAGGAAAGCATTTGAGAAATCAGGCTCCAAATCGTAAAGACCTGAACCTATTACACCCATAGCTTCATCGGCAGCTAGTTGATTTTGGTTGGTGTAGAGATACGCTTTCGCCAAAAGGGCTTGAGCTGCGTGCTTGGTGGCTCTGCCAAGATCGGCTCCCGGCCATTCATTCTTTGCGGGAAGCTTATCGCGGGCGAAGATAAGATCAGGAATGATGATCTCGTTGTAAATTTCGGACTTTGGCGATCGCGCTAAATTTGCGTCGGGGTTTAGGGCAGTAACTTTTGGAAGATCTCCAAAGCTGCGCACCAATTGAAAATAGTGGAGCGCACGCAGAAAGCGTGCTTGGGCAATATGTCGCGTCTTTGTAGCCTCGTCCATTTGTATGGCTGGCACCTGGTCAATAACAACATGTGCCGATTTGATGGCTTCATATGTAGCTGCATACCAAGATGCAAGGTCTCCTATATTTGCTCCAAACGTGTAATTCTCGAACAACGTCATATTTGCACCGTCGCCGGGATTACTTCCTTTGTGGGCGTCGTCGCTCATTATGTCCACTATAGGATACCCTCCGTAGTAAATCTGCCAAACCCTCAGATCGGAATACATGGCGTTAACGGCTCGCTGCGCATCTTCGGCACTTTCGGGAAACTGGCTATCTGTGAGGAAGCCTTGAGGCGGGTTATCCAGGAAATCGTCGGAACAAGCAGTTAGCAGCGCGATACTGATTACCAGCAAAGTTGTGCAGTTAAATATTGTGGGTATAGAAAATTGAAATTTCATAGTGGTGATAAGTTAAAAAGTAACATTAAAGCCCAATGCGTAAACCGATGTAACTGGGTAAACGCCTAAGTCAATTCCAGAACTTAGCACATTTCCACTGTTGATTTCTGGTGTATAACCGGTGTATTCCGAAATGGTAAAGACATTTGTTCCACGCAGGTAAACGGAAGCTCGGTAAACTTTGACTTTTTCCATCCAACGCTTGGGAAACTCATAAGCTAATGTTACTGTTCGCAGTCGGAAAAATGATCCGTCTTGAACGAAGTAATCGGAAGGCAGATAGTTTACCCCGCCCGAGGTAGGTCTTGGCTCCGAATCGCTGGTACCCGGACCGCGCCAATAATTGTTTACCTGGGCTTCGTAATTATTCTGATTCGGGCGAACGGCATTTTTACCGTTGTATATTTCATTGCCCGACTGACCGTAAAAATCGAGTCCCAATGCGATTCCTTTATAACCTACATTTAGATTAAAACCATAAATAAAGTCTGGGATGTACGAACCAATAATAGTCTTGTCAGCATCGGTTATAATACCGTCATCATTCACATCCACAAATTTAAGATCGCCCACTTGTTGTCCATCCAGCACTGGCGAAGTTGCCAAATCCGCTTCATCCTGAAAAACGCCGTCAACTCTAAAACCGTAATAGGCTCCAATCGGCCCGCCAACTTCCGTGTAGGTCACAAAATCACCGTTGCCAAGGGAACCCGATGCTATGAAGGAATTATTTCCTGTAAGGCGTCCCATCTTTATTACTTCGTTCTGCACGGTTGCGAAATTTCCACCTACCTGGTAGCTAATACCATTGTCGAAATCATCGCGCCAAAGGGCAGTAAATTCCAATCCGCTGTTGCGAACTTCGGCTGCATTACGAGTGGTGGTGACAAATGCGCCATTGCCAACATGTCCTGGAGATTGCAGACCAACCAGAATGTCGCTGGTAGTTTTTACGTAATAATCAACTTCTCCCGTAAGCCGGTTATCGAGAAGTCCAAAGTCGAAGCCAATATTAAATTGTTCCGTAGTTTCCCACCTTAGGTCAGGATTTCCAAGAACGCCATAGCTCGCACCGGTCGCGATAGTTTCGTCTGGACCAAAAACACCATTTTCCTGGTTGTTTACCAGTGTGAACTGTTGGTTCCCTCCTATTTTTTCATTGCCGACGGCACCGTAGCTTCCACGAAATTTAAGCGTATTAAGCCAATTGGCTGTGCTAGCCATAAAGCGCTCATTGGTAATATTCCAACCGACGGCTGCCGACCCAAAATTGGCATATCGATTATTAATTCCAAACTTGGAAGAACCATCCCGACGGAAGTTTGCCGTAAACAAATAGCGATTATCAAAACTGTAATTTACCCGAAACAAATAGGACGCAATGCTTGTAATAGCCGCCCCGTTTGATGCCGTAAGAAACTCATTATCGCCAGCTTCGATGTACCATAGATCGGGATTCTCATCAATTAAATTTTGGGTAGAAGCCCCAAGAAATTCACTTCGATTTTGCTGAGACGTGATACCTGCTAAAGCGTCGAAACGATGCTTCTTAATTTGCTTTTTATAAGAGAGCGTATTTTCCCAAAGCCAATTGAAGTTTTGAGAGCGCGTTTTATTCAAGTCACTAGTCACATTTTGTTGTAATGGACTCACAAAGAATACCGGCGTAAAGGACGTTGATTCCGAAAATCCAACTTCATATCCCAAACTCGATCGGAAGGTGAAGCCTTTTAGGAAATCAGCTTCTGCGAACATATTTCCTAAACTCACCAAAGAATTATTTTCAAAATTAGTGTATTCAATGGTGGCTAGCGGATTGCCGCCACCTCGCACCTCAGCAAAAGAATCATCGGCATTGAATGGTACGTCGCTCGGCCAAGCCCAATAAGCATTGGCTATTACATTAGGAGCTCCTTCACTACGCGACGGGGTAGCGGTAAGATTTACTCCTGTGCGAATATTTTTTGTAAGGTTGTATTGATTGTTGAGCTTAAGGGTAACCCGCTCAAAATCTGATTTCTCAACGATCCCTTCTTGTTTGAAATAGCCTACTCCAAAATAATATTCACTGCGCTCAGTAGCACCGGAGAGAGAGAAATTATACGTTTGAATGGGAGCCGAATCTCGGAAGATTAGATCTTGCCAATCGGTGTTGGGTACCCGTGCGATATTATTGAAAGAACCTGGGAAAAGAACGTTGAAAACCTGAGCGAATTCCTGACCCGAAAGCAAGTCAATTTTCTTTTGAAGGCGCTGAATACCGTATTCTGCATCGAACTGAAAGCGGGCTTTTCCATCGGCATTGGCAGACCCACGCCGGGTAGTAACCACGATTACGCCGTTTGCTCCGCGCGACCCATAAAGCGCAGTGGCAGAAGCATCTTTCAGAACGGTAATTGTTTCTATATCGCTGGAAGAAAGAAAATTTATATTGTCGGTGAAAACTCCATCCACCACATAGAGCACGGAAGCATCATTGAAAGTTCCAACACCGCGCAGCCGCACCACCGGACTAGATCCCGGCTGGCCCGATGATGCCCCCACTTGCAGTCCGGCCACCTTACCTTGCAAGGCTTGCATCGGATTCGAAGCGGGAACTTTCCGTATATCTTCTGCTTTTACCGTAGTGATAGCCCCGGTGAGGTCGCTTTTACGCTGGGTGCCATAAGCCGTAACCACTACTTCGCCCAAGCTTTTTGAGTCTATCGACAGTTTAACGTCGATGTTTGACTTGCCAGCCGTGGCAATAGATTGCGCGATATAGCCCACATACGAAAACGATAAAGAATCGTCGCCGGAAGTGATGCTAAGGCTGAAATTTCCATTCATATCGGTGCTAACACCGTTTCCAGATTGCTTCGTAAAGACAGTCACACCCGGAAGCGTCTCCCCCGTCTTAGCATCACGCACGGAGCCCGTGATGGTTTTTTGGCTGTAACCAAAAGTGGCTATAGCACTGAAAGCAAGGATAATGAAGATTCTAAACATGGAGGTGGCTTTTAATAAGATGCTTACGAATGTAAACTTAATCTTGTCTAAAGGTATAGTTTTGGTGTAGCATCGACACACTTGATGGATATTATGTGAAAATCTGATATCTTAACGAAAATTTGAATGACCCCTGTTACTATTTGAATTATTTGCTTTCTAAACAGTGCGACTCACCTGTATGAAAAAGGAGCATACCGAAAAAAGCCAAGGGTTGAATAGCCCAGATAAACAAATATAAATGTCGAATTTTTTAGATTTTCTAGTATGATATATGCGTTAAAACCAATAGTACCATTCTGTTTATTACTGCACTTAGTGCTTTTAATTTTTACCATCACGGCGCCCATAGATGCCTATTCTCAGAAAGAGCTCCCTAAACTCAGGGCAGAGCCCATAGCAATTGATTTGAAGCAAAGTAACGCTGCTGGAATCAACGGTTTTAAGATGACTGCCGAAAATCCGATCGAGCAGGTTTTAATCGATAGTGTCCACGGTATCGCTTATGTGGTGGTAAACAGGGGTACCTTGCAGAAACCGAAAAACGATGGATACATAGTAGCGCATGATCTACAAAGCAATAAAGGACTTTGGAGCAAGCCAATAAATTTGGCACTTGGAGGAATATTTCTCGCCGATAGCATTCTGATTTGCAATGATGGCCCTTCTAGCTATGCAGTCGACCACCATGGCCCGAACGAAATCTGGCGAAAAAGTTTTTATGTTCATACGATTGATCCAACAGGCGATTATGCCTTGGCATCGGGTGCCAAGATGGCAAGCGATGTAAGAAAAGTAGAAATCAAAACAGGGAGTGAAAAATGGTTTTACGATACCGGAGCAATTGGAGATTTAGAGAAAGTCACCTTTTACGGTGACTCGGTTCTCTTAATTTCTGCAAATGGGATTTACTATGTTCCATTAGACGATGGAAAAGGATGGAAACGGAAAGCGACAACAGGATCTAATACACAGCATCCGGCTTCCGTAAACACTGCTAGGCTTGGTGGCGCTTTGGCAGCAGGAATCTTATTAAGTGCTTTGAGCGGTGGTATATATATAATAGTCCCACTTCCCACTGGTGTTTCTGTAGGTAGCAAGCAGGACAATTATCTGATATTCGATAACCACGTATATCTCATTGCAATCGACAAGTTTTATAAATTCGATCATACCGGTACAGTGCTCTTCGAAATGGATAATCCATTTAACTCGGTAAGTAATCCTAAACTATTTGAAAAGAACGGAGCCATTTACGCGGCTGCCACCGGAAAGGGATATTCGACCGACGGAATAGCAATCTATTCAACTGCCTTCGTCGCTAAACACATTCCAGGCACTTACACTTGGGAGACAGTTTACGAAATATCGAAGGAGAAAAGAGACTTCGTAAACGACTACCTACTAACTGATTCCAGCATAACTTTCGCTTGCACTAATCGAATGTTGGAGTTGCGGCTATCTGATCTTTCTGTGATCAAAGAAAAATCATTCGGCAGACAAATGACCGACATCGGATTAAAGGATATCGTCACTCCGCCCGGATTTATTCCGACCGAAAATGGCTATCTCAAAACTACCGATGCTATGCCTGGGCATATCTTTATTGAGAATACGGCGAAAATGAAAATTGAATTCGACACAGACCTTGCGATAGTAGCCGTAATTCCAAAAAAGAAATATTTCGCTAACATAGATGAGCATGTCGGGCTTCGCCTTATCGGAAATGACTCCGAAAGAGATTTTATCGACTCGAATAGTGAGTCAGTTTTCGATTTCAAATTTTCCGAAAGGGTAGAATTCTACGGGAATATGATCTTGGATATCCGAAATAACGAAGTGATTTGGGTTGAGTTAAAAACTGTCAATTAGAAACATTAAGGCTTTAAACTAATGTTGAAATCCAGAATTTCGAATGATCGGAAATTCATTTCGAAAGCGGGAACCGAAATTCGGATTTTCAATTTCTATTTCTTTTTTGCGCTATTCCTTGCATTTCCTGTCTTCTGCCAATCTCAGGTTCCAACTGCCGAATTTCAAATTGAAAAGCTGAATCTATCTGAAACTGGGGATTCCGATGCAACTAGTGAAAGTTTTCGGATTATTGCTTCTGACGATGTAGAGAAATGCCTAATAGATTCCATTAACAACGTTGTATATCTCATCACCGGAAAAGCAAAGAAAGGTCGGTTTAAAGGCGGAGGCAGGCTGTGGGCTATTAGCATCAAAGAAGGAAAGCCACTTTGGAGTAAGTTTATTAATTTCAGTAACTACCGATTTTTCCTGGCCGACTCTATTCCGCTTCTTGGAAATCAGTTCCAAATATCGCGTTTAGATCGTCGCACTGGGCGAACAATGTGGCAAAGCCATTATCCCGCTGCGAGTTTAAGCCCAAACAAAAGCTTCATTATCTGTACAAGGGGTTTAAATCGCATTCGAATTGTAAGCTTAGATGTGAATTCTGGGGTAATTTTATCGGAATATAAAGCTAAAAACATTGAAAATGTCGAAGATGCTCGATTCATAAACGACACGACGCTGCTTATTTCGGCTCAGGGTATTTATCGAATCTCCATAACGGACGGCACAGGATGGTATTACGAGTCCATGACTACACATGTCGATAGGCAAGATGGGTATATAATAGCAGGGTTTACTTTCGGCTTGACGGGCATCACCTTTTATTATTTCTCCACGCTCGACGCCCAGCGCCAAATCGGGAATTTACAGGATAATTATCTACTAACTAATGACGACATTTTCCTTGTATCTTTTGATAAACTGACTCACCTTAAAAGTGACGGAACGGTAAAACGTGAAATCAATTTGCCCTACCAATACGTTACGAACGGACTCGCAACTATATTCGACTATGAAGGGATGATTTATGTAGTGTACTACGGTCGAAATGCCCTTGGCGAAGAAATTTCTACGGACGGCTCGGCCTACGTCGCCGCTTACAAACCAGGAGATTTGGGCTGGGAAAAAATCTACAAGATTGAAGGTGACAACGACGAAGTCATAATCGACCATGTGCGTTCCGATTCTGAATTGACAATTATCACGAGCAATCGTATCATCAAGCTCGATCTCAAGAGTTTAGAGCAACTTAAAGCAGAGCCTATACCAGGTCGCATTTCAGCCTTAGGCTTGAAGAAAATTTTACCGCCTACAACTTATGTAGAAATTGATTCTCTGTTTAGACCAGTCATCAGAGATTGGCCTAATAGATTCTTGATTGAAACCAGAGACAACCTTATATTAGAAATACAAGATGATTTGATGCCTTCAATCCTCCACACCAGCTTAGATGTGTTTCGCAGTTTAGGTCAGGTTGCCAATTTCCACTTGGTTCGCAATTCAGAACACACGAAACTTATAGCCCTAAATGGTACGCAGGTATTTAATTTCCAATTTTCCCAAAATGCTCATTTCTATGGCAATATGGTCATGGACATACAGGGTAATGAAGTGATTTGGGTGTAACTTCCCACGTCGAGCAAAAATTGAAAAATCAATTTCAATCGGCTATAGCTGTAGGTTCTTGCTTGACGGGTTTATGAGCTATGCCCCATTTGGCCATTTCGTTAAGAACCGGAGTCAGGGTGCATCCATACGGAGCCAATTGATACTCGACCCGAGGCGGCACTTCGGCAAATATTTTTCTTGAAATTACATGATCCACTTCCAATTCGCGCAATTGAAGGGTCAGCATTTTTGAGTAATGCCAGGTAAAGCCCGTTTGAGCTCTCCAAAACGCATGATTCCACCATTCTCCAAAGCCCAAAGGATGCCGGGTTTCCACTTTCCGCCGATCACTTCTAAGGTGGTCATAACCGGACAACGACCAATGGTTTTACCGGTAATGTCACAATTAACAGATTTTTTTTTAATCTAAAATATTGATTATCAATATTAGTATACTTAAAGTAGATATGCCACTAAATCGTATCTACTTGCGCAAAAATACTAATGCCGATATCTTCGTCAAAAAAAATGGTGGCAACATATTTTGTAACGGGTGCCACAGGCACCGTCGGAAGTGAAACCATTCGGGCATTGCTCGCTGCGGGCGAAAAGGTAATAGCGGCGAGCCGCCATCCCGAAAAGGCGAAAGAACTTTTGGTGAATGGGTGCATGTCGTAGATTTTGATTTCGCGAATCCGGAAAACTTCGATTTAGCGAAAAGTGCCGATGGCGTTTTTCTATTGGGCCCGCCAATGGTTCCCGATCTTTTCAATCTTCTCGCGCCTTTTGCAGATTATCTAAACGCACAAGGTTCAAAACGCGTAGTTTATCTTTCGGCCTATGGAATGGAAGCCATGCCCGAATTGCCATTTCATCAGCAGATGGAAGATAAATTGAAAGCGAGTAAGTTGGATTGGCGCGTTGTTCGACCGGGTTTTTTCATGCAGAACTTCAAGAATTATGAGTTCGAAAACATTGTGGATCTGTGAGTAACATTCGTTCCCGCCGGAGATGGGCACACACCTTTCGTTTCTGCAAAAGACGTGGGCGCATCCATTGCAGCCTTGCTTCGCGATGAAAAGCGGAGCCACGAAACGCATATTCTCACAGGACCGGAAGCTTCGACTTATTCTGATGCAGCCCAGGTATTGTCGGATGTTTTGGCGAAACAGGTGGTCTATCCGCAGCCATATGATGCGACGTATCGCCAGTTTCTCGCTGATGCTGGAGCACCACCGATGATCGCAGACTACATGATTTCCGTTTATGGCTTAATTAAACGCGGAATAGTAGCCGAAAAGACCAACAATGTGGAGCAGCTAACGGGCCGAAAACCCGAAGATTTGCGAACGGTTTTATCGCGTGATTTTGGAAGAGTGAATTAATTCGTGCCGATTTGGTATGAAATTCAAAAATACTGACAAAGCTCCGACGGGAATAGTTCAAGGATAAATGTGGAATACTGTATCACCCGTTTAATGATTGTACCAGTCCATGAAGGTCGAAATACTTTTATGCCACGGGTTTCAGCCCGTGGCTAAAAGGGTATAACGAAATATTCGCTTTGGCGAGATTTATGGCCGGACGAATCTGGTGGGCTGTCAGAAATAATTATCTATGACTGCTTTGAGTTGGTGTAAAGTCCAAAAATCATGACAAAGCTCAAACGGAAAAAATTAAATGATAGATCGTTTATACCTTGAGTTGCGTCAAATCGCCTTGTAGTGCTACGCGTTCCCTGCTCGCCATAGTCTAAATCAAAAAGACCAGCCCGCTAGCGCGTGCTGCTTTTTCAGTTAAAAAAAGTGCGTGCAAGCGAGCTTGCGCACTTTTTTTAACTGAAAAAGACCAAAACTCTCGTTTTGGCCTTTTTGATCCTTAGTGACTCCGCAGGGATTCGAACCCCGAACCTCCGCATCCGTAGTGCGGTGCTCTATCCAGTTAAGCTACGGGGCCAAGTCTAATCAGGAGCTGCAAATATAATGATTTGTTCTTATTCAAAAAGCGGATTCTGCCAATCTTCGGGTTTCGGCATCTACCCAATTCTGAACATTCTCGCGCAAGGCCGCAGCATCACTACCGCGCTGCATATCACCCATGCTTACTGCTACTTCGATACGCCAAGTCCCAAAAGCCCGAAAAAAATGGGGTAAAAAGGTATCTTTTCCAATCCAAGCCATCGACTTATCTTTAAATTCAATAGCCACAGGAACCACTGAGAATCCTTCGCTGGCCGATGTGTTAAAAATCCCTGGTTTCATGGGCAAAATACCCGGCCCTTCGAAAGTGGTACCCTCTGGATAAACGAGTACGGAGAGTCCTTCGCGGAGTCGGTCGACTAATTGATTGCGTGTGTGGCGCCGACTTTCGGGACTATCTCGATCTACAAAAATTACCTTGAGCGCCACTCCAGTCATTCCAATAATCGGCCAGGCTTTTACTTGTTTTTTCGCGATGATCACGTAGGGAATGTGCGATGGAATAAGCACCACGTCAATGTATGAGCGATGGTTAGACATAATAACGGCCGTTTCACTTGGAATGTCGCCGCTGTACTTTACATGGATATTCAGGCAAAAACGAATGCTCTTCACGGCCTGTCGAAAAAAGAAAAAGCTTGCACCTTGACCCATGCGGAAAAGTCGCGTGAGCCAGATGAAAAAGGTGGCGAGCAGCGCTATTACCGAGAAGATAATGAGCCTTATACCCGCGAGAATAATTCGCATTGCTTTAAGGATTCAAATAGCTCACCGATAAATTCTCCAACTCAATAAGCGATAAGGTATCCAGCCTATTTTCGCGGTAAGCCGAAGAAATATAGGTAAGTGAGTCGGGATCGGAAGGTCCAATGAAATTGATATAATCTTGGAAGAGCACGCCATTTACCCGACGTGGATTTGTAGCTTTTCGGAAACGCGTTCCTCGTTCATTTACTTGAAAGGAATAAGCCAAGAAATCCATCGACCCATCTAAGGGATCAATCCAATAAAGGTAAACATCATCGTTATCGGTACCTCCGCCGTTCTGAGAGAACCGAACTTCCAGCCGATCGTAAGCTTTCCCATCAATTACTTCCCGTTGCATACAGCAAATATTCACCGCTTCGTCCTTCAGGAAAAGAGGAAGTAAGCTGAAATAAATAACGGAATTAACACCCCCTGCCCGCGAAATACTATCTTTTGTGCTATAAAGAATAGGCGCTCCATTGCGGGTTTCTACAAGCCCCAGATTGGTGAGTGTAGCCGCATAAGCTCCGCTGGTATCGGTATATTGGCGGGTGTATTCAAATGCTCCATTGTGAAGCGATGCTGTGTAATCGCGACCGCGCATTTGGAAGCTCACCTGAAGAGAATCGCTCCCATTTTCAAAATGGTAAGCTAATGCTTTGTCTAATAACACCTCTTCAGGAGAAGCAGTTTCTTGATTTGCAGCATCTTTCCGCGTGCAAGACAAACTTAAGAAAGCGACTAAGAAATAAAGGAGCGAAAATCGCATTAGATTAAGTCGCGTTCGAGGTACATGGCCTTGATACGCTGTAACTCATCCTTATTCAATTGATTGTCGGGGTGTGCGCATAAGTCCACCAAATATAAAAAGTTCTCTTTTACCAAATTAAAACTGTCTTCGGCTTCCATGTCGATCTCTTCTTCGATGTTTCCCTCTTCATCTTCTTCGGCGAGTAGATTCAGATTGAAAACGCCGTTTTCGCCAATGTACTCGGCCGTAAGGCGAACCACCCGTGTTACCAATGGTTCTTTCTGCTGAATAAAATGTGGCCGAACGTCCATAAGGCGTTTTACAACTTCGTCTTTTACAATTCCGTTTTTCTCTACGAAGGTTTTCAAGTCGCTCAATTGGCGCATGGTCTCTTTATTCAGGGTAATTTCCATGGGGTCTAATTTTTCGCAAAACTAAGGATAATCCCCAAAAAGGCCACGCAATTATACATGCTCCAACTTCCCCGCCACCACAATGGTCTTTATCATTCCAAACACCACCGTTACTTTGCCCTTGTTTACGTCATCCACCACGCCTTCTTGGCGGCTTGAGCGCAGCTTCACTTTATCGCCGGCCTTAAAACTTGCAGGTTGATCTCCGCTCCTGCCCTTCGCTTCATTGCGCTTGCGGCGCTCATCGATCTCTTGCTGCCGCTCTTTTCGCTTTTCGACGGCTTGTACATCGCTCTTCCGCGAAGCTTCTTTTTCGGCCATTAGCGTGAGCTTGGATGAAATCTCCTTGCGTTCTGATTTCATTTTCCAAGATTCGAGAAGTGCTTCGTATTTCTTTCCCTTTTCAATCAAACGCTTGTTAGCGCTGAAATTCAGATCATCCGACTTCTTTCGGTAAAGCTCTGATTCTACTTTAAACTGCTCGAGCTCTTTTCGCAGATTCGACTTTTCGAGCTGCATTATGCTCGTCTCTTTATTAAGCTGATTTTTCTTGGTTTGGAGGGTAATGAGCAATCTATCGAGCTTCACCTTTCGCTGATCCAGTTTTCCTTTAGCTTTCTCGATCAATTCTTTTGGCAACCCAATCTTTTGTGCAACTTCGAAAGTGTAGGAGCTCCCTGCATGGCCGATGTGAAGCACATATTTCGGGGCAAGTGTTTCTTCATCGAAGAGCATGCAGCCATTGACCAAATGGGGGTGGTTTTCGGCTAAAATCTTGATGTTGGCATAATGCGTGGTTATTACTCCGCAGGCGCGGGTTTCCGCCAATTCTTCGAGAATAGCTTCCGCAATAGCGCCACCCAACTCGGGATCGGATCCGGTTCCAAATTCATCGATGAAGAAGAGCGTATTCTTGTGGGCCTGCATCAGGAAGTGCTTCATCTTTTGGAGTCGGGAGCTGTATGTGCTAAGCTCGTATGCAATGGATTGATCGTCGCCGATATCGACAAAAATTTGCTTAAAAATTCCCATTCTGCTGTGATCGGCAGCGGGAATGAGTACCCCACTTTGAAACATAATCTGCAACAGACCCAAGGTTTTAAGCGAGATGGATTTTCCTCCGGCATTGGGCCCGCTAATTATCAATATCCGTTTCTCGTGATTCAAATCGAGCGTCAAGGGCTGCGTCTTCCTTCCTTCCTGCTTATATTGCATGTATAAAATCGGGTGTCGAGCATCGATCAGTACGATATCCTTCTCCCGGTTGATAGATGGTTTGTGGGCATCCAACTCCAGGGCCAGCTTGCCTTTGGCGAAGGTAAAATCCAAAAATCCGAGTGCGTATTCGTAGGCTTCGAGCAATGGTTTAAATGGTCGGATACGCTCGGTAAGCGCTTTGAGAATGCGGTACTCCTCGCGCTGCTCGCGCTGTCGGGCTTCGGCCACTTCATTGTTGAGCACCACCAGCTCAGTGGGTTCGATAAAAGCCGTACTCCCAGACTCCGAGCTCCCGTGAAGCGTGCCTTCGAGCTGGCGTTTGTATTCGGCTACAACGGCGAGCACGCGGCGTTCATTGTAGAAACTTTCATCGTACTCGCGGAGCCAGCCCAGTTTCTTGTACTTGCGCAAAGCCGTTTCGAAAGCACGATTGGCACGTTGCCTGGCATCGGCAAGTCCTTTACGCGCCAAGCCCAATTCCTTCGAAGCGCTGGTTCGGATGAAGCCATTTTGCTCGAGTATTTCTTCGATGAGCTTTACTAATTCCTTGCTTGCGTGTATGCCTTCGGTAATGATGCGCAATGCGGGATACACTTCTTTTTTATCGGCTAAAAAGTGAATGACGGTAGCGGCGACTTCGGCTACCCGCTTGATTTTCATGACTTCCTGACCTTCGAGCACAGCATTCTCTATACCCAACTTCGATAATTCCCGCTGGAGCGATGGCACCGAATATTCTGGGAAGAAGACGCCATTGATCAATACGGTTTTGGCTTCCAGCGATTGGTCAAGCCACAATTCAATCTGATCGGGAATATCGCTCGGTCTGATGTCTGCAGCAATTTCCTTTGCTCGCTGACCCTGACATCGATCGGCTATCCAACCGGCAACAATTGGAAATTCGAATCGCGTTGCGGTATCGTCGGGGTAGAGTTTCATGTGGGATTAAGAGATTTCAAACAGGCTTGATTCACGAAAGTTTTGGTGGCAATTTAATAAAGGCGCCTGCCAAAGAGCTAATGGCGGTAATAAGGAAGAAAATTAAGCCCAAAGAAACAGCAGCCGTTTGATCGATCGGTAAATATTGGGCGGCGTACAAAAATACCAATTCCCGCAAGCCGATACCACCAAAACTGATCGGCAACATGGCAGCTAGGCTTGATGCCAAAAAAAGTGCGAGGTAAAGAAATAGGTGATCTTCGACTCCCAGCGACCAAAGGATGCAAGCGGCGCATATCAATTGCGCACCCTGTACGCCAATTGACCCTGTGATAAGCGGCCACCTCAGCTTGCGAAACGTAGGAAAAACGTATTCGAGCAATACTGCGAAGGCAGGCAAGGCGGCTAAAGCGCCAACCACCACTAGCGGATAGACCCACGACGCACTTTTACTGAGGAGAGAAGGATAAAAACCAGCTATGGCCAGTCCCAAAAAAGAGAGTGCTGCTGCCCCGCTTAGCCGGTCGAGCAAAACAGCCGCCACGAGAAGTTTAGATTTCGATTCCGAACGAGCGCGTAAGTGAATGACTTTGTACCCATCGCCACCGACGCCACCGGGAAGAAAAAGGTTGTAAAACATGCCGATATAGTAAAGCCTTAGATTGTATCGCGCGTTGATCTTAAGGCTCATTTCCCGAAAGAGGAGCAACTGCCTATGAGCGGCAACGAGCTTTGAAAAGTTAAAGAAAACAGAGGCAATTATTAAAAGGGGGACGGATGCCGATCGCAATAGCGCCCATACTTCTTCGAGATCTATCTGGGTGAAGACGAGGTAAATGGCGAGTGCCGAAAGTCCGATTTTCAGCGCAAATTTAAGCGCCGACGACAACTGCGGCCTGTCCTTGGAAAACTTCTTTAACAAGATAGGTCTTCTTATTTTGCGATTGATAATAGATACGAACGAGTAGCTCGGCAATAATTCCGAATATCAGAAATTGCAGACCCGCCAAAACCAGCGTAACGCCAAGAGTAAGTAGAGGTCTGCCACCGATATCATAGCCCAGAAGTTTAACAACGAGCAAGTAAAGATTAATTAAAATCCCAACGGCGAGCGTAATCAACCCGACAGGACCAAAAAGATGAATGGGACGGCGAAAATATTTTTGAAGAAAAATCATGAGGAGTAAATCACTCATTACTTTAAACGTGCGATTGAGCCCGTATTTCGATTGGCCGTGTATTCGCGGGTGATGCTTCACATCTACCTGTGTAATACGCGCACCTTGGAGCTTGGCGAGAACGGGGATAAATCGGTGAAGCTCGCCGTAAAGTTCCATGCCTTTAGCAATATGTGCCTTGTAAATACGGAGCGTGCAGCCGTAATCGCGGATGTGAACATCGGTAAGGTTTCGGATTAGAGAATTGGCTATTTTACTTGGAATTTTCCGAAGAAAGACCCCATCTTGTCTGTTTTTTCGGTTTCCTGCCACTACATCCCAATCGCCGGCTACGAGTGTGTCGAGCATCATGGGTATGTCGGAAGGATCGTTTTGTAAATCGCCATCCAGGGTTACGATGTAATCGCCTGTTGCGAAGTCGATTCCAGCTTGCATAGCGGTAGTTTGCCCAAAATTTTTCTGGAATATCACGAGTTTTACGCGATCCGATGCCACTTCCTTAATCACTTGCACGGTGCGATCGCTTGAACCATCGTCCACGAGCACCACTTCGTAATCGTAAGCGCTAAGAGCCAATTTGATAGCTTCCAAAAGCGGACCTACATTGCCTTCTTCGTTCATTAAAGTCACTACAAGCGATAATTTCATTGACGGCGATTTGGTGAATGCTAGCCCCGATTCTTGCGAATTGGTGCGCCAAATATCGTGAAATTGCTGTATTTCTAAGCTCAAAACCGAACAGGGCGATTGCTATGGAAAATTATCAAATCGCTCACAGGTCAACTTCCCTTGCGGGTGTCCCGTCAATTTAGTCCTTTATATCTTTAACTTTCGGGGTTCCGCTCAGGTTGATTCCATCACCCCCGAGATCGCCCATCATTAGCTCGAGCGCATTTGCATCTATACCTTCCGGCAATTCACCGATTAGTTTTACATAATCGATATGTCCGAGTAATTCCAATAAGAATAAGCGCTTATTGGTGGGTAGTTCGAGCACAAGTATCATAGCTGGGAAGTGTTAAGAGCGTTGAGTTAAGTCATACATGCATTTGCCCTTGTATTCCATCGTCCATGGTGATACCCGTTGCCGCACCAACTGCTATTTTTAGAAAGCTTACGAGTTTGCCATGTTTGGTATCCCAGTAATAGGCGTCTTCGGGTATGACGCGAAGCACAGAAACCCTCGGATCGTTTGGGCCTTCGGTAAACCATGCTTTCGCAATGGGCGACCATAGTTCATCAATCAGTGCTTGATTAGCAGAGATTTCTGCCTCTCCTCTCACTGTGCAAAACGAGCCGTCCTTGTTAGCATACAGCAAATCGACTTTCGGATTGTCCTTAATTTCAGAATTTTGGTTCGAAGTGCGATCGCTGAGAAAGAAAATATGTCCCAATTCGTCGGTTTGAACGGTTGACATGGGTCGCGCCTGAATTTTCGAGGATCCGGTATGCGTTACTAACATCGCCGTATTTCCCTCAGTTAGTTCCCGGAGTTTTTCAATTGCATCGTCTGCGAATAAATGTTTTTTATCAGTCATGAGTTATATTTTTTCCACAACCAGTAAAACAATCGTGCCAGCAATTTCCAACTCTCTAAACACTTCAAATCAAGCATCTTGCAAAATATAGAAGACCTGGCTTTTTTTTAGAACACTTTAGAATTCCACAAATGTGGAAAAATGCCCCACCTATGCGGCGAACTTGAGCAGCGCGAATTCGGCAGATTAATAAAGCCTATGGGAATGGTAGTGTACAGAAAAGGAGCGCATCTGATAAATCAAGAGCTAGGATGCCGATTAGGGAACTATCTAATTTGAGATTTGGTGAGATCGAGACTCTGCATCTTTCAACGTTGCAAGGTGCAGCTTATAATCCGTACCGTTCGTGCCAAAAGTATAAAGCGATTCAAAACGCTGAGGGTCGAACTCAAATTCGACTATTATGTAATATCCGCCAGGTATGGCTTCCTGAAGAACGGGTAAAATCTGACCCCGCTCACGGCTTATCAGAAAACTGGTGCCATCGTGGCAATAATTCGAACCCAATATGGCAAGCTCCTTGCCTTTCGATAAATCGAGCACTTGCAGCGCTCCAGCGGTGTAGGCCGCACCTTTTTTGTCGCGCTCGGGTAAAATCACCCAATCGTAGGCGATGCGCACTACCAATAGAAAACAGCCCAACAAAATCCAGGAAAAGCGGAGTCTGCGCCAATACAGTGTGGTAAGGGCCATAAGACCGAGCGAAACGAGGAGCATTTTGAATCCAAAGCTCTCCACCTTTGAACCGTCGGCAAAAAAATAAAGCGCTAAAGGCAAGGCACATCCCAGGACCGTTATGTAACCGAAAGCTCTCTGTAAGATGGTTGTCAATTTCGTATTACGCGCATGAATGGAAGCCCGAAACAATACTCCAAAGAGCAGGGGTAAAAACATGAATAAATAACGTGGATGAACACCCGGGGAAGTCCAGTAAACGATAATATTGAAGGCAAAAACCAGTATTAAGAACCTGCTAAAATTGTCGCGCCATAAATCGACTCGAACGCTTTTTCGCCAAAGCAAAATCAAGAAGAAAGACCAAGGTGCAAAGTGGTAAATATTTTCGAATGGAAAAACAAGGATAGATAAAACAGTATCCCACATCCCATAGTCAGTAACGGTGCGCTTGGCACTCTCGCTCCACAAGGTTTGAAAAACCTCCGAGACCGGAGCCGTTTGCTGCGAAAAAAACAGCGCATAGTAGGCGCCTACCGGGACAATAAACCACAAAACTCCGAGAAAGTGAGCAGGTTTAAATAGAAACCGCCAATCGCGCGAATAAATCGCAAAAGCCAATAGGGTGAAGAATTGAAATACAATGGGCGGAAGGCCTTTCATAAGATAAGCCACTGCCATTAAGAAATAGGAAAGCGAAAAAAGTAAACCAAACTTTCCCTTGGAACCCAGCACATACCACAACATGAAATTGATAAAAATCAATGTCGAAAAAAGGATATCAATTAAGCCGAGGAAACTGTCATAGAAAAGGATTCGCCCGCTTGTAATTGTAGCAATAGCTACCAACCATGCTCGCCACTTACCGACGATAGGTTTGAAAAAAAAGATAATGCTTCCACCGAAAAGCAAGGTGGCAATCACCACCGGAAAACGGAGTGCAAAAGCCGAATAATTGCCAAACAGCTTGAAGCTCGCGGCGACGATCCAATTGTATAATGGAGGCTTGTTCAGATACGGCACGCCATTGATTGTGGGGCTGATATAATCGCCAGAGAAAATCATTTCAAGCGCCACCAGGGCTCGTCGGCTTTCGTCGGTATGCACAAAAAGATGATGAACTCCCAAATTGAGTAGCAAAGCAGGCAATAGCAACGCAACAAATAGTCCGTAGTAGAAATTGGGGTTATCGAAGAGGCGGGAGGACAAGGGGGTTTTTAGTTTTTAGTTTTTAGATGAGATTAGCGTGCTGTTTTTAGTTTTTAGATGAGATTATTGTGGGTAAGGGGTTTTTAGTTTTTAGATGAGATTAGCGTGATGTTTTTAGTTTTTAGATGAGATTAGCGTGGAGAAGGGTTCTTAGTTTTTAGATGAGATTATTGTGGGTAAGGGGTTTTTAGTTTTTAGATGAGATTAGCGTGGAGAGGGGTTTTTCAGTTTTTAGATGAGATTAGCGTGGTGAGGGGTTTTTAGTTTTTAGATGGGATTGCGATATTAAGCATTAGAATTTATTCAAATGGGAGTTGAGTTATGGCTGAAGCTAGTTAGATGGGAAGCGGACCATGAGTGCTTTTGATTTTCAAAGCGTATTTTCGCTGCTATGGATCATGAACGAACGAAAAACGAACTAAAAAAGCACGTCGTTGGTGGGGAAGCTTTTCTGCCAATTACGAAAATTCTGGAAGAGACTCCTTATAGGAAGGTGGATATCCGTCCTGCTGGATTGCCTTATTCGATTTACGAATTACTGTATCACATCCATTTTACGCAGCGCGATATTCTCGATTATCTCAGTAATTCCGGCTATGTAGAACCCAAGTGGCCGCTGGAATATTGGCCTACAAAGAAGAGTCCTGACGATGCGCAGGAATGGAGATTACTCATTCGCAATTATCTTTCGCAACGCAAGCGAGCAATGGAGTTTATTGAGCAGTCGACCGATGTCACAGCATCTCTGGTCAGAAACTCCTACCATACCGAATTGCGCGAAATTCTGCTGATCATTGAGCATACCGCATATCATACAGGGCAGCTGATGGTATTGGCGCGGCTGCTGAATGCTGAAAATTGACGAAGAGACTTCTACTCTCGGTCAAAGCATTAAATCTCCCCCATCAGTTCTTCGTCGAGGGGGCTTACACCGCTGCGGTAGCGATGGATTAACTTACCGTTTTCATCAATCAGAAATTTCTCGAAATTCCATTTAATATCGCCAGTAAAGTCAGGGTTTTCGGAAACCGTTAACCACTTGAAGAATTCAGCTTGATCGCTTCCTTTTACTGAAACCTTTGCGGCCATTGGAAAACTCACGCCGTAGTTCTTTTCGCAGAAAGTAGCGATCTCCGCATTTGTTCCGGGCTCTTGACCGCCGAAATTATTGGCTGGGAAACCAATGATGACTAATTTATCGCCGTGGGCTTCGTGCAGCTCTTCAAGCTGTTTATACTGCGGGGTGTATCCGCATTGGGATGCGGTATTTACCACCAAAATCTTTTTGCCTTTGTACTGGCTTAGGTCAATTTGCGAACCATCGAGGGCCGATACTTTAAAGTCGTGTGCGTTCATTTTGCTTTGAGCGATTAGTGTTAGGGGGGCCAAACAAATAAGAAGGCCGAATAAATTTAACAATTTCATGATACGGTGTTTCGGCAAAGTAAACCCAATGCTGTGAATAATTGTTTAGACTTGTAATACTTAATGCCGGTTAATGGCTCTACCTTAAACAAAAAAAGCTGATGGATCGAATTTTCAGAAAAATGGGCGACCAGTCTCGCGTGGAATTGGGAAGCTATGCCAAGGATATTGCCGATAAGCATCCGGGAATAAAAATTTACGTCGGTAGCGATAGTCAGAATTATGCCACCAAGACGCTCTATGCCACCACGGTGGTCTTTCGGTATGAGAACAATGGGGCACACGTCATCTATCATAAGGAAGCTACCCCATTGGTGCGCGATATGTGGACCAGGCTTTGGGGCGAACTTCAGCGCAGCATCGACGTGGCAGGCTACCTCCGGTTTGAGTGCGACATCGATATCTGGCAGATTGATCTGGATCTCAATAGTGACCCTGAGTTCCCATCAAACAAAGTGTTTCAGGCGGCTGTAGGATATGCGCAAAGCATGGGCTACCAAGCCAAAACCAAACCCGATTTGCTCATGGCGACCTGGGCAGCCAATATTTTGGTTAATTAATTGCGATTAGTTCGTGACTCGCTGCGGCCGGTGAAAGCCGAATTAAAAAGGGAAAGCAATAAGCTAAACAGCAAAGCCCACCAAAAATTCGATACCGCAAAACCATCTATCAGGTAGCTTGCCATAAGAATAATACAGGCATTAATCACCAAAAGGAAGAGCCCGAGCGTTACAATTGTAATAGGGATAGTGAGTATCACCAAAATCGGTTTTACGACAATATTCAATAAAGCCAGGACAACAGCTACGATTATCGCTGACCAAAAGCTATCGGTTGTGACTCCGGGCAGGATGTAAGCCAACACGAATACGATAATGGCGTTGAGCAAAATTCTGACGATAATGTTCACGTTGGTTTAGCTTGGGGTCCGGACAAATTTAGAAGAATAATCAGAAAGGGGTTGTTACTTGGTTATCTGTTATTGATTAAGCTTGTCTCCTCACCAAAATCGCCGTCGCTGGTGTCTCGCGCTCTTCATAAACCAAGAGCTTATGATGCACATTTTGGCCGAGAAGGCCTTTGAGAACGCGGGCTCAAGACGCGGCAGTGAGCACATAAATTTAAACAGGGAAGGTTTCACCGAGATTCTCTCCAACAAAAAAAGAGCCCCTGTCGGCGCTCTTTTTCTCTTTAACCATTTGTGGTGCAATCAATTCAACACGTAGCTTTTCGAATCTCCGTTTTCACCTTTTCGGGCTTCGAGCGCCTTGGAGTAGTTCAAGATATTCTGAATCGTTTCAGGCTTTGGTCCTTGTAAGGGAACTTTGAGTCCAGAAGCCGATTCCGCGTTTTTTGGTGTTGATTGAAATGAAAACTTAGGAGTAGAAAAAGCCATAGGCAAGATTTAGATTTGAATTACTTCTTCTAAACGCTCACTGTCATGGGCTTATTGTACCCCCTGAAAAATTATTTTGTAAGACTGATGTTATGCTTCTCCATGATCTTGCGCATGTTAATAAGCGCGTACCGCATGCGCCCTAGCGAAGTATTGATACTCACATTACACTGCTCCGAAATTTCTTTGAAACTCATACCTGAGAAGTGCCGCAACATTACAACTTCGCGCTGCTCTGCGGGCAATTCATTGATTAGTTTATGGATATCGGTATTGATAATGTCATCTATCCACGTTTCTTCCACATTGAGTTCGTCGAGCGGAATTGTGGCAAAAACGTCGCGGTCTTCATCGCTGCGCACCAACGGCATCTTCTTGTTTCGGCGAAAATGGTCGATGGTAAGGTTATGTGCTATGCGCAAAATCCAAGGTAGAAACTTCCCTTCCTCATTGTAACGACCTTCTTTGAGCGTTCGGATGGCCTTCATAAAGGCCTCCTGAAATAAATCGTTGGCTAATTCTTCGTCGCGCACCATCACGATAATCTGCGTAAAAATGCGCTCTTTGTGACGCTTGAGCAGCTCCTCAAAGGCAATTTCTTTTCCAGAAAGATAAGAGGACACCAACTGCTGATCGGTCAGAATATTAAATTGCATACGGCTTCTATTTAAAAGTAAAAGAGTAGAAGTCTACGCGATAGGCAGTCGGTTAAATTAAAGGTTAAAGAGTCGTCCAATTGCGAACAACGAGACCGAAGATAGGTTATTCATTCGTGAGTGGCAAATTTGTTTGTTATTTTGTTGTCGAAATTTTTGTTAATCCTTTCCCTTTTTCATGGCTTCCCAATCTCTAAAGGCCACCGGTCAACGATCTGATATTGTGATAACTAAGGCTTACACCCATAATTTAAAAGGTGTTTCGCTGGCGCTTCCGCGAAAAAAATTCATCGTGATAACTGGTCTTTCTGGCTCGGGGAAATCGTCGCTGGCATTTGATACGCTTTATGCCGAAGGCCAACGGCGGTATGTAGAAAGTCTTTCATCGTACGCGCGGCAGTTTCTCGATAAGATGAATAAACCCGAAGTAGAATCGATAACGGGTATTGCTCCCGCGGTAGCCATTGAGCAAAAAGTAGTGGTGCGAAATGCGCGCTCCACCGTGGGAACATCTACCGAAATTTACGATTACCTAAAACTTCTTTTCGCTCGGATTGGAAGAACATTTAGTCCCACTTCTGGAAAAGAAGTACGCCGCGACACCACCACCGACGTAAGTAATTTTATTCAAGCGCTCGAAGCGGATGCGAAAGTTCAGATTCTTGCTCCTCTCCTTCCTCGCGCAGATCGCACCATGCAGCAACAGCTCGACTTACTGCTACAGCAAGGGTATACCCGCATTCGCCTGAATGGAGAAACGGTGCGACTTGACCAGGAACCGCAACCCGATCCAAAAGGGGGAGAAGTTTTTGTTTTAATCGATCGGGTGGTAAATAAACCCGGCGATGAAGCCCACAACTCCCGGATTAACGACTCAATCGAAACCGCTTTTTTTGAAGGTCACGGTGCTTGTGCCATCGAAGTACTCGGTGGATCAAAGGCTGGCATCCATCCCTTTTCCAATCGATTCGAACGCGATGGAATAGAGTTTGAAATCCCCACGGAACACTTTTTCAGCTTTAACAATCCGCTGGGAGCCTGTAAAACCTGCGAAGGATTTGGAAGCGTGATAGGAATTGACCCCGATGCCGTAATTCCAAATAAACGCCTCAGCATTTTTGATGACGCCGTAATGGCCTGGCGCGGCGAGAAAATGTCGGAGTGGAAAAATACCTTGATTAAACAGGCATCAAAATTCAAATTTCCCATACACCGACCTTATAATCAACTTACGGAAGGCGAAAAAGATATACTTTGGAAGGGCAACAAGTACTTCGAAGGAATCGATGGTTTTTTTAAGCACGTCGAAGCCCAGTCGTACAAAATTCAATACCGCGTAATGCTGAGCCGATACCGCGGCAAAACAGTATGTCCCGATTGCAAAGGCAGCCGCATTCGCAAAGATGCGCAGTACGTTAAAATAGATGGGCTTGCCATCATAGACTTGCTTCAAATGCCGGTTGAAGAGCATTTATTGGCGATTCGCGCTCTTCACCTTTCCGATCACGATCGAAATATCGCAAAACGGCTCTTAATCGAAATCGACAATAGACTAAGTTACCTAAAAGAGGTGGGGCTTGGTTACCTCACCATGGATCGGCTTTCGAACTCCTTAAGTGGTGGCGAAAGCCAACGAATAAAACTTTCGACTTCGCTTGGCAGCAGCCTGGTGGGTAGCATGTACATACTCGATGAGCCGAGCATTGGCCTCCATCCGCACGATACACACCGCCTTATAAAAGTGTTGCGATCGCTGCAAGGTCTCGGAAATACGGTAATAGTGGTAGAGCACGACGAAGAAATAATGCGTGCCGCCGACCACATCGTAGATATGGGACCTGGCGCAGGTAGCGAAGGAGGAACGATCACCTTCGAAGGCTCTTTCAGCGAGCTCATAAGCAAAGGCGAGAGCCTTACGGCAAAGTATTTGAATGGAAAAATGGAAATCGCCATACCTGCGAAACGTCGGAAATGGAAGGACAGCGTTACCGTAAATGCGGCGCGCGAAAATAATTTGCAAAATATTGACGTTACATTTCCACTGCGCTGCCTGGTGGCGGTAACGGGCCTGAGCGGCAGCGGAAAGTCCACCTTGATATCACAGATACTCTACCCCGCCTTGCAAAAGCAACTGGGTCAGTACGGAGAGCGCCTCGGCGAATTTGACGAGTTGACCGGCGATATTAAGTCCGTAAAAGCCATTGAATTCGTCGATCAAAATCCAATTGGAAAATCCTCGCGGTCGAATCCGGTTACCTACGTCAAAGCTTTCGACGAAATTCGAAACTTATACTCGGAGCAAAAACTCGCCGCGATTCGGAATTACAAGCCTGGCCATTTCAGTTTCAACGTAAAGGGCGGCCGCTGCGAAACCTGTGAAGGCGAAGGCAGTGTAACAATCGGAATGCAGTTTATGGCCGATGTGCAGCTCACCTGCGAAATCTGTAAAGGCAAAAGATACAAAGCCGAAACTTTGGAGATTTTCTATCGCAAAAAGAACATTGCAGAAATACTGGCTCTAACCGTAGATGAAGCAGTTGCCTTTTTTGAAGAAGATCAGAAAAACCGCCTGGCTCGAAAAATCACGGATAAACTTCTCCCCCTTCAAAAAGTAGGTTTGGGCTACGTGCAATTGGGTCAATCATCATCCACACTCAGTGGCGGGGAAGCGCAGCGCACCAAATTGGCCGCATTTCTTTCGAAAGGAGATAACGAACCGCACACTCTTTTCATATTCGATGAGCCCACCACAGGTCTTCACTTCCACGACGTGGCCAAGCTGCTCGTGAGCTTTCAGGAATTACTCGATCGGGGGCATTCGGTCTTGGTTATCGAACACAATCTCGACGTGATTAAAATAGCCGATTGGGTGATTGATCTCGGCCCAGGCGGCGGCAAACACGGAGGAAATTTGGTGTTTGCAGGAACACCCGAGGGGTTAATCGAAGTAAAAGAATCGCTTACTGGAAAGTACCTGAAAGAGAAATTTGGCTTTTAAGGACCAGACGTGGCTGAATGCGATACAGTGACGTAAGCAATTGATTATCGGAACAATAAAATGCTGTTTTTCGTTTCAAAAAACGCAAATTTGCCCAATTTAAATTGGACGAGTGCTTCCACAATCATGAAACTTGCATCGACTTCGCTTTTGGTTTTGCTTTGCACTTGGTGCTTAGCGCAACAAAAGCCCGATTCCACTTGGCTTCGAAAGCCGGACGTGGCCATTAGTGGATTCATCGATGCCTTTTATGCCTACGATTTTAATAGACCGAACGGCGACGTGCGCCAAGGTTTTCTTTACAAACACAACAGGCACAATGAGTTTAATGTCAACTTAGCTCTGTTTTCGATTGCAGTAGAACAGAAGCGATACCGAGCCAAGGTTTCGCTACAAGCAGGAACTTATGCCAACGACAATTATTCCGGCGAAAACGCCACGCTGAAAAACATTTTCGAAGCTTCAGCAGGTATAGCGCTCGATCGAAAATCGAAATGGTGGATTGATGCGGGCATCATGCCTTCCCATTTGGGGTTTGAAAGTGCGATAAGCATAGATAATCTAACCTTGACAAGATCGCTCGCCGCGGAAAACTCACCGTATTTTCTATCAGGTATGCGTACCACCTTCACTCCAAATGAAGCCTGGAAATATACCTTATGGATTTGCAACGGTTGGCAGCGAATCCAGCGCCTGCAAGGAAATAGCCTGCCTGGATTTGGCACAGGAATCACCTACACCGATAAGGCGGAGAACACGTATAACTGGAGCACATATATCGGTAGTGAAGGTCCCGATTCTCTCCGGCGAATGCGGTATTTCAATAACTTCTATGCGCAATTTCAATTAGCAGGTGGCCTGAAGTGTATTGCTGGCTTCGACATAGGTGTTCAACAAAAAAGCAACAATTCAAGTGCCTACGAAGCTTGGTTCGTGCCGACTATTATCACCCAACTCACCTTATCGGAAGCTTGGAAATGTGCCCTGCGTTTTGAGTATTATAGCGACAACAAAAATGTAATTATTGATCCATCCATGTATCCCGATTTCGAAACATCTGCCGTCTCATTTAATGTGGATTACAGCCCGATTAAAAATGTGGCCTGTAGGGTGGAAACCCGGCAATTTGTGGCGACAGATCAAATTTTCCCGCAAAATGGTACAACTACAAATCGGGATTTTTTCATCGCTGCTTCGATAGCGGTGCGGCTTTAATCCGATCTTGAGCCGAGACAGGGGTCAGCAATCAACTCTTAAACTGCAAATCGAAGAGCTTTTTGTAGGCTCCATCCATCTGCAATAGTTCATTATGCGAGCCTTGCTCGGTAATGCGGCCTTTATCCATCACTATTATACGATTGGCTTTTTGAACGGTGCTCAACCTGTGGGCAATTACAATGCTCGTTCTATTTTCCGTAAGGGCATCGATAGCCTGCTGAATGAGTTCTTCCGATTCGGTATCAACGCTCGAAGTGGCTTCGTCGAGCACCAAAATTTTGGGATTGTACACATAAGCCCTTATGAAGCTGATTAGCTGGCGCTGGCCTACGCTCAGCATTCCCCCCCGCTCTTTCACGTCGAAGTCATAGCTGCCGGGCAACCGCTCAATAAAGGCAGCCGCGCCAACTGCTTGCGCTGCTTTCTCGACCGTTTCCCGATCAATCAATGGATTTTGTAGCGAAATATTCCGTTCGATACTATCGGAAAACAGGAAAACGTCCTGCAAAACCACCGCTACCTGGCCTCGTAAGTAATCTACGTCGTAATCGCGGATATCAACGCCATCGATTAGTATTTCTCCTTTCTGAAATTCGTAAAATCGATTTAAAAGGTTGATTACCGAAGATTTGCCTGCGCCCGTAGCACCGACGAAAGCCACCGTATCGCCTTCGTCTACAACGAAGCTAATATCCTTAAGAACCCATTCTTCTTCGTTGTAAGCGAACCATACGTTCCGAAACTCAATCCTTCCTTTTATTCCCGATGCCAGCGTTCCGGCATCTTGCAAATGCTCATTGGTATCGAGCACTTTAAACACGCGGTCGCTTCCCACTATACCCATTTGCAGCACATTGAAGCGGTCGGCGAGCTGCCTGATGGGTCGGAATATCATGAATATGTAAAAGATAAATGCCAGCAGCTCTCCCTGCGTAACCTCGGCTTTCAAAACACCACCTACACCCCACCACACCAGCACGGCGAGCGAAACCGCCGAAAGAATTTCGACCACCGGAAAAAATACCGAATACGCCCAAACCGAACGGATATGGGCTTTGCGATGACTGCGATTAATAGCGCGAAACCTCTCTTCTTCCTTCGCTTCGCGATTGAAGACCTGTACCACCGACATGCCCACAATATGCTCTTGCACAAAGGCGTTGAGCCGGGCTACTTCCGTGCGCACTTGCTGAAATGACCGCTTTATTGAATTTTTGAAGGCAATCATTGCAAAAACCAAAATCGGAATAGGCGTAAGACTGTAAAGTGTTAACTTCCAGCTTATCACAAACATCACCGCAATCACAACCACAAGCTTTAAGAGTTCACCAAGTACATTTAAGAGTCCCTGCGAAAAAATTTCTGCGATCGTTTCAATGTCACTAATGCACCTTGTAACCAAGGTCCCGATAGCCGTTTTGTCAAAGTATTTGAGCCGAAAAGAACTGATATGATTGAAAAGCTTCGAGCGCAAATCGATGGTAACCGATTGGCCGAGCCAATTGCTAAAATACGTTTGGTAGAATTGTGAAATAGCTTCGACCACCAATACCACCACTACAATCAACATAATGTAGAGCAGACCTTGGGCATCACTCCCCGCAATGTAGGTATCTACTGCCACCCCGATAAGCCAAGGACGTAGCACCCCAAGTACCGCGAGAAAAATAGTGAGAAAAAGCGCCAGATAAAACTGCCGCATGTAAGGAGCAGCGTATCCAAAAACGCGTGAAAGCAATCGGCGATCGAATGTATTACCTGTTAACTGCGCCATTTAAAGTGGGATAGTGGATAGACGTTAAAAAAAGCCCTTGCGGGTAGGCAGACTTGCCCGCAAACGATCGGTCGCGGGCGGCAATGATATCGACCATAGCTGTAGGCAACAATTTGCCCTCGCCGATTAAAAAGGAAGTGCCCACAATGGCTCTTACCATATTGCGCAAGAACCGATTGGCTTCAATAGTAAACACCGCTCCGCCGGCCTTGTTCTCCCATCGCGCTTCCGATACGATACAGTAGTTGGTTGATGTCTGCGTTTGGCTTCGTGCAAAGCTCGAGAAGTCCTGGTTTCCCAATAGGTATCTGGCCGCTTCGTTCATTGCTTGCACATCAAGTTCCTTGTGAAAATAGGCGGAATAAGCTTTCGCAAAAGGATCTTTAAAGAAATGCACGTGATATTGGTATTGCCTAAGCCGTGCACTAAATCGAGCGTGGAGTGTATCGGCTACAGGTATAATAGCTTTCACCGCGATATCGCGTGGTAGCACCAAGTTGAGCCTGTGAAGCAAGTCATCGCGGAGCGGTTCCAGCGCAGTGAAATGGGCATAATATTCTGAAGCATGCACGCCGGTATCAGTTCGGCCGCAGCCCGTAATATGGTTTACTTCGGGAACAAAGATCCGAAGAGCTTTCTCGATAGTTTCTTGCACTGTAACCACGCCGGGTTGAATTTGCCAACCGCAGTAATTACTACCATCGAAAACCAGTTTGAGAAAATACCGAGCCAATTGCCTTTACTTTGCCGCAAAAGTAGAAGTTCGGGATGAAACGCATCGGAATACTTTCAGACACCCATAGCTATTTGGACGATCGGATTATTGCCCACCTTTCTGATTGCCACGAAATATGGCATGGGGGAGACATTGGGAATATCAGCGTTGTGGAGCAATTGCGATCGCTAGCGCCATTGAGAGCAGTGTATGGAAATATTGACGACAGCTTAATGCGGCTCGAATTTCCACTCAATAATTGCTTTGAGCTCGAAGGCGTTCGCGTTTACATCACCCATATTGCAGGAAGGCCCGGTGCTTATCCGGCTCGGGTAAAAAGTGAAATTAATGCTTTTCGTCCAGGTATTTTCGTTTGCGGACATTCACATATTTGCCTGATTAAAATGGATCCAAACTCACGCTTGCTTCATATTAATCCGGGCGCTGCCGGCCGACACGGTTTTCACCGAATGCGCACAATAGTAAAGCTGTCGATAAACGAAGGAAAAATTTCGAACCTACAAATTGTCGAATTGGGGTTGCGAGCCCTATCGAATCCGGTCTAAGGATCTCACCAAGGCTTCATCCTTCCTAATTCCGCGAACAGCCAGGAAATAGAAAGGCAGGGAAATTACCGGGAGATAAAACCCAAAATGATAGAGAATCTCAGAACCATCGGGAAAAACCTTTGCTTGGGCCGCTTCGGCGCCAAAAAATATAAAACAGACGTAGGCCATGCCTGTTAAAAGTCCAAACCTTACAAGAATAAGCTGCCGCGGCCGCTGCTTGAAGAGTAATAAGGCTCCCGTGGGAACTAAAACCGACAAAATTCCGAAAACCCACTCGGGGAAACCCAGCGGAGCAGCCAATTCAAACACATCGCTCTGTACATTCCAAACACCAAACATGGCGTACTCTCCCAATTTTAAAGAGTCAGCGTTAAAATGGGCATACGGCAGAAAAAAGGTGATCAGCCCGCAAAGTGCCGCTAATAACAGGTAGATAGATTGTACACGTTGAATCATAGCGAAGCGATAGGCGACAAATATATTTAATCTTGATTAACCGCTGTGCGCACAGCCGAGTGTTCATTTTTTTGAAGAATGCGAACCATACTCCATGTATTTGTCGTATCATTGCACCATCCGATCGGAAGCCAATTCTTGGAGCTCCCGGAAAATTTCCCAAAACAAACTCATTTTCTTATTACCTATCGATGTACGATATCATTGAACTGAACGGCCTGAAATTGCCGGATCTAAAGGCTATTGCCAAAGAACTAAATATTAAGAAGTCTGATGCGCTCAAAAAACAAGAGCTCATCTATAAAATTCTTGATGAACAAGCTGTAAACGTAAACTTTACCGCTCCGAAAGCTGCAAAAGCAGCAGAACCAACTGAAGCTGATGCGGCCATCGCGCAAACTTCCGAAAGAAGGCCGCGACCTGTGCGCATGACAGCCACGGAGGCTAACGCCCCTAAAGTGGCCGCAGTCGAGACTACCATAGCTGCTCCAGAAAAGGAAACAACACTTTCCGACGAAGTCGATGCTAGCTTGCCGAAACCGGCACCTAACACCCGACGCGACAATAACAATCGCCCGAATAACAACAATCGCCGCGACGATCAACGACGCGAACAAAAGCCTTTCGAAGCCCGCCAAAATAGGCCTGAGCAAAAAGAAGGAAATACCGAAAGACCGACTCAGCGCCCTGATAACCGCAACGAAAATCGCAATCAAAACGAAAATCGAACCGCAGAAAGCACAGAAAATCGGAACGAAAATCGAAATCCAAATCGCAATGACAATCGCAACGAAAACCGGAGCGAGAATCGAACAGATAACCGGAACGACAACCGCAACGAGAATCGTAACGAAAACCGTACTGAAAACCGCAACGAGAATCGGAACGAAAACCGGAATGAAAACCGAACTGAAAACCGAACCGAAAACCGCAACGAAAACCGGAACGAAAACCGACCTGAAAACCGACCTGAAAACCGGAACGAAAATCGAAACGAAAATCGCAATCAAAACGAAAATCGCCCGCAGCAACAGCAAAAAACCCGCGACGATATTTACAATTTCGATGGATTTGTGCCGACGGAGGGTGTGCTCGAATTAATGCCCGATGGTTACGGCTTCCTGCGTTCTTCTGACTATAATTATTTGAATTCACCCGACGATGTGTACGTGTCTCAGGCACAGGTGAAACTATTTGGCCTTCAAACCGGCGACACCGTAGTGGGCCATGTCCGCCCACCAAAAGAAGGAGAAAAATACTTCCCACTTATCAAGGTGGATGAAATTAATGGCCGCGACCCCGATTTTGTGCGCGACCGGGTACCTTTTAAATACCTTACACCGCTTTTCCCAAAGGAAAAATTCAATTTAGCCGGCGACAATAAAAATCTAAGCACCCGTGTAATGGATCTTTTCGCCCCTATCGGCAAGGGTCAACGGGGTTTAATTGTTTCGCAGCCGAAAACCGGTAAAACCACCTTGCTCAAGGATGTGGCCAACGCTATCGCGGCGAACCATCCAGAAGTTTACCTCATCATACTGCTCATCGACGAGCGCCCGGAAGAAGTAACCGATATGAAGCGCTCAGTGCGCGCTGAAGTGGTAGCTTCCACTTTTGACGAACCCGCCGATCGCCACGTAAAAATCGCCAACATTGTGCTTGAAAAAGCGAAGCGCTTGGTGGAATGTGGGCACGATGTAGTGATACTCCTCGACTCCATAACCCGCCTTGCCCGTGCATACAACACGGTATCGCCAGCTTCTGGAAAAGTGCTTTCGGGTGGTGTGGATGCAAATGCTTTGCATAAACCAAAACGTTTCTTTGGTGCGGCGCGAAAAATCGAAAATGGGGGTTCTCTCTCCATTCTAGCAACAGCTCTTACTGATACCGGTTCGAAAATGGACGAAGTAATATTCGAAGAATTTAAAGGTACTGGAAACATGGAGCTACAGCTCGACCGTAAAATTTCCAATCGCCGAATCTTCCCGGCTATGGATATTATTACCTCTGGCACGCGACGCGAAGACCTGCTTTTATCGAAGGAAGTTCTTCAACGCATCTGGATTTTGCGCAAGCACATAGCTGATATGAATCCGGTTGAAGCGATGGAATTTATTAAGGACCGCATGGCGAATACCAATTCGAACGAAGAATTTTTGATCTCGATGAATAGCTAATTCAAAATGTTTCATCCTGCAATTAAAACTGCAATGGGAGCCGCACTAAGCATTATGCTGGTGCGGCTTCTGCTCTATGTAGCGGGAGTGCAGTGGGTGTACCTCGACAATGCGCTGCTGCTGGTTATATTTGCGGCGCTTATTCCGATTACCATTTACGGCATTTGGCCCCGCACCAAGGAATTGTCGCTGGTCGATGATTTGAAGAATGCCCTTCAATTGGCAATTCCATATTCTGTACTGGTGGTGGTCCTGCTTTTTGTGTATTACCAATTCATAGATCGCGAATACTTCAGCTTCATGCAAGAAGGCATTCTGCAACGAAGCATAAATGAAAACACTGCTCAGAACGTAGACGAGCTGCGCGCTCAGGTTAGCAATTTCTTCTCGCTCCGCAATTTCTCCCTGATCGTGTTGTTGATTTTACTTGTGCTTTCCTTCTTTTATGCCTTCCTTTTTGCGGCGCTGAAAAGGCTCTTTCTTAGGCGATTTTAGCCGTTGAAGCATTTAACTCCTCGGCAAAAGCCGACAGATCTACCCCATCGAAATTACCACTGCTCATCATCAGTACAGTACTATTGCGCAGTTCGAGCCGGCGAATAGCTTTGAGTAATACATCAGAATCCGTGAATACTTCCACATTTTCCGATCCGAAGGCCGATTTTACTTCTGCAGGGCTTATGGGTTCTAACTTCTTGTGCGACACAACATCAGGGCTGTAATACACAAAAGCGCGATCGGCTGCAGCCATAGCTCCTCGATAATGCGGCAAAAAAGCCTTGTTTAAACTGCTAAATGTGTGGAGCTCCATACACGCGATCAAGGTGCGATCTGGATATTGATTTTTCAAAGCTTCGGTGGTAGCCTTTAACTTGCTGGGGGCATGGGCAAAATCTTTGTACACGCTAAACCCCGGCCTGGAAGCCAATAATTCCATACGCTTCGAAGCCCCTTTGAAGTCGGATAAATGCGCGTAAATATCCGATTTGGAAATGCCCAATCGCTGGAGTACTTCTGCAGCTCCGGCCAGATTCTGGAGGTTATGATCTCCAAAAACATGGAGCAGTATTTCGCCCGTTTCTGTATGCAGAAAGGTTTGCCCTGCTGAAATATGGTGGGGTGCCGCCTTATATCCTACCGCTTCTATGTCCGCTCGAGCAGCTTCTGCCAAGGCGCGGAGTTCGGCGTCGCCGGCGTAATAAACTAAGTCACCGTCTGGCTCGATACAATCAATGAAAATCCGAAATTGATCCACGTAGTTTTCAAACGTTGGAAACACATTAATATGATCCCAGGCTACGCCCGTGAGCAAGGCAATATGCGGTTTATAGAGGTGAAATTTGGGTCGCCGATCGAGAGCAGAAGCCAAATACTCATCGCCTTCAATTATGGCAATTTCGGAATCGTCGCTTATGCGCACCATGCAATCGTAGCCTTCGAGCTGAGCCCCAACCAAATAATCGCAGGATACCTTTGCCTTGCGTAGCACATGCAAAATCATACTTGTGATGGTAGTCTTACCATGGCTTCCGCCAATGACCACACGCTTCTTATCCTTGGTTTGCTGGTAGAAGAATTCGGGGTAGGAATAAATAGGTAAACCCAATTCCTTGGCTTTGATCAGCTCTGGATTATCTGCACGGGCGTGCATTCCGAGCACCACGGCTTCGATGCCGGGCTTAATGCGGCTGGCATCCCAGCCAAAACTTTCCGGAAGAATTCCTTCCTTCGCCAGTCGCGTTTTCGATGGTTCAAAAATTTCATCATCGCTACCTGTGAGATCGTAACCTTTTCTTTTCAAGGCAATTGCCAGATTGTGCATAGCGCTTCCGCCAATAGCGATAAAGTGGATTTTCATACCCGAAACTTACAGCGATTTTGTGGTGAGCACTAGCTGATCAATACCTATTTTACACAGGGCTTTGTTATTTTAGCCCAATATTCCATTCTTACTCATCCCCAGCTATGAAATTGCACGTAATAAATACCGGATTTTTCAAACTCGACGGCGGCGCCATGTTCGGCGTAGTCCCAAAAAGCATCTGGCAACGAAACACCCCCGCCGATGAAAACAATATGTGCAGCTGGGCCATGCGGTGCTTACTTATAGAATACAGCGATCGCCTGATTCTTATCGACACGGGTATTGGCGATAAGCAGAGTGAAAAATTCTTCGGCCATTACCATCTTTTTGGCGCCGACACCTTGGAGAAATCCCTGCGGAGCGCGGGTTTTGGTTTGGACGAAATTACCGATGTGTTTCTAACCCACCTGCACTTCGACCATTGTGGAGGCGCCGTGCGATATGATAGCGTTAATGATAAGCACTACCCTACTTTCAAAAACGCGCGGTATTGGAGCAATTCCAACCATTGGGAGTGGGCCACCAAGCCCAATCCGCGGGAGAAAGCTTCCTTCCTTTCGGAAAATATTCTCCCTATCGAAGCAAGCGGGCAGCTAAATTTTGTGGAAAGAGCCGAAGGGCATTTCAGCGATGAAATCTTCCCGGGTTTCAAAGTTTTCTTCGCCGATGGCCATACCGAAAGCATGATGCTTCCAGTCATTCAGATAGGAGGAAAGGAGTTGATTTATTGTGCCGATTTACTCCCATCGGCCGCTCATATCCCACTACCTTATGTGATGGGTTACGATACCCGGCCGTTGCTCACTATGGAAGAAAAGACGAGCTTCTTGGCTCATGCGGCAAATAGTCGAAGTATCCTATTTTTTGAACACGATTTCACAAATCAATGTGGGCGGGTGCACACCACCGAGCGGGGAGTACAGCTTTCAGAAACTGCAACATTGGAAGAAATGCTGGGAATATAAAAGTGGCAATCCCGCGCCACCAACGCAGGATTGCCGATTGTTGTCTCCTTAAAAAGCCTATGAAAGCGGAGCAACAACATTTTAACAGGAGCTAAAACAGCCGAGCCGACCAATAAGCTCCGCCAACATTACCCAGCCAGAAACTTAATAACATCGTAGCCAACTCCTTGTTGAAATTTGCCGTTTTCAGCTCAGTCGGAGCAAATTGTCCGATGGCTCTTGATTCATCCGTCCATCGATACTCCTGATGTTTCGTAAGTGTGCTTTCCGCTTGTGGTCGAGATTGCGCTTGTGATGCTCCAGCGCAGATTAGTGCCACACCTAAAAAAAGTGTTCTAAGATTTTTCATAATCCTTTTTTGTTTAGTTTGTTTGTTGTTTAGGCCGGGGCAATTGCGATATTACTTCCGGCTTTGAATATCTGACGACAATAGTATTCCGTTTGTTACGGCCCTGTGCTACCACTCATCAACTTTAACGTTGGTTAACAAAGATTGATCGACTGAATAATGGGATTGACTGCTTGTAAAAGCGAATGCACAGTGCTATTAAATGGACTGTGATTCTCCACTTTTTTGACTTGATCTTATCCGTAAATTCGCGGCATGAATCTATCGAAGTACCTTGAAGATGCCGTAAACCAAGTCGCTTCCTTGCCCGGCGTTGGTAGGCGAACGGCGCTTCGTTATGTGCTCGATTTGGTAAAGCGCGATCGCGAAGAGATAGAACGTTTCGTTAGCGCCATTAGCAACCTCAAGGAAAAATTGACTCATTGCCAGGTCTGTCATAATATCAGCGATGCAGCAATTTGCCATATTTGCTCCAATCCTCAGCGCGATAAGTCTATAATATGCGTTGTGGAAGACATGCGCGATATCTTGGCTATCGAATCTACCCATCAATACCGCGGGCTCTACCATGTGCTCGGTGGCAAAATCTCCCCGATGGACGGCATTGGCCCCAGCGATCTTAATATCGGCACTCTCATTCCCCGATTGGCAGAAGCCGAGCTCAAAGAAATTATTCTGGCCTTATCGCCCACAATGGAAGGAGATACCACTGCTTACTTTCTATACAAAAAATTAGGTTCTGCCCCCGATATTAAGCTCACCACCTTATCGCGGGGAGTATCTGTTGGCGATGAGCTCCAATATGCCGACGAACTTACATTGGGGCGTAGCATCGTACAGCGTTTATTATACGAAAAAGCTATTGAAGGATGATCGACCTATCGGTTGTGATTGTAAACTACAACGTTTCCTATTTTTTGGAGCAATGCCTGCATAGTGTGCTGCGCGCCGCCGAAGGTTTGAAATGTGAAATTTTTGTAGTTGATAATAACTCCGTGGATGAATCGGTGGCTATGGTTCGATCGAAGTTCCCGCAGATTACATTAATCGCAAACACGGTAAACACAGGCTTCAGCAAAGCCAATAACCAAGGCATTGCATTGGCTCAGGGGCGGTACGTACTTCTGCTAAATCCCGATACGTTAGTAGAAGAAGACACCTTCTTAAAGTGTGTCGTTTTTATGGACAACCATCCCGACGGAGGTGGACTCGGCGTAAAAATGGTCGACGGCCGCGGGCGGTTTTTACCCGAGAGCAAGCGCGGATTGCCTACCCCATCCGTTGCGTTTTACAAGATTTTTGGTCTTTCGGCCTTGTTTCCAAAATCGAAGCTTTTCGGCAAATACCATTTAGGATTCCTTTCGGAAAACGATGTGAACGAAGTTGATGTGCTCTCGGGAGCTTACATGTTTTTAAGGAAAACCACACTCGATCAGGTGGGCGTCCTCGACGAAGCATTCTTCATGTATGGCGAAGATATCGATCTCTCCTATCGCATTACGCTGGGCGGTTTTAAGAATTATTATTTCCCGCTTACGCGAATCATTCATTACAAAGGCGAAAGCACGAAAAAGAGCAGCGTGAACTATGTATTTGTGTTTTACCGTGCTATGATCATTTTTGCGGAGAAACATTTCTCTGCTCGCAATGCTTCTTCTTACTCCACGCTTATTCACATGGCCATCTATTTCCGAGCTTCCTTGGCGCTGATAAATCGCTTCGTTCGCAAGGCTTTCTTGCCGGTGTTCGATGCCGTGTTGAGCTTCCTGGCATTGGTTGCAGCCCGCTCGTGGTATGCCGAATACAAGGGTTTGAACTATGAATCCGAATTGGTCAACTTCGCTTTTATAGGTTACGTGGGCGTTTGGCTATTCGCGATTTACCTTTCGGGTGGGTATGATAAACCTGTGAAGCTGAGTCGGATTATCGGTGGTATTCTTACCGGATCGCTGGCCATTTTAGCCGTTTATGCCCTCCTTCCCGAAACCTATCGTTTTTCGAGGGCGCTTATTCTCATAGGTACCCTTACCACTGCCGCTACGCTCGTTGCGCTGCGTTTATTGGCACATTTCCTTATCGGAAAAAGCTTCCGGTTGGGTAAAAATCCGCTGCGAAAGATTGGGGTGGTGGCCAGAGACGAAGAGTACCGTCGGATAGCTCGTTTTCTGGAAAGCTCAGGAAAGAAGGCGCTCTCGCTCGTTCATATTGCACCGGGCGATGAAACGGACAGCAGCCATGCCGACACCTCCCGGCTCAAGGAAGTGGCAGAGGTGTATAAACTCGATACCCTCATATTCAGCGGCGAAGATGTGAGCTCGCAAAGCATTATCAGCATGATGGCCGAAGTAAGCGGAGCGAAAATCGAGTTTAAAATTGCACCACCCGAAAGTCTTTACATCATTGGTAGCAATTCGGTCGATAAGGAAGGGGAACTCTTCATTGTAAATCTCAACTCGATCACCAAACCCCAAAACCTACGGAAGAAGGCCACCTTCGATTGGTGCACTTCGTTGTTGTTATTGCTGAGCAGCCCTATTTCCGTGTGGTTTATAGCACGGAAAGGTGGTTTTTTCGCCAATATTTGGTCCGTGCTGACCTTTCAGAAGTCATGGGTATCCTATCACCCCATTGGCAATAGCCGCTTGCCAAAACTCAAAGTCGGGGTGCTAAATCCGCTTGATCAATACCCCGAAATACGACAAACGGAAGAAACAGCGCGAAAGTTGAACACCGTTTACGCCCGCGATTATTCGCTCCGCAACGATTTGCGCATTGTATTGTCGGGGTTTCGGTTTTTGGGGAGGAAGTAAGAGTGGCGCTTTTGCTTTAAAATCCTAAAATCTGATGTAGAATTTTGGATGGATTGGTTTAATAACTTTTCTTGCAGTTCGTTGAAATAATTCATCGAGCCACCCGATTTAAATCGGACATCACTTAGCGCAAAGCCTCCGATGATGTTTTCCTTTAAGCGCTGCGTATCCTAAATACGGTATTGCACTTAGATCGCTCTTGCAGCTGATGTAAAAATTTGAAGAGAAGATGGGAATTTGATTTTGGTGGGGAGAATGAGCGTTTAAATTCTCGAAATAATTCACGTGAACGTAAATAAGAAGTTTAAATCCTTTATTTCTTGGATTAACTTGATATTCCGGTGATACTGACCCCCGTGTTACGGTAATACTGACCCCCCTGATGGGTTTAGATTTTGGTCACGATGGACATAACAATATTACTGTTTTTTGTGCATTGATTCTCCCTTGATTTCTATTCGATGGGCTTGGTGTCTTAGTCTGTCCGTTATAGCGTCGGCAATGGTTTCGTCACCGATCATTACGTACCAGTTTGCCAGTGGTAGTTGGCTGGCTATGATGGTAGAGAGTTTCGCGTGTCTTTTTTCTATTATTTCCATCAAATCAAGTCGTTGCTGTGCATCCAGGGCCATGAGACCAAAGTAGTCCAGGATGAGTAGTTGTTGCTTTGCGAGCTTGTCAATAAATTTGAAGATGGTGCCGTCTGCTCTGTACATTTTGAGTTTTAGTAGAAGCTTTTGCGTGTTGAAATACATGGTTCTATATCCAATGGCGCAAGCCTGATGACCGCATGCGGATGCGAGGAAGCTTCTGGTTCGTACCGATCAGTTCTTATCACTGCCGATGTGAAGTTAGCGGGCACAATGGCAGCCGGCACACCACCTAACAAGTGAAGGAAACGTGTCAATACCATTAAAAAATCTCCCACCTTCTGGATTGAAACAGCTTCTGAGTAGCTGCATTTGCTTTAGCCCAAGGTGGCGGCAAAGACTTCCACGTTGTGCACTTTTCCGGTATTGCGATCAATCCATTCCATCTTCTTTCCAGCAAAACCGATAAAGAGTTTATCGCCCGGAGGATGGCTCCGGGTCATGGATAGCTTGCGCATTTTGTCAATTTCCTGCAGGTGAAAACAGAACTGAGAGTAGCTGTATCCAAAGCTATTCTGTGGCGGTACCCTTTCCGCAACAGCCATTTGTTGACGCCTGTGCGCTTCAATTCCTGCTCAAAATAATCTGCCTGATCAAGAAGGTGATCAAAGCATGAAAGCGCACTCTGATCGTGCCCGGAAGGATTTAAAAGCTGGTGCTCCAG
>JBBQFC010000026.1:0-41201 GCA_038321615.1 Flavobacteriales bacterium | reverse complement strand
TGGTTGATCTATTTAGGCGCAAAGAGTTCAGCGCGGCGTTAATGCAGATGGCCGAAATGACGCCATCAACGATGCTTTTCACATCAGTTGTACCTACCTGTCATTTCGAAGTATCGGGATAAAGCTGCTGTTTTTATTGCGACACAAACATCCCTTGTTCTGAAATTTAAACATACGGGTTCATGCCTTTGACTGCATTGTTTTTCTAATTGCGTATCTGTAAGCTTCCACAAAAAAATTAAATGGAGTCATCAAGCCGTACTTCTAACGATATGGTTTGTAAAGAAATAAAAAACCCCTTGAAAATCAAGGGGTTTAGTCTTTAATTGTGACCCGGAAGGGACTCGAACCCCCAACCGTCAGAGCCGAAATCTGATATTCTATCCAATTGAACTACCGAGCCAAACGGGCTGCAAATTTAATCCTATAATTGGGATTTTTGATATCAATGTGCGAATTTTGGTCCGGAATATATGAAACGGCCATTTATCGCGTTTGCTTATCTCCACCGACCTGCTTATGAATAAATATATAATAGTTGGCATTTCACTTTTCGTGTTGTTGTCTTCGCACTTTATTACTGCACAGGGCAAAATAGGTGAATGGACTGACCATCTCGACTATAAAGGCGCCAGGTCTGTGGCCATTGTAGGCAACCAAGTATTCTGTGCTTCAAGCAATGGGTTATTTGTATTCAACAAACAGGACAATAGTGTTTCCAAAATTAACCGAATCAACGGTTTGTCGGATATCAACATAGGGCTTCTGCAATCTAATCAAGATAGAGAACAACTGATTGTTGCTTATATCAACGGTAATATGGATATAATTCAAAGCGGAATAATTACCAATTTTGCCGCTATCAAGAATAGCACAGCAATAGGCGATAAAAGAATCAGGCATATTTTTATTGATGGTGCAAGGGCCTACTTGTCAACAGGCTTGGGCGTATTAGAATTTAATCTAGATCGTTTTGAAGTGAGTAATACGTTCACTATTAATGACGGCAATCCGAGACAGGTAAACGCCACGGTTATTTTTCAAGACCGATTTTATGCGGCTACAGAAGATGGATTATTCTATGCCGACCTTACCGACGATTTGACTGTAGGCCTTAATTGGCAGCAACAATTGGATATCCCTTTTCCCTTTTCGGAGGTGCATCATATGGCCGTTCAGGGCAATAAGCTTTTTATAAATCAAAAAGGCGTATCGGCGGCTGGAGTTTATTTTTCTATCGGAGACGGAAATTGGACTTACAGTTTTGGCGCTGATAATGTCGTGACGATAAGAGAATCGCCCATTGGCTTGCTCATTAGCTTATTTTATTATAATGAAGTAAAAGCCGAAGATGGTGTCACCGCGACTTTGTCGTTTACAGATTATAATCAACTTGGAGCCAGCACACAAGACATGGCTGCAGATGAGCAAGGTAATATTTGGATGGCCGATGCGAGCTTGGGATTGGTAAAACGAAACGTGAACGATGGCTTATTCGAAGTCATAGCACCCGGTGGTCCTTTCGGCAATAGGGTTTTTGATCTGGATTTCAAACAAGATCGTCTATGGGTTACCACTGGAGCCACCGACCGACCGGGTACATGGAACAATTTCTATATACTGGATGGATTTTCAACTTTTAGCGATGGCGAATGGAGGTACTACAATCAAAAGACAGAACCGTCTCTATCAGACCAGGTCTTCTTCGATGCCGTTAAGGTCTATGCCCACCCGAAAAAAGCTAATTTCGCATGGGTGGGCTCCTACTTTAGTGGCTTCGCGGAAGTAGAAAATGGAGAAATCGCACGCTATATCTCTGATATTGGGACATCTTTGCAGGGTCGGGTCGAATTTGTAAGGCCCGATAACCTGGAATGGGTGGGAATAGCTGGAATGTGCCTCGATAGTGATGAAAATTTATGGGTCACAAATTCGCTTGTTCCTGAACCCCTCTCAGTGCGCACCCCCGATAATGTTTGGAAGAGTTTTGATTTAGCGGGCCCGCAGGGTCTTGGTAACAACAACCAATTACTCGATTTGATAATTGACCGCCAAGGTCAAAAATGGGCCATTGTAAATAAAGCGGGACTAATTGTTTTTGATGAAGGAGAATCGATCGAAGACGAATCGGATGACAAAGTGCGCGCAATGAATGCTTCAGTGGGAACCGGCGGCTTGCCGAGTAATGAAGTGTTGGCTATAGCCGAAGATTTGGATGGAGAAATTTGGGTAGCGACCCGCAGCGGGATGGCTGTATTCTATTCACCGTTCGATGCTCTTTCCCTTACCTTCAGCGACGCACGCCAAATATTAGTGGAGCAAGACGGGGTGTTTCAGTTTTTGTTTGAAGGTCAAGAGGTGACATCCATAGCTATAGACGGATCTAACCGAAAGTGGGTTGGCACGTTTGGCAATGGTATTTTCTTATTGTCGGAAGATGGAACTGACGAAATCCTGCGATTTAATACCACTAATAGCCCCTTACCTTCTAATACGATTACCGACATAGCTATTGACCCCAAAAGTGGCCGTGTTTATATTGCAACCGCCGAAGGGTTGATGTCTTATCTCTCCGATGCTATACAAGGCCAAAATTCCAACATTTGTTCCACGGTTTATCCAAATCCGGTTAGGGAAAATTATACGGGCCCTATTTCTATTTCGGGCCTAACCCGCGATGCGGAAGTGCGTATTACCGATACGCGTGGAAATCTAATTTTCTCCACCCGATCAAATGGCGGAAGAGCTATCTGGGATGGCAGAAACTCCAATGGTCAGCGGGTAGCAACGGGTGTTTATTTCGCTTTAGTAGCCGATGTAGTGGGTGGTTCGGAATGCGTTAGTAAGATTTTGGTGATTAAGTAATGGATGTCACCACCCCTGGCATTGTACTTCGAAAAACACCCTATACTTCATCGACGGTAGTTGTAACCATTTACACCCGGGCTTATGGCGTTCTGGCATTTATGGCGAGAGGTGTTGGCGGTAAAAGGCGCCAAAGCTCTATTTATGAGCCTTTGACTCGGCTCGACCTGGAATGCGTGTACAAAACGGCACGAAGTTTACAACGTATTAAATCGGCATCACTTCGCTCGCATGCTGCCTGGAGCACAATTGATCCGCAGCGAAGTGCGGTATCGATTTTCCTTTCCGAAATGCTTCAAAAATCCCTTCGCGAAGAGAGTCCTGATGAAGAGTTGTTTGATTTTTTGGAATCCGCATTAGATCTGTTTGATGAAGATACCTTCAACCCGAATTTTCACATATTCTTCTTGATGCGTCTGACAAAATTTTTTGGATTTTTCCCAAGGGTTAATGAGCTACAGAAAGCCCCCTATTTTGATTTATTAGACGGCATCAATGTAGATTTGCCAAACCATGGGATGCACACCTTGAGTGGGGAAGAAAGTGCGTTGTTCATGCGCGCAACCTTGCCCGAATTATCAAACCGATCGTTCGTTTTGTCAAAAGTAGAGCGGAGAGCATTGCTACAATTGCTCGTAACGTATTATCAACTCCACTTTGAAGGATTTGGAGATGTTAAATCATTAAAGATTCTAATGGAAATATTTGAATAATCGAGAAACCTTTTGGGGCTGGATAACTAGCGAAACGGCAATCTACAAAGGGCTCAGCTAGCTTAACTTTCGATTTGCGCTATGCTTAATATGTCTTCACTTAGTAGCCGAAGTGAAGGATCCGTGGCTGTTTCTTGCTTCTTTCGCTTGTTCATCAGCTTCTTGTGCTCGATAAAACTAGCGAAATAAATAGCTCGCTCCACTTCATTCATTTCTTCCCATAGCACGCCGTAAACTTCTCTGCCAGAGCGAAGTTTAATCCTGCAATGCCGATTAAAATAGGACTGTATCTCTTCGTAATTCATGGCGTAATGGATGAACGCAAAGATGCCGCTTTTTACGCTCTTGAGACGAGCCCAGGCAATGTTTTTATCAAGATTTTGCAGATGGCTCCACAATTCTTACGGAACGAAGGATGGCTTCGACTTCGCGAATGAATTCGCGCTTGTCAAATTTTGGCGCGAAAACAAAGCCCGAGATACATACTATTTGATTGCCATCAGCCGAGGTGGTGGTAAGATTCAAAAAGGGACCACCCATAAAGTAATTCTCGGTACGCCAAAGGCCGCGCGTTAGAATAGCAAATCGACCATTAATCTCAATTTCTTCAGATTCTGGCGGCAATCTATATTCGGTGGCCATGTAAGTACCGGGTTTTGGGCCAGGTACGTTTGCTTTCAACAGGCTGTCCCGTTGAGCCAAAATGCTGTCAGGGCGGAGCTGAGCTTCCGATCTATAGGGATAGGTGTAAACAAACAATCCCTGCGTGATATCATGGGGTGAATTGCCTAAATACTTTACGCGTTCCCGTTTCAACCACGTGAAATTTATACTCTTTTTGGCTAGCAGCATGTCGGCAGGTATCGCCAAATCTAATCCGTATTTATTTGCCAGTTCAATGGAGAGATCCTCGTTGCCCGTTTTGCGGTAACGCGATATAATTCGCTCTACCTCTGCTTGGTCGATCAATTCCGTGAGCTTTTTGATTTCTGTCGGGAGCATGGCGTAAAACTTCTCCTCGTTTTCTGCTCTTATGGTAAAAACGAGTTGGTGGGTACTCCATCTATCGCGCGAAAGACTAACTTTATTTGCGCCTTCGGAGTCTGGCCCTATGATAACCTGAATAATATTTCGATGCTGTTGAAGCAAACTGTTCATTTCTTCTGGCGAGAATTGAAGGAGCGAAAAACGGGGTTCAGCTTGGGGTAAAAAGGGGTAATAGGCTTCGAAAACAGTCCGGAGACTATCGCCAGGTGCACCAAGCCACTGCTTCTCATTCATAATCAGGAGGAGCTCCCCCGGTTCACCGCTATGGCGAGGCAACCTTCTTCCGGTACTTTCCGAGCTACACTGGGCTAAACTCAGCACAATTAGCAGGGGGGAAAGCATGCGGAAGAAATGTGAAATCATGTGCCTTGCGGAATTTTAATTTTTTGTCCGGGCTTCAAGCTCTGAATATTGAGCCCAGAATTAGCTGCTTTAATGTCGTTTACCGAAATGCCAGGGTACTTATTGGCTATGTCCCACAAAGTGTCGCCCGATTGCACGATGTGAACCTTCATAGAGCCAAGTTCAGGATTCGCAGTTTTCGTGCCAGAATCTTCACGCTTTGGTTCTGTTTTGGTTTCCGCGCGGGCAGTGGTAGTTGAACGAATTTCTGCTACTTCGATTTTTAACTTCTGTCCGGGCTGAATATTGGTGGATTTTAATCTGTTCCAAGCCATAAGTTGTTTGGTCGTTACTCCATATTTATTGGCTATTTTACCCAAAGAATCTCCACTGCGCACTGTATGCGTTTTTTGAGTTTTTTCAGGTTCTGCTTGAGCTATTGAGGCTGCTACAGGTGCAGGCTGGTACTGCTCGAGCGATTCGAAATTGGCCAAGAATGAACCAATTGCCTCGTTTGGTAGATAAAGCGTGTTGCACGACCCGTTAGCAGGAATAGTAGATGTCTTGTAACGCGGATTCAAAAGTGCTACTTGATCCACGGTCATTCCCGCAAAATAGGCGACTTGGTCAATGCGTACAGATTTACAAATCTGAAGGGTATCTACGTCGGTGTACAAATAGCTCGGTCGGGTTGGAAAAATATTGTGATCAGCCGCGTGATTCATCACATAATTTACCGCGATGAATGCTGGAACATATCCAGCAGTTTCCTTGGGTAAATATGGGCGGATTTTCCAATAATCACGGTGCCCACCTGAGCGACGAATCGCTTTATTTACATTCCCGGGACCAGAATTATAAGCTGCCAAGACTAAATGCCAGTCGCCATACATTTTGTAGAGAGCCTTCATAAACCGGCAAGCCGCAATGGTACTTGCGTAAGGATCTTTTCGTTCGTCGATATAGCTATCGGCCTCTAAATCGTACATTTTACCCGTATTGTACATAAACTGCCAAAGTCCGGTGGCGCCCACGCGCGATTTGGCATTTGCATTCAGAGCAGATTCTACCACGGCGAGGTGTTTTAGCTCCAAAGGCATGTCGAACTGATCGAGCTTTTCTTCGAATAAGGGGTAATAATAAGCGGCCAACCCAAGTACGCGGGATGTCACATCACGACGCCTTATCGTGTAAAGATTTATAAACGCTTGAACGTATGCATTATAATCGAGATCCATCGGGCTTTGGCTATCGAGTAAGGCCAGTCTTTCGGCAATGATGGCTTCCGAATAAACAGGCACATCGCCGAAACTAAAGTTATGAGCGTTTAGACAAACGCTGTCTAATTCTACTCCTAGCCATTCCATACGATGGTCGGCCCAAAGTTTATCTAAGGCCACCACAATGGGATCATCGGCGCTTATTTCTACTAATGGGATAGTATCGAGTGCCGCGGCAATTTCTTCGAGGTCGGTGGGTTGCGCAGTCGTGCTCGACATAGCGAACAGGAAGGAAATGATTGATAAGCTAATCGGAAGCTTCATAGTGAGAGGTTATAGGGCTTAGTGGGTTACGGATTCCGACCATAAAAGTTAACCCGCGGAGCGAATTTACTTACTTTTTCTTCAAACCCAGGTCTACTGCCTTTTTAAGCTTCTAACGAAACTTTGTTCATTAAAGTATGGGCGAAACCAAGGAGCTTTTCTTCGCTGAAACAGGCACTCGAGAATTGCGCTCCGAAGGGCATTCCCGATTGGCTGTGCTTGAAAAGGGGCAGCGAAATCGCCGGAATACCCGTAAGATTCGCATGAACAGTATAGATGTCTTCGAGGTACATCTTCAATGGATCATCGCCTTTCGACCCGAACTCAAAGGCCGTACCCGGGGTGGTAGGGGAGAGTAGGAAATCGAAATCTTCCAGCAATTTGTTCGTTCTGTCTGTCAGAATGCGTCGCACCTTTTGCGCTTTCGCGTAATAGGCGTCGTAATAGCCTGCGCTCAATACAAAAGTACCGAGCATGATGCGCCGCTTTACTTCTTTTCCAAATGCTTCGCTTCGGCTCAGCGTGTAAGTTGAATCAATGTCGTGGGCTTTCTTGCTGCGATAGCCATAATGTATTCCGTCGAAGCGCGAAAGATTGGACGAAGCTTCGGCTGTAGTCAAAATGTAATACGCCGGCACCAAGTAGGGAAGTTCGGGAATACTCACGGCCTCTATATGGTGCCCATCTGCGCGAAGACCATCAATAAGGGAGTTGTGCTTTGAGCGAATTTCCGGGTCGAGGCCTTCGCTGTCGAAACATTCTTGGATATAGCCAATGCGATAGGTTTGTCGGTCGCTTTTCGGAATTCGAGCAGGTACAGGCGTTACGCTACTTGTTTGGTCAAAGGGATCTTGTCCGGAGATCACGCTCATCACCGCCGAAATATCTTCAACATCTTTGGCAAAAGGGCCTATTTGATCGAAAGAAGAAGCAAAGGCGATGAGCCCGTGACGGCTTACACGCCCGTAGGTTGGTTTCAAGCCGACCACACCGCAAAAGGATGCAGGCTGACGGATGCTTCCGCCGGTATCGCTTCCTAGAGCAATCAAACAGCAACCAGCGGCTACTGCGGCTGCAGAGCCTCCCGATGAACCACCTGTGACTAACTTTTCGTTTAGCGGATTTAAAACTGCTCCATACGCAGAATTTTCATTCGAACTACCCATCGCAAATTCATCGCAGTTCAGCCTCCCGATTATAAGTGCATCTGCGGCTAATAGGCGCTCTACTACCGTGGCAGAGTAAAGCGATTCAAATCCTTCTAGAATGCGGGACGCAGCGCTTACCTTATGGCCGGCGTAGCAGATATTGTCTTTGATACCGATGACCATACCAGCTAAGACACCCGCAGTTTTGTTGGCAATCTTCATTTGAATTGCTTCGGCTTCGGCGCGGGCTTCTTCATCCCAAACTTCCAGAAAAATGGGATTGTGGTGCAGTTTCTCAATACTCCCCAAATAGCTGTTTACTAAATCGGGTAGGCTCAGAGAACCTGCGTATAAGTCGGCCTGAATGTCTCGCAGGCAGCTGTAATCTTTCACTGGATAAAAAGCTTATTTGGGGTCCTTGTCCGTATGTTCGGGTGAACTGTCTTCCTTCGATGCGTCCTTGAACTCCTTCATTCCGCGGCCTAATCCGCGCATGAGCTCAGGAATTTTTTTGCCACCGAAAAGCAACAGAACTATAACTACGATCAAGGCAATTTGCCAAGGACCTACAAATAAAAGGATTGACGAAAACATCTAAGTGCGTTTTGATGCAAAAGTACGAAATATACTCCGCCATACAGGTTTATTGCCTGTAAATCCACAAGGCCGGGTCTTGTTTGGTGGTGGTGCCGTCGCTGCCTACTTTCCAAATTTCCAGGTGAGCTTCTGTTTTGCCGGAGGCTTCATCGGTAAGCACCTTTCCAATAGGATCCTTGGCGGAAACCTTTTGCCCTTTTGCCACATGCACTTCTCGAAGATTAGTGTAGACGCTGCGATAACCACCGTGACTGATGATCACATTCTGACCAGCCCCCGAGATGTTGAAAACTGCCGAGACTGTTCCATCGAATATGGCTCGAACTGAGCTATTGGCATTCGTGGCTATATCTACTCCGTTATTTGGAACGGTGATGCCAGCCAAAACGGGATGCGGGTTTTTACCAAATTTGCTGGTTATAACCCCACGCTCTACAGGCCATGGCAATTTGCCTTGATTTTTTTCGAAATTAGCCGAAAGGGCAGCACTCTCAGGGGTTAGTGCAAAGACCCCGGAATTGGTTTTTTTCGAGGCCCGAATTTCCTCTTCAATGATGCGTTGAATTTCCTTATTCAGCGATTCGCGCTGCTTTTCTTGCTGCCTAAGTTTCTTCTTAAGCTTACTTTCTTCTTGCTGAAGGCCTGACACTAGTGTTTTCTGTTGGGCTACATCTGCAGAAAGCTCTTTCTTAGTGGCTTCTTCATTCGATAGCAATGCATCTTTTTCACCGATAACGCTGAGGAGCGAAGCATTCAATTCGTTCAGCTTATCTTGGGTCTCACTTATTTGGCGCGCCTGCTTCAAGCGATGTTTGCTGTACTGCTGCAAATAGCGAATACGGCGAATGGCTTGAAAGAAATCGGCTGAAGCGAAAATGTACAGAAGACGATCTTGGCTTCGAGCCGTGCGCTGTGCGAAGCGGACAGCCTTTGCGTAACTGCCTTTCAACGTTTTTAACTCGTCTTCAAGCTCATCGATTTGCCCTTTATTGCCTTTTATTTTTCGGTTGTACGATGTTATTTCCCCACGCAGGCTTCGGATGAGGTCTTCGCGCAATCGAATCTTTCTATTGAGCAGGCCTAGCTCAGATTCCATCTTATCGCGATTGCTCTTCGTTTCCAATAGCAGTTTATTGGTCAGTGAGATTTCTTGGGATATACGGTCGCGCTCCTTCTGTAAGTCCGCTTTATCCTTGTCTTGGCCAAATGTACTGACCGAGAACAGGAGCAGAAGCCCTAGCGATATGACCGTCTTATGGAAATGGGGCAAAGTTGGCTGGTATTTTGAACGGAAAAGTTTGCGGCTCATTGGTTGTTATGCGCAGATAATCGATTTCAAATTTTGAAGTTTCCTGAGCCGTGGTAACCTGTATCCGGATTCTCATTGGGAAGAGTTGCCCGTTTACATCTTGGAAATTATCGTATTCTATTTTCACCGATTGGCCATAAAACAAGTCATCGATCAGCGTCTTGGTAACCTTAAAATCGCGGGGCCTTATGTAATATCGCTTTACAATAAGTTCGCTTTCGTCGTACTTTTCGGAAGCCCTCTTATAGGATTTTGGAGCGATGATCTGAGCGTAAGTGCTGTCGGTACTTGGGGTGTTTTTGGGGTATTTGAAGGCGCGCTTTAATTTCCGTTTTATCTTGGTTTGGAGCACGTAACTCAAGCCTTCCACGCTGGATGTATATTTTTCATCGGCTTCTATTTCCACGGGGTTGCCAACCAATACATTCTCGATAAATAGAAATTCGCTGCGGTAATTAAGTACTGTGTCGAGAAGGGCGAAATCACCAATGTAGTATTTGTTATTGATTTTGTCGACAAACTTAATGGTATCTGGTATGACCAATGCCCGGGCCGCTTCTATACCCAAGGCTGGAGTAAGGCTTAGCCAAAGGGCGCTATCGCTGGCCATTCGCAAATTTGCCTTTAGAGATGCCTTTTGATTGGGAGCGTCTATGTCGAACGCAAATTTGCCGTTGAGGTAATCGAAGGTGAAACAATTGGCCTTCACTTGCTCCAGTAAGAAATTGTCGCTCACATTCAACAAAGGACTTTGCTCTATGACGCGTTTTGATTTGCATCCGCCTATGGCTATCGTCAGGGTCGCCGCTATAATGATCGATCTTACTGCCACCTACAGCGATTTTGCTTTAGAAATTTTGGGAGCGATTTCGGCTTCATTTCCCCCTACCGATAAGGCTTTTTCCCAAGCCGATACAGCGTCAGCTTTTCTATTCAATTGCAGTAGCACTTCGCCATAGTGATCGAGCACAGTAGGATCGTTTGACGCGCCATTTTGAAGGGCTTGCTCGATCCAGAAAAGAGCGTTTTGGTAGTTTTGTCTCGTGTAAAGCACCCAGCCGTACGTGTCTTGAAAAGAAGCCACATCGGGGTTTAAATCATTGGCTTTCTTGGCCATGGCTTCAGCTTTTTCCAAATCGACTTTGCGCAGGCTGAGGTAATAAGCAAAATTATTGAGCACAAAAGCATTTTTTGGATCGTATTTAAGCGAGGACTCGTAGGCTTTGTCAGAGTTTGCGTGATCGTTGAGCTCATGATAAGCATCGCCGAGGCTTGCGTGAAATTGCGCCAGCAATACATTATTGTCCACGATCAGGTTTTTGCCCAACTCGAAAGACTCGATTGCTTCGCTATATTTCTTGTCTTGACTAAGTGCAATGCCCTGAAATAAGTAGAACAGACCAATTTCTGGGAAAAGGTCAATAGCTTTCTCGCTTTCGGTGCGCAAAGCGCTAAAATCAGAGAGCTGCGAGTCTATAGATAAAATCTGTTGCCAAATGGGTGGCCTGTTCGGGTCGATTTCAACCGCCTTCCGAAACTTTTCGCGCGCTTCCGTTGGCCTGTTGAGATTGAACAATACATCTCCCTGTATGGCATAGGTTTTAGCATCGTCGGGGTGAGCCAGCTCCAGTTTTTGAGCTAAAGTCGTTATCTGATCTCCTCTCGAAGCATAGTCTGGTCTGCTCAAAAGGGTGAGTAGCACATTAATTTTTACATCGATACCCAAATCGGGAGCGGCAAACGCGCGCTCTAAATAGCCATTGGCCTTAGCTTCGTCGCCCGCTTTGCCCATGTGCAGCTCATAAAGGGAGAGCAATACAAGGCCGTTTGCCGGTTCTATAACAAGCATCTCTTCATAAATCTCGATGGCGAGGTCTTTTTTACCTTGGCGCTCGTAGATCTCGGCCTTCATGCCGTAAAGCTGGGTTGCTTCAGGATTGAGGGTAATTAAAGCGTTCACTTCTTTTAGAGCTAATTCGTAATCGCCTTTTTCGATGTAGAGCAATTGTTTTTGCAAGCCCAGCTCTTCGTTCACCCCTATTCGTTTTTCAAGGTCATTGTAAAGCTTCAGCGCCTCGTCGTATTTGCCCTGAGCTGCCAGTACACTTCCCAATTGAAAATAGTATTCCACCCTTTCGGGATGCTTATTTATCATGGCGCGAAACACGTCAATGCTCGAAGAAAAGTCGTTGGTTTCCGCGTATAACCGACCCAAAAATTCGGCATACCACATATTCTCCAGATCGATAGCGTAGGCTTGCCTGGCATAAGAAATAGCCTGCGGAAATTGGCCCCCGTCAGATAAAATTCGAGCCATGTCGTAGTAGGCGGCATCGCTTTCTGGGTTAATGCGTATAGCATCGTTGTACAGAGAAAGCGCCAGCTCGTAGTTTCCAAGTATTTTGGCCTTTGATGCGTTGAGAAAAGCTGTGGCAAACAGCATCTGTTGCTTCTCATTTAAAACAACGGGTTTTTTTGACCCACCCGTTTCAGGCTTGGAAGCTGCTGGCTGCCTGCTACATCCGGCTGCAATCAAGCCAAGAACTACCATCAAGGCCACATTATTGCGGAGCGAACGGCTCATCCGATAGTGGAATAATCGCCTAAGCTGCAAGGCTCAGATACGTTGTGTATGTTTACATGGCTCCCTATCATTGACTTCTCGATCTTACAGGTATTAATTCTATTGTGTTGCTGCACTAAGCTGTGGGCTATGTGGGAGTCCACTACTTCTGTGCCAGCGCCGATAGAAGCAAAGGGGCCCACTACAGAGTTTTTCAAAACTACGCCTTCGCCTATGAAGCATGGATCAATAATTTGCGCATTTTCCATTTTAACGCTTGCCGAAAGATTGGAAGCAGGATATTTCCATTGCAGTATTTCCGAGTTGGTTTCTACCGTAGCGGCGGCATTTCCGCAATCCATCCAGGAATCTACCTTTCCGGGAAGGAATTTCAGACCACGCTGTGTAAGTCTTCGCAAAGCATCGGGCAACTGGTACTCTCCGCTTTTCCTGATGTTGTGTTCAATCAGGTATTTTATTTCTTCGTGAAGGGCTTCGCCTGATTTGAAATAATAGATACCAATCATGGCCAGGTTGCTGACAAAAGTTGCAGGCTTTTCTACAAATTCTACGATTTCTCCGTTTTCATTCAGTTGCACCACACCGAATGCAGAAGGGTCGTCAATTTGTTTTACCCACAATACGCCGTCGGCTTCACTATCGAGATCGAAATCGGCTCGAAAGAGGGTGTCGGCAAAGGCTACAATCGTTTTTCCTTTCAAAGCGTGCTGCGCGCACCATATAGCATGGGCGGTGCCCAGTGGTTCGTCCTGGTAGGCTATTTCGCCAATGGCACCCAATGCGGACGCGACTGCGATTAAGTGACGCTCGGCTTCATCGCCAAAGCGGCCACAAACAAAGACAATCCGCTCGAGTGGCTCACTCGCAAGTGCAGCAATATCTTCCACCAAGTGGTGTACAATGGGTTTGCCAGCAATAGGAATAAGGGGCTTAGGAACAGTGAGGGTATGTGGCCTCAAGCGTTTGCCCATTCCAGCCATTGGGATAATTACATTCATGTATTTAATACGTTTTTGCCCGTGCTGCCAAAGCCACCTGCTCCCCGCTCTGTTTCCGGAAGGATCGAAACTAGTTCGAATGCGGCGGTTGAATAGGTGGCGATAACCATTTGGGCAATGCGGTCTCCATTGCGTATGTAAACCGTATTCGGCGATAAATTTACCAATAATACCTTGATCTCGCCTCGGTAGTCGGCGTCGATGGTGCCGGGCGAATTGAGTACGGTGATGCCTTCTTTGAAAGCAAAGCCACTCCGAGGTCTTATCTGAGCTTCATAGCCTTCGGGCAAAGCCACATACAAGCCCGTGCTTATAAGTTTGCGTTCGAGCGAAGCCAACTCTATGGACTCCTCGAGCCACGCTACAAGATCGACACCTGCACTTAGCGCGGTGGCATAGCGGGGTATGGCATGTGGCGACTTATTTATGATGGGAATGGAAATAGACATAGGTGAAGGCGTTTAGTGTGCTAAAATCGATATTTAGAACCTGTGAAAATTAGTTATTCTGGCCAAGATCCCATCCCTGAAGTACCGTTTCTCGTGCCATATTATCACAAACAGAAAGCAGGCAAGGAAGAATGCAGATGAAACATATTTTAACAGTCCGTCGAGGGGAAATTCCCGATTTAGGACAAAACATGCAATAGCCGTGGCGACATAAAGCCCAATGGTTCTTAAAGGATAAGCTATAGGATAGTGCTTTTGACCAAGGCCAAATGAGAGCGCCAACATAACCAGATAGGCGGCAAGGGTAGCCAATGCAGAACCGTAATAACTCAGTATTGGTACGAGCCAAATGTTTATTCCAACCGTTACCACGGCGCCAGCAATGGCGATGAATGCGCCGTATAGCGTTTTGTCATTCAGCTTATACCAAAAAGACAGGTTAAATACGGCTCCAAAGCATACATATGCGAGCAAAAGAATCGGAATTACGCCGGCTCCTGCGCGGAACTCCGGCCCTATGAGAATCAAAGCCAAGTCTAAGAACAAGGCAATACTCAACGCAATAAATAATGCGGCCACGAAATAATAGCGCATGATTCGCGATTGACCTTCGTCGCGCTGCAGACCCTTGGTCTGAGCAAATAGGAAGGGTTCCGCGGCAAATCGATATGCTTGAATGCCGATGCTTAGCAGCATGGCTACCTTGTAACAAGCGCCGTAAATTCCAAGTTCGATTTCTGCCAGGGCATTGGGTAGCGGCGACAAATCTTTGAAAAAGGCGCGGTCGAAAGTTTCATTGCAAATACCGGCAATTCCAAGGATTAACAGGGGATATGCATATTTGAATAAACGGCGCATAATGGCTGCGTCGAAACCGGCTTTCAAATCGATAAGGTAGGGCAGGAGCAGGGCAAACCTGAAACCACTGCTCATTACATTGGCCAAAAAGATATACCCTACGCCAAAGTCTGGGTTGTAATGTAGGGCGATCAAACTATGCCCTAAGGCTCTCGTATTTTCCAGCGCGTAAGGACAATAGAGAATGAAAAACAGGTTGAGCGCAATATAGGCGAGCACACTCGCAATGTTGATTCCAGCAAAAGGGATAGGTTTATTTAGCATTCGCAGCCGCGCCAATGGAATGGTGACAATGGCATCGAGAGCTATAATCCATCCAAAATAAAGAATGAATATGCGCTCATCGCCATACCCCAAGGCGTTGGCTACAGGCTGATTAAACAAATGCAGGAGCAATAGAAAAACCGCAGAAAGGGTGCCAACAGCGATAAAAGCGGTGCTAAAGTAACGCCGCCTTTCCGATTCGTCTTGGGTTTGTGAGCCAAAGCGGAAAAAGGCCGTTTCCATACCGAAGGTTAGAAACACAATCAAGAAAGCGACATAGGCGTAAAGCTCGGTAATTACGCCGTATTCGCCTGCTGAGAAAACGCGCGTATACAGCGGGGTGAGCAAGAAGGTGAGCACGCGGCCTATGATGCTGCTCATTCCATAAATGGCCGTTTGCCCGGCTAATACCCGAAGTGATGCCATCGGCGATTAAAGGCTATGCACCTTTGAAGGAAGGCTTTCGTTTTTCCAAAAATGCGGTCGTTCCTTCTTCGAAATCGGGATGGCCAAAACAAGAGCCAAAACGCCTTACTTCTTCTTGATAGCCTGGGTGAGCGGTAGGATATTGGGCATTTAAAGCAGCAATTGCCGCGCGTATAGCATTCGGGGAGTTGGACGCAATCTTTTGAGCAAGTTTCTGGGCTTCGCCCAACAATTCTTCCAGCGCAACCACTTTATTGACTAATCCCATTCTATACGCTTCATCTGCCGAAATCATCTGTGCTGAACAAATAAGCTCCATAGCTCTGCCTTTACCAATTAATTGAGCCAATCGTTGGGTGCCACCATATCCAGGTATCACGCCGAGCGAAACTTCAGGAAGACCCAGGCGTGCATTGTTGCTGGCTAAGCGGATATGGCATGCCATGGCCAATTCTAACCCTCCGCCTAGCGCGAAGCCATTAATTGCAGCAATGACAGGTTTCGTGAAATTCTCAATCCGGTTGAAGAGCTTCTCTTGCCCTTCTGCACTGAGGGTTTCTCCTTGAGTTTGATTGAAATGGGCGAACTCCGAGATATCGGCTCCGGCCACAAATGCCTTTTCGCCTTCGCCAGTCAAGATTACCACGCGGACTTCTTGATGTTTCTCAATGATCTCAATGGAATCAGCTAACTCCTGAATCAATGCGCGATTGAGAGCGTTCAGTTTTTCGGGTCGATTTATTGTGACGGTGGCTACTGGGCCTTGAATTTCGATCTTTAATTGAGCCATTTTTGTTGGTTTGCGAACAAATGTAGAAGTCTTGGCCTAATGCACGGAGGCACCGCGGGAAATCTATATCTTGCAGGATGTTGAAAAATGCGGTTCTTGCCCTTCTTTTCTTGTTATCGCATCAACTCAGCGCGCAGAGTTTCAGCGGCAATGGTTGGTTTCTGGCTCCGCACGATACGCTCAGGGTATTAATAGTGTTTGTGGAAATTGAGTACGATGTAAATCCTGAGCTCGAAGATTTGCCAAATGGCAACAAAGCCTGGATGCCCGGATTACTTCCCGCTTATGCCGACTCCCTCTTCGACCATGGACCAGCGGCGGGTCAAGTAGGCCGCATGAGTACTTATTACCGCGAAATGTCGCTCGGCCACCTTACCGTTTACGGCGATTATTACCCCGAATTAGTGCGGTTGCCCTACTCGCTCGTGTCGAAACAAGGGCAAACAGCTATCGCCAAAGAAGTTGGGAGCGTTCTCAATGCGGCGTCTTCATTTGTATCTGCCCATGGGTATGCTAAAGAAGCTTTCGATTTTTGGGTTAAAAAGCCTGGAACGGGTCTGCCAAAAGAACCAAGGGGAGGCGATTTTGCCGGCTTCGATCATGTGATGGTTATTACCCGCAACTACCATAAACTGCCTAAGGAAAATGGAAATGCGTCGGGATCGAGTTTGGCCATGATATTGGGGAAGCTTACAGATAGCTATAGCTTCTTTAGCGGAGGGCATTCCCCACCGGGGGTTATCCTCCGCCATGAACTTAACCACTTGTTTATTGGAGGCAATAATTTTCACTCGGGCGGCGGAAATAGTTGGCGGTTTCGCGGCTACTTCCCTTTTGTGCAGGGCGGCTGGGCCATGATGGGCGGTGGAAACAGCAGTTTTTTATGCGCTTCAGGCTGGGATCGGTATTGGCTCAATTGGTCGCATCCTGAAGCCGACTGGTTGATAGCAACAAAAAATGAATGGGGCGAAATCGTTCGTTCCGATATAACACGGAGCGATACAGCGCACCGTTTCATTCTCCGCGATTTTATTAAAACCGGCGACCTTGTTCGAATAGCCCTACCATTTCTCCCGGAAACCGAGTATCAGCAATGGCTATGGTTAGAAAATCACATTACCGCCCATTCCGGCGGGTCAATGTACGATGTGCTGCAATATGAGCATTATGAATGTCTGGAAGATTCGCGCGCAGGCCTGCACGCTTATATTCAAGTAGATGCGAATGAGCGTGAAGGCAAAAATATTTATGGCCAGGTGAACAGCGATTTTTTAAGACCGCTCCCAGCCGATGGAAACCATGACGTACAATGGGAAAAGGAAGCACCTGATTTGGGATACTGCGTAAGCAACCTGCCTTATATTCCGTATTATCGCTTACCTAAGTTTGAGAACCCACTTACCGGCAATCACGCGTTGGAGCAATACTACTATGATCAAGGGGAAGCGGAAACGCTCGATCATTCGCAGATTAGAATTCCGCAGAACTTTTTATATCAGAATGAATATAAGCGAAACACCATGCTCGGCCACCCCAGGCATGGTTTTCGAAAAGGAGAAAATGCTGTTTTAGGCGTAGGCACTAATCCTTCTTCGGCCAATATGCTGGCCTTTCTCAATTCGCGTCAGCCCGGTGCTATTGGAGAAATTGCCAATCAGACGATCCACATTTCGGGCATCCGGGTAGAAATACTGGAAGCACTTCCGGAAAATGCGCTTTTGATTGAGATCCGATTTGACGATCACATCATAAATAGTCCACAGCGTTGGTGCGCGCCAAAGATCGTTCTCCACGATCATCGAAAAGGAGGTGCGGATATTACCGTAAATTCCACATTGATGATAGACCGTGGACAAACCATGACTCGATTCGACCGGCCCGAAATAGTGGATGGCCGCAAGTACTTTACCGACGCTACAGAAATGGTGGTGCTCTCTGATGCGGAAGTGAGCATCACAGGTGAATTAATTGTAGACGGCGAGAGCAAGATTATAATGCAGCAAAGAAGCCGAATGATTGTTGCGGAAATGGGGATTTTAGAAGTCAAAAACGGAGTGGTAGTCTTCGAGCAAGGGGCTAATGCCGATATGCTTGGGCGCCTTATAATTCGAAAAGGCGGTAAGGTAGAATGCGAAGACTTCGAAACGTATCGCGCCCTTAAGAAACGAACCAAAGGCAAGAAACGATTAATCGCTATGGATAGCCGGCAGCCAAATGAAAAACTGGGTGCCGATGCCGATTGAAGATTCAAACCAAATTTTCCCCCCGGCCTGCTCTACAATGTTTTTTGAAATCGCTAGCCCCAGACCCATTCCAGTTGTCTTAGTGGTGAAGTTTGGAGTAAATAGGTAAGGCCGAGCCTCTGCGCGAATTCCCACTCCATTGTCGCTCACGGTGAGTTTATAACCATTTGCTTCCTGCTCCAGGCTGATGGTAATTTGGGCCTGATTTGCGCCTTCTAAGGCTTGCGTAGCATTTTTGATGATATTGTTCAAGACACGAATCAGCTGCTTCTTATCACCCAAAATGATGGCCTTGCCACCTGCTCGATTATCGAAGACGAAGGTTACTTCTCCATATCCTTTATATAAACCGGCAGTGTGCTCTACAAGGTTCCACAAGTCAACGGCCTCAGATTGTGCTTGAGGCATACGGGCAAAATCAGAGAAAGCTGATGCAATAGCACTCAGGGCGTCTATTTGCTCTACCAGGCTGTCGGCCAAAGGTTTGAACTGTTCTGCCGATATATTACCTGTTTGCTCTACTGAGCGCATGGCGTGTTGAACGCGCAGCTTCATGGGGGTAAGCGGATTTTTGATCTCGTGGGCTACCTGTTTGGCCATTTCGCGCCAAGCCGACTCGCGCTCCGATTGCGCCAATCGCTCTGCATTCTCCGCGAGCTCGCCCACTTTAGCATTGTACTCCGCAACCAACCTTCCTATTTCGTCGCTGCCACGATATTGGAGCAAGGCGTTATTGCGTCCAAACTGCACTTCGGCCAGGCTTTCGCGAATGGAGCGCAAAGGGGAAGTGATCCATTGAGTGGTCAACAATCCTACGAATATCGATATCAGGAAGAGCAATACAAAAATGTTGATCACAGCTACGAGAAACCGGGAAATCTCATTGTCGAGCTCCTTCTGTTTAGCAAAATAAGGGAGATTGATATAGGCTAACAGGTCTCCCCGCGAGTTGTAAAATGGGGTGTACCCCGAATAATACGCTAAGCTTCCAATTTCTTCTGCATGAATATATTCTATTTGATCGTAGTAAGCCATTTGGCCAAAAGCGGTTGGGTCGATGGTGCGCGAAATCAGACCTTCGTTAAACATTCGTATCTGACTCGACCCCACCAGGTTGCCTCCAGGCGAATAGATGTTGATGTCCGTAAAAAAAATGAACGACAAACGATTGAGCATTTGGTTGAGCATATCGGACATGTCGTACTCTAAGGCTTCCTCTTCGCCAAGTTTGCTTTTGAGCTCAAGTAGGATCGACTGCATCTTTTCACTTATTTGTCCGCTGTTTTTTTGCGTGAAGTTTTTTTCAATGTAATAGCGCGTTGCAAAAGCGAAAAGCAGGAGACTCGCCAGAGTAAGGACAACGAGTAAAGTTTGAATTTTTTGGTTGAGGTTTAAGTCAAAGAGTGCACGGCCTTGTACGACACGGATTAGCATGTTCGACGCAAGGAGCAATAAGCCAAACAGCACGCAGAGGTAACTGAAGGTAGTGGCTTTATCGAGCCAGGACGGAATCGCTCTGCTGATCATAAGCACTGTGCGACCGTCAATTTGGTTGACCAGATGGTTATACCCACCGAAACTCAATTTATAGAATTGGTCTTCGGTCACGGCATTTTTGGGAAAGTGCGATTGATAGGAGAAGGGGCCCTGACTTTGAATTAATAGATTGTCAATGTAGCGCGCACTACTGTATCCGAGATCTGAAATCCCAGTGGCCGAGCTGCCGTCGATTAGCAACGACGGAAAACCGACTTGCCGCGGAAAAAATTTCGAGCCCATTTCAAAAACGAAGTACCCATCAGGAATCTCCGATCGACTGTAATAGAGTGGTACTATGGCAATATAGGTGATAAGATCCTTCGAATTATACATGTAGTACAATCCCGGATGTTCCTGCGACTCTACACCGTGTTGAAAGATTTCTCTTCGTATTTCCTGAAATGTTTTGGGCCTTATATCTGGGAGTTTTCCCCAAATAGTGCTGTCGGAATCAAAGCAATAAAGGTGAATATCGTACTTGCTCCAATAGCCATTGAAATAGCGCGATAGCACGTAATCTTCAAGGATTTCGCGGGAATGGAGCTCATTTTCTTCAAACACATTTTGCACACTTCTATCCTTTCGCAGCGCATCGACCACATCGGGATATAGAATTTCGGCTACGGGGTCTTCATCTATAGCCAGTTTCTCGGCGAGAAGCTGCCGCTGGTTAATCTCGCGCTGCTCACCGTACTTAAGGAAATTATATGCGGCCACACCACCACTTATAAGTATGGCTATCATAATCCAGCCCAAATGCGGGGATTTACGCTGAACACCAGTGCTGTGCGCCAACATAAGCAGAAGTAAGGCCACGCATGGCCAAAGCACCGAAATCATATCTCGAATTTGCAGCAGATGAGAGCCAGCCACATAGATGCCTGTGGCGACCAATATCACCACCAATTTCGATTCGTCGTTTTTTGACTTTAGGTAGTCGCTCGTGATGAGCAAAGCTCTGGCCGCATCGTAGAAAGAATAGAGCAGAATAAACGCGCCACCAATTGCAAAAAACGAGCTGAAATGAAGGTCGAGAATATTATTGATCTCAAAGGGTATGTTTGAGTTGAGCACCAATCCTTTCAGCAAATGGTTGATGTAAGCCGCATAAGTGAACACACCAAAAGAAGCCAGCCCTAAAACTATCAAACCCTGGATATTATGGAATCTTACGGTGCTGCGTGCTACAAGATTGGCGAATAATCTGGCTAAGAATGAGAGTGTTAGCGCGTTTAATACAAAGTCGAATAGGGAGGGGTAAAACTTGGAAGACGCGTAAAGAGTGGGGGCGAAGAGTGGATTGTAACGGAGTATTTCGGGCCAACCTGCGGAGATGCCCGCATAGCGGAGCAAGATCGCGATAGCAGCAATCAGAGCAAAACCTACCCAAGGTTTATACCTTCGGCTCAATTGGAAATACAATAAATATAAACCTGCGAATAGGCCAATGATTCCTGCCACATAAGCCATCAACAGCAGCCAGAAGGCGAACTGATGTCGAACATGGGAATCTCCAAAATGGAGGTAAAAGCGCTCACTCCCTATTTGTAGCTCAACGGCGCCGGTACTAGGTTCTTTTGAAATATCCTTAAGTCCGGGTATGGAAAGTGCCGGCGCGAAGGTATTGCTGAGGTACTTGTTTTCGTATGGAAAGGCGTTCTTTATAAGGATGGCACCGCAATATTCGTCTATGCCATCGGTTAGGTAGAGCAAGCGATACCAGCCATTTTCAAGCCGCTGAACTTGAACGCCCTGCGCTCCGGCTCTCAGCACACTAACGGGCGAAACACTATTGTCAGACCAGAGCACGAGTTCATCGTTTCGAAATACGGAGATGGAAAAATTACGATCGTTGAGTTTACGTTCGAAATAGTCAGCCAAGGCCACATGTGCCTTTCGAGGCCCCAACTTTCGCACCTGTGCCTGGACGAATAGGATTTCGCGTTGGAGATCGGAGCTTTCGGCGTCGAGTGCATGTGCAAAACGGCGACTTTCCGACTTTGGATCAGAAACGCTATTAATCCATTTGCTAGCTGGGTGTGCTATTAATATGAGCAATAACCCAAAGATTAATAATCGGACTGAGCGAAGCGAAAGTACGGTCATGAGCGGAGGGCGATCACCAGAAACCAAGCCAAAAAAAACCCTGTGGAATTCACAGGGCTCAAGGTCGTTAAATTTTAGATTTTCATCAGCTTAAAGCTTCTGCTCCTGCTACGATTTCCAAAATTTCGTTGGTAATAGATGCCTGGCGCGCTTTGTTGTAAGTGAGTTTAAGATCTTTCAACATTTCACTTGCGTTGTCAGTGGCTTTGTGCATAGCCGTCATCCGGGCACCATGCTCGGCAGCGTTCGAATCGAGAATAGCCTTGTAGAGTTGGATTTTTAATGATTTTGGAATCAGCTCCGTTACTATTTCTTCCTTGCTCGGCTCGAAGATATAATCTGCTTGAACCTTGCTGTCTGTGTTTTCTGGAGCAGTAGCTACTATAGGGAGAAACTGCTCGCGATTTAGCACCTGCACAGCGGCGTTCTTAAAGGCGTTGTACACCAAATAGACTTTATCAACTTTCTCTTCCGTAAACTTATCCATTACTGCTTGAGCAATGATCGATGCTTCGCCGAAGTTTAGATCCTCGTAGATTCTAAAGGGTTCTGCCGGATAGCCTACGCCGGGATTGTGCGTGGTCTTTTTGAAGAAGTCAAACGATTTCTTTCCGACTGATAGCACCTTCACTGTGGCTCCTGGATGCTCGGCCATGATAGCGCGACTGTCCTTGATGACGTTGTTATTAAAGGCGCCGCACAGGCCGCGATTGGAAGTCACATTTATCACCAATACCCGTTTCACAGGCCGCTCCTTAGCGAAAGCATTCTCGCTTACATCGAGCGATCCTGTTAAATTTTGAAGGATTTCCTGCAGCTTCAGGGCATAAGGGCGCATCTGTGTTATGGCCTCTTGTGCGCGGCGGAGCTTCGCTGCCGACACCATTTTCATAGCAGAAGTGATCTGCCTGGTAGAATTTACCGAGGTGATGCGCGATCGTATTTCCTTTAGGTTGGCCATCGGGACTAATCTTCAGTTATGCAGCTAATGCTGAATTTAATATTTCCCAGCCAAATCGGCGGCTACAGTTTCCATCGTCTTAATAGCTTCTTCGGAGAGATTTCCGGCTTTCAGCATATCCAGTACGTTGCGGTGCTTGGTGTCGAGAAATTCGAGGTATTCGTGTTCGAACTCTTTTATACGATTTACTGGAATTTTGCTCAATAGACCTTTCGAACCTAAGTAGATGATCGCTACTTGCTTCTCTACAGACATTGGAGAGTTTTGCGCCTGCTTCAAAATTTCCACGTTTCGCGCTCCTTTGCCGAGTACCGACATGGTAGCAGGGTCGAGATCGGAACCAAATTTCGCGAAAGCTTCTAGCTCGCGGTATTGGGCTTGATCGAGCTTCAGTGTACCGGCTACTTTCTTCATCGATTTGATTTGAGCCGAGCCCCCTACGCGCGATACCGAAATACCTACGTTAATAGCAGGCCGGACCCCCGAAAGGAAGAGGTTTGACTCTAAGAATATCTGTCCGTCGGTGATTGAAATTACGTTCGTCGGAATGTACGCCGAAACGTCGCCCGCTTGGGTTTCAATAATTGGAAGCGCCGTAAGCGAGCCACCACCTTTCACCAAACCTTTCATAGATTCGGGAAGGTCGTTCATGTTTTTTGCGATCTCGTCGGAGTTGATCACCTTGGCGGCACGCTCCAAAAGACGTGAGTGAAGGTAGAATACGTCGCCGGGATAAGCTTCGCGTCCGGGAGGTCGACGAAGAAGAAGTGATACTTCGCGGTAAGCTACCGCTTGCTTCGACAAGTCATCGTAAACGATCAAGGCTGGCTTACCCGAGTCGCGGAAAAACTCTCCGATGGCCGCACCTGCGAATGGAGCAAGAAACTGTATAGGCGCAGGTTCGGAAGCGTTTGCAGCAACTACTACCGAGTAAGGCATTGCGCCATTGTCGGTGAGGGTTTTTACGATTTGTGCTACAGTCGATCCTTTTTGTCCAATTGCTACGTAGATGCAGTACACCGGCTTGCCGGCGTCGTAAAACTCGCGTTGATTAATAATAGTATCGATCGCCACAGTGGTTTTGCCGGTTTGGCGGTCGCCGATGATAAGCTCTCGTTGGCCTCTACCTATTGGAATCATGGCATCGATCGCCTTAATACCTGTTTGAAGCGGTTCGTTTACCGGCTGACGGTATATTACACCAGGAGCTTTGCGCTCGATTGGCATCTCATAGAGTTGACCAGCTAAAGGGCCCTTGCCGTCGATCGGTTCGCCGAGGGTATTTACAACGCGTCCGAGCATTCCTTCACCCACTTGGATAGAAGAAATTTTACCGGTTCGTTTTACCGTGTCGCCTTCTTTAATGGCTTTGGAGTTACCCAGCAATACGGCACCCACATTGTCTTCTTCTAAGTTGAGAACCATACCTTTAAGGCCGGTTTCAAACTCGATGAGCTCACCCGCTTTTACGCTGGTAAGACCATAGATACGAGCGATACCATCGCCGACCTGGAGAACCGTACCAACCTCTTCGAGTTCGGCTTCTGATTTAAATCCAGCGAGTTGTTCGCGGAGGATTGCTGATACTTCAGCGGGCTTAACTTCGGCCATCTTATGATTTTTATAAGTCTGTTAAATAAGTGTTTTTTGAAAACGTGCGTTTCAAATTGCGGATTTTATTCGCTACCGATTCGTCGTATTGACGGTCTCCGACGCGAATGATAAATCCGCCAATAATAGAAGGGTCAACCTTCTCGGTCAATTCTGTTTTATCGCCAAAATATTGTAGCATTTTATTAGCCTTTGCTTTTGTAGCGTCGTCAAGCGGCCCCGCAGTGGTAATTTCAGCGCTAACTATGCCTTGCTCGGCTTTGTACATTGCTGTAAAAGCCTTAGCGATATCGCCGATGATTCCTTCGCGCTTCTTCTTGGCCAGAACTTCGAAAAACTTGGAAGTAATTGTCCCCACTTTTCCGCTGAATATTTGCTGGAGAATGGCAATCTTTTTGTCGGTTTTCACAATCGGGCTCTTGAGCAGATTGGTCAACTCGCGGCTATTTTCGCAGGTTTCGGCTACCACAGCCATATCTTCGGCCACCGCTTTCACGGCTTTCTGCTCCTCAGCAAATTGAAGTAAAGACTTGGCGTAGCGCTGCGAAACTTTCGATTGCCGATGCATCAGTTAAATTTTGCTTCTTGGATGTACTTGTCAATCAACTCGCGCTGCTTATCAGAGCTTTTGAGCTCATCGCGTATTAGCTTTTCGGCAATTTCGATGCTGAGTTGCGCAACTTGATTTTTGATTTCAGCTAAAGCGGCCATTTTTTCCGTTTGAATATCGGCTTTAGCGGAAGCCAAAATCGCCGCATATTCCTGCTCGGCTTTTCCTTTGGCTTCGGCAACGATTTTATCTTTGGTATCTCGGGCGTCGCGCATCATAGCGTCGCGTTCGGCACGGGCTTCTTTGAGCAGTTGCTCATTGCTAGATGTGAGATTCGACATTTCTTGCCGGGCTTTCTCGGCCGATTTCAACGCTTGATCGATGCCTTCTTCGCGCTCACGAATAGCTGATAAAATCGGTTTCCACGCGAGTTTAGCCAAGATAAAAGCTACGGCGAGGAAGGCGATTGATGACCAAATTACAGTACCCCAACTAACAGAAAGCATATTGTGTGTTTTAAAGGTTAAAAAGAAAAGGCCGCTCCAGCCAACCGCTGGAGCAAGGCCTTTAAATGTTCGTTAGAGTACAACCAATAGACAAACAATAACCGCAAAAAGTGCAACCCCTTCAACAAGGGCAGCAGCTACGATCATGTTTGCACGGATGTCTCCGGTAGCTTCGGGTTGCCGAGCCATAGATTCAAGAGCAGAGGCACCGATTCTACCGATACCCATACCTGCACCTACGGCAGCCAATCCAGCACCAATACCGGCAAGACCGGCATCAGCAGCAGCTTGTAAAAGAACAGCTAATAATTCCATTTGATTTTGTTTTTATGTGTTTAAATTATAGCCAATTAATGGTGCGCCTCTTGCGTGGCATCACCGAAGTAAAGTGCTGCAAGCAGCGTGAAAACGTAAGCCTGTAAGAAGGCTACCAATAGTTCGATAAAGAACATAAAGATCATAAAGAGTGTGGCTCCAAAGCCTACTCCATATCCTGCGGTGGCACTGCTCTCTCCAAAAATCAGGATGAGCGATACAAAAGCGAGTATTATAATGTGCCCGGCAGTAATATTGGCTGTAAGACGAATCATAAGCACCACCGGCTTGATGAAAATTCCTAAAATCTCGATGGGAACAAGAATGAACTTAATAGGAGTGGGTACTCCAGGAGGCCACAACAAGTGACCCCAATAATGCTTATTGCCGCTGAAGGTGGTGATCACAAATACAATGGCCGCTAAAACAAGCGTAACCGATAAAGTGCCCGTGATATTGAACCCGCCAATAAATGGGATAAGGCCCAGCATATTGGCAATCCAAATAAAGAAGAACACCGTGAGTAAAAAAGGCATAAACCGATCGGCGCGGTGGGCACCAATACTCGGAATGGCAACTTCGTCGCGAATGAAAAGAATAAAAGGCTCCATAAATGATTGAATTCCTTTTGGAGCCTGGCCTGACCTGCGCTTGTACGACTTAGCAACGCTGCCGAAAAGAATGATCAGTAAGGCACAAGTGAGTAAAATTCCTGCAACGCTTTTGGTGATAGAAAGGTCAAATACAGCAGCATTTGAAGTTTCACCCGTATTGTAATCTATGTATAACGCTCCTGAATCGTCGAGGTAATATATATGCTCATGGTATAGGGCGTATTGGTCATAGACGAAGTAATGCGCATTTTTCTCAACGCCGTCTTTCAGGTATTTTGCATGCTGCTCATTGTGATAGAAATGAGAACTTGAAAACACCTTGAAACCCTTGTCGGTATGCAGTATAACAGGAAGATAAATTGCAAAATCGCCGATTACGTGAATTTCGTGAGCGTCTGAGATGTGATGCAAAATCATTTCTCCGGCATCGAAAGGATCTTTTGTGTGCTCAGATGATTGGTGGTGTGTTGAGTCGGAGTCGTGGTTAACTTCTTGGTGAAGTTCAGTGTCGTTTTCGCCGTGCTGCGCGAAAGCGCCCGAAATAGTAACGAGCGCGAATAATCCGGCAAAAAAGAGCGGAAAAGACAGAAGGAACGACCGGTTCAGGAGTGAAAAAGGATTGCGCATCAGTCTCAATTTGGGCAGTTTTGGCCTGCTTTAAATCGACTGCAAATCTATGGATTATTCTTTCACAAAAAAGGTGTTTTTTGGCTTTTTTTGGCGGGGCGCTCAGTCCTGTTGAGCAGGCCTAATTTTTTCCTTTATCAACACGTATTTGCGCAATGAGGCTATTGATTTCCAAAATGGTAAGCAGCACGTAAGTAATGAAGAAGCCGATGGCGGTAAAAGTCAGGTTGGCTCTATCGAGCAACCCCACCGCTATCAATAAGCCACCTGCGAAGAGAATTTTGACAGTGAGTGAGCCCATAAAATAGGCCACAAACATCGCAGGCCTCAGCGCATTCGCTTTTTGCAATACTATATGTATGAGCAGCGTTAAACCCAGCAAAGCTCCTAAGGCTATCCAAAAACTGGTTGGCACCGAAATGTGGAGCGCGTACCGCGCAACCAGCCAGGATACGAGCGCAGAAATAAACGCTATAAGTATAATTTTCAGGTAGAAGGAAGCGCGCGCAGTATTCAAGGCTTCGAAGTATCGGCGATTACAACATAGATGGCCGCGCCAACACCGACCATGGACAGTAGAATAGTGAGCCAAGGAGTAGCAAATCCAAATAATTCGTCGAGTTTGATGCCGCCCCAAACTCCGATGGCTATGACCAAGCCCATTTTAATACCCATGCCCGAGTATCGATAAAAATCGCTCGGCGTTTTGGAAAGGTTATCCTTCCTGGGTTTTGAGGTTGCCTGCTCGTTGTCGGGATTGGTCAATGTCGTTGATTGATTGTTTGATGTCTTTGATTACGCCACCCCCCATTACACACTTTCCGCTAAAAACTGCGCCGGGTTCAATTGCCAATTTTTTAGTGGTGATATCGCATTCCAATCGGGCGGTAGATTTAAGTGAGAGCAAACCGTTTACTACGATTATGCCATTGATCACACCTTCTACATCGCCATTTTCACAAACTACGTCCCCGTCTATTCGGCCGTTTGGCCCTACTACCAGACGCCCTTTTATATTGACTGTCCCTTTTACGGAGCCATCCACCCGGATATTGCTGTCGGAGTTAATGGTACCTTCCAAATGGGTGCCTTCTACAATTCGGTTAAGTTTCTCAGGAGAATTGGGCTCAGTGGCTTTCAACATTTCTTTGCTATTTTGTGATTTAAACATACGACAGATTTTGGCGAAGTGTTATAAATAGGCCGATTGGAAAAAGCCAAGGTAGCCATCCGTATCCTTATTGCGAAATAATACGGTAAAATTTTTGGTGGTGATCACAAACTTCGAGTAGGGTTTAGCATTCAAATCCTTCAGCACCGTTTGGTTAGCAAGGAAAGTGGTGTAGTACTCTATGGCCAAATCTTTATTAATAAAGCTGCGAACGATCACAATTTGCTTGTCCTTGTCGATAAAACTATTGGTGATCCGGAGCTTGGCATCTTTGAAAAACTCTGAATTAAACTGAGCAATCGTTTCCTTAATATTCGTTGCATCACCGTCGGTTTTAGGAAAAACCAAGGAGAAGAAATGCTCGCTCTCGTTTTCCAATTTAAATTCGCTCGAAGCAATAGGGGTGGGTCCCGGCTTTGGAGTTTCTACTGCCGGGCTGCTGGGAGCGTTTAGCTCGCGAGCAATTTTGGCTCTAACCGCATTTAGTTCTCCGAGTAGTTCGGCTGCTTTTTCGCCTTCCTCCGTATCTGGAAATTTGGCTATCAACTCGCGTAAAGTGGCTTCATATGCATCGGCATCCTTGCGGGCGCCAGTTGCGAGAGCCTTTACCAAATAATATTTGGCTAAGAAGTTATTATTCGGCTCATCGCGAATTACCGTATTGCAGGCAATGAGTGCATCGGAGTATTGCCGGCGGCTGTATTTTTTATAAGTTTCTTCGTACACGGTCTTTTCGTCGGCGTATCGCTGGCTCTTAGAGCTCACGTACTCCGGGTCAAGTATGAGCTTAGCAAATTCGCTATTGGGATAGTCTGACAGAATAATGCTTTTCCAGTATTCTGAATTGTCGCGGAGGCCAGTGCCTACAAATCCACCCGCAAGTTCTTTTTCAAAATAGATGCGGTAGAGCTGGTAGTATGCGCTTAATGCTACGGTGGTGGTATCGTAATCGGTTGTAATGCGGATGAAAGACTCAATGGCATTGTTGTCATCTTTCAGATTTTCCTTGTAAATGGTACCCAAATCATAGAGCGCATCTACAATGGCGCGGTGAGCTTCAGCCAATGAAGCATCCGTTAAAGGCAGGGATGCCAAATACTCTTCGAGCGATTTTACTGACGACTTTGGTTTTTGACCTAATACAGTTGCAGCGCTATCAGGGTTGTCCACGTCATCTACATCGGGGTCGATGAAGGAAGTTCGGTTCGACCGCCTCCAGTTGTCTTCTAATTTGCGTGAACTCCCCCAAACCCTTCGGAATTCGGTAAAGCCCTGGCTCACCGCACTGGTATTGTAGAAATACCAATATTTTGATGAAGATCCCGAACCTTTGGCCGGAGCGCTGGCCGCGAAATTACTGCGCTCCAGGGCATCGCGTTTTTCCGCTTCTTTTCGCGCTTCTTCAGCCTCGAGGTCGGCGATCATCCGCATTATTTTCTTTTTGCGTTTATCTTCATCCATATCCGCGAGAGCGATAATGCTATCGTTGTAGGTAATAATATCAATATCGTTTACCAGGCCAACGAGAGATTCACCGGTCGCTTTAATTCCGGCGTAGTTGGGAAAATCTTCGGGTAGGTAAGTGGATGTGCTGTCGTAATAATCTTTGGCGGCCGTGTAATTGCGATCGTCGAAGTTGATTTTAGCCAGGCGCAGAAAACTCATTCCTTTTTGGCGATTGTTGTCTATGCTTACCCGGGTTGATGTTTTGTAGTAGGCTACTGCTTCTTCGATTTGTTGAACTTCAAATTCAAGCTCACCCAAGGCATAATAAATCTGATCGGCGTAGTTGGTGTACTTATCATCTTTGGCCATAGCCAAAAGCATACCTTCGATTTTCTGGGAATCCATCCGGCGGTCGAAGGACAAGGCCTGATTGATAAGCGCATAAAACTCCATTTCGTAGTCGGGCTTCATTTTCACCACTTCCTTAAAAGCGTCGACAGCCTCTTGCGATTTATTCAATTCCTTGTTTACCTGTCCATATATAAAAGCAATCCTGGCCTTCATCCGCTTTTCGCGAGTTAGGGTCTTCGCATTTTCGAGGTGGGGAAGGGCTTCTTTATAGCGTTTTTGGCGCATAAGTAAGTCGGCGAATGCCGTTTCCAAATTAGCGTCGAAATCTTTTGGTTTTTCGGCCGAACTCTCTTTTTCTACCGCACTGAGCACCGTAAAAGCCTTATTGTACTGACCCATCTCAATATAAGTCCGGCCTAGCCACACGGCGGCATCAAACCGCGATTCGGTCTTGTACTTTTTAGTAGTGTAGCTAAACATTTCCTGAGCCGTAGCATACTTGCCTTTATAGAAGTTGGCTATACCGAGTAAAACGAAGTTGTCGTCGATCCACTTATTGTGCTCCTTCTTCTTTTTATCGCCTTCTTTTTTTACATCCAGGCTATGGCGGTCGATGGCAGTGCTGGCCTTTTCGATTACGGCATCCATCTGCGGGTAAAGGTTCTTTTGCTCCTCGGGCGATGGAGTAACATAAATGGGCAAAATGGCAAGAAAATCGTCTTGCTTATTAGCCCAAAGGTTATTGTCCGTTTCCTTGATAAGCTCCATGGCGTTGAAATACCAATTGTAATGGGTGGTGGTGGTGTGATAGAGCCTACTGGTGAAGCTGGCTTTCTTGCGCGAACAACCTGTCGCCGCAAAAAGCAGTAGCGATGCGAGGAATAGATGGACTATGCGGCGCAGGGTAAACAAGTGGGCTATAATTCTGAAGCGGTTAACGGTAAAGGCACAAAAATATTGTATTTTCTGGTAGTAGGCGAATGGTCGGTTATACCTCCCCATAAATATTTCGGATATTTACGCCCCGCAAAAGGTTAACATGGCTGAAAAAGCTATTACCAACAAGAAAAAGCTCATCCGCAAACTTAAGAGTAAGTACCGACTGGTGCTTATGAATGACTCTACTTTTGAAGAGCGTTTTTCGGCTTTTTTGAGTCCTTTAAACGTTATAGCAGGTGTTTCGGCTGTGTTCTTCCTCAATACTATTATCGTAGTGTTGATCTTGAGCTTTTCACCCTTGCGGGAATATATACCCGGCTACAGCGATACCGAAACCAGGCTCCGAGCTATGCGTGCCGCAGTGGTGGTCGATTCGCTCGAACGTGCCCAAGAGAGCAACCGATTGTACTTAGAAAATATACAAAACATATTGCGGGGCAACGTTTTTCCTGATTCTACGCGCATAAATGGACAGTCGAACCCGGTAGCGTACGACGAATTAGATTTTAGTATTTCGAAGGAAGATTCACTGCTGCGCTCCGAGATAGAAACAAGAGACCAATACGCACTAAACCCAGGTACAAGTCAAACTACCGAGTTTCTGGGCTTGCCCGGAGTATTATTCTTCCCACCCGTTCGCGGGCAAGTCACCGCTAATTTTGATAGCTCCATCGATCACTTTGGAATCGACGTAGCCGCTCGCGAAGGCGAAGCTATCAAAGCTGTGTACGATGGGGTTGTGATTTTTGCAAGTTTTACTTCCGATGGGGGCAATGTTATCCAGATTCAACATCCCGGAAACCTGATTTCCATCTATAAGCATAATTCCGTGTTGCTCAAGAAGGTGGGCGCTCGTGTGCGCGCCGGCGAGTCAATCGCCATTATTGGCAATTCGGGCGAGTTTACCAATGGACCCCACCTCCATTTTGAGCTGTGGTATAACGGCGCCCCGCTCGATCCAAGCGACTTTATTGCCTTTTCCTCATGAGCCTAAAGAAATGGGCGGGAAAAGCCCTGGCGCAATACACCGCATACCACGTAAATAATTGGAAGAAGAGCGCCTTGGCCGATCAGGATCAATTATTGAAATCGCTTCTCGCTGATGCGCAACATACCGTTTTCGGGAAGGATCATGGTTTTGCCAGCATTGGCGACTATGCCCAATTTAAGGCGAAAGTCCCCGTGCGCGACTACGAAGCTTTGCGACCATACCTTGATAGGGTGGTAGCGGGTGAAGTCGATATTACCTGGCCGGGCAAACCGATTTACCTATCAAAAACTTCTGGCACTACTTCGGGGGTGAAGTACATACCGATTACGCAGGCATCCATGCCTCATCATATCGAAGCGGCGCGCAATGCCCTCTTGCTTTACGTCGCTGAGACGGGAAATGCCGATTTTATCGACGGTAAGATGATCTTTTTGCAGGGCAGCCCCGAATTGGAAAAGAAGAATGGTATTTCCGTTGGTCGTCTTTCGGGAATTGTGGCGCACCACGTACCGGCCTATTTACAAACCAATAGGCTTCCCAGTTTTAACACCAATACCATCGACGATTGGGAAACCAAAGTCGATGCTATCATCCAGGAAACGGTCGACCAGGAAATGACTCTGATTTCGGGAATACCGAGCTGGGTGCAATTTTATTTCGAGCGGCTTTTAAGCGTTTCCGGAAAGCAGGATATCACGCATCTTTTCCCGCGCTTCTCGCTTTTTGTGTACGGGGGGGTCAACTTCGAACCCTACCGCGCCCGGTTTGAAAAGCTTATTGGAAAGAAGATCGATTCGATCGAGACCTACCCCGCTAGCGAAGGGTTTATAGCCTTTCAGGACAACCAAGCCGATAAAGCGCTCCTGTTAAACACCCGCGCTGGAATTTTCTTCGAGTTCATTCGGGCGGAGCAGTTTTTTGATGATATCCCTGAGCGCTTGAGCTTGAAAGACATCGAGGTGGGAGTGAATTATGCCCTCATTATGAGCACCAACGCCGGTTTATGGGCATATAGCATCGGCGACACTATTAAATTCACCAGCCGCGCGCCTTATAAGATCATGGTAACCGGCCGAATTAAGCATTTCACCAGCGCTTTCGGCGAACACGTTATTGCGGAAGAAGTAGAAAAAGCGATGCAAATGGCCATGGCGGACTACGGCGGCGAGATCACCGAGTTTACAGTTGCACCGCAGCTCGATCCACCCGAAGGATTGCCTTACCATGAGTGGTTGGTAGCATTTGCCAGGGAGCCCGCGGAACTCGAAGCCTTCGAATCGCGGCTGAATTCGGCCATGTGCGGCCTCAATGTATATTACGATGATTTGATAAAAGGCAAAATTCTCCGGCCTTTACGCGTCCAATCCTTACCCGCCGACACCTTTAATCGCTACATGAAATCGCAGGGAAAACTCGGCGGTCAAAACAAGGTACCCCGACTCAGCAACGATCGAAAAATTGCGGATGAGTTGAATAGACTCATCAGTAAGTAAACCCCATCAGGGACGAATCATTTAAATGGTGCGGAAACCGCTTAAATCCAGCGCTCCCTTCCGGTGAAAATGCCCCGGACGCCAATTTGAAAGATGACGCGCCGCAAGCGACCGAAGCGGCTGTGATAAGAGCGACGATCAAAAACACGTTGGAAGAAAAAGAACTTCGGAAATTTAGCATTGCTTCACGGTTTGTCGCTCCTTTCTCCACATAGCTTTGTACTATCTTTGCACCCATGAAAGACACCGGAAAACGGCACGTCGCTATTCTCGGCTCTACAGGCTCCATTGGTACGCAGGCACTCGAGGTGATTCGCGCCAATCGCGATCGATTTGAAGTGGAAGTGCTCACCGCCGGGTCGAATGATGAATTGCTTATGGCTCAGGCGCTCGAATTTCAGCCCAATGCCGTGGTTATTCTCGACGAGTCGAAATACCAAAATCTGAAAGATCGGCTATTTCCAGAAGGGATTAAGGTGTATTGCGGAGCGGCGGCCCTCTCCGAAGTCGTAGAGATGGAAGCCATAGACGTGGTCCTTACCGCCTTGGTGGGTTTTGCTGGCTTGCAGCCCACCCTTCGAGCCATTGCCGCCGGCAAGCACATAGCCCTTGCCAACAAAGAAACGCTGGTCGTAGCTGGTGAATTGGTAACCGCCGCGGCGCGCGAAAAAGGAGTCAATATTTATCCCGTCGATAGTGAGCATTCGGCGATATTTCAATGCTTGATGGGCGAGTTTCACAATCCTATAGAGAAGATTTACCTCACCGCCAGTGGGGGCCCCTTTCGCGAAAAGAGCATCGAGGAGCTTAAAGCGGTAACGAAGGCTCAAGCGCTGAAGCATCCCAATTGGGTGATGGGTGCCAAAATCACCATCGACTCTGCTTCGCTGATGAACAAAGGCTTGGAAGTGATCGAAGCCAAGTGGTTGTTTGCCTTGCGCCCTGAGCAAATCGACGTTATTGTCCATCCGCAGTCCATCATTCACAGCATTGTGCAGTTTTGCGATGGCAGCATGAAGGCGCAAATGGGACTTCCCGATATGAAATTGCCCATCCAGTTTGCATTGGGTTACCCCGACCGAACATCGACCGATTTTCCGCGTTTTGACTTTATGAATTATCCTACGCTGACTTTTGAGAAGCCCCGACGCGACGTTTTTTTGAATCTTGATCTGGCTTTTAGGGCGATGGAGCGCGGCGGAAATATGCCCTGCGTGCTCAATGCGGCCAATGAGGTAGCCGTGGCGCTATTTTTACAAGACGAGATCTCATTTATGGAAATGCCAGAATTAGTGGGTAATTGCATGGAAAAGATTGCTTTTTTACCCAAACCATCCCTTGCAGATTACCTCGAATGCGACCGCGAAACAAGGGCTCTGGCGACCGAACTAAAACGGGCTGTGAAGCTTTAACAAAGACATTTAACGTACCATGAGTCAATTTTTTATCAATGCTACCCAATTTGTATTGAGCCTTTCGATCCTAATTGTGCTGCACGAATTGGGACACTTCATTCCCGCAAGGGCATTTAAAATCCGGGTGGAGAAATTCTACCTCTTCTTCGACCCCTACTTTTCGCTCTTCAAGAAGAAGATCGGCGATACCGAATATGGAATTGGCTGGCTCCCACTTGGCGGCTATGTGAAGATAAGCGGTATGATCGATGAGTCGATGGATACCGAGCAAATGAAGCAACCGGCCAAACCTTGGGAATTTCGGAGTAAGCCGGCCTGGCAGCGCCTTATTATCATGGTCGGGGGCGTTACCGTCAACGTTATTTTGGCCTTCGTCATTTACGCCATGCTGCTGTTTACCTGGGGTAAGGAATACCTTCCGAACGAGAATCTGATCTACGGCGTACAAGGCGATTCTTTGGTGCTTTCCTATGGTTTCCAGAATGGCGATCGCATACTTCAAGTAGGCGAAGTGGTGCCTAAAACACTCAATGAAGTGAACCAGGAAATTCTCTTCGGCGACGCACGCGAAATTCTCGTCGAGCGAAATGGCAGCCAGGCACGCGTGGTGCTCTCCGAAGATTTTGATCAAGAGATGTTGGCAAGCGGTGCACAGAGCATTTTTGCTCCGCGATATCCGAATACCGTCGATTCTGTGCTTCCCAAATCATTTGCCGAGCAGGCAGGGTTGAAGGAGGGAGACCAAATTGCAAGTGTAAACGGGGTATCGACCACCTATTTCGATGAATTGATTGCAGCCTTACAAGCGCACAGAGAAGAAGAAGTAGAGCTAGGGGTGCTGCGAAATGGCGAAATCTTTACCACCACCGCTCAGACGGATACCCTCGGGCGATTGGGATTCACGAATAAGAGTGGGTATGAATTTTTTGAAACCGTGAAGCAAGACTACGGGTTCATCGAAAGCTTCCCCGCTGGTGTGCGCGAAGGCAGCGCTATTCTGGTGGGGTATGTGCGCAGTTTAAAACTGGCTTTTACGGGCGAAGGAGTGAAGCAAATGGGTGGATTTCACACCATTGCAAAGCTCTACGGCACCACCTGGGATTGGCGGCGGTTTTGGTCTATGACGGCGCTCCTTTCCATTATCCTCGCTGTGATGAATATGTTGCCTATTCCAGCTTTAGATGGAGGCCACGTAATGTTCTTACTCTATGAGATGATTGCAGGCCGGGCGCCCAACCAGAAATTTATGGAGTACGCGCAGTTGGCGGGCATTGCTTTGCTTATCACCCTTATGATCTACGCCAATGGCATGGACCTTGTAAGAGGTCTTTTCAGCTAGGCACCCCGGGAAACCATTTCTTTTTCCAGCACGTACTTAGCTGAAAAGCTTCGAACGTGAGAACCACTTCCATTGATCTGAATCGCATCCGCGAGCTGTTCATGCACCATGAGCAAGATTTGGTGGTTTGCGTCGAATTGTTTGAATCGCGTATGGAACGCAATCTCCGCGACCTGCGCAGAGCCATGCTCGACTCCAATTGGAATGCCGCCCGATTTGTGCTCAGGCGTATGCTTTCGGCAGCTGTAAGTCTGGCGCTCCACGATCTCATAACCGTAATCAAGAAAGCAGAGCAAAAGCTGAAACATCAAATTCTAAACCGAATACAGGACGATTTAGAGCATATAGTCTTTCTCTGTCACGAATACCGCACCGATCTGCGAGCACAGCTGCAAATGCGAATCGAATAATACTTATCTGTGATGCCCGAAATGTATAGAGAGCGAATATTGTGCGTGGACGACGAATTAATTAGTTTGCGTATTACCAAGCGAATATTGGAAGCAGGCGGCTACGAAGTAGAAACGGTTCAATCGGCTGCAGAAGCGCTCCGAAGGCTCTCGGTGAAGACTTTCGACCTGGTTATTTCCGATATTACGATGCCCTCGCTGAGCGGCTTCGATCTCATTCAATTGATGCAGAGCTTAAGCCTTAAAGTACCCTTGATTTTCTTTAGCGAAAGCGATAACGCCTGGAGTGTAGAAGAAGCGTATCGGATAGGCGCCCGGCGATTTGTAAGTAAAGACCGTGAATTCGATAGTTTGGTCGAGATCGTGCGCGAGGTGTTGGCTACGGTTTCTTAAGCTTTGTTTTCGTCTATCTACCTTCTTTTCAAGTAATAAGAAACGCTCCAACCGTACTGCGGTGGCATAGCGCCTTGCGCCGCCTTTACCGTCCTATTGGCGATTTATCAGCGCGCCTTCCGCAGCAATCTGCCTTCCTTTGGTGCAGAGCTTCCCAGCGAGTTCAGCGGTTTTGTTCCAGGCCACCAGGGTATGCCATGTGGTGTCTTGCACTCTTTTGCCCTCGGCGTCCTTGTAAGAGGCGTCGGTTGCGATACTCATGCGGAGCATTTTACCTCCGTTTGCGAGTTCTTTTAGTTCTGGGGTCATACCGATACGGCCAATCAATTGTACTTTGTTAGCGAGCGTTTGCATGATTACATTTTTTAAATGTAGCGTGGAGCGGGTTTATGCGCTTCCAAGCTGCGGGTTCAACATGAGATTTAATTATGGCGGCCTGCGTCCAGACCATTTGTCAATCGACAGGACAAAGGTGGAGCAAGGCCGAAATTCGACTCGTGTATTATACGGATGCTTGCGTAAGTATTCGTAAGATTACGGGAATGTGCCTTGTGGTGGGGATTGCGAGAAATATGGTGGGGAGAAGCCTATCAATCTTTCCGATCGGCGCTGCTGCGCTCGCGGCAGGAGATCGATATTTGCAAAAATTGCTCGGAAGGGACGAAGGTGTGGGCGTAATTATTCGGTAGGCGCTGAATGAAGCTCTTCGAGCCTTGGCGGTATCCCGTCTTTCAGTGTTGATCTATACGCAAAGTTCTGGTTTCGCATCGAAAACCATGGACTCGAGTACTTGTATCGCACCTTAACCGTTTGAGTAAAGTTTTGATTAGATTTGCTAAGGCGTTAACCCCCACCTGTTTGACAGGAAACGACTATGGTTTACACGCCCTATTTGTTTGATAAACCACATAGATTATGGCCAATATCTCAGGTGTACATCACAAAGGCGAAGACCGGTTAAAAGTTTCTATTCCGTATAATCAGCTGATTGTAAACGGTATGAAAAAAATATCGGGAGCCAGATGGAGCCGAACGCTCCGAGCCTGGCATATCCCTCACAACCAAGCGGCCTTACAAGCGCTGCGCGACACCTTTCCAGCATTGAAATTCGAGTTGGAAAATCCGAAAACGATGGTTCAAGCCGCTGCGCATTCGGCCGAGGTGCCAAGTTTGCCAAGTACAGCGAAGGTAGAAATTGACGTTTTAGATCGGAAGATCTTACTGAAAATGCCTAAAGATCAGAATGATGTAAACCATGTTTTGACGTATAAATATGTGCGTTGGGATAAGGAAGGTAAATTTTGGATCATTCCCGAATACCGCGATAACCTCGAGAAGTTGAAGGCTTATTTTGATGGTCGGGTCGATCGGATCACCGTGCATGAGGCTCCCAAAATAGAAAGTGAGAAGGTGCGTATAGCAGTGAGTGACCAAGAAATACTCATTGTAAATCAACATTCAAAACGGTTGCGCATCCTGTTTGCCTACGACAAAGAATTGGTTAAAGTGCTCAAAACCATGCCCTACAGCCGATGGAACGCAAAAAATAATTGGTGGACGATACCGCATAGTACCAAACTCCTGGACGAACTATCGGAAATCGCCCTCCGATTAAATTTGAGAATAAGGTATACAGAAAGTGATCTACGAACGGGAAGCGCGCGGCTTTCGCCAACTTCGATAGTCAATTATAAACGATGCCCCGAAGCCTACATCGGAAAATTGCGCGAACTGAGATATAGCCCACAAACCGAAAAAACATACGTCAGTTTATTCGAGGAATTCATGAATCATTTTCCCATTATGGATGTAGATGAGATCGGCGAGAAAGAGATCATCGAATTTTGCCAATACCTGGTAGTGGACCGAAAGGTAAGTGCATCGTATCAGAACCAAGCCATCAATGCTATCAAGTTTTACTACGAGAAAGTACTGGGTGGAAAGCGCAGATTCTACGGGTTGAACCGGCCGATTCAGGAGAAAAGCTTGCCCGTGGTATTGAGCGAGGAGGAGGTAAAAAGCATATTGGCGGCTACCACCAACTTGAAACACCGAACGATACTTTCTGTGATTTACTCGGCTGGTTTGCGGATTAGCGAAGCCATCGATTTAAAAATTGATTGTATAGATTCGAAACGCATGCAAATCCGAATTGTCGATGGCAAAGGAGGGAAAGATCGGCATACCTTATTGGCCAAAAAATTGCTTCCGCTCCTGCGCGAATACTACCGAGCGTATACACCCAAATTGTATCTCTTTGAAGGTCAGGATGAACCGAAATATACGGCCACTAGTGTAAGGGCTATTTTGCGGGTAGCTTGTAAGAAAGCGGGCATTACAAAAAAAGTAACGCCTCATACCCTACGGCATAGTTTTGCGACCCACCTCTTAGAAAATGGGACAGATTTGCGCTATATTCAAATGCTGCTGGGGCATTCGAGCAGTAAGACTACGGAGATTTATACCCATCTTACCACAAAGGGATTCGATCAAATTAAAAGTCCGTTTGATCTCTAAAAATACGGAAGCATTTGCTTACCTTTCGCGCAATATGACTCCAATTCCAAAACAAAGCCACATCCACCTAAATGCGATATAAACGCTATACAAACCTAAAACTGGAGTTTACACAGATGTTATGGGCAACCCAAAAACCGAGAACAGACAATGAGCATATTTAAAAAACTATTTGGTGGTTCTGACAATTCAGACAAAAAATCGGAGAACAAAAAACTCGACCTTGAAAAACTGCTATCGTCTGACGACATAAATGGTAGCATAATCGAACTTGACAATTTCATTGGTGAACTTTGCTCTTACGGAGATGATATGGATAAGCTGACAGAAGAACAGAAACTGTTTTACTACAATCAATGCCTGGAGCGAGAAATAAACAATGGTGGGTTCAACCAATATTTTTTTAACTCAAGTGGTGATTTTGCACATCTGACAGTACAATCATTGCTGACGATTGGAGCAAACAAAACGGCTGACATTTTACAAAATGCTATTAATCAGTTCCCAGACAAAACCGCACCGCAAGACAGAACGGAACGTCAGAATATTTTAGAACAAATTGAAGAAACGGCAGACCCTATTTGGGAAGAACTTGACCAAAAGTTTTTTGCTTATGAAGACGACCTGAACACACTGAACATTGAATTTGTAAGAAAGTATAAAGATAAATTTTAACACGATTGAAAAAAGGCAGCCCATAACAATGTATATAAAAAATAGGCGAAATTGTAGTAAAATCAAGGCTTCTGGCTCGTTTCAAACTTTGTTCTTAACTGAAAGTTTAGTGCTTCGAAATCGCCTACTTTTCATATACTAATCGTTAGCGGTCAGGCTAAGAGTGCCACTCGACAATCTCACATTCACTTGGACGAATACCTAAACGTTCACCATTTGGTAAAATAGCAGACATTGCACCATGAGCGTTGCACCAAACAAAATACTCCTCACCAATTAAAGCAACCATATCTTTTTTAGGCTGAACAAAAATTGGCAAATCACTTTTTACAGTACAAGCCATTTTTATTTTTAAAGGAACTTTACCGTATCTATTTGGTGGGTAAATTTCAGATAACCCTTTTAATGCAGGGCTTGACATTACAATTTCTTTAATTTGAGTATCCATTTTTGGTTATATTTAATTTTTGGACTTCTAAAAGCGGAGAAGCCCGAACCGCTAACACGCAATTGGCAAAATAAAAGCCAGTAGCATTTGTGGTAAACTTGAACGGTAGTGGTAGGCTTTTACTTCGCCAATCGCCACCGTTAGGCGTGATTTTCCACCAACACCCTAATAAGCGTTTGCAGTTCGACACTTGATGCTTTATCAATTACACCAGTATCATAAACTTTTTCCATCTCTGTATCTTCAGAATAGTAGGCATACATTTGAAACCCTCCTTCCCCAAAAAGTGTAATCCAATGTGTGTTATTTTCAGTTACTTTTTTATATCCGTAGTCTTTCTTTTCATACCCCTTTGACAAAACCACGCCTAACAAGGGGTTTGCTTCTATGTCGGCTGACGTGGTAACAATGAGCTGCGTATCGCTATCAGCAGCAGTTCCAGCAGACGTTCTTTGATTTGACATTTGTAATTTATTTTAGCTTTTAATTAATAATTTAACTTTGGTTCCAAGCATTGGTTTTTCAAATTCCGTCACAGCAGCAAGCCCTATCGTTATGTGCAACCCTATCATCAAAATAATTCGGGCTTTGACTGTATTGCTTTTAG
>JBBQFC010000025.1:0-41806 GCA_038321615.1 Flavobacteriales bacterium | reverse complement strand
TGTTTTTCCGCTGATTTTCCATGCAGCAATGTGACGATACATTTCTTCGCGCCGTTGTTGTCTGTCCATTTGAAAGGGTTTTGGCTACAAAGAACGGGCGAAAAGATATTGGAGGTGAACGGGGAAGGCCGAAGGCTTACGATTTAATACGCCAGCTCCGCTGGCAGCAAGGGAGATAAGAATTTCATTTACAAAGAAACCGAGATTGTCGTAAGCCGTACCGGGTGCGTTTTCTTCGTAGAAATATTCGAAGGCAATCGATGGATAACTGCACGATGCAATAGAAGTTAAAAAGTCCGACCTTCTGGGCATGACCAAATTTAAGAATTTGTTTTTGTGCTTCGCTCCAAAAGGACTTCAGATAGCATAAATTGTTGCGGCTGTTGAGCATGCTACGAAGCGGTTCATCCATCCAAAAGCCCAATTTACAGCGTCCTGCAAACTAAATACAATCTGCTTTCCAAAAGCTTTCGGGAATCGTCAGTGAGAATCGATTGGAAAATTGCAAAAACAGCTTACCTGCGCATCTATTGCTACTTCGATTTCAAGTTGGCGAAGCTTTCAAACCAAAAAAGTCTTGGAACCAAATCAGCAAGCCAAACTCAAAGCAAGCTGCAACTTCGAATAGAAATTGGGGCTCTACCACCAATTGGAAAAGCAACCAACCACCCTAAAGTCTATCAGGCTTTAACTGCTTCTTGAATGGTAAAGCTATACCGCTCCATAATCTGATTAGCCAAAAGGCGGCGACATGCGTCTTCAACCAATTCTTCTGCTTCAGATTCGCTCTTGGCATTTACCTGCAAGGTGATGTGTTTGCCAATGCGGACATTGGTGATGGCGTTTAAGCCCAGGTTTTTCATACTTGAGCTCACCGCTTTACCCTGTGGATCGAGTAGGGCTTCGAGTGGCATAATATCAATTTCGGCGGTGTATTCCATGTTTTTGATTTAGACTGCGGTCAACGATTGAAATAAGGATGTACAAAATTACAATAATCGGTAGGGCATAAAAGCGCAGGGCAATGAATAATAGTACGGAGCCGAATATCAGCGTATATCGGGCCTTATTCGAAGCCCAGCCGTAATTTTCAAATTTCAAAGCGATGAGCGGCAATTCAGCTATCATAAGCCAGGAAGCTACCAGCGCAACAGCTGCAATAGCGAGCGCAGAAGAAGTAAATTGCAAAAAGAGCTCTCCGAGCCATGGGAATGCCGGCGATGCTTCCGCCATCAACGGAAAACTCAGCCAAAACAGGGCATTTGCGGGAGTCGGCATTCCAATAAACCCATATGTTTGACGCTCATCGAGATTGAACTTTGCCAACCGATAAGCAGCCGCAGCGGCCATAATAAGCGGTAAAAAGCTGGTCCATTCAGGCGTTTCGCTAAAAGCTCCGGCCAAATAGATAGCAAGAAAAGCAGGCGCCAGGCCGAAGCTAATGACGTCGGCCAGCGAGTCGAGCTCCTTGCCCATAGCCCCTGAAACGCCCAGCAGTCGCGCGGCAAAACCATCGAGAAAATCGAAACCTGCAGCTGCAAGCAATAGCACGGAAGCTGTAGCAGCCATGCCGCTGCTAATGAAATAAATGGCTACCGCTCCACAAAGCAAATTGCACAGGGTAAGGGCATTTGGGATTTCTGCCTTGATCATAATCGGTCGAAATTAACCAATCGAGGTGCAATTTTTTGAACCAAAAGCTGTTTTAGTGCTGAATTGATGTTTAATTTCGTTTATGATGAATAGGTTACAACGCCTCGATGCGGCGTGGTTGTTGGTGATATTTTGCCTTGTGGGCAGTTCAGCTGCCACGGCTCAAGCGCGCAAATACAGCAACGAATTTTTGAGTATCGGCGTCGGTGCCCGCGCCTTGGGTATGTCGGGCGCTGCCGCGGCAGGCTCTCAAGATGCCACGGCCGCCTATTGGAATCCGGCCAATCTCACCGATATTAAAGCCGATTTGGAAATAGCCGGGATGCATGCCGAGTACTTCGCCGGTATAGCCAATTACGATTATGGAAGTATCATAAAGCCCATCGATTCCACCTCGGTAATTGGCCTTACGGTCATTCGATTCGGTGTGGACGGTATTCCCAACACCACCCAACTTATAGACGCCGATGGTAATTTGAATTACGATCGGATTACCACGTTCTCGGCAGTTGATTATGGTTTTCTATTCTCCTACGCCAAATCGCTTAAAATCACAGGGCTTTCGGTGGGTGGAAATGTGAAAGTGGTGAATCGCCGGATCGGCAGCTTCGCCAAAAGTTGGGGCTTTGGCATTGATCTCGCCGCTACCTACCGCACCGGCAATTGGCGTTTCGCCTTTATGGGGCGCGATATCAGCTCTACGTACAATGCTTGGGATTACAGCCTCGACGAAGAAACGCAGCAAGTATTTATCGCCACGGGAAATGAATTGCCTGAAAATGGGCTCGAGATAACCCTCCCTAAGTTTGTGTTGGCCGCATCTTACCGCAAGGAGCTCAACAAGTTTGCGATCATGGGCGAGGTTAACGCTTTGCTGAATACCGACGGCCAGCGAAATGTACTAATCAGTGCAGACCCGGTGAGCGTAGATCCGGTAATGGGTATCGAAGCATCTTACCTCAATATTATTTTCCTTCGCGCAGGCTTAGGCAATATCCAGCGCATTACTACCTTTAGGGGAACAAAAGAGATATCGCTCCAGCCGAATATAGGTATCGGTTTGAGGTTGGGCAATTTCTTCCTCGACTATGCACTTACGGATATAGGGGATCAATCCGATGCCTTGTATAGCAATGTATTCTCCCTGAGATTTCAGGTTTTTAAATCAAAAGGTACTTGACAAAATCGCTACTCTGCCTCTTGTGCGCCTTATGTGTGTTGCGATTGGCGAGTCAGCCTTTCGGCAACGAGTGGATCAATTACGATCAGAAGTATTACTACTTTCCTGTAGCCGCAACGGGCGTTTACCGCATCACTTTCCAAAATTTTACCGCCGCAGGTATTCCCATTTCGCTCGTCGACCCTGCTCACATTCAAATCTGGGCGCGGGGCAAACAGGTACCGCTTTACCTGGCCGATGTGAGCGACGGGAGCTTCAACGCCACCGACTATATCGAATTTATTGCGGAAGCAAACGATGGTCGGCTCGATACAGAGCTCTATACCAATCCGGCCGATCAAGGCAATGTCAGCTACAGCCTTTTCAACGACACTATTCGCTACTACCTTACCTTTAATACGGGTGGCGGAAGCCTGCGTGTGAATAATTCTGTTGACACGAATTACGACGCTTACACGCCCCAGGATTATTGTTGGTTTCGATCGGAACTTACCTACAACGCGATCTATCACGATCAGCCCAGTTTACTCGACGTGCCTTCATTCAGCGACTTAAATCTGCGCTTTTCCATCAGCACTTTTGCGCCGGGCGAAGGCTGGCTCAGCCCACGGTATGGCCTGGGCAACCCGACATCGCTCACCGCCGCGGTACCTACTCCATCAGCGTATGTAGGGCAAAATGCTCCGCCTGCAGAAGCCGAAACGGTGGTAGTGGGCGTGAGCGATTTGTTTGGTACCGATGTAGATCACCATGTACAAGTGCGATATGGCACTGCTCAAACCCTGGTCGTCAATCAGCAATGGAACGGCTACCGGGTTTGGACTTTTCCGTTTGATATTCCAGCAGCGTCGCTTGGCGGTATCAACACGCCGATTATACATCAGGCGAATAATAGTCTGGGTCTAACCCGCGACGATCAGGCGGTGGCGCGCACTCGCATTACGTATGCGAGGCAGCCCAATTTGCAAGGGTCAGCCGAATTCAGATTTGAGTACCGCTTTAATCAGATCCAAAGTAAAACTCGTTTTGACTTGGAAAATGTGGGTGGAACCAATCCGCGTATTTACACTTTGAGTCCGGCAGCGCAGCGCGTGGCTTTGAGCGAGTCGGCTCCGGGTTCTTTTCGGGGGCTTTTGGCCAATGAATTGGGAGTGGATCAATACCCCAGTTTTCTTGCGACTGATGAAAGCGTTCGTTCCATTCTTCCGATTGAAACGGCCGCCAACAACGGTTTTTTCACCAATTTTGGTCAAACGGCCTTCGACTCGGCATTCGTGATTGTGACGAATGCTTCCTTATTGGCTTCCGCCCAACAATATGTAAGCTATCGTCAACAGCGGTACAACACGGTGCTTGCCAATGTAGATGAGCTTTACGATCAGTTCGGTTCAGGGGTGCCACAAAGTGGTTTGGCCATTCGAAAGTTTGCAAATTACCTCCTTCAAACCTGGCCTTCGCGGCCGAGCCATCTCTTGCTCTTAGGGAAGAGTGTGCGCACTGCTACGCTTGGCAATCTCACTGGTTCGCGCAAGAATACCCTTAATTATTCGCGCAATTTGGTACCCAGCTTTGGCTACCCGCCAAGCGACAACTATTTCACTGCGGGCTTGGTCAACACCCTGCTCGAACCAGCCATCCCCACCGGCCGCGTCAGTGCGCAAAACGAAGAAGAAGTGCTTTGGTATCTCAATAAACTCATGAGTTTTGAAGGTCAGGAGCATGCGCTTTGGATGAAGAATATTATGCATTTTGGCGGTGGTACCACACTCCTGGAGCAAGGTCGATTTGCCAATTACCTAAGCAGTTATGAAGTACTTGCCGAAGATTCCAGTTTTGCCGGGGTGGTGTATCCTTTTTTGAAAAGCGGTTCTGAACCCATACAGATCAACGCTACGGAGTTGATCGATGAATTAATCGACGGACAAGGAGTGAGTTTGATGACCTTCTTCGCCCATGCAGGGTCGGAAGGTTTCGACCAATCGATCGACGACCCGAGCAATTTTGATTGGAATGGAAAGCATCCCTTCCTTTTGGGAAATGGTTGTTTCACCGGCGATTATCACAATACCCTTCCAACAAGTACCAGCGAACAATACACCATGCTCGACGGCAAGGGTGTTATTGGGTTTTTAGCATCAGCTGATCAAGGTGTGGAAGGAGATTTGAACGCATTCAGCCGTGCATTTTACCGAAATTTTGCCCGCGACGCGTACGGTTTATCGGTAGGGCAGCAAATAAAGCAGAGCATCATGGACGTGCAAAGCAATACCACCTTGCGTCGACACCTGTGCTATGGCATGGGCCTGCAAGGCGACCCGGGTTTGGTGCTCAACTCATTTCCCTTTCCCGATCTATCGGTCAAAGCGCAGGATGTATATTTCAGTCCGGAGCAAATCACCGCCGAGATCGATAGCTTTACTGTAAATATTGTGATCGAAAACCTCGCCCGAGGCACCTACCAATCTTTTGCCGTAAGTGTGGAGCACGATGCCCCCGAAGGTGGACGCGATTCGATTTACGTGTTTGAATTACCGGGTTTACTTTATAGCGATACCGTGCAGTTTAAAATCGCCATCGATCCGCAGTTTGGCTTGGGCTTGCACCGCTTCAATGTTTTTGTAGATCTGCCCCAAAACGACGTACGGGAATTAGATGGTTTCGAGTCATCGAATAATCAAGTGATCGGCAAGGAATTGCTTATTAGCAATGGGGGTATCGTTCCGATCTACCCATATCCGTACGCTGTGGTGAGCGAGCCAAACCAGACGCTTCAGGCTTCAACTGGCGATCCACTTGCACCGCTGCGCACCTACCGCATAGAGATCGACACCACCGATACCTTTAACAGCCCGTTGCTGCAAACCACCGAGATCAGTCAAATAGGAGGGGTGGTATCTTGGCTACCTGCTTTGGCCTATCCCGATAGTGCGGTATATTATTGGCGCTGCCGGGTGATGGACAATGGTGAGGCTTTTTGGCGCGAAAGCAGCTTCCAATACATCGGCGGACAGCGCGGGTGGGGTCAAGCAGATTTCTATCAGTTTAAGAACGACAACTTTTTCCAAACGGAGTTCAACCGACCCGAGCGAAAGATTGATTTTTTCAATGGTACCGTTACCCTTCAAAACAATGTTATTGGTAATTCTGCATCCTTCCTCAACAATATTGTCCTCAATTTTACGGAGGTGGAATACGGGGCTTGTTTTTCAAATCCTTCTATTCATTTGGCCGTTTTCGACCCGATAACGTTTGAAGCTTGGGGTACGAATGCCCAAGGTCAAAATCCCCAAAATGATTTTGGCAATGTCAATGCGGGAACGGGCTGCCGCCAAAGGGTGGAATATTATTTCATCTTTCGCCAGCAAGTGCCCGATCAGATGCAAGCCTTAGCCGATTTGCTGCTATCGGAAACCATCCCCGACGGTCATTATGTGGTGCTTTATAGCCTGCGGTACGTCAGCTACGATCTTCTCGACGCGACCCCCGATATTTACGATGCTTTCGCGGAATTAGGAGCCCAAACGCTGGGCAGCCCTAATGCGGTCGATAGTGTGCCTTTCTCCATTATTGCCCGAAAGGGCGATCCAAATTTTGCTTTCGAACTTTACGGAGATACTATAAACAGTGTGCTCAATAATTCGGTGGCCATTCCTGCCGCAGGCTCACGAGGCAGCGTTGCATCCAGCCGCATTGGTCCTGCCACACAGTGGAATCGAGCAAGTTGGTTGGCGCGTTCTTACGATGAACCAGCCGGCGACCGCGTAGAAATGCGCCTATTTGGTATTGCACCGGGCGGCACAGAAACCCAAATTGAACTTGGGAGCATCGATAATTTTAACGACTCGGTAGATCTTGGTGAACTGGTTTCTGCTGCGGAATTTCCCATGTTGCGGTTCGAAGCTTTTTTGGAAGATACTGTAAACGTTACCCCAGCCCAGCTCGACCGATGGCACATTACCTATGCGCAGGTGCCCGAAGCTGCGCTCGATCCCGAAGACCATTTTGTATTCAAAGCCAGCGAGCTTCAGCAAGGCGAAGAGGCATTTATATCTGTGGCCATTGCCAATGTTTCGGAGTTCGATATGGATAGCCTGCTGGTGCACTATTGGATTGAAGATGAAAATCGGCAGCGAATAGATATCCCTTATCCCCGTCAGGATTCCTTGAGGGTGGGCGAAGTTCTTAGCGATACTGTGTATTTTGATACACGGCTATTGTCAGGCCGAAATGTGCTGTGGGTCGAGGTAAATCCGCGGCCTCTGGGCGAAACCGCCCACGATCAGCCGGAGCAAACCCATTTTAATAATCTTTTGAACGTTGGTTTCGATGTAACCCGCGATGAAGTAAATCCGCTCCTGGACGTTAGCTTCGATGGGATTCATATCATAAATGGAGAGATCGTATCGCCGCAACCAGAAATACGGGTAGTATTGAAAGACGAGAATCCTTATTTGATTATGGATGAATTGGCCGACACCTCGCTTTTTCGCGTTTTCCTGGCCGAGCCAAATGGGAGCCTCCAACGGCGATATTTCCAGCAAGGGGAAGGTGAAATGCAATTTATCCCTGCCGATGGAATTAAGAATCGGGCGCAAATAAGGCTACAACCTCAGTTCGCGAAAGATGGAATGCATACCCTTGTGGTGCAAGCCCAGGATAAATCTGGAAATTCATCGGGAAACATAGATTACCGCATAGAGTTTGAAGTTATCAATCGATCGAGCATCACCGAAGTCCTTAACTATCCCAATCCATTTTCCACAAGCACGCAATTCGTATTTACGCTTACAGGTAGCCAAGTGCCCGATGAGTTTAAAATCCAGATTATGACGGTGAGTGGCAAGGTGGTGCGCGAGGTATTTGGCGAAGAGTTCGGCCCGATACGGATTGGTAGGAATATCTCAACTTTTCGGTGGGATGGACGCGACGAATACGGAGATCGATTAGCCAACGGGGTTTACATATACCGGGTGATTGCCCGAATTAATGGAGAGAGTATCGAAAAGATGGAAAACGGGGCTTCGCAGTATTTTACGAAATCGTATGGGAAGATGGTGATGTTTAGGTGATTTATTAGTTTTTAGTTTTTAGATGAAGGTGGAGAGGGGTTATTGGTTTTTAGATGAAGGTGATGGTGGAGAGGGGTTATTAGTTTTTAGATGAAGGTGATGGTGGAGAGGGGTTATTAGTTTTTAGATGATGGTGATGGTGGAGAGGGGTTGTTAGTTTTTAGATGATGGTGGAGAGGGGTTATTGGTTTTTAGATGATGGTGGAGAGGGGTTATTAGTTTTTAGATGAAGGTGGAGAGGGGTTATTAGTTTTTAGATGAAGGTGATGGTGGAGAGGGGTTTTTAGTTTTTAGATGAAGGTGATGGTGGAGAGGGGTTATTGGTTTTTAGGTGAAGGTGATGGTGGAGAGGGGATATTGGTTTTTAGGTGAGGGTGGAGATGGGTTATTGGTTTTTAGGTGAGGGTGGAGAGGGGTTATTGGTTTTTAGATGAGAAGATTTGGTTTAGGGGTTATTAGTTTTTAGTTTACCCGTACTTTTGCAACCGAAGAAATTAAGAAGGTATGAAGACAGCTTTGGTTGTAGGTGGAGGATTGGTAGGATCGCTTTTAGCGGCAAATTTGGCCCGACATGGGTATAAGGTTACCGTATATGAGCGTAGGCCTGATATTCGAAAAGCGGAGATTTCTGCCGGTAAGTCGATTAATTTGGCTCTCAGTACCCGCGGATGGAATGCCCTTGATTTAATAGGCGTGCGTCCGGAGGTAGAAGCTATTGCCATACCCATGTATGGACGTCAGGTACATTTTCAGAATGGCGATCAGAGCTTTCAGCCTTATGGCAAGGAAGGCCAAGCTATTTACTCTGTTTCGAGGGGCGATCTCAATGCTACTTTATTAGAAAAGGCAGAAAAGCAATATAGCGTTGACGTATTCTTTGAATGGAAATGCGTGGATGTCGATTTTGACCAGTCTATTGCACATTTCGTACATCAGAGCAGCGGTGAGCAGCGCGAAGTGCAAGCGGACTTAATCTTCGGAACGGATGGTGCCTTTTCGTCTGTGCGAGCTGAAATGCAGAAAACGCGACGTTTCAATTATCAACAGGAATATATACCCCACGGGTATCGCGAGTTGCTCCTGCCCGCGGGGCCCAACGGGAGTTTTTTAATGGAGAAAAACGCCCTTCATATTTGGCCGAGGGGCGGATACATGCTAATCGCGCTGCCCAATGCCGATGGAAGTTTTACCTGCACGCTGTTTATGCCTTACGAAGGCAAATACTCCTTCGGAGCACTACAAACAGATGTCGAGATCGATGCTTTTTTCACAGAGGTATTCCCTGATTTCAGAGCCCTTATGCCCGACTTAGTGGCTAATTATCGCCACCATCCTTTGAGCGATTTGGTGATAATTCGCTGCTATCCATGGCTCCGGAATCATACGGTATTGCTCGGCGATGCATCGCACGCTATTGTGCCGTTTTACGGCCAGGGGATGAATTCCGGTTTTGAAGATTGCGCCGTAATGGATCAATTGATCGAACAGCACAATCATAATTGGGAAGCAATATTGCCGGGCTTCCAAGAACTCCGCAAACCCGATGCCGATGCCATAGCAGCCTTGGCCATGCGCAATTATATCGAAATGCGCGACCTGGTGGCCGATCCGGAATTTCTACTTCGTAAGAAGATCGAAAACCGCATTTACGAAAAACACCCTGAAAAATGGATGCCGCTATATTCACAGGTTACCTTCAGCCATATTCGCTACAGCGAAGCCTTGAGTACAGGAAAACGACAAGATGAGATTATGTCGAAAATTCTAAAAATCAACGACATCGAAAATAAATGGGATAGCGCGGAAGTTGAAAACGCCATTTTGAGCTCTGTTCTTTCCAAATAGAGCAACATAAGCCGTTTTCGCACGTATTAAGCCTACTTGTAAGTAACACTTGATTTGGCTGTATGCGTAAGATTTTGATCTTGTTGGTTTTAGTCGGTATGCCGATGCTTGTGGACGCTCAAATGCGGAAGAAGGAAGACATTTTCCCGCGCGCCGGTAATTACGAGCGTCGCGGATGGACGGTGGCTCCGATGGCTACCTATATGCTCCCGGGCTTTAAAGAAGTGAGACAACGACTTTTTATTGGCAACGATTCGGTTTACAATGTTAACTACGATCCAAGGGGTCGCGTGAGTGTTGGAATCGAAGTAGGCCGTTTTCAAGCAGTGGATGCCTCGCGGCTTATTTCCTTCGTCGACTTAAATATAGGAGCCAAGATTCTACGTGGTATTGAAGATACCGAAGCGGTGCTCGATGAGCGAGGAGCAATTCGCAGCAGAACGGTACGCGGTCAAGGCATTTTTGATCAGCACATGCTTACCCTTAGTTTTAACGCAACCAATATAAAATACCTGAACAAGCAGGTCTTCATGCGAAATTCATTGGGCATAAACGGGGAGTACAATATTCTACCCTCTTATATGTATTCTGGCAATAGCTTACCGATTGAGCAAAATATACCTGGTAATTTGCTGTTTCAGGCGCATTATATCATCGGTTTTGGATTCCACGCTTCACCGCAGTTGATCATAATTCCAAGTATCGAGACTCCCTTAGCAACCTTATTCGAATACGACGATCTCAAGTCCACCCAGCATATTTTTCACTCGCGATACCGCCCGCTTCTTTTCAAATGTCAGTTCCTGATTCTCGACAAAAGGCCTGATCGCAAATGTCCGACAAAGAAGGGTTCGCGCCGAAATAGCGAGTCGCTCTTTGGGATGATGAGTGGAAAGCAGCCCTGGTAGGTTAGTTCAGAAAAGGGTTATGCCCTTTTTCGTGCCCAATAGTGCTTGGCTCCATATGTCCCGGATAGATAGTGGTAGAATCGGGCAACTCAAAGAGCACTTCTCTAATCGATTTTATGAGTGTGGGGTAATCGCCGCCGGGTAAATCTGTGCGTCCGATGCTTTCGCGAAAAAGCGTGTCGCCACAGATCAATATCTCCGAAGCGGGATGATAGAATGCCACATGACCAGGGCAATGCCCTGGGACAAACAAGATCTCGATTTTTTGTCCGCCCAATTCAAGGGTATTTCCATCGAAAAATTCTGGGCGATCCCCATGGTTATATGGGACGCCATACATGGATGCCACCCTCGGGTTAGCTTCAAAGACGGGAATTTCCAGCGGGTGCATGAAGGCTTTCACCGCGAAGTGCCTGCAAGCAAAATCGAGGCCGAGCACATGGTCGATGTGGGTGTGCGTTTGGAGTATCGCTTTCAGCGACAAATCCTTCTCGGCTATGAAGGTTTTAATTTCCTGTTCTTCAGCCGCAGTGCTCATTCCAGGATCAATGAGAAAGCTGCTTCCATCGGCTGTGCTTAATACGTAGGTGTTCTCGCCGAAAGGGTTGAACGTAAATGTGTGAACCTTTAACATCTCAAAATGAGAACGAAGGTAGGGAATTTGCGAATTTAGCTGTTTTAGTGGGCGCGTAATTCTCCTCGACTGTATGCGTAATTTACCAAGCAAAATTGGTAATTTTAGACCTTCGACTTCATGAAATTTTATATTCGACTCCTTTTGATTTTTTGCTGCCTAGGCAGTCTCCAAGAAGGCTTCGCGCAATTTTACCAAGGGTCGTTCAATGAGTTTGGTAAGAATCGGGTTCAGTATCGCGACTTCCTTTGGAAGCAGTATCGCTTCAAGGAGTTTGACACCTATTACTACGAAGGGGGCGATAATTTGGCAGCCTTCACCAGCAAAGTGGCCCAGCAAAGTATTGCCGAACTAGAGGACACCTTTGATTTCACCATCGACGATAAGATCCAATTTGTGGTTTACAATACCCAAAGCGATTTCAAGCAGAGCAATGTGGGTATCACCGGCGACGAGCAAACCAGTATTGGCGGCATCACCCGAATAGTGGGCTCCAAGGTATTTCTCTACTTCGAAGGCGACTACATGGCGCTCGAGCGTCAGATTCGCGATGGATTGGCCAGAGTGCTTGTTAACAGCGTGCTTTATGGCGGCAATTGGCGCGAAGTGGTGAAAAGTAGCACCCTGCTCAACCTGCCAGAATGGTACATCGAAGGCTTGATTCTCTATGCATCAAAGAATGTATATCCGGATACGGAAAGCCGCATACGCGATGGTATTATGACGGGCGCTTACAGTAAATTTAATCGCCTGGAAGGGCGCGAATCGCATATTGCAGGGTATGCATTGTGGCGATATGTAGCCAACACTTACGGCGAAAATATTATACCCAACATTCTCTACATGTCCAGAGTGAGCAGGAATGTTGAAAGCGGTTTTCTCTTCGTTTTGGGCAAATCGCTCGATAGTATCACCAAGGAATGTATTGCTTACTACCACGGCGAGTACGTTGTGGCTGAGCTCAGCAAAGAACCAATAGAATTGGAGGAGTTGCGTCTGAAATCGAAGAAAGGAGCCGTCTATACCCATTTCGAAGTGAGCCCCGATGGTCGGTATGCCTCATACAGCAACAATGTTATGGGTCAATATCGGCTATACATCTACGATATTATGGCTAAAAAGCGCAAAAAGTTGCTCAAAGCCGAACAAAGGCTGAATCGTATCACCGATTATTCCTTTCCAATAATGGCATGGCACCCTTCGAGCGGAGCATTTAGCTATGTACAGGAAAAACGGGGTAAACTTTTGCTGAGCAGTTATAATGTGGACGATAAAAAGACCACTACCCGCGAGATTTTGCAAATGGACAAAATCTTAAGCATGGCTTACAGTCCGAATGGGCAGCAGATTGCTTTCTCGGGCGTGCGAAATGGCCAAAGCGATATCTATCTTTACTATAATATCGGCAATCGGCAAGAGCAGCTTACCAATGATCTTTACGGCGATTACGAGCCGAGCTTTTCGCGCGATGGGGAGCGGATTATTTTTACATCCGACCGATTTGACGATACCCTTCGAACGAAAGAATTTCCAACCGTTTATTCTACCAACCGCGATGTGTTTGCTATAAAAGTAGGCTCCAACGGCCGGGTGCTGGAGCGCATTACTAACACGCCCGACCTGATAGAAAGAGAGCCTTACGAATACGACAGCATTCGCTACACTTTTCTCGCCGATTTCGAAGGTAACCGCAATCGCTATCTGGCCACCTACGACAGCTTGATAAGTCGGATAGACACCACCATTCACTACCGGTATTTTACCACAGCCGTTCCGCTGAGCAACTATGCTTACGATCTATTAGAGTATGCCGCGTATCCAAAAACGGGGCGCTTTTCTACGATGACCTTTAGCAATAAACGCTACCACTTCTATACGAGTCGATTTAACGAAGATGAACTCGACCCCACGCGGCGCAAGGTGGGCACAGGCTCGCCGAGCGATCCAAACGGCCCGCGAAAACCAAGTAAATCTATCGACCAAAACACGTTAATCGAAGATGTTGAAACGGTGGTGGTACCCGACGACAAGGCGCGAGGCGAAATCAATATTCAGAATTATCAGTTTGAAGGCGAACGTAATTTCGACTACTCAAAAGAGACGATCACCATTACCGAATTAGTGGAGGAAACCACTAAAGCGGAACAATTGCGCGCCAAGGATGGATATACCGCACTCGATACAATACCTCTTCCCGGTGCTCGAAATTATAATCTCAATTTCACTACCGATTATATCATCACACAGATTGACAATACATTTCTCACCAATTTCTACCAGCCACTTAGTGGCCCCGACAATCTCAATCCAAGTTTGAGTGGGTTGTTCAAATTGGGTACGAGCGATTTGTTTGAAGATTATAAAATTGTGGGTGGCATGCAGCTTGCCGGAAATTTGGACAATAATACCTATATGGTAAGCTTCGAAGACCTTTCCAAACGCCTCGATAAGCGCTTCCAGCTTTACAGGCAGAGCCAGCGCTTCAATGCCATAAACGAAATACGGAAAACGATTACCTACAGCTCTGCGTACCGCCTTAGCTGGCCAATAAACGAGGTGTTTAGTCTGCGTGGCTCTGCTTTGTACCGCCACGACCGGGAAACCCCGCTAGCCACCGACCAGCGCACAGCAGGTGTAGGAATTGTCAGCGACCATTATGTGGGTCTGAAGGGAGAAATCGTGTTTGACAATACCCTGCCTATGGGGTTGAATTTGCGTCGAGGAATGCGGTTCAAGTTTTGGGGCGAGTACTTTAAAGATCCCGTTGATTTTAAAACAGATTTCATCACACTAGGTGTCGATTTCCGACATTACCAACGCTTGCACCGAAAGCTTATTTGGGCCAACCGTTTCGGCTATAGCGCTAGTATTGGTCAAGAGAATGTTGCTTTCTTTTTAGGTGGCGTCGATGATTGGTGGTTCTCCAGAACGGATAATAGTTTGCCATTAGATCCCGACCAGAATTACCGCTTCCAAACGCGGGGCAGTCCCATGCGTGGCTTCTTTGCCAATGCCCGAAACGGAACTTCCATGGCCGTTATCAACTCCGAACTGCGCTGGCCGGTGTTCAGTTATTTCTTCAACAAACCGCTGAAGAGCGACTTTTTGGAGAATTTCCAAATTATCGGCTTTGGAGATATTGGCTCGGCATGGACCGGGCTACACCCATACAGCGAAAACAATGCCTTCAACAGCCGTGTATTAGAAACCGGTAACCTTACCATCGAGATCAAAAACAACCGCGACCCTGTGGTGTACGGTTATGGTTTCGGTTTGAGAAGCCGAATATTGGGTTATTTCATGCGCTTCGATTGGGCTTGGGGAGTCGACGATGGAGTAGTGCTCGATCGGGTGTTCTACTTTTCGTTAGCTTTAGATTTTTAAGCACAGTGGCAAGGGGATGGTGAAATCCTGACTCTTGCAAATTAAGGGTGCCCAATACTTGATTCAAAAAAGACAAAAGATTCTATGGACAAATTCCTGCAGGCTGCGAAGGCCATCCATTCCGAATTAATAGCTCACCGCAGGCATTTGCACCAACATCCAGAATTATCTTTTCAAGAAGAGAAAACCGCAGCCTTTTTGTCTGAGCAACTTACGGAGCTGGGCATTAGCCACCGCACCGGTGTTGGCGGCCACGGTCTGATAGCTGAAATAGGGAAGGACGGCGGCAAACTTATTGCGCTGCGTGGCGATATGGATGCGCTGCCTATTACTGAAGCAAACCAAGTGGAGTACGCTTCGAAAAACCCCGGTGTGATGCATGCTTGTGGTCACGATGTGCATACCAGTTGCCTGCTTGGCGCAGCCAAGATTCTCAAAAATATGGAAGGCGAGCTTGAAGGTCGCGTGCGTTTGCTATTTCAACCCGCCGAAGAGCGACTTCCCGGCGGGGCCTCTCTGATGATTGCGGATGGAGCGCTCCGAAATCCCGATGTAGAGCTGATATTTGGGCAACACGTTTTTCCCGATATGGAAGTGGGGCATGTGGGCTTTAAGCCAGGTATTTACATGGCTTCGACCGACGAACTATACATTACTATTCACGGCAAGGGGGGCCATGCGGCTTTACCTCATACCTTGATAGATCCCATTTTAATAAGCGCGGAAATTATTATCGCCTTGCAGCAGATTGTAAGTCGTAGATCGAGACCCGATATTCCATCGGTTTTATCCATTGGTCGTGTTGAAGCCTTGGGAGCAACCAATGTAATACCCGACAAAGTGGTGATGCAAGGTACCCTCCGCACCCTCGATGAAGCTTGGCGAGAAACCATGCATACGCACGTCTACAAACTCGTTCGCGAAATGGCCGCTTCGATGGGAGCCACCGCTGATATAGAGATCAGAAAAGGCTATCCATGTCTCACAAATAATGAAAGTCTAACGCTTTGGGCTAAAAGCCAAGCTGAAACCATGCTCGGAGTTGAGCATGTGCATGAGCTCGGCGTGCGAATGACCGCCGAAGATTTTGCTTACTACGCGCAGCAAATTCCAGCCTGCTTTTACCGCTTGGGTACTTCGAATAAGTCCAAAAATCTCGGGGCTCCGCTCCATACCGATAAATTCGATATCGACGAAGATGCCCTGGTTATTGGCGCGGCATTAATGGCTCGCTTGGCGGCAGAAGGGCTGAGGGAATTGTAATTTTTTTGGGAATGTTAATTCGCCACCTCGCAGAGAAACTTAATCCGCATTAAGCGCAGTTGCTCTTCGGTGTATTCCCCTTCAAACGATTCGTAGGCTTGATCGATTGCATCGGTCGCTGCTTCCATGAAGTAATCGTAAATCTCTTCCTGATCGTCTTCGTCGATCTCTTCATTAATGTAGTAGGTGATGTTCACACGCGTACCGGAACCTACGATGGCTTCTATCTCGGTTAAGATATCGTCAATCTCCTTGCCTTTTGCTCTGGCTATATCAGTAAGCGGAATTTTGCGGTCTATATTGGTGATGATATGCACCTTAAGCCCTGATTTGTTGACTACCGATTTTACGACAAAATCAAAAGGCCGCTCAATTTCATTCTCGTCTACATACTTGGCTATAAGTTCGATAAATGGTTCTCCGAATTTGTTTGCCTTCCCTTGGCCAACGCCCGTAATATGCGTGAGCTCCTCGATCGTAATGGGATACTGCGTTGCCATTTCCTGTAGGGATGGGTCCTGAAAAATGACATATCCAGGAAGCTTGTGGTGTTTGCTTTCCTGGTCGCGAAGCTGCTCTAGCATTTTGTAGAGGATTTCGTCGGCTGCAGATTTGCCAGAATCTCGGGTTATCGTTTCATTCACATCGTCCACATCGCTGTAATCGTTTTCCTTCACAAGCGTAATGGAATGTGGTGCTTTCATAAAAGCCCGGGCTTGGTTCGTAAGCGTTAATATACCGTAGGTTTCGATGTCCTTGTGAATGAATTCGGCGAGTGTGGCTTGCCTGATTATGGCATTCCATTGTGCATCAGAATATTCATCTCCGGCCTGGTATATTTTTAGCTCATCGTCTTTGTAAGTCTTTACTTCCGACGTCTCTACCCCACGGAGTACATTGATAATGTGCTTGGCACGATGCCGCTCCTTCGTTTGGCTAATGGCCTCGAGCAGCATGCTTACCGCTTCTTGACCTTCGTAATGCTCTTTTGGGAATCGGCAATTATCGCACATTTCACTGCAACTCTCGGCGTCGAAGAATTCGCCGAAGTAGTGGAGAACAAACTTCCTGCGGCACATGCTCGTCTCGGCATAAGAAACGATCTCTTGCAAGAGTTGTCGGCCTATTTCCATTTCGGAAACGTGCTTTTTGTGCAGGAATTTATCCAGCTTCTCAATGTCTTTATAGCTGTAGAATGCCAGGCAATGCCCTTCGCCACCATCGCGACCTGCTCTGCCGGTTTCCTGGTAATAGCTTTCGATACTTTTTGGAATGTCGTGATGGACTACGAAGCGCACATCGGGCTTATCGATACCCATCCCAAAGGCAATCGTGGCCACTATTACGTCCGTATCTTCATTGAGAAAGGCGTCCTGGTGATCGCTGCGATTGTGGGCATCGAGACCAGCATGATAAGGTAGAGCCTTTATGCCATTTACGCGAAGAGCTTCGGCTATCTCTTCAACCTTCTTTCGGCTTAAGCAATAAACAATCCCCGATTTGCCGGGCTTGGTTTTGATGAACTTGATAATCTCCTTGGTCACGTCTTTTTTAGGACGAACTTCATAGTAAAGATTTCCTCGATTGAAGGACGCTTTGAAGGTATTGGCGTCGTTCATGCCGAGAATCTTCACAATATCTTGCTGAACTTTGGTGGTGGCCGTAGCGGTGAGTGCAATAACCGGGGCTTCCTTAATGTCGTCCATTATGGTGCGCAGACGGCGATACTCCGGGCGGAAATCGTGGCCCCACTCGGAAATACAGTGTGCTTCATCGATCGCGAAGAATGAGATATCTGAAGCTTTCAGAAAATCTACGTACTCTTGCTTCGTGAGGCTTTCAGGAGCCATGTAGAGCAATTTGGTAACGCCGCTTGTTACATCTTCCATTACGCGGGCTATTTCGGCGCGGTTCAGCGATGAATTTAAGAAGTGCGCCACGCCATAATTGTCTGAGACGGCGCGGAGGGCATCAACTTGATTTTTCATTAGGGCAATAAGTGGCGATACCACGATGGCAGTGCCGGGCTTCATAAGGGCAGGAAGCTGATAGCATAGCGACTTGCCGCCCCCTGTAGGCATGATCACAAAGGTGTGGTGGCCATCGAGGATGCTGTTAATAATCGCTTCTTGTTCCCCTTTAAAGGTGGAAAATCCAAAATAATTGGATAGTGCCTGTTTTGGCGACAGCGTGTCAGTAATCATTTTACTCAACTTAGGTAGTACAAATCAGCCCGCGAAAATGGTATCGCAGGGCTTCAATAAACAAGTTCAATATACAACAATTGAAGAACACACAAGGGGGCTGTATGTATTTTTTTTGGGCGCAAAGGACGTACTTTTTTTGGATGCATTCCAGCAAAGGTTGATACGGTGGGCTACCAACCGTCCGAAGGGCTTTTTATTGTTTTAGCTTTGCGGTTTTAAATCCATAATTTCTTGGCAGAAACAAACGAACAAATGTCCTTTTTAGAGCATCTCGAAGAGTTGAGGTGGCGCATTGTTCGCGCGGCTATCGCCATACTCAGTGGGGGTATATTGGCATTTGTTTTTAAAGGGGTGCTTTTCGATGGCATTATTCTGGCGCCTAAAGATTCGCAGTTTTTTACGTACCGCGTCTTTTGCAATATATCGAGAAAGCTCGGGCTGGGTGAAGAATTTTGTATTCAATCGGACTTAAAGCTTCAAAATATCGACATGAGCGGTCAGTTCAGCAGCCACATTATGGTATCGCTCATTGCCGGTATTGTGGTAGCCTTTCCATACGTATTCTATCAGTTTTGGTCGTTTGTAAAACCTGGCCTCAAAGATGGCGAGCGAAAAGGAGCGCGTGGTGTGGTAATATTTGTGTCGCTTTTATTTGGTTCGGGGGTGTTATTTGGCTATTTCTTGATGGCGCCACTGTCGGTACAATTTCTCGGCACGTACACTGTAAGTGCACAAGTGGAGAATATTATCACACTCGACTCGTTTATTTCTACAGTTACCACCACCACCCTTGCCAGTGGTTTGGTGTTTCAATTGCCCATGGTTATTTACTTTCTGGCTCGTCTCGGGCTCGTTACACCTCAGTTGCTGCGCACCTACCGCAAGCACGCCATCGTAGTGGTGCTAGTCTTGTCGGCGATTATAACGCCTCCTGATATCACCTCTCAGATTTTGGTATCTTTACCTTTGATGATTTTGTATGAAATAAGCATACAAATTGCTAGGGTAGTAGTGCGCAATAATGCTCGAAGGGCGCGCGCGTCCACTTCCTGAAAATTGCCGTAGTATATTAAAATGCGCGCTTCTATAAAAACCCCTTTAATTCGGACTGCTTGCCGCACGTTGCTGGCATTGGCTGCCCTATTGGTGGCGTGCAGCAATACGCTTTTTGCCCAGCGCACAGTGGTGAGCGGTAAGGTGTATGATGCGGAAACCCGCGAGCCACTTCCCTTCGTGAATTTAGCCTTTCAAGATGGAAAAGTGGGAACCACAACCAATATCGACGGTGCATACCGATTGGAAACATATTACGCAAGCGACTCGCTCGTGGCCACCTTCATAGGCTACAGCAAAACCGCTATGAAGGTAAAAAGAGACCGGGAGCAGGTTATTGATTTTTTTTTAAAACCTAGTTCGGTCGGGCTCGGCGAAGTTGTAATTAGCGCGAAGGACTACGAGAACCCAGCGCATATTATTCTTCGAAGAATCGTAGCCAATAAACCGGTAAATAACCGCACCAAACTCGATGCTTACCAATACGAGACGTACAATCGGGTTGAATTTGATCTGAACAATATTTCCGATAAATTCCGTGATCGTAAGGTGTTCAACCAGTTCGATTTTATCTTCGACTACGTCGATTCTTCGCAAACAAAAGTCTCTTTGCCATTCTTTATTACCGAGTCCTTATCTGACTTCTATTATCAACGCCAACCACGCGGGCGTAAGGAAATCATTCATGGCACCAAAGTATCGGGGATCAATAATGAGAGTATTTCTCAATTCCTCGGGCAGATGTATCAAGAAGTCAATGTTTATGAGAATTCGATAAACATTTTTGGAAAGAACTTTATAAGTCCTATCTCAAATTATGGCTTGGCTTTCTACAAATATTTCTTGGTCGATAGCATGTTCATCGATAGCAAATGGTGCTACCGGCTCGACTTTCTTCCGAAGAACGAAACCGAATTGGTATTTGAAGGCCATTTTTGGGTAAACGATACCACGTATGCCTTGAAAGAGATTGAAGCCAAAATATTGAAGAGCGCCAATATTAATTTTATTACCGATCTGCGGGTGCACCACAATTACAATGAAGTGGAGCCCGAAGTATGGATGCTCATCCAGGAAGAGCTCGTCGCCGATTTCAACGTGGTCGACAAGGAAATGGGTTTTTATGGGAAGAAGCTTGCCACCTACCGTGATTTTGTGATCAATAAGCCCAAAGACCCGGAGTTTTATAGTGGAGCTGAGAATGTGATCGTCGAAACCCAGGTCAACGAATTATCCAGTGAATTTTGGAAGCAATCCAGACATGTGGAAATAAGTGAGCATGAGCAGGGAATCTACAATATGGTGGATAGCCTGAAGAACAACGGAATCTTCATGACTTATGTGGATTTGATCAACTTTCTGTTTCTCGGCTATAAGATTTACGGCAATGTAGAAGTGGGATCTATTTTCACTTTCCTGAGCGTTAATTCCGTCGAAGGTCTACGCCCGAAATTTGGACTGCGCACCAGCAATGCCTTCAGCACGCGTACGCTACTAGAGGGCTATCTCGCTTATGGCACCAGAGATAAACGCTTTAAATACAGCTTGGGGGGGCAATACTTTTTGAGTAAGAAACCACGGCAAACGCTCGGAGCCTATTATTCAGAAGATTTGGAGCTCATCGGGCAAACTCCCAACTTTTTTGTCCGCGACCATTTTATCAACTTTCTCACTGTTCGCAATCCCCAAGATAGGCTCATTCTCAATAAGCAAGCGCGCATTTACACCGAGCGAGAATGGTTTTCGGGTTTCTCTACCCTATTAGAATTTCGGCGCCGGGAGCTGCGAGCGCGCGGCGCTTGGGAGTTTCTTAGACCGGTGGCCACAGATGATGGAATCGACGATGTGGATGTTGGACCCATTACCAGCTCGGAAATTTCCATCGGTGCGCGATTTGCTTACCGCGAAAAGTTTTTAAGCGGAGAATTTGAGCGTGTGAGCTTGGGCAGCAGGTATCCCATATTGAAAGTCCGGGTAGATTTTGGTGTAGAAGATTTATTGGGCGGCGACTACACCTACCAACGGCTCACAGCAACGGTGAGCGATAAAATTCCAATGGGACCCTTTGGAACTATGAAGTTTACAATAGAAGGGGGTAAAACCTGGCAGAGCTTGCCCTTCGTATTGCAATTTGTACATGCCGGTAACGAAAGTTTCTTTTACAATAGTGAAGCATTCAATACCATGAATTTCTTTGAGTTCGTTAGCGATCGATATATCAGTGGGCGGGCGGAGCATCATTTCGAAGGCTTCTTCTTCAATAAAATACCCTTGTTTCAAAAGCTGAAATTTCGTGAAATCGTCGGCGTTAACGGGATTTATGGTCGATTTGGCGATGGCAATTTCGAAGAGCTTCTCCTTCCGGCAAACACCTATCGATTTGACTCGCGCCCATTTGCCGAAGCTTATGTTGGCGTGGAGAATATATTTAAATTCTTCCGTGTCGATGCTATTTGGAGGTTGAGTTACCTCGAGCTCGATCGGGCTACGAAATTTAGCATTTTAATCGGTTTCGATATTACATTCTAACTATATAGACATGATACTGCGCACCGAAAATCTATTTAAAAAATACAAGAGCCGTACCGTGGTAAAAGGGGTTTCGGTGCAGGTGGCTCAAGGCGAAATAGTCGGATTGCTCGGGCCAAATGGAGCTGGAAAAACCACCACGTTTTACATGACCGTAGGCTTAGTAAAGCCTAATTCGGGTAAGATCTTTCTCGATCAACGCGATATAACAAATGAAGCCATGTACGAGCGGGCTCAATTGGGCGTGGGTTATTTACCTCAAGAAGCCAGCGTATTTCGAAAACTCAGCGTAGAAGACAATCTCCGCACCGTATTGGAAATGACTAAACTCACCAAAAAAGAGCAAGCCGTGAAACTCGAAACGTTGCTCGATGAGTTTGGCCTCAACCATGTGCGCACCAATCGTGGTGATATTCTTTCGGGTGGAGAACGCCGCCGTACCGAAATAGCCAGGGCCCTGGCCACCGACCCAAAGTTTATCCTTCTCGACGAACCATTCGCAGGCGTTGACCCTATTGCCGTTGAAGATATTCAAGGGATTGTTTCCCAATTAAAAACCAAGAATATCGGCATACTCATCACCGATCACAACGTGCAGGAAACGCTTTCGATCACCGATCGGGCATACCTGCTTTTCGAAGGAAGTATCTTAAAAAGCGGCTCAGCCGAAGACTTGGCCAACGATGAGCAGGTGCGCAAGGTGTACCTCGGCAAAAACTTTGAGTTGAAGCGGAAGGTAAGTTGAAAATTCAACTATCAATTTTGCCTTAAAATTTTTGATTTTCAACTGCGCTCATCACATTAAAAACTGATTACTTTTGCGCCATGATTACAACAGACCATATCAATGTGTTCGTTGGGCGCCTGGAAGCGTTAAGGGGGTATCTTTGACATACCTGGCAAACGAATAGAGATACAGGAAGAAGAAAAACACACGCTCGATCCCAATTTCTGGGATGATACAAAAAAAGCCGAGCTCATTGTAAAACAGATCCGCAACATAAAAGTGTGGACCGAAGCCTTCGATAAAGTAGAAATTGCGATCGAAGACCTAAAAGTGCTGTACGAATTTTACAAGGAGGGCGAAGCCGAAGAGTCTGACGTGGAGGAGCAATATAAAGCTGCCCAGAAGAGACTCGAAGAGCTTGAATTCAAGAACATGCTTTCTTCCGAAGAAGATAGTATGAGTGCTGTGCTGCAGATTACCGCCGGAGCTGGCGGTACTGAGAGCTGCGATTGGGCTTCGATCCTGATGCGGATGTACATCATGTGGGGTCAGAAATCGCGCATGAAAATCAAAGAGCTCGATATGCAAGAAGGCGATGTAGCAGGCGTAAAATCGGTGACGCTGGAGTTTGAAGGCGAGTTTGCTTTTGGATATCTAAAAGGTGAAAACGGCGTGCATCGCTTGGTGCGTATCAGCCCCTTCGATAGTAACGCCAAGCGGCATACATCCTTTGTTTCTGTATATGTGTATCCACTTGTAGACGATACCATCCAAATAGAAGTTAATCCTTCCGATATTACTTGGGATACCTTCCGATCGGGAGGTGCCGGAGGCCAAAATGTGAACAAGGTGGAAACCGGTGTGCGCTTGAAACACAAGCCCAGCGGCATCATCATCGACAATACGGAAACCCGCTCTCAGCTGCAGAACAAAGAAAAGGCCATTCAATTGCTTAAATCGCAGCTTTATGAAATTGAGATGCAAAAGCGACTGGAAGCCCGAAACGAAATTGAAGCCGGCAAGAAGAAAATCGAATGGGGATCGCAGATACGCAACTACGTTATGCAGCCTTACCAATTGGTGAAGGATGTGCGCACGGGTATGGAAACGTCGGCCATCGACGATGTGCTAAACGGAGAGATAGACGATTTCATCAAGGCCTACCTTATGGAATACGGCAAGGCTAAGAGTAATTAACTATGGCGATGGAGAGTATAATTTACCACAATCCCCGTTGCAAAAAGAGCCGCGAAGCCCTTGCTTTCTTGCTGGACAAGGGCGTTGAACCCGATGTGGTGTTGTATTTGAAAAATACACCCACGCGCAGTGAGCTCGAGTGGATGCTCGCCCGCTTGCACCTCCCAGTTGAGGCTATTATCCGCAAGGAAGAGCAGCTCTTCAAAGAGAAGTTTAAAACCTTGAATCTCAATCAAGACGAGTGGATTGATGTGCTACTCGAGAATCCTATACTTATTCAGCGACCCCTTGTTGGCATCGGAAATCGAGCCGTGATAGGTCGCGACCTAAACAGCTTAAACGCTTTATTTGAATCCTGATGGAATACCGAATCGAAAAAGACACTATGGGCGAGGTATCCGTGCCCGCCGATAAATATTGGGGAGCCCAGACCGAACGCTCGCGCGAGAACTTTAAAATTGGCCCTTCGGGCAGTATGCCACAGGAGATTATTCGTGGTTTCGCGATTCTGAAAAAGGCTGCTGCGCTTACAAATGCCGATCTCGGTGTGTTAGACTCGGCCAAAGCAAAAGCTATTGCTGCTGTATGCGATGAGATACTTCAGGGCGATCTCGACGATCAATTTCCATTGGTAATCTGGCAAACCGGCTCTGGCACCCAGAGTAATATGAATGTGAACGAGGTAATCGCCAATCGAGCAGTAGTCAATAAGGGAGGTAAAATGGGGGTAGATAAGTTCATTCATCCAAATGATGACGTGAATAAATCGCAGTCGAGCAACGACACCTATCCCACGGCCATGCATATTGCTTGCTACAAAGCCGTTGTGGAATCGACTATTCCGGGTGTTCAGCAATTGCGCAATACGCTTGCCGCGAAAAGTAAAACGTACATGCAGGTGGTTAAGATCGGCCGCACCCACCTTATGGATGCCACACCGCTCACCCTTGGTCAGGAGTTTTCGGGGTACGTGGCGCAGCTCGATCACGGCTTGAAGGCTTTGAAAAACACATTGAGTCACTTAAGCGAGCTTGCACTCGGTGGCACGGCGGTAGGCACCGGAATAAATACTCCGAAAGGGTATGCAGATGCCGTGGCTAAGAAAATAGCTGAGCTCACTGACTTGCCCTTTATTACCGCTCCGAATAAATTTGAAGCGCTGGCTTCGCACGATGCCCTTGTGGAAAGTCACGGTGCTGTGAAGCAATTGGCGGTATCGCTCTACAAGATCGCGAATGACATTCGTTTATTGGCATCTGGCCCGCGCAGTGGAATTGGCGAGATAATCATTCCAGCCAACGAGCCAGGGTCGTCTATTATGCCCGGGAAGGTAAATCCTACCCAGTGCGAAGCGCTTACCATGGTGGCCGCTCAAGTATTTGGCAACGATGCCACCATCACTTTTGCCGGAACTCAAGGTCAGTTTGAGCTCAATGTCTTTAAACCCGTAATGGCGGCCAACTTCTTACAATCTGCTAATCTTATCGGCGATGCATGCCGAAGTTTTGACGAGCATTGCGCCCAAGGGATCGAACCCAATGCCGAGATTATAAAGCGCCATTTGGATAATAGCCTCATGCTTGTTACGGCGCTCAACACCCACATTGGCTACGATAAGGCGGCGCACATAGCCAAAACGGCGCATAAAAATGGAAGCACGCTTAAGGAAGAAGCCGTGAATCTGGGCTATACCACCGCAGAAGAATTTGATAAGTGGGTGGTGCCCATGGAGATGACCGGATTGTAAAATCGAAACAGAAAAAGTTTGTGTGATTGGGCCGTTCAGTTTTCTAAATTGCCTGTATAGCTCAATCGGTCTTCTCTTCTTCTTGTAAAAGCAGATTGATATCATCGGTCAATCGCTCCATTTCCTTTTGGCTCGTACCGTCGTAAAACCCGCGTATCCGCCGCTGTGTATCAACAAGAATGAAATTTTCGGTATGGATGAAATCCTGAACTCCTCCATCGCCTTCGTCGAGAACGGCGAAATAGCTTTTGCGGGCTAATTCGTAGATCTGCCGCTTATCGCCTGTGGCCAGCATCCATCGGGTCGGATTGGCACCATAACGCTCGCCGTATTCGGCAAGTACCGCAACAGAATCGAGCTCAGGAGTTACCGAATGCGATAGAAACATAACGCCTTCTTCTTGAGCAAAGACCTTTTGCAACTCGGCGATGTGGCCGCTCATGATGGGGCAAATAGAAGGACAGGTAGCGAAGAAGAAGTCGGCTACGTAAATTTTCCCTTCGAAATCTTTTTGAGTGATGGTGCGTCCTTCCTGATTGATTAATTCAAAATCGGCAATACGGTGGTCTTTGTTCTTTTCGCGGAGCGACAGGTCAACCAGCAGCGGATTTATATCGCTCGGTTGATAAATTTTTAGCGTCCGCTGGTTTTTCAACATAGGGTAAACCACAGCAATACCTGCGACAAGTATGACTGCGAAAATAATAACTGTAAGAAGCCAAGCTGGAATTTTAGACATGTATGCTGTGTTTGTCTGTTATCTAACCCCTGGCGAAGCTACTTGTTCGAGCCATGTTAGGCTCAGTACGCGTAGATCGCATTGATCAAATCCGAGAATTCTTTTAGAATTTGTTTTCGTTTCAGCTTCAGGGTGGGTGTTACAAGGCCGTTATCGACGGTAAATTCTCGATCTACCAATCGCACCCTTTTCAATTGCTCCCATTTGCCGAAATGAGCGTTAAGCTCTTCGACTTCCTTTTCGTAGCGTGCTGCGACAGCGGGGTTTTCAATTATACTTTTTCGGTCTGTGTAGGCAATGTTCTTGCGTTTACACCAATCTTCCAGAAAGGTAAATGAAGGCACGATCAAGGCAGAAGGGTGCTTTTGGTTTTCGCCGATGACCATTATCTGCTCTATAAAGCGACTTTCTTTGAATTTATTCTCTATGATCTGCGGCGCAATGTACTTGCCTCCCGAAGTCTTGAAAATCTCCTTTTTCCGATCGGTGATTTTAAGGTATTGCCCATCTACCATTTCGCCTATATCGCCGGTATGAAACCACCCATCTTTATCGATTACTTCATCGGTGAGGTCTGGCCGCTTGTAATAACCCAACATTACATTGGGGCCTTTTACAAGAATCTCTCCGTCTTCGGCAATTTTCACCTGCACATCGGCAATAGGGCGGCCAGTAGTTCCAAAACGCATCCCATTATTTTCGATTTCGTTTACACTCACCACAGGCGATGTTTCCGTAAGGCCGTATCCTTCGAGCACAGGGATGCCGGCTGCGTTGAATATTCGCGCCAAACGCGGATTAAGCGCTGCACTTCCACTTGCAATGGCTTGTACATTTCCGCCAAGGGCTTCGCGCCATTTTGAGAAAATGAGCTTATTGGCGATTTTCAATTTAAGCTCGTAGAAGGGGCCATTTGCGCCATAGGGCTCGTATTTTTCGCCTAGCGCTACTGCCCAATAAAACAGCGATTTTTTAACTCCGCTCAAATCTGCGCCTTTGGCCATAATTTTGTCGTACACCTTTTCGAGCAAGCGCGGAACGGCCGTGAAAACGTTGGGTTTTACCTCGCGGATGTCATCGCCAATATTATCGAGCGAGGGCGAAAAATAAAGGGAGACTCCGGTATAGGCGTAGAGGTAAATCATCATCCGCTCGTAAATATGGCATAGTGGAAGGAAGCTCAATCCTACCGCATCGCTCTTCACGGGTAGGCGTGGTTCGCTGGCTATGGCATTGCTGGCAACATTACGATGCGAGAGCATCACACCCTTTGGAGTACCTGTGGTTCCGGAAGTGTAGATGAGGGTTGCCAAATCGGCTGCTTTTACATCTTTGCGCAAAGCGTTAATTTTTGCTGTGGCATCAGCGGCATTTAGCAATATGCTGTAATGATCGGCTCCGGTTACGTGATCGAAAGTGTAAATGTTTTTCAGCGTGGGCGTTTCTTTTTGAGCTAAAACAGCTTTTTGCAGAAGGTCATTGTCTGAAACGAAAGCCAACTTTACTTCGGAATCGTTGAAAATAAAGGCGTAATCGTGCTCAGAAATGGTGGGGTAGATCGGCACGTTAATGGCTCCAATCTGGAGGATCGCAAGATCTGCGATGACCCACTCCGGGCGGTTGTTGCCTATGATGGCCACTTTATCGCCTGGGCCGATTCCAACGGACAGGAGTCCCGAACTTAAAGCATAGGCAGCTTTTATGATCTCTTCGGTAGTGTGCGTTTTCCATTTCCCGTCCACCTTTCCCGCTATAGATATTTTCTGCGGATAATTGGCTAGTTGGTAATCTATAAAGTCAAAGAGCCGGGTATGTTCGGGGTTTAGTTTCATCGCAGGGTAAGTTTAAGGTCGAAAAATAGGAAATAATCTCTCTGCATGAGAATATGAAGTAATCTGGGATGTAGATGTCATGCATTACAGTCTCGCAATTTCATTTGGGTCACCTTTCCCATCCAGAAACTTATTCAATTCAGCCGCTGTTTGCACCCTTCCACTCCACGCCAAATTTCGGCGCCACGTAATCCTTATCCAAGTAGTTAGCCGGTATCGTGGTCATGTTCCCATCGCGGGCGGCGCGGTAGTGTGGCGATAGAATTTCGATGCCCCGCTCATTGCATACATCTTGAATATGTTGATGGAGATTGGAGTACACTACGGCCTGCTTATTTGGTGCCTTGGTGTAAGCATTAATCTGATACGCTACGTAGAAGTCTTCCAAGCTTGTTTGGAGCACAAAGGGAGAAGGCTCTTTTTCAATAAACTCGGTTCGGCCTGCCGCTTCTATCAAGGCATCGTGCATGTTTTTCCAAGGTACGTCGTAGCCAATGGTCACGGTGGAGTGTATGATTAGTCCTTTCTCTGGCGCATCGCTGCTGTAATTGATAGTATGGCTATTCATCACCGAACTATTGGGAACGGAGATAATCTCGTTTTTAATAGTCCGAATTCTGGTTACGAGCAATGATTTTTCGATAACATCACCCGTTACATCGCCGAGCTTTACCCGGTCGCCAATGCGGTACACCCGCATGTAGGTAAGCACTACACCGGCCATAATGTTAGAAAGTGAACCTGCAGAACCAAAGGTGAACAGGAAGCCAAGAAAAACGGAAACACCACGAAAAACGGGCGAATCGCTACCAGGGATGTAAGGGAATATCACAACTAACGCAAAGGAAATAAGGATCACCCGAGTGATTTGAAAGGTGGGATTGGCCCAGTCGGGGTAAAACCCGGGGAGGGTAAGTTTTCCATTCTCTATTTCCCGTTTGAAATAGGCTACAGCTTTAATAATGTATCGGAATACCGTGGCTATTACCAACATGGTGATGAGGTTAGGGAAGTAATTCCAAAGGGCAAGGGCTATGCTCTTGAGCGGGTCGATAATATACCCCAGCAGCGTACCCGTCAATCCTTCCGTCCATGGGAAAATGGCAAAAAGGAAGGGGAGGGAAATATAGACGAGGAAGGCAACTACCAGCCACTTCACTGCCTTGATCGCAAATCGCAGGATCCGGATCTGACTTCGGGCATCGAACAGGGTGTAATTGCGGATTTTAACGCCGGAAAATTTTCGGCCTTCTTGTTTCACCACCTTCAAGTCGACCCACCTGAAAAAGCGTAGCGTGTATTTTACAATCAGGAATACGATGAAAAAGAAAAGGACAGTAAGCCCAATTTTCTTCAACCATTCCAGCAGACTGGTTTCTGCCTTGTACTTCAGTACAGCACTTTCGATAACCGCTTTCAATTCGATGGCCAGATCATCCTGATTTTTATTATTCCAAAGGGCATCATTTTCGGTAATTACGATAATGATCGTTTCGCCGTAGAGCAGATTAGTTGTGGTTTCGGCCTTTTCGATGTGTATGGAGTCTTTCGAGAAGTTGAAAGCCGTACTCAATTTGTGGATGCGTTGGCTCGCAGCATTGGCTCTTTCCCCAGCCGAAAAGCTACCAAGACCTTGGTACATCAGGAAGAGGGTGTCGTTGAAAAAACCTTCCACCGGAAAGCCCACTGCGTTTCCCCGCGCGGAATCAATTCTGGCTTTTTTATTCGCGTACCGCAGGCTGTCGCGGCGGCTCAGTTCTTCGAGTTCTGCCTGGAGCTTTACTTTCGAGAGATTATCAGTTGTTTTGAGTGCTCTGAGCTCTTCTTCTAGCGCCATCCGCCTTAGCGAATCGGCAAGCTGGAGAGCTTCCGTTTCCGCCATATTTCGCCGGAAGGCATTCATGCTGGTATTTAAAGTAGAATCGACGGATTTTAGAGTAGAATCCTTTTGAGCGTTCGCTTGCGCGATGCCCAATAAGCAAATAAGAAAAACCAAGATCATTCTTCTGCTCGATCGGCTTAATATACTGTGCTTCATTCGGTATAATTTTCAATCAAACATAAGTTTAATGATGCCTGATGATCTCTGAGCATTATAATATTGTCAACACCGCAAAGCAGAAACTCCGCTGCTAGGTTCGTTTTTGCCAGCCTGCGCGCATTCGTTTTAAGCGTTCTACGATGCTGGCAGACTCAGGAAGCTTTTCAGGAAGAGCATTTTCCTTCCAGGTTTGACCGGTGCGGAGTATCTCTTTTGTAAAAACCGAAGAGCTGATGCCCCATTTCAATAAGAAGGTTTGCCGCCCCGGGTTGCGGGCAATGCGATTGGTCGATTTTGAACCAAAGTGGTAAGCCAGGCTATCGCCCACACCGCGGAAATGGCGCACTCCAGCTGCATAGAGTTTGCGCGAAAGGTCGGGGTCGGAGTAAAAGCCTGGACTGTACTCTATGCTCATGCCGCCTACCAGATCCCAAAGGTCGGTGGCTATCACATTTGGCGGCCAGGTACTTCCGAGCCAATCGGCACGTTTAAGCTTGGGCGCATCGGCTTTCAATTCGCTTTCGCGAAAGCTTTCAACATCATGACCGTAATCTGCCACAACCACCGCTTTATTACCTGAGTCGTGGTATTCGATCATGGTTGAAGAAAGCATAAATAGGTTGTGCCCGATGGAATCGATCTCACGCTTCAGCGCCAAATCCCAACCGGGTAGGAGGTACATGTCATCATTAACATAAACCATATAAGGCGCTTTCACCAACGTTCTCGCAGCATTCAGGCCATAGCAAATTCCAATGTTTTGTTTTGCATGGATGTAATCGATCTCTGGTTGGGTGGCGACCCATTCGGCTGTACCATCCTTTCCTTCGTTAACGATAGCTATAATCTGGATAGATAAGTTCGAATTCTCAAGGATGCTGCGAACACAGAGTTCGAAGTAATGGAGATTATTCCACGTGGGTAGAAGCACGGCGAAATCATAAGCTGCAGCGGAGGATCGGGGGTGTTTCTGAATAATATCGAGCATAAGCAAAAAATCGCAGACAAGGTAGGAAACCCCGTTAAAAAGTATCGCGTCAAAAAAATTCCTACCTACTCGAAGGCAAAGATCTTTTTAAAATCTTTCTCCATGTCCACCACCAGCCAGTTCTTTTCTTCAGCTTCTATGAGAGCCGTTTCAAGATGCCCGCTTACTGTCACAGTATCGTATGCAAATTCGCGTATGGAATCGGTATGATGCAAAATTAGGCAAAGGGACTTGTACTTCGAGCCACTTGTATATTGCATCATCGCTTGGTCTCCATCACTATTTCCTCCACAAATCACAGGTACCTTCCCGATGAAGCGGTGAATCGCAACTGGTTTACCTGCTTTATCGTCCACGTAGATTTCTCCTGCTGTTTTAGTGATCACAGTTTTGCCATCCAGTACTTCGTAGGAGGCTTCGCCATAGCTTCCTATGACATGATAAGGTGGAATGCCATAAGCTTTTTCAGTCCACGGGCGCATAAAGTCGGCACCGCCGCCACTGACGATAAATGTTTTAAATTCATTTTCGCGTAGATATTCCAGGAGTTGTACCATAGGTAAATACACCACTTCTTGGTAAGGTTTGTCAAATTTTGCATCTCGCGTTTTTGCCAACCAAGCTTCTATCGAAGCGGTGTATGCGGTTTCGGTCATCGACGTGCTGGCAGCATTTAGCATTTGCATCAATCCTGCCATGCCCGACTTTTTTATTGCTGCAAAATCTCCTTCGTAAGCCGCTTTTAAGGCCGGAATTTTTACCCATTCGGGCTGTGCAGCGTAATTTTCCTTTATGTAATCGAGCACATATTGCAACTGATTTGGTATGGGTTGCTCCGGCCAAAGTGTGCCATCGTTGTCGAAAACCGCTATGCGATCGGCAACTGGAATAAAATCTGAACTACCTTCTTGGGTGATGGTCTCCACATAGCTCATGATTCGCTCTTTGGCAGCGGTATCATTCCAAGCGGAAAAGGCATCAATAGTTTCTTTGGGTCTCTGCTTGAACCTTCGGACTTTGCTCGGGAGCGCAGCCCGTGAAAAGGGCTGCGCAGAGAAGCAATAGAGTGAATGAGCAACGGCTTGGGTGTAAGCTATGCATAGAGGACATCATTTTGAGCGCTAGGGGATTTCTTAGTTCCCAGGTTTGACCATACCTTTAATTTGTTCTTCCACTTTCGAAAGACTCCAATCGCCTGCGGTTTGGCTTGGCGGATAATCTTTGAAGGTAGATAAGAAATTGAATGCGTAGCCCTGCATGGCCGCCAAGATATACGCGTGATCGATGTACCAGTCGTAGTAGGTATTAGAACCTTCCATCGCTTTTTCAAAAGGATCGGTTCGCAAATTGAAAAGATAAGGAGCTCTAAGCTCTATAAATGGCTCCAACCAAATCTGGAGTCGAGCAGCTCGGTTTACTAAGAACATTGCTTTCCAATCATCGTAACGGATGGCTGCTACTTGGCCGGCATCGTCCACTTAGATAAATCCTTTTCGCGGCGATTCTGCGACAGTACCTTTCAAATAGTCGAGCTGATTCACACCGTCGATATAATTCTTGTAGATACGTCCGTTCAGCGTTACTCCTTTTTTAAGTTTTTCTGAAATATCGGGAGCGCCAGCAGCTGCTGCGAAAGTTGGAAGCCAATCTTCGTGCGCCATAATACCATTTAGTGTAACGCCAGCTGGGAAATTCCCTGGCCATCGCACAAAAGCGGGTACGCGGTAAGCACCTTCCCATGAACTGTTTTTCTCCCCGTGAAAAGGAGTGGTTCCTGCATCAGGCCATGAGTTGTAATGCGGGCCGTTATCGGTGGAGTAAAGTACGATCGTATTGTCGTCAATGCCCAATTCTTCCAAATAAGCAAGGAGTTCCCCCACGTGGTTGTCGTGCTCGATCATCCCGTCGGTGTACTCATTATTTCCTTTATTGCGGTGCTCTTCGCGAACGTGTGTGCGGAAGTGCATGCGCGTAGCATTCCACCAAGTGAAGAAGGGTTGGTCGCCATCTACTTGGGTTTTGATGAATTTTTTGGCAGCAGCCATAGACTCATCATCCACTGTTTCCATGCGCTTCTTTGTAAGGGCTCCAGTGTCCTCAATACGTTGACCGCCTTTTCCATCGGCATAACTATGTATTACGCCGCGTGGGCCATACACTTCAGAGAATTTCTTGCCGTTGGCCAAAACCAAATCTGCTGGATAATCTTCATTTTCGGGCTCTTCTTCGGCGTTAAGGTGGTAAAGATTAGCGAAGAATTCATCGAAACCATGCATGGTTGGGAGGTGCTCATCGCGATCGCCTTGATGGTTTTTTCCAAATTGACCGGTCGCATAGCCTAGGCTCTTAAGTACAGTAGCCATGGTGACATCTGTTTTTTGCCATCCTTCTTTAGCCCCTGGCATTCCTACTTTGGTCATTCCTGTGCGTACGGGCACATTTCCACCTATGAATGCAGCTCGACCTGCGGTGCAGCTCTGTTGCGCGTAATAATCCGTGAAGGCAACCCCTTCTTTGGCAATTTTATCGATGTTAGGGGTCATATCTCCCATCATCCCACGGTTGTTGTGGCTGATGTTCCAAGTACCAACATCATCGCCCCATATCACGAGGATATTCGGTTTTTTTGGGCTTTACTCACCATTGGGAGGCTTATAAATAAGCAAGCCATGCAGGCGATGGCGAAAAGTTTCATTTTCATGTGATTGATTTGAAGATTAGGACGTCGAAGCAAAACAGAATTTATCAAGATCAGAATTCCTTCCTGAACTGAAAAATTGCCAACTAGTCATTTCTGCTCATAGAACAATAAGGTCTTGGTGTTTCTTAATCTTAACTTAGTGGTAATTTACGGGTAATATAACGTCTTCTTTAAATCGCGATTTTTGGCTCACATTCAAAAATCAATAAGTCATGAAAAAATTTATCGTTACTATTCTGTCATTCTTTTCGTTTACTATGTCATTCTGTCAAGTAATCCTCGATAGTGCATTTGTTCATCATCAAATTTTAACTGGAATCGAGACGGCCACATTTATTTTCGAAGGAGAAGTATTGTCCACGCAATCATATTGGAATCAATCTCAAAATTATATTTACACGTCTGCGATGGTTCGAGTACATCAATCATGGAAGGAAAACCCTGATAAACCACTCAGGTCAGGAGAAATTGTGGAAGTAATCACAAAAGGTGGGACGGTTCAATCATCTACACTATACATCACTCACAATTTGGCATTTAAAGCCGGTCAAAAAGGAATGTTCCTCTGTGATAATGCGAGCTATCCATCCAATCCGAACACCGTTTCAGCACAGCTGAAACAGCTTCAAATTCACGACGGGCTATACCTTGATTATGATTATACTGATCACTATATAAATGCGAATTACTGGTCATTCAATTTTGACTGCATTGATAAGCTCTACCATACACTGGATTCAACATATGTAGTGGAATGTCTTGATGTTTTTCCAAATGGAATCTTGCAGACTGAAAAGTATTCTCAACTGTACGATTTCGCAGTTGAAAAACTCCAGACTGCTTCCAGCGGATCAGCCACGATAACTTACACTTTTGAAAACGCTGGAACGGTAAGTACTCCATCCGATAATTTCTTTGAGTTCGACATTTACATTTCTACTACATTGCCTGCTCATTTCGATAATGGCTTGGTCAGAATGAGCTATAATCCAGCTGCTTTTGGAGATAATCTCGTTCTTAACAATAATATTACTGTACAGAGGGGGTGAATTGATGGCTTCCACCAATGATTATTTTACACCGGCGCCATCTGATGCTGATAATGGACAGAATGCAATTTATATCGCCGCGAACGCGAATCCTAACGCTCAGGAACGCTCTGTCATTGATGGCATTCCCAGACAACTACTTCATGTTAAAATGAAAATTAATGATTGTTCGCAAGTGCCGGATTTAAATTTTATCGATTTAGATCTAATGCTTTTACTATCTTTTTACACCAATACTCCGAATGGAGACTATGTGAGTTTCGATGATATCAATGCAAGTGATTCCGAAAATAGTAATCTATGCACAATGGAAGTCACTGGCATTTCTACTGAGGAAGTAAATGGAGGTGTGGGAGATAATGTGTCAATTTTCGGCATCAACTTTGGCAGCATTTCTGGAACTATTGAGATGCGCAGTGCTGATGATGGTGGTGCGTCTTGGGTTACGTTGGATCAGGCTGACTACAATTGGTCTAATAGTCAAATTAATATTGTAGTGCCATCTGTAATACCGTTATCAATTAATCCACTCCCGATTTTGGATACTCCTGGAAGTGGAATCATTCGGGTGACGAATAATGCAGGTACAAGTAGTGCACTCTCTGATCATCTAATTGTGGACTACTCGCTCTTGAATACAGTGGTATTTCCTTTAAAAACGAGGGTAGTTTTAGCTGGTGTAGATCCCGTTGTAGACGATGAAGGCTTAAATCCATTGCCGGGATATAACGTCATCCCAGCGCAAAATTTTCTGTCAAACGGTGATGCGGTTGAATCGCTAATTGCCGCACTGAGAAGTTGGACTTGTAACACGGATATCCGGTGGCGTTTAGATGAAAATCCGGATTCCCAAGTTTTTATGGACAACGACACCCTAACATCAGTGAAATTTGGTATAATTGATCCTAGTAATGTGCTGGCGCAAACGGAAATTTGGATAGTTCAATGTAATCTGCAGTCCGACTTAGTTTACCAATATACATTTGACATTACATTTTCAAATTCAATCTCATTTAATTGGTTTTACGATGAAACAGGATTCGATGACCTACCTGCTGGAACGCACGACTTTTACGCAGTTGCTCTTCATGAACTTGGTCATGCACATTTGCTTAACCATGTTAATCAAATTACAGATATAATGTATTACGCAGATTTATCAGATGCCAATTCTCCAATCCCATTCTTCGCCCGCAAAACTTTAATTGAAGAAGGGGCGCTAGTCGGTGGTATTGAAGCACTTAATTTTAGTATCGGCGTTAGTTTCGCTGGGTGTAATGACCCATCTAGTTCTCATACTCCGCTTCCCGTGAACTTCTGCAATATTTCTACCGATGTCTCAGCGAGTGAATTCAATGGGAATTTTGAGTTTGTCCCTTTCCCAAACCCGTTTGAAAAAACAGTCAATTTGCGGATGCAGGGAGCGTACAGCGGAATACTAAAATACGAATTGTTTAATTCTCTAGGGGTGTCTGTAGACAGAAGAGCAAAAGTTGTCAATCAATCTAGCGTTCAAAATTTCAATTTTAGTGATGAATTAGCACCCGGTTTATATACGTTGAAAATTGATCTTGGTGCATCAACTTATTCATTCAAACTGCTCAAGCTATAAATGAAGATTTTCACAATTTTGACTGTGGTCACATTATTTAGCCCACTCCTTTCAAGATATAATTCTCATTACCAAGATACAGGCAGTTTTTCTTGTGATCATCGAATTCGAGAGTTCCTTCATGAACAATGGTTTTATAATGAGTGCACCGGAATTTATAGAATGGGCAACGCTTTTAGAGATTTAACATCCACCGATTTCGGAAATTCTGGATGTTTAGAGGATCTGACAAAAGAAGAAATTGTGAAATTCTTTGGTAAGCCAAATGAAGTAATTCGCAACAACCTCTACTACTTTACGAATAATGCTTGCAACGAAAAAGGAAAGCAATGCAGCTATTTTATTGTTCATTTGAACCAACTCGGGAAGTGGTCGGGTTGTAATTTGGCATGGAAAATTATCAAGTGACATTATTTACAAGCAAATTTGCGATAAGGTAGGAAGCCATGGGTACATCATTGTCATTTGAAGGGAAATTTTTTAAAATCGATTGATATCGATCTGAGATTTCGACATTTAAACCAATTTTGTTTGATCTCAAGTATTGTTTAATCCAAAATTGAAACTCGAAAATAAAGGCGTGGCATATTCAATTGTTAATGCTCATGATTATCTCCTTACTGGTACAATACACTGTCGTTCAAGCTTTCAAGTTGTGGAAATTTCTCAATTCGCTCCCTCCCTACGGTATTGTTATTAAAAGAGCCAACTTCGACGGTTGCATTAGGTATCTTCTTCCATTTCTGGTCAACTAAAATATAAGTCGAGTGGTTTCCTTAATCATTGGTTTAACAATCAAAAATTAACCTACTCTACACATTGGACTTATTTCGGTAACATTAAATCCACAAATCCTTAACGTTTTGATTGTTTATGGTTTACACACCCACGCTTTTAGCGAAATACTTTTGCGGTTCAACAAATTCATAAACGATGCTTAGCACGATTTTACGTTCGTTAGCCGTATTTTTTGGATTGTTCGTCGGCCTTTCGGCGAACGCTCAAGACTTGGTTCACTATTGGAATTTTAATAATTCCGGATCACTTGAAACCCTTCTGACACCGACGCAAAGCGGTATTAGCGGAGCAGCGCTAACCACCATCGAAGGAGGAACTGCAGTAGTTCAAATCACTTCGAATACCGGTCAGGATTTCGATGTAGAAAATCTAAACGCCCGAAACGGCGACGGAGCACTCACCCACCTTCGTTACAATACCCCTATTGGCGGTGGGCTGTTATTCATCTTACCGACTACGGGTTACGAAGAAGTAGCTTTTAGTTACGTTACCCGCCGATCAGGTTCGGGAGCTGGAACCCAATCGCTGTCCTACACCGTAAATGGGGTAGATTTCTTGCCTTTGGCTGAAGTGGTGGTAACCGAAACCCCAACGTTGCAATCTTTTGATTTTGAAGGATTCATTGACGTGAATAACAATCCAAACTTCGCTGTGAAGATTGAATTTGCCGCAGGTGGCGGGAGTACTGGGGGAAACAACCGATTTGACAACATTACGCTCGACGCTACCCTTATTCCGACGCTCGCTTTACTGCATTACTGGAACTTTAATACGTCTGGTTCAGTCGGAGAATTGCTCGGCGTTAGCTATACCGAGGTGGGTGGTGCGAGCATCACCCAACTAGAAGGTGGAATTTCTTTTATCCCTTTTTCGGGAAATACGGGTCAGAATTTCGACCTTGAGAATTTAAACGCACGTTTTGGCGATCCAGCATCCACCCATTTGCGCTTCAACGACCCGATCGGTGGTGGTCTTCGTTGGAATATACCGACCAGCGGAAACCAAGACATCACAGTAAAATACGCAACGCGCCGCAGTGGCTCAGGTGCCGGTAATCAACTGGTAGCTTACACCACTAACGGAGTAGATTTCATTGACTTTACGACCATTGCCATTACCGAAACACCTACCCTACAAACCTTGGATTTCTCGGCTTTGGAAGAGGTTAACGATAATCCAAATTTCGCTGTTCGAATACTGTTTGAGCAAGGCGGTGGTGGAACAGCTGGAAACAATCGTTTCGATAATATTACGGTAGAAGGCTTTAGTACCGGCGGTGCCGATACTGCTTTTCCGGTTGCTACCCTTAGCCCACTTACCAACAGTGTGAATGTAGCTGTTGCAACGCTACCATCCATCCTCTTCAATGAAGCTGTGGTATTGGCAGGCGGTGCAGCTTTGACTCCCGAAAATATCGGCTCGGCCGTGGTGCTGCGCTTTGCCGATGCTTCGGGTGAAGATGTACCTTTTACTGCCGTGTACGCCGATAATACTATTACCGTTTCGCCGGAAGGTGGATTGCTCAATGGCCAGACTTATTACTTCGCCTTATTGGCCAATACCATTGCCGATGTGAGCGGAAATGTGCTCGCTACGGATGTAGAAGCGAGCTTCTCGACCATTACCACTCAAACTATTTTCAGCGCCGGTGACATTGTAATCATCGCTTACCGCATGAATACTTCCGATTTCGAAGATGAATTTGCTTTCTTGACCATGGTAGATATTCTACCGGGCACTTTGATCCGATTCACCGATGCCAAATACACTACCAATGCCACCCCGCAATGCTTGGGTGGTTTGCTGTGGACAGCTCCCGCTTCAGGCGTAGATGCCGGCACTGTGATAACCGTGGGCAACTCAGACGGTGTAGTAAGTCTTGGCGAAATCTCTGGTTCTACGTTTGGCCTAAGTTCGAGCGGCGATCAGATCATTGTGTATGCTGGCGAGCCAGCTTCTGCTTCTTACATTACGGCGCTAAGCGCCAATGCGTGGGTACTCGAAAATATCGCCTGTGGTGGTAATTTTTCCATCTTACCCGCTGGTTTAGAGGATGGTGTTTCTTCCATTAATCTCAGCACGGCTCCCGATGCTGTAGGCGGTCTCTTGGTAAATGGCTACTACAATGGCCTGCAAGACCTGGAAGGCGATGCTTTGAAAACGGCTATTCTCAACCCTGCCAATTGGGTAGGAACCGGCGGCGGCGTTGCCGGTCAGGTTTGGCCAAACTGGGCTTTTGGAAACACGCTAGCTGTATTGGCTGCCAATGTGCTCAATCAAACTACTCTCCAACTTATTTTCAATCAGGATTTAAATGAAGTATCCGCGACCGATCTAGCCAACTATACGGGTATCGATGGTTTGGCTTCCGCCGAATTGATTACCAACGGGGACGGCTCAAAACAGGTACTTCTTACCTATAACCCCGGATTTCCGGCGGCTACCGAATTAACGCTTACCGTTACAAACGTGCAGAATGCAGAAGGTGTTGCCCTTGCAGAACCGTTCGAATTCACCTTTAGCTACAATACGACTATCGCTTTTGACGAAGGCTTCTACTCAGTATCGGAAGGAGATGGAACCGTAACGGTGACTTTCACCATCAACAATCCTTCTGCCAGTGCAGTAGACTTGGTACTTCGCGGCAGCCCATGGAGCAATACAGATGCCGGCGATTTAACTTTTGAAAATACCACCTTGAATTTTGATGGTACTTCTTCGACCGAAGTTTCGGTAGTAATCCCAATTACGGACGATGCAGAAGTAGAGCAAGACGAGTACTTCGCGCTTTACCTTGAAAATGCCAGTGGTTTGACGATAGATGGCTTAAACTTTATCACCGTGTTCATCCGCGACAATGATCGCCAAGCTCCGGTTGCATCTTTAGAAATTGAGCTCGACTTCATCACTAGCTTCAATCCTGATCTTACGGGTAGCAGCTCAACCGAAGTGATTGTTTACGATGCCGGAAGCCAACGCCTGTTTAGCACGAGTGCCATCGAAGACCGTTTCGATATCATCGACTTTAGCAACCCTGCTGTTCCCGTTACCATTTCTTCGATTAATATGGCTTCTTACGGAGGCATAACCGGCATTGCTGCGAAAAACGGTTACGTTGCCGTGTCCAGCCCCAATGCAAATGAGCAATTGAACGGTACCGTGGTATTCTTCGATATCGATGGAAATTTTATCGCACAGGTTGAGGTAGGTGCCCTGCCCGATATGATAACTTTCAGCCCCGATGGTACCAAAGTGCTTACTGCAAACGAAGGTCAGCCAAACGATGCCTACACCGTAGATCCCGAAGGTTCTGTTTCGGTAATCGACGTGAGTGGGGGAGTACCTTCTGTAAGTCAAGCGAACGTTACAACCCTCGATTTCACTTCGTTTAATGCCATGGAAGCTGCGCTGATTGCAGCCGGAGTTCGTAAAACATACGCTCCCGGTACGCTTTCGCAAGATTTGGAGCCGGAGTACATCACTGTAAATGAAACTTCAACAACTGCTTGGGTTTCCCTTCAGGAAAACAATGCCATTGCTGAAATCGACCTTGCAACGCTTACCGTTACCTCTGTTAAAGGTCTTGGTTTGAAAGATTTCAGCCTTTCCGGCAAAGGTTTTGATGCATCAGACCGCAGTGATTTTGTACACCTTACCAACTTCCCGGTAAAGTCGTTTTACATGCCCGATGCTATCGCCAATTACGAAGTGGGTGGTACACGTTATTTAGTATTAGCCAACGAAGGCGACGAAAAAGAATACGGCCCGCTCAACGAGCGCACCACTGTTGGCGCAGGTAGTACGGTGCTCGATCCAATCGTGTTTCCACACGCTGAGTTACTCAAACGAAATCATAACTTAGGTCGTCTGCGTATTACCAATCTGAATGGAGATACCGATGGTGACGGCGATTACGATGAATTAATCATGGTAGGGTCACGCTCGTTCTCGATTGTGAATGCTGCCACGCTCGATTTGATTTACGAAAGCGGTCAGGATTTCGAAGCAATCACTGCGGCCGATCCTGTAATTGGTTCACTTTTCAATGCCAGCAATGACGATAATACCTTCAAAGGCCGCAGCCGCGCTAAAGGCCCGGAGCCAGAAGGCATCACTGTGGCATCTATCAATGGAGCGCAATATGCCTTCATTACATTGGAGCGCACCGGTGGATTAATGGTTTACAACGTAACCGATCCTGCCAACCCAGTATTTGTAGATTACAAAAACAACCGTACCGTCGAAAGCCTTGGTGGCGATTTGGGTCCCGAGGTAGTAATTTACATTTCTCCAGCCGATAGCCCTGACGGAAACGCTTACGCTTTAATTTCCAACGAAGTAAGCGGTACTATTACAATATTCCGTGTATTAAACGTAGAATCCGAAGTATTGGGTTGTACCAATGAAGCGGCTTGCAATTACAACGCGGAAGCTATAGAAGATGACGGTTCATGCGAAGTAAATGGAATGACCTGCTCACTCGAAGACGGTGCTGCCGGAACAATCGCAGATTGCGAATGTACACCCGTTATCCCTGGCGAATGTGTGGACTATGCTTACTACCTGGCCGACATCCTGACTGATGGTACTACAAACATCTACGACCTCGATATTACAGGTGCAGGCGCAGCAATGAGCCTTATTGCCACC